>NZ_FPBJ01000002.1 GCF_900116635.1 Xenorhabdus koppenhoeferi | reverse complement strand
AGATTGCTGGTCGCCAAATGCCATGAAAAAGTAGCGAACGCTCGCGCTGATTTTCAGCACAAACTCTCTCGAACTCTCGTTGACGAAAACCAAGCGGTGATAGTCGAGACACTGAAATCAGCCAATATGATGAAAAACCGCAAACTGGCTAAACACATAGCAGATGCCTCATGGCATGGCTTTGTTGTAAAGCTGGAGTACAAAGCCAAAGAGCAAGGTAAGCACCTGGTAAAACTCGATCAGTGGTACGCCAGCTCTAAAACTTGTCATTGTTGCGGTCATAAAACGGAAGATATGCCTTTGTCGGTTCGTCAGTGGGATTGTCCATCTTGTGGCACTACGGATATAGACCGCGACTTAAACGCGGCTCTCAATATCCGTGATAAAGGCATTCTGGAATTAAAGGCGGCTGGACGGTCGTCTCTGCTTATGGAAGCTGCGTCAGTCTCGATACTATCGAGCAACGGCTAACGAAATAAGAAGCATCGCCCGATAGGGCGGTGAGAAGTCACAGTCTATCCCTGCAGGGGTTATAACAAATAAAACAGACTGATAGACTCCCACAATTAACCTATACCCATTGGATTTCAAGATGCAGCGCGACGGCAAGGAACGAATCCCCTGGAGCATAGATAACTATGTGACCGGGGTGAGTGAGCGCAGCCAACAAAGCTGCATCTTGAAAGACGATAGGTATATCAAACTTGTATATTCATGATCTCATGATACGCACTAATCAACTTATTCCTTACCTGAATCCCCATTTGCAGCGAAATATTCGACTTCTGCATATTAACCATGACATCATTTAGCTCTACACCGGGAGCGCCCAGCGTAAAATCTTGTGCTTGCTTGACCGCACTCAAACGTGTCTGGTTTATTTTTTCTACTGCGGCAGTGAGCTGACTGGCAAAACCACTCTGCACTGGCAGCGGTTTGGCAATGTTTGCTGCTTGTAATGCCTGAGTCTGCATCTGTTGCAGCACACCTTCAATTGCCTGAATTGACATAAAAACCTCGCGTTAAATCACCCTATTGATGACGTGATTAAGTGCCATATTAGTCGTGGGCTGGTTGGCAGTTTTTCCACGCTGCCACCGTAACATAGCCCTTCTAATCTAAAGCAGGTAATTGAAGTCAAAATTCAAAGCTTATTGTGCCATTAAAAGAGGTGTGAACAGCGAATAATGATGGAATTAATAATAGGAAGAATCTTTTCGCTTGCGTATGGGGAGTCTGTTTTGTTACGCCACGCTTTTAGTATTTATGTTGACCAGCAAGGCAAGGATCGTCTATGAGTGCAACAAACGACGTTGAAAACCAAAACAAAGGTTTCAGCACTATTATCAGCAGGATAAAAGCTGATCCGAAGGTTCCGTTATTAGTCGCTGGCTCCGCTGCCATCGCTATTGTCGTTGCTCTGTTTCTCTGGTTGCGCAGCCCCGATTATCGGGTGCTTTACAGCAATCTGAGTGATAAAGATGGCGGCGAAATCGTTACGCAATTAACCCAGATGAATGTCCCTTACCGTTTTTCCGAAAATGGTTCTGCGATCATGATACCTACTGATAAAATACATGAAACCCGCCTGAAACTGGCACAGCAAGGGCTGCCCAAAGGCGGGGCTGCGGGTTTTGAACTACTGGATAAAGAGAAATTCGGCGCTAGTCAGTTCAGTGAACAGGTCAATTACCAACGCGCTCTGGAAGGCGAGTTGGCCCGTACTGTTGAATCTCTCGGCCCGGTCCAAAGCGCCCGCGTTCATCTGGCTATGCCAAAACCTTCTTTGTTCGTTCGTGAACAGAAATCGCCGTCAGCTTCTGTAACTGTTGGTTTGTTGCAAGGACGTGTACTGGATGAAGGACAAATCAATGCTATTGTGCATATGGTTTCAAGCAGTGTTGTCGGTTTACCAGCAGGGAATGTTACGATTGTGAATCAATCAGGACGTCTGCTGACACAAGCCGATACCACTGGCCGTGATTTAAATACCACCCAGTTGAAATATACGCAGGAAATTGAAAACCGTTTCCAGCAGCGCATTGAAACAATTCTGGCCCCTGTCGTCGGTCGGGGCAATATACATGCGCAGGTAACAGCTCAAGTCGATTTTTCCCGCCGCGAGGAAACATCAGAAGAGTACAGGCCGAATCAGCCACCCAATCAGGCGGCCGTCCGCTCCAAACAGAGCAGTTCCAGTGAGCAAAACGGCGGGCCATTGGTGGGCGGTGTACCGGGTGCATTGTCGAATCAGCCAAGTGCTGCACCGAGCGCCCCGATTGAAAGACCAAATACCAATGCCAATACGAACGCCAAAGGCAATGGTGACGAAAAATCTGCTCAACAGCAGCGCAATAATAGAAATAATAGAAATAATAGCTATGAGCGCATGGTGAACAATAATCGTAATCATCGTTATGACGAAACCACCAACTATGAAGTGGATCGCACCATTCGCCATACGCAATTACACGCTGGCGCAGTGGAACGTCTTTCGGTTGCTGTCGTCGTCAACTACACCACCACTCAGAGAGAAAACGGACCTGAAACAAAACCGCTGACACCAGAACAATTAGCACAAATCGAAGCACTGACCCGTGAGGCAATGGGCTTTTCTTCTGACCGTGGTGATAGCCTGAATGTGGTCAATACTCCGTTCAATGACACTACCGAAGTGATAGAAACCCTCCCGTTCTGGCAGCACCCTGTTCTACTGGATAAATTACTGGACGCAGGCCGTTGGTTACTGCTGGCATTCATTGCATGGTTACTGTGGCGTAAGATGATCGTACCGCAAATTGCCAAAAAACGTGCTATGGAGAAAGCGGCTTTGGGTACACAGAAAAATCAGCAGAAACAAAAGACAGAAACCAATGCTGAAATGGATGAAAAAATGCGACGTAAAATGGCTCGTCAACGAGTCAATGCTGAACTTCAAAGCCAGCGTATTCGTGAATTAGCAGAAAAAGATCCTCGCGTTGTTGCGCTGGTGCTCCGTCAATGGATGAGTAACGAACAATGAGTCTGACCGGAACAGAAAGAAGTGCCGTCATGTTAATGACCCTGGGAGAAGATCAGGCAGCTGAGGTGTTCAAACACCTGAATTCGCGGGAAGTACAACAACTCAGTATCGCAATGGCGGGGATGAGACAAGTCTCCACCCAGCAACTGGTTGAAGTGCTGGCGGAGTTTGAAGAAGATGCAGGGCAATATGCTGCCCTCAGCATTAATGCCAACGATTATCTACGCAGCGTATTGATCAAAGCATTAGGTGAAGAACGGGCTTCCAGTCTGCTTGAGGATATTCTTGAATCCCGTGATACCACTACAGGAATCGAAACCCTCAACTTTATGGAACCGCAGATGGCCACCGATATGATCCGGGATGAACATCCGCAAATTATTGCCACTATTTTAGTTCATCTGAACCGAGGTCAGGCTGCCGATATCCTCGCCCTGTTTGATGATCGCCTGCGCAACGATGTCATGCTGCGTATCGCCACCTTTGGCGGTGTACAGCCTACCGCATTGGCAGAATTGACCGAAGTCCTGAATAACCTGCTGGACGGTCAAAATCTCAAACGCAGCAAAATGGGTGGTGTTCGTACTGCGGCAGAAATCATCAACCTGATGAAAAGCCAGCAAGAAGAAGGTGTCATTGATGCGGTTCGTACCTATGATGGTGAACTGGCACAGAAAATCATTGATGAAATGTTTTTGTTCGAAAATCTTATCGGCGTGGACGATCGCAGTATCCAGCGTTTGTTGCAGGAAATCACGACCGACTCCCTGCTTGTGGCATTGAAAGGCTGCGATCAGGCATTGCGCGATCACTTCCTCAACAATATGTCGCAACGTGCTGCTGAAATCATGCGTGATGATTTAGCAAATCGTGGCCCTGTTCGTATGTCTCAAGTGGAAGCTGAACAGAAAGCCATCCTGCTTGTGGTTCGTCGTCTGGCTGAAAGTGGCGACATGATCTTAAATGGTGGTGATGATACCTATGTCTGATAAGCCGAATAAAGGAAACTGGCAGCCCTGGCTGCCGGGCGAATTGACTCAATGGGAATCTTTGCAGGCAAAACTGGAGCCGATAGACGAGGCACAGGAGCCGAGTGAACAAGAGATTCTGCTGAAACAGGCAAAAATGCTTGATGAACTGAAAGAACAGGCGCGTCAGGCCGGCCATGCGCAAGGCTTTGCAGAAGGCCAGATTCAAGGTTATGAACAGGGACTCCGGGAAGGCCGACAGGCCGGACTGGAACAGGGTTTGCAAGAAGCCAGACAACAACAGCAAGTTGTCATTGACCAGTGGAAAGCACTACTGATGGATTTCAGCCATTCATTGGATGGATTAGATACCGTTATTGCTTCACGTCTGATGCAACTTTCACTGACAGCGGCTCGCCATATCTTAGGGCAACCCGCGGTTTGTGACGGCACTGCCCTGTTGAATCAAATCCGTGAATTTATCCAGCAAGAACCTATGTTCAGCGGTAAACCTCAGCTGCGAGTCCATCCACAAAACATTCCTCTGGTTGAGCAGAAACTGGGGGAAGTTCTGACGTTGAATGGCTGGCGTTTGGTTGCAGATAACAAACTGCATCCGGGTGGCTGTAAAGTCAGTGCCGATGAAGGGGATCTGGATGCCAGTTTAGCCACGCGCTGGCACGAAATGTGTCGTCTGGCAGCATCGGGAGAATTATGATGACAGCAAGACTCGGACGCTGGCTGGCAACATTAGATTCACTGGAAAAGCGTCTGGCAAAAACGCCAAAAGTACGTCGCTATGGGCGCCTTACCCGTGCTACAGGTCTGGTCATGGAAGCCACTGGTTTGCATATGCCCCTTGGCTCGACCTGTCTTATCGAGCGTCAGAATGGTAAAAAGATTGAAGAAGTCGAAAGTGAAGTTGTCGGCTTCAATGGCGAAAAACTACTGTTAATGCCAATGGAAGAACTGGAAGGCATTGTACCGGGAGCCCGCGTCTATGCCCGCTCATACGGTGAGGATGCCGGAGGGGGGCGTCGCTTGCTTCTGGGACCTGAATTGCTTGGCAGGGTTCTGGATGGTGCAGGACGTCCTCTTGATGATTTACCTGCCCCCGATACAGGCTATCGCGCTTCCCTGACAACAACTCCGTTTAACCCCCTGCAACGAACTCCAATCAGCAATGTACTGGATGTCGGCGTTCGTGCCATCAACGCCTTGCTGACGGTAGGACGCGGACAACGCATGGGGCTGTTCGCTGGATCGGGGGTTGGTAAGAGTGTATTGCTTGGCATGATGGCACGTTATACCCAAGCCGATGTGATCGTCGTAGGGCTGATTGGTGAACGAGGCCGGGAAGTCAAAGATTTTATTGAAAATATCTTAGGTACGGAAGGATTGTTACGTTCAGTGGTCGTCGCCGCTCCTGCGGATGTTTCACCGCTGTTACGGATGCAGGGGGCTTCTTACGCGACTCGCATCGCCGAAGATTTTCGCGATCGCGGTAAACATGTGCTGCTGATCATGGATTCCCTGACCCGTTACAGCATGGCCCAGCGCGAAATTGCACTGGCCATCGGCGAACCACCGGCAACCAAAGGTTATCCCCCTTCTGTATTTGCCAAATTACCCGCTCTGGTAGAAAGGGCCGGTAATGGTGTCAGTAACGGCGGTTCCATTACCGCATTTTATACTGTTCTGACAGAAGGTGATGACCAGCAAGACCCCATTGCCGATGCTGCCCGAGCTATCCTTGATGGCCATATCGTGTTATCACGCTCGTTGGCAGAATCAGGTCACTATCCGGCCATTGATATTGAGGCATCCATCAGCCGTGCCATGACCTCTCTGATCGACAATACCCATTACCGGCGGGTACAGCTCTTTAAACAGTTGCTTTCCAGTTACCAGCGTAACCGGGATTTGATCAACGTTGGGGCTTATGCTGCGGGTAGTGATCCTTTGTTGGATAAAGCGATTGAGCTTTATCCGCACATGGCTCAATTCCTGCAACAAGGCATTGATGAACGCAGTGAATATGATACGGCCTGTACTCAGCTTCAACAATTGTTACCGACATAATTGTTACCGACATAATGTCTTGCTTATGAAATCTTGCTTATGAAAATTTCGCCGAAGAATATTCGGCCAACGGGTATAACGTTTGTCGGTTCAATGCCGATATAACTTTGATGCAATTCAGTAACGCTTATGTCTGCGTGGTGATTAATACGAGGAAATACATGCAACAACCCTCCCCTCTCGTGACTTTACGTGAACTTGCCCACGATGCGGCAGAAAAAGCGGCATCTCAGCTTGCTCAGATTCGGCAAAATCACCAGCAAATGGTGCAACAACTCACGGAATTAATGAATTATCAGGATGAATATCGTACCCGTTTAAATGACACTTTCAGCAGTGGCATGTCCTGCTCAACATGGCAGAATTACCAGCAGTTTATGAAAACGCTGGAAATGGCAATTGAACAGCACAAGTTACAGCTCAATCAATGGAAAAAACGACTTGAGCTGGCCATATCTCAATGGCAGGAAAAACAGCAGCGTCTGAACGCTTTCGACACACTGCAACAGCGGGCAGAACATAATCTGAAGTTACACCAAAATCGCATGGAGCAAAAACAAATGGACGAGTACGCACAACGTGGCGCACAACGGAGAATGAAACAATGAATCTCACTCTTTTGCCTACGGATTTAAAACTCACGGATAAAGGTTCGGCAAAAAGTCCGTCATCCTTAAATGATCTCGTGAACGATAGCCACTCCCCTAAATTCGGGCAGCTTCTTGATGCAAAAACAGCCTCTATGCAGAAGCGCCCGGCTCAGGCAGATAAACATAGCCTGAAAGAAGGAAATTCCGTTGTTGATAAAACAGCAAAAAGCGAATGGTCGCAATTACAGAGCGTATCAGACAAGACTGCCGAAGATAAATTGCAGAAAGAAATCACTCTGCAAGAGAACAATGCCGAATTTACGCTATTGAAAGATGACGATCTGTTATCAGCCGATGCGTTAAATGCGGTTATTCCGATCCAGATTGCCGGATTAGTTACCCCTCCTGCAGGTACTGCGGCGCTTGCCGAGAATACCGATGGATTGGCAGAAAATGAATTACTGGATAGATTACTGGATAGTGAAGGCGATCTTGCCAATGCGCAGCTGGGCAAAAGTCCCAAAGATGCCAGGCTGACCAATACAGATCTTGTTGAATCACCTAAAGAGAGTGATCGGGATGAAGGCATACATCTTTCTGCTGCACGCAATACTGCCCTGAACCATCAATCAGACGATGCCACCAACACTCGCTCTGCACTGATACCAGCCGCCGGACAAATAAAACTTGCCAGCAGCAATAAAGCAGAGTTCAGCCAGTCTCTCCAAAGTAATGCCATTCCTAAAAATGCAGCGTCGAGCAACGGTAAGGAATTAAACCTGCTTCAGGCGGCTATTCAGGCTGTCCCTGCATTAACTGCCCCTACTGCTGAAACAACCTCAATTGATTCTCCTGCAATATTGGCGGCATCTCCCCTGTTTTCAGCCGGACAACATGTCACCGGACAGCAACCTGTGGGCCAATTTCAGCTAAGTGAAACAACCGCACCATTGTTGAATGCTCATCTTGGCAGTGAAGAGTGGCAGCAACAGCTCAACCGGCATGTCCTGTTCTTTAACCGCAATGGACTACAACAAGCAGAACTTCGCCTACATCCCCAAGAATTGGGCGCACTGCATATCCGCATGAGTGTTGAAGACAATCAAGCACAACTGCATTTTGTTTCTGCTCATCAAAATGTTCGTGCTGCTCTGGAAGCTGCATTGCCGGGACTTCGCCACGCATTAGCTGAAAATGGCATTCAATTGGCGCAAAGCAGCGTAAATAGCGATGCCCAAGGGAATTGGCAGCAAGAACACCATGCCACTAATCATACCAACGGTCATTCCGGTTCCCATGAAGATACCCAAAGTCATGGCCTGGCAGCTGCAACAGGAATAACGGCTTCTCCTGCCTCAGCCATGAGAATGACACCTCAACAACTCGCCTCGACCCGAGGAGGTATTGATACATTTGCCTAATTATCCACCTGATTATTTGCCCAATATCATTATGCGCTGTAAGAAAGCGAAAAAGGGCCGATAACAAATGTGTGAGTTAATGGTTTTTTCCACGTTTGTTCCTGCCATTGCCGGAACAAAGACGCGGGATAATTGATATTGATATCGATTTTGATGGAAAAGGAGACCCGCCACGGAATGCCCGGGAACTTATCCACCACGGAAAACAGGAATTTGTCTGTCCATGTCTGATTATAACTACGAGCGTAAACGCATAAATCCAATTTGGATGATACTGTTAGTACTAATTGCTGTTATTGGTGCTGCCATCGGCGGGTATAGCTGGTGGGCGATGAACCAGTCGGCCAATAACAGTACAACAAAAACCAAAGTTATTAAAACACCTGTGTTTATGTTTTTGGAACCTTTTACCGTCAATTTGATCGACAACGAAGATCATTTCGACCGTGTTCTGTATGTTGGAGTCACATTGCGTCTGTCTGACGAAAAAATCCGTCAGCGCTTGCATGATTATCTGCCAGAAGTTCGTAGCCGTATGTTGCTGTTATTATCTCGCCAGAAAGCGGCTGATTTGGCAAAAGATGACGGCAAGATGCATTTGGTGACAGAGATCAAACAGACATTAAACCCGACGCTGATATCCGGTGAACCTGATCAAGAGATCACCGATGTGTTGTTTACCACGTTTATTCTGCGATAATCACAATGAGTGACAATATTCTTTCACAGGCAGAGATCGATGCTCTGCTAAATGGTGACAGTGCCTCTGATGATGACATAGAACAAACTGCGTCCGGAGAAAGTGAGGTTCGTCCTTACGATCCCAATACGCAACGCCGCGTTGTACGCGAACGTTTGCAGTCACTGGAAATCATCAATGAACGTTTTGCCCGCCAATTCAGAATGGGGCTGTTTAACATGCTGCGCCGCAGCCCGGATATTACGGTCGGCGCAATCAAAGTTCAGCCTTATCAAGAATTTGCCCGCAATCTGGCCGTGCCAACCAATCTCAATCTGGTGCATTTGAAACCATTAAGGGGAACCGCACTATTCGCTTTCGAACCCAGTTTAGTTTATATCGCCGTTGATAACCTGTTTGGCGGAGATGGTCGTTTTCCCACCAAGGTGGAAGGCCGTGAATTCACCCATACCGAACAGCGGATCATCAACCGAATGCTGAAACTGGCGTTGGATGCCTATCGGGATGCCTGGGATTCTATATTTAAAATTGAAATGGAATATGTGCGTTCCGAAACACAGGTAAAATTCACCAATATCACCACTTCACCGAACGATATCGTGGTGACGACACCGTTTCATGTGGAGATTGGTGCATTGACGGGCGAATTCAATATCTGCATTCCATTCGCCATGATCGAGCCTTTGCGCGAACGCCTGACCAACCCACCCGTGGAAAATTTGCGTCAGGAAGATGGCCAGTGGCGTAAAAGCCTGGTGAAGCAAGTTCAGCACTCAGAATTAGAACTGGTGGCGAATTTTGTTGATATTCCCCTGCGGCTGTCAAAGATCCTCGAACTAAAAGCCGGCGATGTTTTGCCGATTGAAAAACCCGAACGCCTGATCGTTCACGTTGATGGTGTGCCCGTGCTCACCAGTCAATATGGAACACTAAACGGGCAGTATGCCCTGCGTGTTGAACACCTGATTAACCCTGTTTTAACTGCTCTGGATGAGGAAAAGCCCAATGAGTGATGCTAAACAACCCACAGATACCAGCTTGACTGACGATATGTGGGCAGAAGCGCTGGAACAACAGACCGCACAGCAAACCTCTGACGGCGGCGCGTCAATATTTGAAAATCTGGAACCACAGAATGTGCTCTCCCAGCTCTCCGATATTGATCTGATCATGGATATTCCCGTTAAGCTTTCCGTCGAGCTGGGGCGCACTAAGATGACCATCAAACAGCTACTGAAACTGTCACAAGGTTCTGTTGTTTCCCTTGATGGCCTTGCGGGTGAACCGTTGGATATTCTGATCAATGGCTATTTGATCGCACAAGGAGAAGTGGTTGTTGTATCCGATAAATACGGTATCCGTATCACAGATATCATCACGCCTTCTGAACGCATGCGTCGCTTGAGTCGCTAACCATGATGGAAAACCAGCCTTCCCTTCATGCGTCTTTTCAGCGTGGTACGGCATCCGATGCCGTACCCGTCAGCACGACAGGCAGTAGCGAACCCCTTCCGGCAGGCCAAACTTTAATGCAAGTCAGCAGTGCATTGGGGGGTGTTTTATTGCTGATATTCTTCATAACATGGCTAGTTCGCCGTTTGGGTCTTGCTCCCGCCAAAAACAAAAATCACCGATTGTTAAATGTTAAGGCAAGCTGCTCACTCGGTCCAAAAGAGCGAGTCGTTGTGGTGGAAATCGAAGGCAATTGGCTGGTACTGGGCGTGACTTCTCAACAGATAAATATGCTGCATCAAATGCCTGCACCACCTGATGACGTGGAAAAGGACAACGTACTCAAGTCGCTGCCGTTTGGTCAGATGCTAAAAAATACGCTCCAGAGAAAAAGCAGGAACGACAAGGACGATGATGAAAAATAGAGTTTCCTTTATGACAGGCAGCCAAATAACAGGAAAAAAACGGGTTTCACGACTTTATCAAATGCGTTCAGGTTCAAAACGATTGAACTTAGTACGTGTGATCACCCTGCTTATGGTGTTCTTTCTGCCGCTGTTCTCCATGAACGCCGCGGCCGAATTGCCTGGCATCATCAGCCAGCCCTTGCCTAATGGCGGCCAAAGTTGGTCACTGCCCGTTCAAACGCTGATTTTTATCACGGCTCTGGGGTTTATTCCAGCCGCCCTGCTGATGATGACCAGCTTTACCCGCATCATTATCGTACTCGGTTTATTGCGTAATGCGCTGGGGACTCCGTCTGCCCCGCCTAACCAAGTTATGCTGGGTCTGGCACTGTTCATGACATTTTTCATCATGGCACCGGTATTCGATAAAGTTTATCAGGATGCTTATTTGCCCTACAATGAAGATAAAATTACGCTGGAAGCCGCATTGGACAAGGGTTCCAAGCCATTGCGCCAGTTTATGTTACGCCAGACCCGGGAAAATGATTTGGCTCTGTTTGCCCGCCTTGCAGATCAAGCAACGTTTGAAACTGCGGATTCTGTGCCAATGCGTGTACTTGTACCTGCGTTTATTACCAGCGAATTGAAAACCGCTTTCCAGATTGGTTTTACCCTCTTCATCCCATTTTTAATTATCGATCTGGTGGTTGCCAGTGTTTTGATGGCGTTGGGGATGATGATGGTGCCACCGGCCACTATATCGCTGCCATTTAAACTTATGTTGTTTGTCCTGGTAGATGGCTGGCAATTATTACTTGGCTCACTGGCACAAAGTTTTTATATCTGATAGGCAGTTTTTGTATCTGGCATGAAATCTTATTGGAAAAAGATCACAAAAGCGGTTTGAGAAAATTATGACTCCAGAATCGGTAATGGCCCTCGGTGTTGAGGCGATGAAAGTAGCACTGGCGCTGGCCGCACCACTGCTTTTATCTGCCCTGATCTGTGGCTTGATCATCAGCTTATTGCAGGCGGCAACTCAGGTAAACGAGATGACCTTATCGTTTATCCCAAAGATTCTGGCCGTTGTCGTTACTATTGTTGTCGCCGGGCCGTGGATGCTGAACTTGCTGCTGGATTACATGCGCACACTGTTTAGCAGCATTCCCACTATTATCGGTTAATCATGATCCCATTTGATAGCGAAACACTTTCCCGCCTTGTCAGTGACTTTTTCTGGCCCTTGATTCGTTTATTGGCGTTGTTTAGCATAGCTCCCATTTTCAGTGAAAAACAGATGCCGATAAAAGTCAGAATCGGTCTGGCATTAGTGATCACTGCTTTATTGGTTCCCAGTATTCCTTCTTCCCAAATTCCTATTTTTTCCGTTGCTGGAATTTGGGTATTGATACAACAAATATTGATCGGCGTGGCTTTGGGCCTGACTATGCAAATCGCTTTTGCTGTTGTGCGCCATGCTGGTGAAGTTCTTGGTTTGCAGATGGGGCTTTCATTCGCCACCTTCTTTGATCCCACTGGTGGGCCGAATATGCCTATTTTATCCCGTATTCTGAATATGCTGATGATGTTGCTATTTTTGGCATTTGACGGGCATCTGTGGCTGTTATCTATTTTGGTAGATACGTTTTATACCATTCCGGTTCAAGTGACGCAGTTGAATCCGAAAGGTTTCCTGTTGTTAACCCAAAGTGCCAGCCTGATTTTCATTAACGGTATGATGCTGGCCATGCCAATGATTACTCTGCTGCTAATCTTGAATTTTTCCTTAGGCATGCTAAACCGTATGACACCGCAACTTTCCGTTTTTGTGGTCGGTTTTCCATTGACTCTGACAGTAGGAATTTTCACACTTTCCCTGCTGATCCCGGTGCTGGTACCGTTTACTGAGCGATTATTCGGGGAAATGTTTGACCGCCTGGCCGTGATTATCAGTGAACTGATACTGTAGTTGTGGCTTTATCAGCAGCAAATACAATCGTTACAATCAAGTACGTTATTTCGAATAAATTTATGTAAAACAACAATCATTCCTCAATTTTATTTTTTATAAAACTCAATTCATTATCCCGCATTAAAATAAGAAATTGGTTTTACCAAACTATTTAGAAAACCAAAAATCACTTACTACATAAGCACCAATAAAATAAATACAAGTTAATATAACTAATGTTATCATTCCAATAAGTTACAAATAACTGAGATAACACGTTATATTAACCTAGTTTATTATTTCTTTAGAAATAGAAACTAGTTGAAATTTATAAGCCACTATATAATGTTGAGTTTTATAAATTACTCGTCAGATTTATAGCATTTATGGGGAGAGGTAAATGGCTGGATTCAGAAAGCGCGACAGTAACAGATCCAAGTATAATTTAGATATCTGACTGGATATTAATTACGCTATCAGATTATAAGAATATGTAAAAAGAGATTACGATGAATACACTAGACATTATAAAAAACAACATGAAGTTGTCACACCCGGTTGAAGTATTAGAGACATTACTAATACGCCTATATTTATATGGCCGTACATCAAACAAAGACCTGTCATTAAAAAGCAATTTACCTATTCCTATCATCTCAGCATTTAAAAAAGAATTAATAAAGTATAATTTTGCTGAAAATAAAGGGGTTTTTAAATTAAACCCAACAGGTATAAAACATGTTCAAAATGAACTGGAATATAAATCAATTGATATCAATAAATATAACTTACTCTCTTCCAATGAAAAACGAGAAGAGTTTACAAATGAACTATCCGTTTTACTGGAACCTATATATAACAACAGACCGCAAGTCAATATTTTATTAGATCAAGCTCATGCAACATTAGAGACATCAATAAGCAGGGTAATGTTATTACTTAATAATCCACGGGTGTTTAAACAAAACATTCTATTTTTAGGCGATGATGATCTAACATCTTTAGCTTTAATGATGGCCTTTAAAAAACTTGGGTATTCCTCTTCAAGGAATATTTTTGTCAAAGATATAGATCAGGATCTATTAACATTTATCCAAGATGTAGCGAAACAAAATGATTTTGTTATCAATACTGAGTACTTAGATCTAAAACGTGCTAATGTTTACACCAAAAATTTTGACATTATCTGGACAGATCCACCTTATACGTTGAGTGGATTGAAATTATTTTTATCACGTGCAATTAGCTTAGCTAAAAATGATAACAGTGAAATTTTACTTTCATTTGGTCAAAAAAAACCAATGGAAAATCAAGAGGTACAGCGGTTACTGAACAACCAGAATCTCCTTATCAAGCATATTTATCCACAATTCAATAAATATCATGGCGGAAGTATTATAGGCAATGTCAGTGACTTATATGTTCTTTCTGTTACACCACACACATATCCAATCATTTCAGGCAAAAGTGACTACTCAGATAAAATCTACACAGGAGAATTAAATCCTCGTATAAAATTTTATCAATGTAAATCATGTAATAACATGATAACCATTGGGCACGGAAAAAACATATTAACGATAGAACAGCTTATTGAGACAACGTGTAATCAGTGTCACGGCAATAAATTTCAATATCGAGGTCAAGAGAAAGTAAATTCGTCGACTAAAGTAAGTCAACTTGGTATTCACATTATTGTAGATATGAAGGAATGTGATGCAGAAATATTAAAATCGGTATCAGACATTGAAAAAATCATGCTTGATGTTGCCAAAAAATTTGAGTTAAACGTTATTACTCATAATTTTCATCAATTCAAACCCTGGGGTGTCAGTGGAGCACTGATATTGGCTGAGTCACATTTTACCATTCACACATGGCCAGAATATCATTATGCAGCACTTGATTTATTTGTCTGCAATGAATTTAAACATCAAGATGCATTTATAACAGAATTACGCATGCAGCTTAATGGCCAAGAATATGAATATAAAATACTACAGAGAGGGAGAGGGTTTTAATTTTAAAATAAGTAAAATACCTTATTAACATCTTATCCATGAAACAACTGATTGTTAATTAGCCAAGCGTGAAAGGCAATCAGTTACAGAATAATATACCCGTCGTCTTTCAAGTTGCAGCTTTGTTGGCTGCGCTCACTCACCCCAGTCACATAGTTAGCTATGCTCCTGGGGGTTCATTCCCTTGCCGTCGTGCTGCATCTTGAAATCCATTGGGTATAAACATAAAGGGCCTTAAAAGCCCTCATGAAAAAATAGTTTTATGTATTGCTTGTTCAAATAGAAAGAAGATATTTGGCAAAACTGCCCTTTTGATTATATTTTCTAAATTTTCTATATTTTGAAGCATAACTTAGCATCGTTTCTTGATGGGGATGTTGACGAATAAATATCCCGCCCCATAAATCATCCCATTTTTGATAATTTGGATCATTGAGCAAGTATATATGAGCTTTTTGTATGTTCCAATGAGGGATACCCGGATACAGGTGATGCACTAAATGATAATTGTCATAATGTCTTCCAAACAAAAAGCGTTCCCACCAAACCCCCTTTGTGTTTCTTGTGAGCAACAATGCTTCCTTTTCAGATGCAGGAAGAGGATAATGTTCAGCTATACCAATAATCCACCCAATAGCCACTGTGACAGTGAATAATGGTACTATCCAAAGCAAAATAAAATACATAAAGAAACCAAAATAAATAATAACTGAAAGAATAAAAACCCAATAAATAACAAATGCTATTGATTCATTGTTATTTTTAGGATTTTTCTTTTCTATTTTAATTTTAATTTTAATTTCATCTTTCTTTGATTTGATTGCATCCTTTATTACATAGTGTATAAACTTTAATGTCCTATATCCTGAAATGGTTAACAATATATTTTGTATGAAGAATTCTTTATCATTCTGATTAAAATCATATAAACCACTATCTATATGAAACTTGAGATCAGGATCTTTTTCTGGATTACCTAAATGTGCATGATGATACCTGACATGAGGATCTTTATAAGTATTAAGCAGGTGGAAGACTAAATGCCCAGATAAAAAAGTACCTCCAATATAATTTATAAATTTATTTTTGGCTAAAACATGATGAGACGAATAATGTAATATATTAGTAAATGCTCGTTGTGTTGAACCTATCATAAGTAAAGAAAATGGATAAAACCAAAAACTTATACCAACACTTAAATATATAGCCGTTATTATAACAAGATAGTCTTTTGAAAGTGCAATAGCCCAATGATAATTATCTAATTTCCTTAACTCCCGTAAGCTAGCAATCACTTTACGTGATATATTGAAATTATTACTTAAACTTATTTCAGACAGTGACATGATTATCTATTCTCCTGATATTTTCATCATAAATAAAAAACCAAGTTCCAATTAAGGTAAGGCAAGAGCGTGAAAATTTTGTTAACAAAATTTTCACGCTCTTGCCCTGTAAAACAACTAACTAAAGAAAACTACTTTAAGATTTCATTTTCTTCATCAAGATAAATTCCTTCAGACTGTAATAGATCTTTAAGTTTTTGAACACTGAAAAACGCCTCTCCTACCATAAAAATATTTGGTTGATTATTTTGAATATGCTCAGCCAATTGCATAATTAAAGCCGCTACGCCTGTCGCTGTTAAGTGAGATTGTCCTTTCGGATCCTTAATATGAAGAATGTGATGTTTTTGATGCCCTTTTTCATCAACTCCATGAACATCAATACGAATTTGATGTTGGTCGCCAGAGCCAGGATGATAAAAAATTTTCTTACGTAATTTTTTGAAAAGATCACCAGATATCAGTTTCCATATACCACTCTTTATAATGAAAGCTAAAATATCATTCACCTTATGATTATTATAACCAATTCTGGTTGCAACAGTTTTCGCATTTGTCATTAAAGGCAAAGTAAATTGTTCAGGCATATCCATACGAAAAACTTTATATTTACCATTATCACCAAATGACATAATACGTTCATCCGAAAAAGGCAACACTTTCTGATATCTGTCACTTTGCTTTACAATAAATGGAATCGCAAGTCTATCCAAATAGTCAAATGAATCCGGGCCGGATTTATCCTGAGAAAAAGCCAATATACTGATATCAATACTCGTCACGCTCTTAAGTGACTTGCTCATATTATTGGCGAGTGCTGAAACAACACTTGCCATCCAAGAAGAGGCAAAAATCATTGAGCTTGTATTTTGCATCATCACCGCTTTACTTAGTGTAATCTGCAACTTTTCCGTCCAGCGCGTAATATCTACATAAGCAATGCTATTTTTATTTGCAAAATAAAACAAATTATCTTGTGGATCATTAACGATAGATAATATTATATCAACATCCATATCGTCTGGCAGACAAATATTCTCAATATCAAAAGCGATACCCTGCGCATTTTGTAAACTTTTAGCTAGATCCCTGGCTTTATTAATATCCCTTCCGGCAATGATCAACTTCAGATGGGGAGCATGCTGATTCAAAATCAATGCAACCTGATGTCCAACAACCCCATATCCTCCAACCAATAGAACAGACAACTTTTTCATTTAATAATCCTCAAAACAGAATGCAAGACTTTATCCTGCTAATAACCAGAAAGATTTAAATAGACTTAGAAATACTATTTCTATACCCGTCGTCTTTCAATTTGCAGCTTTGTTGTCTGCATTATGAAACTCACCGGGTATACATACAATCATAAAATATGGATAATATTTAATTAAAATAAAAATAATTTCCTGACCATTCAGATTTCAGCTATTTTTCAACCGTCTATTTATACGATTCTTAGCCAAACTTCTTCTATTATTTTGATTTGAGCCTTCCTTACTTTGATGTATGTTACCTGAAGATTTATTCATCATATTCTGTAATGCTGACCAGAGCTTCACAACAGAGCTATAGGTAAACATCATGGCAATGGGAATATCTGCATTTAATTTTTCCTTTAATCTTTCATTGGCCTGAACGATATCAAGTGAAGTCGCTCCCAAATCAAAAAAACTTATATTCTCATCAAGGCTCATTAATCCCAGTTGATGTTCCCAGACTTCTATAATGACTTTCTTTATTAAATCTTCGGTATAAGAAATTTCAGTATTGGATATATGATCTTTATTCTCCAGCCGGAGAAGATCGTTCTCTTCCATTCTCTCTTTTATTGGCAATACGGATACTGAAAATCGATTAGGGTAATGGGAAAGTATTTGCAGAAAGACATCTTGCCCTTCCCGGTTAGTCAAACCGACTATTTTGTTGGTATCCAGTCTGTTTTTAGCCGCCATCCCCACTTCTAACCAGCGATCCCAAGAGATGGAGCAAATTCTGAAAGGATAATTATAGTTATCCGCAATAGCCTCTAAGTAAGCATTAGCTGCAACATAAGCAGAATGCCCATAGGCGCCATAATAAGCTAATAAAGAAGAACAAAGCAGCATAGTACGAAGATTTTTATCACTGAAATATAACAGCAAATTATTCACACCACAGACTTTAGCCGCCATGATATCTCGATGCAGTATCAGATTAGGTTGCGCAATGAGTGCACCGGCATCAGATCCGGCAGCATGAATAACCATACTAAATGGCCCTAATTCGCTTTCAAGAGATTGAAGCAAAGCATGAAGATCTTTTTTGCAGGAAACATCAACAGAATGGAGATGAACTTCACCACCAAATTGTTCTATTTTTTCAATAGCCTCAATCTTTCTCATTGTTTCCATTTGTGTCGGATCTTGCTTTATCAAATCCCATTCAGATCTCGCCGGGAATTCTGAACGGGATGACAACACAAGACGTGCGCGATACTGAATTGCTAATGATTCCGCCAGTGTCAGTCCGATACCACCAAGACCACCGCTGATAAAGACTAAATCACCTATTTGCAATTCATGATCTTGCTTAACCTGATGCAGGGAATTAACCGATAATACTTTAAATTCAGGTGACCATAACTGACCATATCTTATTGCGGCATGACGATATTTCTCAAAACCACGTTTATCAGACCCGACAAGCCCGCGTATCAGTGAGTTCAATCGATTGCCTGCTACAGCATTTCCGGAGAAATCTATCTGCATAGTCTGGTGCTGTTGATATTCATGAGAAATGGATTGCACCAATCCCTTTAACATTGAAATGGCAGGATTAGGCCGTTCATATCCCAATACATTTTCAATTTCAGGGGTAAAGAGGACAAATCGTGCAACTTGTAACTCCAGTTGATTTAAAATGACGCGAAGTGCTTCCACCCATTGTAGATAATATTCAATGGGTTCATTTTCGAGCGGATCATTTTCAGGAATAAGAATAAAAGTGCTGTCAGATAATGATGTTAATAACTTAAACTCTGCTGAATTATCAATGAAAATGACTTTACTGTCAGGCCACAACTCTTTGCTTAAATCAAGGTAATAAGAATTATTTGTTTGGGTACAGAGGATAAAAACGTGTTGGTATTTTGTTTCTTCCCCTGGCTGATAATAAATTTCTCGTTGCCAACCAGGAGAATAAAGTTTATTTTTATTCTCCTGTTGACTAGCACTGTTAATATTTAAACCAGAAACTAATTTATCTCTTAGTTTAGTGTATTCCGTTTTGGCAAACTGATACACTGGCATATGAATCAACCTTCCTGTCGGCTGATTGATATTTTCCCACTCGACTCCTTCTGTACTACACCATATCTTTCCAAGTTGACGATAGAAATACTCATGATCATCATCGTTCAAATTAGGATGTTTAATCATGTTAATGATTAATGGCTTATTTTCACTCTCGTTTTGGTAATACTTATGTACAAAACTGGATAACGTGTTACCCGGGCCCATTTCAATAAATACGAGGTCATTAAATTCAGATAATGTTTCCATTCCTCTCAAAAAATTAACTGTATTTCGCTGATGTGACAACCAATATTCAGAAGCCCTGATACTTTCTACAGAATGCCACACACCCGTTAAATTAGAGATAATGGGAATATTGGGCTGGTCAAAGTTTACTGAGTTTAACGAATTAGCATATTCTGACTGAATTTCATCTATTGCTCTGGAATGGAAGGCATGAGCCGTTTTTAATCTTCTGCAATAAATATTATCATTTTGAAGAGAGGATTCCAGCTTATCAATATTCATTGCATGACCAGAGATAACGACAGATTCTCTACCATTAATTGCCGCTATTTCAAGTTCTTCATTAAGGTAATGACCTATCTGCTCTGCACTCAATGATACACTCAACATAACACCCGGTGACATTGTTTCGATGAGTTTTGCTCGCTGACTCACCAAATACAAAGCATCACTCAGTGAAAATACCCCCGATATTGTTGCTGCAACATATTCACCTAAACTGTGCCCAAACAGAGCAAAGGGTTTAAACCCTTTGCTCTGGAATAAAAATGTCATCGCATATTCAACAATAAAAATAGCTAATTGAGTTATTTCGTTAGAGACATTCTTTTGTTCAGACGTATTCACAAAAAAATCATACAATTTTTGTTGAGAGTCTTCCGGCAATAAAGATAAACACGTCTGGCAACTCTCCCTGAATACACTTTCCTGCTGATATAAAGCATAAGTCATACCCGGATATTGCGTTCCTTGTCCCGGGTATAAAAAGACCATCTTCTTATCTGAATATTTTACTTTGGCACGCACAAAATCAGATAAGGTATGGTTTTCCTGATCCCCTGAGCAAACCAGTACAGAACGATAATCAAAGTGTTCCCGTCCTTGCTGCAAGGTATAAGCAATATCAGATAACTTATATTGTTTCTCTGACAAAAATTTCAGCAATTCATTTTCCATCATTGATAGACTTGCTTCATTTTTTGCTGAAAGAGGTAAAAGAGTGAGCTGTTCCGGCGTTTCAGCTTGCTCTGTCTGATATGACATTTCTTCAAGAATCACATGCGCATTTGTCCCGCCAATACCAAAAGAGCTGACTCCGGCTCGTCTGATCGATTGACTGTGCCATTCCTGACTATGCGTATTAATGTAAAACGGTGACGATTCTAGTTTAAGCTTAGGATTTGGTGCGTTGAAATACTTATTGGCGCACAGCATTTTATTTTTCAACATTAACGCGGTCTTAATTAAACCGGCCATACCTGCTGCGCTATCAAGATGCCCGAGAATGGATTTAGCCGAACCGATTGCGATACTGCCCGCCGGACAATCATCAAATACATTTTTTAACGCCGCCATTTCAATGGGATCACCGAGTTTAGTGGCGGTTCCATGCGCTTCAATATATGAAATTGATTTAGGATCAACCTTGGATACAGTGATTGCACTACGAATAACATCGGTTTGCCCTTCAATACTCGGCGCGGTATAACCCACTTTTCTCGCACCATCATTATTGATGGCACTTCCCTTAATCAGAGCAATAATAGGTCGTTTTTCTTCCAGAGCCTGTCTCAAAGGTTGCAGAACAATTGCGCCAATGCCTTCTCCGCCGACAGTGCCATTGGCATGTTCATCGAAAGGACGACACATACCATCCGGTGATTCAATCATGCCATCCAGATAGAGATACCCCTGCTGATTAGGGAGCGTCAAAGCGGCGGCGGCCACTAAAGCCATTTGACATTCACCCAGCAATAATGCGCGGGCAGCCATATGCACAGCAGTTAATGAAGAAGAACACGCGGTTTGTAATGCGACCGCCGGTCCCGTCAAACCGAGCTTATAAGCTAAACGCGTCGCCACAAAATCCTTCTCGATAAGACTAAATGCCGAAAACAAACCGACTGCATCTTGTTTACTTTCTTCATAAGCCGCCATCTGCCACTGCAATTGCGCACTGGCTGCCAGATAACAGCCTATTTTTCCTTTATAAACCGAAGGGGCTATGCCTGCTGAACCCAATGCGTCAAAACTACATTGATGCAAGTGTCTGATTTGTGGTTCAAGTAATTCTGCTTCTCGTTTATTGTATTGGAAAAATTCAGCATCAAATCTTAAAGGATTTTCAATCACACCTTTTGCATTAACATAATTCTGACTTTTATATTCATTCTCAGGAACCCCATTTTCAGCTAATGTTTCATTAGAAAAACGGGTAATGCAGTCATTACCTTCAAGACAGTTTTTCCAAAAACTTTCTATCGTTGGACTGTTTGGAAATTGACAAGAAACACCTACAATAGCGATTTCCAGACCTGTTAGTTTCTGAGAAATTTTATAATCAGCCTGATTTTCTTTTTTATTCATAATATGTCATCACCGATAACAATAAATACATTACTGAAAGTTAATGAAACCCATCAATATATTAATTAAACCTGATTTTTATTTTTTTATTATTAACAATGACTAATTGAACATCCCTATCACCTTATCAAATTGCTCCAGTTGATGATTCTCAAATAAATTATTTTCTTCTATCTTCTCATGAGATGAGATGAAATTGGCTTGTTGCTCTATCGTTGTATATTGAAATAATTCAACAACCTCAATTTCTTTATTAAAGAACTCATTTAGTTTAATACTCAGTTGTAATAACGTGTATGAAGAACCACCTAAATCAAAGAAATTATCATATACACTGATATTTTCTTTATTTATTTTTAAAACATCAGCCCATAAAGATAATATATGAACTTCAATCTCACTGCTGCAAGGTTTCAATTCACTATTTCTTATCATACTTCTGGGATCGGGTAATCTTGACACATCAATTTTACCGCTATTGTTTTGTGGAAATTCATCCACTTTAATGAAATAGTGGGGGATCATGTAATTTGGCAAATGTTTAGCTAATGTACTTTTCAAAATTTCCTGATCAAATGCAATATTAGTATAGAGATAAGCGATCAGGATTTTATTATCCGAATCTTGAGAGTTAACCATAACAAAAACATCACACACTGCCGCTGAACTCAGTTCAGATTCATTCATTTGTTCATAAACGGATTTTTGCGTAATGACTTCTATCTCTCCCAATTCAATGCGATAACCATTAATTTTAACCTGACTATCAGATCGGCCAAGATAGATTAAACCATTTTCGCCAGAGTATTGGGCGAGATCACCTGTTCTATAATATCTTTTACCATCAATAGTAATAAATTTTTCGGCCGTTAACGCGGGTTTATTGATATAACCTTTTGCAAGACCCTTTCCCGCAATGGCAATCTCACCGACGGCACCTTGAGGCAACGGTCTTAAACAGTCGTCAATCAATATAATCTCTTCCCCCGGCATAGGAAAACCGATCGGGATCGTGGGTGTTTGAATATCACTATTCTCGTCAAATTCGAAAGAAGAAGACTGGACACAACATTCTGTAGGACCGTACGCATTAGAGGCATTAGGAGCCGACGCCCAGCATTTGGCAAAGTTATGCCAGTTGTGTTTTTCCAACCGTTCACCACCAATCATCAGATGATTAACAGGAAAATAAATAGAATTTTCAGCAAATTGCGTGCGTATCATACGCAAATGTGTCGGAGTACAATCTGCAATATTAATGGCTCTTTTATGCCAAAACTCAACGACACTTTTTCCATCTCTCCTGACAGATTCCGGTACTATATGGAGGGTATGACCGAGTAACAATGCAGGATATAACTGTTGTACTGAAGCATCGAAGCTCAATGCCGACATCATGGCGACATTAAGAGGAGCTTGCTCTTGATAACGCTGATAAACCCGATCATGCAGCCCTAACACCAGGTTGATTACAGCAGAGTGGGAAACTTCCACCCCTTTCGGTGCTCCTGTTGAACCTGAAGTGAAAATAATATAAGCCGAATCTTCTGAAGTTATATGAAATGCCTCGCCAACATCAATATCAGTATTAAGCTCAAGTGGTGCATAAACAATATTCTGGCAATTTTCAAGCTCGCAAACCGTTTCGTCGGAAATAATTAAATACTGAATATCAGCGGTATCTTTAACATATTTCTTTCGTTCTATCGGCCAATTGATATCAAACGGGCAATATTTAGCACCTGTTTTCAGAACCGCCAACATAGCGACAATTGCTGCACATGAACGGTTCATATGAATGCCGACCGCATCATATTGTTTAATACCCTGACTTAACAACTGAGCGGCAAAAAATGAACTTAATTTATCCAGCTCAATGTAATTGAGCGACGAATTTTCATCCGTTACTGCGATATGCAAAGGATGTATTTTCGCTTTTTCCGCAAATAAAGAGTGAATAGTAAAATGATGTTCAATCTCAGGTGACAATGGATCGGTATATTGACCCGAACCGGCAGATAATTTAAGGGTACTGAGCGTTTCCTCAGAACGAACCTGCTGTACCAATAACTCCACCATTTTAATCAGTTCATTATAATAATTAACAGAATAAGGCGAATGAATTTCACAACTGATTATTTCGTTATCATGATCAAAAAATAACTGAGAAACAGATAAATCATAAATTTCTTTATTCACTGCCTGACAGTTCTTCAATAAAACACAAGATGTAAGAAACTTAGGCTGATCACAAACATCCTGAAAAGAAGCCAATTTATACTGCAATAAATCATGTATACTTTTAGATACCGTTTTTATCAACCCAACCAGAGTTTGCTCAGGTTCATACTTTGCAGGCACACACAGTATCTTTGGAAACTCGTCATCATCCAGGTAATTTGTGGTTAAGATTAAAGAGTTCTTACTTCTCTGCATCACTGATTCGGCAAATCCGAACAACGATAAAAGCAGAAGACTTAATCGTTTATCTGAACTATTCGCCATAAACAAGAGATTTTTTGATGCTTCACGTGAAAATGATATATTTTGTATATTTATGCCATCATGATTGGGTATCAACGACTTTTCAAACTCTGATGGCTCATATTCATTAATGACTTTCTTCCAAAAATAGACTTTATCAATGTTTGTATTTAATTCATCTTTTACATTCATAATATAAACACCCTATCATTTAATTTCTTTCACTCTATCAATGAGGCTGACTATACACTTCGTCTTTCAAACTGCCTCTTTGTTGGCTGCGCTCGCTCACCCTGGTCACATAGCTATCTATGCTCCCGGGGATTTGCTCTCTTGCCGTCGCGATGCAACTTGAAATCCATTGGGTATAAAATTAATTATCGTCATAAATTTCATCGGCATTTTCAATACCCATGAAAACTTTAGATATAGATAAATATTTTTCAGAAAAAACAAGGGTGTTTCTCATATCCTGTAACATACAGTAATAGTCACTTAAATTTTCCGTTTCTATAATAACAAAATCTTGAAACTCTGCTGTAAACCCTTCTGTATCAATGGTTCTCAAACTAATGGTTGAATGGTACTTTTCCAATATTTCAGGCAACGCTGTGTTTTGCAATCTCTTCCGTTCATTTCTCGTCAAAGCATTCCATTTATCATGAAAAACCAGTGTCCAAATAATGACATATTTCATTTTATTTCCTATATAATTTCATTTATTTCAGATTCAATTTTCTTGATGACGTCATTTTTGTATTTCTGCAAATAAAAATATCCACCCTGAAATCCATAAATTGTGCATTGACCTAAAATATATCTCGACCACTCTTTCATCATTGCATATACTCGTCGTCTTTCAAGTTTTAGAAATTAAAGTTAAACAAATCATCCTCTGCTGTTTCACTATGACTTCCTTCATTATCCATACTCAATATTTTTTTAATTGCTGTATCAGGACGAGCAACAATACTATTTAACAAGGTTAAATATCTCTGTTTAAAATAATTTATCGTTTCATCTTTAAATAAATTCTTTTTGTACTCAATATTGAATTCATAACCTTCAGGGTTTTCTTTAACAAAGAATGTGATATCAAAACGGGTATTTTTCTGATTAATCTCATAACGGGAGAATTTAACCTCAGGCAATATAAAATCAGCCATACCAATATTCATATAGGAAAATACCGTATCGAAGATCGGTGTTCTATTCAATCTTGGCTTGATATTCAGCTCTTTTACCATATCCTCAAACTGAAAATTAGCATTTTCAAATGATGTTATTGTTGTTTCAGCAACATTTTTAACAAAATGATTAAATGATAATTCATTTTCACATTTAAAGGTGATCGGCAGCAAATTAACAAACATACCAATAATATCTTGCAGTTCACTTTGTGGCCGTCCCAATATTGGCGTACCGACTGCAAATTCATCTTGCCCGGAGATATCTTTCAACAAAAGCGCGTAAGATGAAATGAACAGCATGAATTTTGTAATATTCTCTTGTTCTGCCAAGGCATCAAGTTGATCACTCAATGGTTTGTCAATGGCAAAGCTTATCCAGCCACCTGTGTTACCTACTTCATTTGTTCGAACATAATCTGTCGGTAATTTAAATTCAGGCAAATCTTTTAAATTTGATAACCAAAACGCTTTCTGCTTCAATATACGGCTATCATTTAACATTTTTTGTTGCCAGACTGTATAGTCTTTATATTGTATTTCTAAAGGCTTAAGTTCTTCATCCTGATAAATACTTAAAAAATCCCTGACAAAGATATCCTGAGATAGCCCATCTGAAATAATGTGATGTAAATCCAGGAAAAATATATAGTGTTCTTCTCTTACTTCAAGCAAGGTAACTCTAATCAGTGGCGGCTCATTTAAATTAAACGGTTTAATCAAGCTATTAACTTTCACGTTTATTTCATCATCATTCATATTGGATGAATCAAGTTTTAAGTAATCGATATTTAACTCAATATCATTGTTACATTTTTGTCTCGGCTCTCCATCAGATAAAACAAATGATGTTCTCAGTGAATCATGTCGTTTAAATAATAAATGAAGTGTTTTGTTAAATTTATCTTTATCTAATTTTCCGATAATATTAAACGCGGCGGTTTCATTATAAGCAACAGAATTTTTGTCAAATATCTGTTGCAGATAAAGTCTCCGCTGGCCGGAAGATAATGGATAATTGTCTTGAATCTCTGCCGGCAATATCATCTGATACTCTGATTCTGACTGAGAACCACATAACATGACAATATCTTCTATTGTCGGGTTTTTAAAGAAATGTGTTAATGACACATCTATTTTACAGTTTTTATGGATACGGGATAATAGTGTTATTGCTTTAAGTGAATTACCGCCCAACTCAAAGAAATCATCTTTTAAACCAATAGGTTTAATTCTTAAGAAATCTTGCCAGATTGAGACTAATTCCGCTTCAATTTCACTGTTTGGTAAAACATACTCAGTGTCTAAATCAGGTCTGACTGAATAATTCTCATGCTGAGTTTCTGCTTCATTATCATGGACAGAAGGCGCTGACCATTGGGCAATACGTGCGTTGATATCCGCCGTCGAAATAACAACAGCCTGTCTTTCCTGATATTTGAGTACCTCTTCTAATAAAGAAGTGCCTTCATTTTTCGTCACAAGCAAGTGTGATAAGCTGCTTCCCACTTTTTCGTTAATTTTATCTTTTTCCGCTAATTCCCAGCCATCCCAGTTAATTAATGCCCAGGTTTTCGGATTCTTCCGGTTATGCTGCAATACAAACGCATCTAAATAGGCACTGGCTGCCGCATAGGCATAAAATCCTACACCACCGAGAATCGGGGCCAGAGAAGAAATAACTAAACAAAAATCATAATCAATGGGTTCTAAAACCTGTTCTAATACCATTATCCCTTTTTGCTTAGGCACCAGATGGCTGTCAATATATTCCATCTCTGTTTCACTGAGCGACCTAAACGAAGCGTCATCGGTTAAACCCGCCAGATAGAAAATACCATCAATACAACCATATTTAGCCATCATGTCATTGATAAGTTTTTCCATTGCAACACGATCGCTTGCATCAACCTGAACAAATTCTAAGTCAGCGGCGGCTTCTGCTACGGATTGCCATTGCTGATCACCGGCATATTCCTGTTTAGATCGTGAAGAAATGACCAAGTGGGCATGATATTCTGTTGCAAGATATTGAGAGAATGTGTGGCCGATAAATCCTCCCCCACCAATGAGTAAATACACGCCCTCTTTTTTCAGACAGGAAAGGTTATCTTTTATAAAAGGACTATAGGATAAAAACGCTTCAGTCCATCTTCGATTATTTCTGTAGATAACGGTTTTATTTCCACCTGCCTCTATTTCGCGCATTAATATCTCGGCAGCGCAATCATCAGGATTACCAACGTCTATCGCGCGGCAATCCACTTCGTGAAATTCTTGTCGGATAACTGTGCTGACAGCTAACATCGCGGCGGCACGTGGATCAATATCAGGCTCATTGCAAACTTCACGTGCGTTCTGAACAAGTAAGGTAATATCCGTGAGTTTATTGACATGACAAAATGCGCGGTGTGATTTAATTAAATAGAGAGCTGAGGCCAATTGTTCATTAACGGCCAGATTTCCCCCTGTGCAATCAATGATAATCTCTTCAATAGGAACTTCATTCTTATTAAGAAACTTGAATAAATTTTCATAATCTTCCACGTGAAGAGCACGAAGGGTACTGGGTATTCCAATCTCTAATTCGCATTGTGAACCAATATTAACCTGAATAATTTTATGATAATGCTTGATTAATCCTTGTTCGTAGAGAGTGCTTTGCTCAGAACGCTCCCCCAATCGGAATAACAGTGCGGTCTTGGCATGTTTATTTTGCTTCGAATATTTCAGAACATCTTGCTGCCAAACAGATTGATAAAACCAATCTGACATATTCTCATTTTTGATAACAGGAATCTGACCCTTTTCGACACTTTCATTATTACCGGAAAACAGGTGCAAGAAATTGGCATTTTCAGGCCAGTAAATACTGCGGTCAAACGCATAACCCGGCAATGAAATACGTTTACAATCTGATGATGGGCGTACTTTTTCCCATTGAATTTTAACGCCTTGTTGCCATATTTTACCTAAACCAGACCAGAACAAATAAGGCTGGGTTGCGACTTTATTATCTTCCGGTAACAATTGGATAATGGCTTGTGCATCTTCCGGTAAGGTATATCGGCGAACTAAATTAACCAGATCTCTCCCCACGCCGACTTCAAGTAATACATAATGCTGACTGCTGTTGAGAATATTTTCGATTCCCTGAACAAAACAAACTGTCTTTTCTGCTTGTTCAGCCCAATATTGAATTGATTTTACCTCTGTCTCAGACAAAATTTTACCGGTCACAGAGGACATAATGGCTGTTTTCGGGGCACTTAACGTAAAACCAGAAAGTATTTGCAACAATGCTTTATTTATTTCAGCCATTGCAGGGGAATGGGCTGCATGTTTAGATTTTATGGGTGTCGTTAAAATACGTTTTTTCTTTAATATCTGAGAAAATGCTTCAATGGATTTTTCATCGGATGAGACGACACAAGAATCTTTATTATCTATCGCAATAACAATGTGTTCAGGGCAAAGCGACAAGACTTCTGATGCAGGCAACGGGATACTCAGCATTGCGCCAGTAGGCAGACTTTGCATAAGCTGTCCGCGTTTTACGACAAATTTTAACGCATCTTCCAAGGTGAAAACGTCAGCAATTGTTGCCGCAACCAATTCCCCAAAGCTATAACCAATCAGAACAGAAGGTTTTATTCCATTATCAATCAGGCAATGAGCAAGCGCATATTCGATAATAAAAATGGCAGGCTGCGCATATTGTGTCTGGCTAAGATAATCACTATTGCCATTATCAAACCACTTATCCCGGAGAGATTCGCCAAGATATTCTGAAGCCAGGAGTAAACCTGAATCCACTATAGAGCGGAATAATGAATGATTTTCATAAAGTGATAATGCCATATTTGTATATTGTGCTCCCTGACCCGGGAACATAAATACGATATTCGGCTCTGCATCTTTCGCTTTTACCGGATTGGTGGTTGCTCTTTCCAGCACCGAACAGAGTTCCTGGTATGTTGAACCCATAAATGCTTTACGGTAGCGGAGGTGTTTTCTCCCTTCCTGCAAAACGTAGGCAACATCATTTAAGCGGTACGATTTCGAATCTTTAAGTACCTTGAGCAAATTCTGTTGATTATTTTGTAAAGCTTCAGGCGTTTCGGCTGAGATTAGGAATAGATTGGGAGATTCATCATCCGGGATATTTTCTTGCCTGTCTGCTTCAGCCAGCACAATATGTGCATTCGTTCCACCAATACCAAACGAACTGACCCCGGCCATTCTTTTTTTACCTTCAGGAACTGCCCATTCCATCGGACAATCCACCACTTTAAACGGTGTCTCGTCTAAATATAATTTATCATTCGGCTTTTTGTAATGCAGAGTAGGTGCTAACTGTTTATTCTTCAATGACATAACAGTTTTAATGACACCGGCAATTCCTGCTGCTTCGTCTAAATGACCGATATTGCTTTTTACCGCGCCTAACCAACAAGTATGCTGAGAATGTTGGAATACACGCGCCAACGCTGTGACTTCAATCGGATCGCCTATTTCAGTTGCGGTGCCGTGGCATTCTATGTAACTGATATCTTCAGGTTCAACCCCCGCCAACATTTGTGCATTGGAAATAACTTCAATTTGCCCTTCTATACTTGGTGCCGTGAAGCCGACTTTACGTTGCCCGTCATTATTGACTGATGTTCCTTTTATAATCGCATGGATGTGATCATTGTCTTCTACAGCGCGATCAAGTAGCTTTAGCAGCAAAATTCCCACCCCATTGCCACCCACCGTGCCACCTGAATCTGCGTCAAATGGCCGGCAATGACCATCCGCTGAACGAATCATTCCCTTCTGGTATGTATAACCCGATTCCTGAGGCAATGAAATGGAAACCCCTCCCGCCAAAGCGAGATCGCAATCGCCACTTAATATCGACTGACAAGCGGTGTGGATAGCAACCAGAGAAGTTGAACATGCCGTATGGACGGACATAACAGGTCCATTCAGGCCCAATCTATAAGCTATTCGGGTAATAACAGATTCTGGAAGGCTCCAGTTGACAACATCAAATATTTCAGCCGGAGTCAGCTTCTGTTTTAACTGATTAGAAATCCACGGTAAATTGAACGATGTACCGGCGAACAAACCTACCCTGTCCTGCATTTCACCGGGGACATAAGCCGCATCTTCTAAGGCGTGCCAACAGCATTCATGCAATAACCGGCATTGGGGGTCCATTTTATCAACTTCATCTTTGAGATAACCAAAGACGTTATTATCAAAAGACTTGTAATCTTTGAGTATGGCTTTAGCAGGTACAAAGTCAGGATCGTTGATCTCTTCCTCTTTGTAACCATTCTTAATTAATTCTTCATGCGTAAATTTTCTTATACTTTCTTTTCCTGAAATCAGATTTTGCCAAAACATTTGTGGTGTCGTTGCATCAGGAAAATTACAAGCCATGCCAACTATGGCTATATCAAATGAATTCGTCATATATTAACAACCTAATTGATATCGATAAGTTAAATAACCAAAGTCTAATTTAATATTTTTACCGGAGATAAAGACTCTGGTTTTTGGCATACGATATATGTTTGAAAAATATAATCAGCAGATTAATCAGACTCATGACTAACGTTGACATTAACAGCGTTAACATCAATATGAAACTCATTGGCATCCAGATAATCAATGAATTCCAGGACATATTCAATAAAATGGAAGGAAAGAAAAAGCATAAAAACATTAAGGAGAAACAGAAAAAGACCAAAATAATTACAGTAAATTTCTTTATCGCAGAAAGAGGCTGTTTGTCTTTATTCACAATATTTCGATAGATTCTAAATGAAACCCATATTAAAAACAGGGAAAGGAAGGCACTGGCTATTAAAAATAGTCTGTCAAAAGTATCAAACAACTCAATATCATTGGCAGAGGTTAATTTTATCGTGCCATTACCTGATGAAAGTTGTTGCAGAATTTGTTCGCCAATAGTAAACGGAACATTACTATTAACATTCGCCATCACCACAACAGCGACATGAGACTGAGTATTAAAACCGACGAAGCTGGAGAAATTCGGATTCATTCCGGTATGATAGATCTTATCATTATTTATCGACCACCCCAGTGCATAATGCACATTTTCGCCCTCATTGGTCGGTAATTTAGTGTCAGGCTCCAGAATACGTTTCTTATATTGACTTAATGGTGAATCATTATCTTCAATAAGAAAACGGAGCCATTTTTCCATATCTATTGCATTTGTCTGAATATATCCGGCGGGAATATTAGAAATGAAAAAAGGGGCATCATAAGGTCTGGGTGCAAGGTAACTTATCTGATATCCCGTGGCTTTATTGCTGACCGCAGAATCAATGGACGTGTCATTCATTTTCAGCGGCGTTAACACGTAATCCTGCAATAACTCAGCATAAGGTTGTTGTGTCACAACTTCCATCATTCTGGCTGCAATATCATAATTAATGGTTGCATAGGAATAACGTGTATCAGGGTTATCCTCAAGATTTATCCGCCCAATGTTCTTTATCATCTGTGCTAATGAATCATGACCAGAACCACCATAAATAAAATCAACACTTGAAAACGGAACCCCTGATGAATGATGTAACAGTTGAATAAAACTCACTTCTACAGGTTTATCTTCATAATAGAATGAGAGTTCTGGCAAGACAGAAGAAACGCTTGTCTCTGGTTTTATTTTTCCCTCTTCAAGCAGTTTTGCTGCTATCAACCCGGTAAATGCCTTACTTGTCGAACCTAATTCAAATAGAGTTTCCGGTTTAACGTTTTCTCCTGGGTTTTCATTTTGTTTTCCTAACATTATCAAATGGGTGTTATTTTGTTTATCAATAAACATCAATGATAACCCCGGAATTTTACCGACATCCATATATTCAAGCAGTTGTTCCTTTAGTTCCGCAGGGTCAGTTGATTCATTTTGAGCAAAAGACATTGATATAAATAAGAGACTAAAAAAAGCAAGAAGCAATCTGATTTTCATCCAATAACACTCCTAATATTCAATGATGAAATTTATTGAGCAAAAATAAAATCTGAAAGTTAAAATTTCAGGAAGATCATACTATTCGGAAATAATATTAATCACAGAATCCAATCCAGATTTAATCTGGGTCAGGCAATTGACTTTATTCCCATCATTATCATGATCTTTACACGATACTATTAACTCTTCCATTTTTTCCTGGATAAGAGAGAATGAACTTTCAAGTTGAATGGCACTTGCTGACCTGGCAATCATCAGGAACCGCTTTAATGAAGAGATTTGATCACGCCAACGTACAAATATTTCTTCCAAATCAGTCACTGTGCTATTCGTTAACAACGCCGGAGTTTCAATCAGTTTTTCGATTGCTGCTAATCCTATATAACAAGAAAATTCATTTTCAGGGTATTTTATCTCTTCTTCTTTTCTGAAATCATTAATCAGATTGTTTAAAATGATCTTTTGTTGTGCTTCGCTATCAGGAAAATCACCATCACAATTGACAGTAATCACCAAATAGGGGCGGGATTTCTTAAAGACTTCATGTGATTGCATGAAATCTAATCCCCTGAATCCAATCACCGTTTTTTCAAATTCCTGTTCGGTAATTTCCCCAAAGTATTGGAAGCTGCCGTCGTAGACTTGATAACCTGAATCGGTCTTTCCAACCAAGACAAACGCGTGTGGAATGACCTCATCATCCAAAACGATATCCCGGAATAACGGTCTTGCTATATATTCCGCTTCCGATAAACCGTATGAAGGTGAGAAAGGCAAATAGTAATCACTTCCTGTTACAATGACGACATGCCCGAGAGATAACTCTTTTTCACAGTAATTGCGATAGGATTCATAATCATCAAAGAATTTCTTGGCATAAGAGAAGGAATAACTTTCATCTAAGGCAGGCCAGCCAAGAATACGGCCAAAATTAACCTCCTGATGAGATAATTGAGTTTCATTTTCACACTGTTGTAATACGATACCCAATAATGGGCTACCGTCTGAAACCAGCATCAGTGCATCACTACAGTCTAATTGATGTTCATGTTTCAATTTTTCTCTGACGGCTGAATACAGGCAACTGGCATATTCCGGGTATAATTCGGGAGAAAATTTTTCATTGAATGTCCAACGCTGAGTCTTATATTCCGTGTTATTCTCATTGCCCAATAGTTGATTTATTTCAAACAGGGTTTTACCTGACAACAACATATTGATGTTAATAGGCAAGTTTATCTCCTTCGCTTTTGCAATCACCTGTACTGCTGAAAGTGAACTGCCGCCCAGAGAAATAAAATCATCACTGTTTTCGATTTTATCGATACCCAGAATGAGCTTCCAAATAGCGCCTAATTGATCAATAGCACTGTCCGATACTTTTCCCCGACTGATCGGGTTGGTATTTATTTTCTCCTCTTTTTCAGTCTCTTCGGCAACGCTCGGCGGGTTACCAGAAAATAATGCCTGCAATCTTTTAATATCAGTCGGATACGCTTTTCCGCGTATGGGGGTTGGCGGCAAATGAATTAATTCAGGTTGCTGCTCATTGATCTCCTGCTGCCAATTAACACGGATACCATATAAAGCAATCATGGCTAATTTTTCTATCAGCTCATTATGGTGGCTCATCCCTTTGGTCTTATGGCCCTGCCACGAGAGACAAGCGTGGTTGGTATTATAGTCTGAATGATTTTGAACTAACGTCGAAAGTCCACGACCTGGCCCCACTTCGATAAACAAACAGTGTTCATTTTCTAAGGCCGTTGCAATAGATTGTCTGAAGCGGACAGGCTGACGAATATGATCAACCCAATAATCACTTTCTGTCACACGTTTGTGATCAACCCATTCGCCTGTCACATTCGATATAAAATCGATTTGAGGTTTATTGAGTGTGATGCCTTTAAGAGCCTGACCATATTCTTCCAGAACCGGGTCCATATAACGGGTATGGAAAGCTCTTTTGATTTCCAGACGTTTGGTTTTTATCGATTCTGTATGGCAGATTTCTTCAAATTGCGTCATTGCCTCATCTGAGCCCGCTACAACACAAAGTTCACTGCTGTTATCCAGGGCAATATCAAGATTTTCCGGTAAGATTTCCTTCACTTTATCTGAAGACGCCATAACAGAGAGCATAGCCGCCGTTTCTGTCGATTGCATATATCTGCCCCGAATGCAGATAATTTTAATTGCATCTTCATATGAGAATACACCAGCGAGGGTCGCGGCTACATATTCTCCCAGACTGTGACCTATCATTGCATCAGAAGTAATATCATAAGATTGCAGAACCTGTGCCAAAGCATATTCAATAATAAACAACAATGGCTGAACAAATTCAGTTTCATAAATAGGCTGTTCCTGAGAACCATTAATCAGCAACGCTTTCAAATCTGTTGTGCAATACTCTTTCGCAATCACAAACCCTTTATCACACCACTGTCTGAATAATACATTATGCTTATAAAGATCTTGTCCCATCGAGATATATTGTGAACCTTGACCAGGGAACAAAAACACCACTTTCCGCTTAATCCCGCGTGATAGATTAATATTGTCTTTTTCTGTTGAAGAGAGTGCATTAATCAATTCATCACGGTTATTCACGACCGCAATAAATTGTGATGCCATTGTCTCTCTTTGCATCAGGCTGTAAGTGAAATCACTGATATTCAGCTTTTGATTATCACTCTGAATAACTTGCTTTAACTGTTTCTTATAGGACTGCAATGATTTCTCGTCCGGTGCCGATAGAATCAATGGCAATCGATTATTTGTATTTTTCCCGGATAATTTATTTTGGTCAGCCCGATACTCTTCCAGCACAAGATGCACATTCGTGCCGCCAAGACCAAAGGAACTGACACCGGCCCTAATCGGATGTTTACTGTCATGCAGTTCCGTATATTGGTTATTCACCATAAATGGACTATTCGCAATATCCATTTCTTTATTGGGACGGGTAAAATGCAGCGTTGGCGGCAATACCTTATTCTTGATGGATAATGCCGCTTTTATCAGCCCGGTGACACCTGAAGCGAAATTGAGATGACCAATATTCGATTTCACACTGCCGATTCTGCAATAACTCTTTTTATCCGTTGAGAAAGCTTGTTTCAGGGCATTAAATTCAATCGGATCACCCAAATTCGTGCCCGTGCCATGTGTCTCTACAAAATTAATCGATTCTGATGAAACATTTGCATCCCGCAATGCGGCCTGAATAACGTCAACCTGACCTTTTGTACTCGGTGCGGTGTAACCGACTTTCATCCCCCCATCATTGTTAATACCACTGCCGATGATGGTCGCATAAATATTATCTTTGTCTGCTATCGCTTGTTTCAGGGGTTTCAGAACGACCACACCAACGCCATCACTAAATACCGTTCCGTTAGCCTGAATATCAAATGGCCGGCATTTTCCATCTTTAGAATAAATCATGCCTTCTTCAAATAAATATCCGGCTTTAATTGGCAACGTAATTGAAACACCACCCGCCAGTGCAACATCACATTCACCCGTACGCAGTGATTTAATCGCTTCGTTCACAGCAACCAGCGATGAAGAACAGGCTGTTGAAATCACCATACTTGGCCCGGACAAATTTAATTTATATGACACACTGGTCGACATATAGTCTTTGTCTGCCACGACCATCGCACTATATTGACCGGCATTGCCTTCTGCCGTTGCCATTGCTTGTGCCAGCCACGGTAAATTTCCTGATGCCGCAGTATATAAACCAATTTTCAGCTTGTTGTTTTTGGGTGAGATCCCCGCATCCTGCAATGCCTGCCAACTGCAAATGTGCATCGCCCGAACCTGTGGGTCCATTTGACGTGCTTCATAAGGTGTATAACCAAAGAATTCAGCATCAAATTCACCTGAATGCGGCATAATACCTTTGGCACGAACATAATTCGGATCATCCAATAAGTCTGAATCAATGCCTGATTCAATTAATTCTTCCTTGCTCATTATGCTGATTGATTCTTTGCCATAGCATAAATTATCCCAAAACTCATAAATATCTTCAGCGCCCGGGAATTTTCCTGCCATACCGACAATTGCAATATGTTTATCGAAAGCAATATGTTTATCGAAAACCGTATCCGGTTTAACAACGTATTCTGCTACATAGTCACTATTATCTAGCTGTTCATGCTGGCTATCATTTTTGCTGACTATTCCATATTGACTTGTTATGTAATCAGCCAGTAATTCTGAGGTGGAATAACTGAACATATCCACGACTGAGATATCAATCTCTAACGCATCCGTTAATCTTTTATTAACTTGAACCAAATCCAACGAATTGGCACCTAATTCAAAAAAGTTATCTTCACGGTTAATCTGTGTGATTTTTAAGAAATCTTTCCAGATTGAAACGATGGTTTCCACTATCTGATCTTTGGAAATGGTTTTCCTGTGAGATTGACTGATTTTATTAATATCAAAGGCTTTTAAATGAGAACCGACCCATTGTTCAAAACGTTGATTCAAATCACCGGTAGAGACAATAATTTGCCCGTGCAATGGTGATTGTAAAACACGTTCCAGAATCTGAATGCCTTCATCCGGTTCAATTAAAAGCTGGCTCAATGAGGAACCCAGCGCATCACCGGAATCATTGCGTTCAAACACCCATCCATCCCAGTTAATGCTAATCCAGGGCTTGCCTTGCTGGTTTTGTTGTCTTGCAAACGCATCAGCAAATGCACTGACAGAGCTATAGGCAGAAAAACTTAAGCCCCCCAGCATTGAAGCGATTGAAGAACAAAGCAGACAAAAATCCAGTGGCTGGTGTTCGGTCAATTCCGCCAGAATTTTATAAGCTTCAACTTTGGTTTCTATTTGTGGCGAACACGCATCCAGCGTTATCCGGTTAATGCCCTGAAACGAATCGCCTTCCGTCACACCCGCGGCACAGATGATGCCATTCAATGCTCCATGTTGCTCGTCTATTGTCTGCAATAAGCGTTGCATGGCAGATTTATCAGCCACATCAGCCGGATAATAAACCACATCGCCTCTGCCAAGATCGGCCAGTTTATTCAGTTGTTGCAATAGGTTAGTGGTCGGCAAATCTGCTTGAGTTGCCTGTTGCCATTCATGCCTGTCAGGTAATTCCCGGCGGCCAGACAAGATCACGGTTGCCTGATATTCTTTCAAAAGATATTCTGCAAACAGCAAACCTAAATCACCCAGTCCGCCAGTAATCAGGTAGGTGCCCTGCTGTTTCAGGAGCGAATGCTTTTTCTGTGGCTCCACGTTAAGCCGTTCATAGACTTGTTCAGAATAACGCCCTTCTGTCCGGCAAACGATAAAACGCCCGTCTGTGGCTAACAGCTCTTCCGTTAATATCTCACAGGTGTTTTCAATCGATTCTGTGGTATTGATTTGGACTAATCTGGGATGGCATTTGCTGACTTCCTGAGTAATGACTTTGACCAGGCCCTTGAGCATGCCGGATTCAGGCTGCTCGGTGTTCACCAGCAATAAACGGAAATCCCCCATATTGCCTACCGTTGCCCATGCCTGAAGCAACGTAATGGCAGAAAACCACGTGTTTTTTAAATCACGATGACCGGATAAAGGCCAGGCAAATATGACCGAATCAGGTTGTAACTGATTTTCTTTTAATTCATGGAAGAGCTTTTCGAAATGGCTGACTTCACCTGCGGCCAATGTAATCACATTGTTCACAGAGGTGTAATCATCACCTGATAACACAAACCTTATTGATTTTTCATCAATATTCAGATGGCGGCTAAGCGGCTCGCACCATTCCATACCCGGAACAAAGCACAAAGCGGTTTTAACTTCAGATTGATTCGATTTATTGGGTAAGAGCGCATCCTGCCATATTTCACCATACAGCCAGTCTGAAATAGTATTTTTTTGTATCCGGGTTTCAGTTATTTTCTCCGCCTGATTTGAACTGGCCTGTGAGTTTCCGGATCCCATTTTTTCTGGGATAAACTGATAACCGGGCAGACTGACTCTTCCTGGCTTGACATCCTGATAAATAACCGACCAATTAATGGCATAGCCCTTCATCCAAAGCTGACCAAGCAGTTTTAATAAATAGGCTCTGTCATTTTCTTCTTCTAATGGATGCCGCATCACATTAATAACAGAGGTATCGGTATTTGTTCCGATAACCTGCTTAACAAACGTAGACAATGTTCTGCCCGGCCCGACTTCGATAAAGGCATTCAGATCGGGCTGTTCCAGACAAGTCATAATACCTTGGTGGAATTCGACTGTTTCACACAAATGGGCAACCCAATAATCAATGGAATTGGCTTGTTTTGCCGTGATCCATTGACCGGTGACATTGGAGATATAGGCTTTATTGGGCTTTCTCCATTTTATCTTCTTCAGCGCCTGTTTAAACTTCCCGACCGCAGGTTTCATCATTGCCGTATGAAACGCATGAGAGGTTTCCAATAATCGGGTGCGGTAATTTTTATCCGCCAACGCAAGCTGTACTTTTTCAACTTCAGCCTGCGATCCCGCGATAACGCAGGCCATTGATGAATTCACCGTGGCTAACGTCACTTCATCAGTTAAATAAGGTTCAATCTCTTCTCTGCCAGCCGAAACACTCAGCATCGCTCCCGGCTCACATTCCTGCATGATAAGGCCTCTGACAGCGACAAGTTCTAAAGCCTCATCCAGCGTCATCACGCCTGCCATTGCGGCAGCCACATATTCACCGATGCTATGGCCAATCATGGCTTTGGCTTCTATACCTAACGCTTCCAGACTCTTAGCCAGAGAATAAGAGATGGCAAAAATAATGGGTTGGGTAAATTGCGTATTGCGGAGTTTTTCTACACTGTCTTGATTCTTTTCATCATAGAGCAATGCCAGTAAATTAATGCCGAATCTCTCGAAGAGATATTCGTGACACTCATCAAGATGCTTTCTGAAAATCCCCAATTCCTTGTATAAATCCCTCGCCATATTGATATATTGTGCCCCCTGACCCGGGAACATAAAGACAATACGCGGTGTTTGGTCAAAGGAGATTTCGGCGATGTTGTTTGTCTCTTTGACATGCAATAAAGCGTTTTTGAGTTCTTCTGCATTATCTACCACAAACGATGTGCGATATTCATGTTCCCCTCGCCCGATTTGGAGGGTGTAAGCAATATCAGAAAGCGATTTCGTGTGGGTATCTGCATTTAAAAAATGGCCTAATGTTTCCGCCGTTTTAATCAAGCCTTCTTTGCTTTTACTGGAGAGTGTAATCAGTTCTGGGCGATCTTGCTCGCTACTGATTCGATCTAAGATAGATTGGATCGTGATATGAACATTTGTTCCCCCAATACCAAATGAACTCAATCCTGCGGTTCGGATATCGTTATTATTGCCCCAATCAGTTGCAGTATTCATTAAACGGAATCGTGTCCCTTGCAGCAACCCGTGATCATTTTTTTCAGTATGGCAAGTTGGCGGGATCTTCTTATGTTTGACTGTCAATAGTGTCTTAATGAAACCAGCAACACCTGCGGCACTGTCGGTGTGACCGAGGTTTGATTTGACACTGCCAATGTGACAAATACTGGGATTATCGTCTGCAACGCTCAACGCATTTTTGACACCTTCCAGTTCAATATCATCGCCTACCAATGTCGCTGTACCATGCGCTTCCAAATATCCGACATCGTTGGCAGAAATTCCGGCCATCGCCAGAGACTGTTTAATACAGGCTGCTTGCCCATTGGCACTCGGCGCGGTAAAACCGGCTTTTTCATAACCATCATTGTTGACGCCATAGCCGGCAATCACGCCATAGATGTGATCATTATTGTCAATCGCATCTTCCAATCTTTTTAAGGCAACCATGCCAATGCCATCACTGAACACGGTTCCGCTGGCATCCTCTGAAAAGGGTTTACAATGGCCATCGGCACTATTTACCATGCCATTGACATACATGTAGCCACTTTTCACCGGAACGGTGATGGAAACGCCCCCCGCCAACGCTAAATCACATTGATTAACCCGCAGGCTTTGACACGCAAGTGTGATGGCCAGTGCAGAGCTGGAACAGGCACTCTGGACGGTCACGGCTGGCCCGGTCAGATTCAACTTATAAGCGATGCGGGTTGTGAGGAACTCACGGTCATTTAAAAGCCCGATGCTGAACTGTTCTGTTGTATCTTTAACTTCCTCTTTTACCCGGTCTAACCATTCATAATTAGAGCCAGAAGACGCAAACAGACCCGTTACCGGGCGATATCTGGGGTTACCATATCCTGCATCATCCAGTACTTCCCAGGTTATTTCATGCAGTAAACGGAATTGCGGGTCCATATATTGTGCTTCACGCATTGTGTAACCAAAGGCGGTTTTATCAAAATCCAATGCATTCTCAACAATCCCTTTTGCCCTGACATAATGCTTATTTTTGAAAATATATTCTGGAATTCCCGCATCAATCAATTCATCATCGGTAAAGAAAGAGATGCCTTCTTTACCGGACAATATATTTTTCCAATATTCCCGTACATTATGACTGCCGGGGAAACGGCCACTGATGCCAACAACGGCAATGGCATTTTCAGGATAGTCATGATGGGTTGTTTTTATACGATTTGATGTTTTTCCATTTGCCACCTTTTTTGATTTACGTGTCGTTTTTCGCGGCGTTTCATTGATGACATCGTATATTTTCTCAGAAATTTTCTGACAGGTTGTATAACGATACAAATCATTAATTGATAATTTGATAGCATAATGCGCATTTATTTTTTCGTGTAACTGAACAATATGTAAAGAGCTGGCACCAACATCAAAGAAATTATCATCTTTGGAAATATTCTTATTCGGGAAGTACGCGGTTAAAACATTCAACATCTCTTTCAATATAGAATTGATATCTATTTTTTCTGCAAAATCAACCGATACTTCTTGCTCTTCATTATCTTGCTCTTCATTAAAGACAGAAGCAGTCTCTTTTTTTATTGAAGGCTTAAACTCAATCCGATTGGGCAGTTCCTGATAATTTAGATGTTCTGCCGAAACCGATTCTGCTCTCTCCGAAAATTCTTGCAGAATAAGATGTGCATTCGTGCCACCAACACCAAAAGCACTGACACCAGCATTGATTGGCGCATTGTTTTGTGTGACCCAGGGCTTTGTTTGTGTATTAACATGAAAAGGGGTTTTTTCCAGTGCTAATTTTTTATTGGCTTTTTCAAAATTAATGGATGGCACTAATATCTTGAAATAAACACATAATGACAGTTTTATCAGTGATATTACCCCGGCTGCGGTATCACAGTGCCCGACATTGGATTTAACCGAACCAATGGCACAAGATGGCTGCCCATGAAAAATAGCATCCAGCGCTGCGATTTCAATTGGATCACCCAATACCGTACCTGTCCCGTGTGTTTCTATATAACTAATACTGGCAGGATCAATTTCCGAGACATTCAATGCTGCCCGAATCACCTTTTCTTGCCCCAAGGCACTGGGCGCGGTAAAACTTATTTTGTCATTACCGTCGTTATTAATGGCACTGCCTTTAATCACGGCATAAATTCTGTCGTTATCTTCAATTGCATCCGTCAATCTTTTCAGGGTAACAACGCCAACCCCATTACTGAAGACCGTCCCACCCGCCTGCTCATCAAATACCCGTGTCTTGCCGTCGATACTATTTATCATGCCTTCCTGATACCTATATCCGGCCTGATGCGGGTGCGTTACGCTGACACCGCCAGCCAAAGCAATATCACATTCTCCGGCTTGCAGAGCCTGACAGGCTGTATGCACAGCCACTAATGAAGTTGAACAGGCTGTTTGTATCGTAACGGACGGGCCACGTAAATTCAGTAAATAGGAAATACGCGAACAAAATGCAGAATCATTTAATGTTGCAACATGGAACAGCTCTGCTGAGGAGTTAAATTCAGTATTTAAAGTGTTAAACCATGACCACTGATTACCGGCTCCTGCATAAACACCAATTTCTCCCGGATAGTCTTTGGCATCAATACCGGCATGGTTAAGTGCCTGCCAGCAGGTTTCAATCATCAAACGGGTTTGGGGATCCATTTTTTCTGCGTCTGGATGGTTAATTGCAAAATAATCAGCCGCAAAATGGTAGGGTTTGTTGATGATACCTTTAACAGGAACATAATCTTCGTTTAAATACTCTTCAGACGATATACCATTATTCTCTAATGTTTCCTGAGTAAATCTGCTAATACCTTCTTTTCCATCACAGAGCATTTCCCAAAAATCATGCACATTGTCTGCGCCAGGGAATTGACCAGCCATTCCAACTATAGCAACTTCAAGACCAGTGACATTATTTACCATAATTAACCTTTAATATAATTATTTGATAATGAAAAGATCATTTTCAATTTAAATAATTAATAATCCTCATGAAACAGAGAATTATATATTGACTCAAAACATAAAATTCATTATGAATTTCAGTATTCAGATTTTTCCAAATTGACTTATATCTCTAATCATTTAATTTTTGGGAATCTCTGATAGATGTTTATTTTATCGGTATTACTCAATAACCGAGCCTTTCCTGTAAAAACCACGCAAAGCATGTTGTGATATTAACATTTGTTGGATTTGATTCGTTCCTTCTATAATCTCCAATACTTTGGCTTCACGATATAATCTTTCTACCGGATATTTGTTGGATAATCCATTTCCGCCAAGGACCTGAACGGCATTATTGGCGACCAGCATAGCGACAGCCGAACTATTATATTTGGCGATATTTGTTTCCATAATGGCATTGTGATCGCCTTGATTCCTCATATGCCCGATCTTTTCACAGGCTGCTTTGGCGGCATAAAATGCCGTCGCAGAATCGGCAATAATCCCTTGAATCAATTGATGCTGGGCAATTTTCTGACCGAACTGTTTTCTTTTCCGGGCGTAAGTCACCATCTCTTCCATTGCCGCATGGGCAATCGCCACACCCGCCCAGGCAATGCTGTAACGACCAAAATAAAGCGCGGTATTCGCAACAAAGCTGAACCCTTCTCCCTCACACCCGATTAAACTCTCTTTAGGTATTTCGACATTATCAAAATTCAGTTCTGACAAATAAGCGCCACGACTTGCCATTAAACCGGACATCGGCTTTCTCGTTAATCCTTCAACGCCGAATTCGACAATAAACGCACTGACTTTCTCTTCACATTTAGCAAAAACAAGGAACAGGTCAGCAATGCCTGAATAAGTAATCCATTTTTTATTGCCATTGATCCTGAAGCCATTTTCTGTCACTTCATACCGGGTTTTAATCGCATTGGCATCAGAGCCGGCTTCAGGTTCAGATAAAGCAAAACACGCTATTTTTTCACCCCTTGCCATTGCAGGCAGGTATTTTTCCTTTTGTATCTGGCTGCCCAGTTTTACAATTGTTTCACCGACTAAACTGGTGTGTACCGTCAACAACGCCCGTGTCGAATTACATCCTTTACCTATTTCTTCAGTCAAATAACCATATGAAAGGGGATCTATGCCCTGTCCGCCATATTCTTTCGGCAAAATAGCCCCTAATAAACCCAGTGTTGCCATCTCAGTAATAATTTCATCAGGCACTTTACCTTGATTATCAATCAAACCTGCGGAGGGTCTTAATATGTTATCTGAAAAATTTTTTGCCACATCCACCAAATGATGAATTTCATATCGCCCCATGTGAATCTTACCCTCTGATTTTATTAATAAGTTCCAGCATTGCATTTATTGAAACAAAGTTCTCGCGCTCTATATACTCATCAGGAATGGTGACGGCACATTTTTCTTCAATAAAACAGAGTAAACGCATGGCAAAAAGTGAATTCACCAAACCACTTGTAAATATATTTGTGTCATCCAGTAATTCAATTTCATCATCAAATACAGAGATATTATTTTCAATAAATTCACGAATTTCTTTGGCGATAGTTTCCAGATCTTTCATTAGCATATCCTAGTTATTTATAATCACATCAACCTAATTATTTATAATGACATCAACATAGTAAGGGAAATCAGGTACATTCTCTAATTCATGCTCAAAAATGATTGTTTCATCTGCCAGTTTTTCTGTTTCTTTAAAGCCTGCAAATTGATAAGTGACAAACATTTGTCGATTACGAGGTGTACGTTTAAATTCAGCATATAATTTATGCGCTTTTGCTTTCGCCTGCTGCATAATATAATTCAATGCAATACTTCCAACGCCGCGGGAAAGTGTTCTACAGGACATTAACAACAATTTAATATAATCAACCTCGCCTTTATATTGAACTAAGGCCAATCCTATTTTTCCATAAGAGCCATATTTATCTGTCAACTCAAAAACAAATACACCATATTCATCTGAGTTGATTAATTCATTTAACCGTTCTCTGTTATAAGTAATCCCGGTTGAATTAAGTTGATTCGTTCTTTGCGTTAGCTCTTCTGCGCGCAGGAGATCTTCTGATTTGGCTTTGGAAATATAAAACTTCATATCAAGTTGACTAAGAAACTCTTCTGAAGTGCCGATAAATTCCTCTTCTTCTTCTTTTCGTAAGATATCTTTCTGATATCTCTGTCTTCTTAATTTTGCGTCATCCGATATTTCCATATTGGCAATTCGGGGCAAGTGCAGTATTGATTGATATTCCAACGCATCAATACAAGTCACTTCCGGGAATTTAGCATTAACTTCATCCCGTTCTAAAGGCTGGTCATCAACAAAAATAAAAGTATCAGCGGCAATATTTAAACTTTTCTGAATATTTTCAATAGAGGAAGACTTGGCTCCCCAATGAATTTGAGGATAAATAAAATAATGCTTTAAATTAAATTTTTCCAGCATATCCAAAGCATCGGAGGCTTCATTCCGGCTTGCAATGGATTGCAAAACGCCCATTTTATCCAATTGGTCAATAATTTTTTCTATTCCCGGCTTTAATTTAATAGTATCACCTTCAGAAAGCACGCCGTCCCACAACGTGTTATCCAAATCCCAAATGATACATTTTACCGGTATTTCGCTATTTACCTGATTATTGGTCAAATCATCCATCATCAATATTCCGAATTTGTATAATTGAAAAATCCTTTACCACTTTTCCTACCCAGATGCCCCGCTTCCACCATTTTCTTTAACAGAGGACAACAGCGGTATTTCGGATCTTGGTAACTTTCATAAAGAACGTGTAAAGAATTAACAACGGTATCCAGACCAATCAAATCGGCGGTTTCCAGTGGCCCCATAGCATGGCCGTATCCTTCTTTGAAAATACGATCTACATCCTGCGGACTCGCTACATGATCCTGTACCAGAAATGCTGCTTCGTTCATGAATAAATGAGAAAGCCGGTTTGAAACAAATCCAGGAAAGTCTTCTACAACCACCGGATTTTTTCCAATTCCCTGTAAGAATTTTTTTGCATCAATTAATGTCTGTTCGGAAGTATGGAAACCCTGGATGACTTCAACACATTTTTTAATCGGTACTGGGTTCATAAAGTGCAATCCCAATACATTTTGCGGGAACGGTAAAACGGAAGCAATTTTTGTGATAGATATACAGCTTGTATTTGCAGTAACATAAGTTTCAGGTTTAATGTACGGTGTTATTGCTGCATAAACTTTCTGTTTAATCGACCAATCTTCAGTCACATTCTCAATAATCCAATCACTGCCTTCAACCGCTTTATAAGAAGAATCAAATTGAATTCTATTTTTCAATTCGGCTAAATTCAGCGCATTGAATTCAGGTTTCAGCATCCGATATGAACGGAATTCACGTGACATTCTTGAATCAAGGTTAGCCAGAACATCTGAAGATATATCTATAAGTGATATATTATGACCATATGCAGCACAGGTTATCGCCGTGTCCAGCCCCATCACACCAGCACCGATAATTGATATTTTCAACGACAGCCTCCATTTTTAATGACTGAAAATTAGGTCGTAGAAAAAACAGATGATACTCAACTTAATGAGTGTTATTTAAGTACGCTACCGCCCTTAAGTAACGGCCTTAAAACCATTCAAAAAATCTTAATTTTTTCTACAAAAACTTGGATGATTCAAACAGACTATATATTTTTAATTTCAAAAATATATATTACGAACGTAACAATTCATTTTTAATAAAAAATACAAACCATGTTAATTTCACAGAATTAACATGATAGAAAAAGAGGTAAACGCATTTTATCAAGTAAAAAGAAAAAAGAGGTAATACTAAATTCACAAACACTTATCATTATTTCCCATATGATAACTAATATTTATTATGAACATATACTATTCATAGACTAAATCGATATTTTTAATATCTCTATTTCAGACTCTCTTCGTTAATGCTTTTCCATCAAAAGCCAGTCTCATCCAAACCGTATGGAAGAGTCCGGCTTTATCCGTTAAGTTAGCTCTCCTTAATTCCCTGTGGATTTGCGTCGTCTGTCTGCCAGTCTACTTTTACCTGACTGGAATGAGCGCTGTAAATGTTCCTGGGAAGACACTTTATCCGATGCGGATGTAAATTCTGTTTCCTTCACTTGTCTACACGACAATTGGCCCTGTTTAATCCAGTTTGTAAATGAGGCAATCGTCGGATGTTCAAATAAGGTGGTGACCCGAATTTCACGATTGAATGCCTGCTGCAACAGGGACTGCAATGTAATTATCTTTATCGAGTTACCACCGGCTTCAAAGAAATTCGTTTCCGTCCCCACCCTTTCATTTTCAAGGACTTCCTGCCAGATCGCCCGCACTTTTACCGCCGCCGGATTGGCCAGTAGCAGGTGATCTTCAACCGGTTTTGCCTGCAATTGTTGCACCGCATATTCCTGTAAACTCTGACGATCAATCTTACCGGTAATGGTGCGTTTAAACCCATCGACAACCACAATCAGTGAAGGAAGCCAGGTATCCGGGAAGTTACGCCGGATATGTTCCCTCACCCGGGGTTCCAGCAATGCAGGTTGTTCCATGCTATCGACAAAAAGATGCCATTGACGTTTACCTTTCGATGTCGTTGCCGGCAATAAACAGCTTGATTTCACCGCGTCTAATGTTTCAACCACCCGCTCTAATTCACGAGGCTCTATACGGATACCGTTTACTTTTATCTGATCATCAATTCGTCCCAGATAGCGGAAACCTGTTTCACCGGAAAAAGTAACCATATCGCCGGTACGATAAAAAGGATGCTGGCTGTACTGCGCCAGGTATTTCGGCTTAACAAAATATTTGGCGGTTTCAACGGGATTCGTCGTGTAGCCACGGGCAACCGCCCTGCCTCCTACCCAAAGTTCACCCCGGACACTGGCGGGCAATGGCTTGCCAAAAATATCAGCACAGTAAGCGATAACATTTTGAATTGGCCACCCAATGGCAACTTCCGTCGCTAAGGATTGTCTGGCACTCAGGCAATCCACCGTTGTCTCACTCGGGCCATAATGGTTGCTCACCGCATATCCTTGTCGCAGCAAATCATCCCGAAGGCGTTCAGGTAATTCTTCACCCCCAAATATCCACAATCTCATGGACGGGAAGAAAGGAGCGTCCTGAATGAGCTGCGAAATAGCACCGGGGATAAAGTTGATTAAGGTGATCGATTCAGATTGCACCACGTTAATGAATGCTTGTCTTTCCAGTAATACATCGGGAGAGGGATAAATTAACGTCGCACCAACCACAAAACTGGCAAACAAATCCTCTACGCTGGGATCGAAATTCAAATCCGTCAGCCCAAGCACTCTGTCAGCCGCGGTCAGCGCAGTTTCTTGAATAAACCAATCCAACAAGTTAGCCACTGACTCATTGCGAATCGAAATTCCCTTCGGCGTTCCCGTCGTTCCTGAGGTGAAAATAAAATAGAATTCATCTTCAGGTTGTCGGTTAAGCCAGACAATGGGCTGCTCTTCGGCTGGCGGTAAAATATTTTCCTCAATATCCAGCAATAAATAATTTGTCCCTGCACCAAGTTCCTGATTAAACGCAGTCCCAGACAAAACAATGTTGCAATTCGCCAAGTCCAGTAATTTTTTCTTGCGTTGCAAAGGATCTTTCGGATTGATATAGCAATAACTGCCACCGCTGAACAAGATCGCCAGTATGGCTTGAGTCGATAACAAGCCTTTCTCAAGATGAACAGCCACTCGATCGCCGGGAATAAAACCCGATAAGCGTAATCGTTCCTGTACCGCACTTATCGCCTTCAGTAATTCATCATTGCTGATTTTATGCTGGCCGTCGATCAAACTGATTTCCTGAGGATACCCGTCAAGGCGTTGATAGATTTCTTGCAGCCGCGAATTAATATCCGGGATATGTTCATTGATCTCTCCCATGCTTAACGAGGTTTCTTCCGGCTCTTTTGCATTCAGCTTTAAAAAGAGATCTTCAATCAGTGTATCCGTCGTGTTGCTAATCAGATCTTCTGCCAGAGATTCAAAGGCATTAAACGCTGTTTTTACTGAGTCCAATGCACCCTTAAACATCTCTCCGGTACTTAATTCCACCCGCCATTGTTCCATGCCGGACACAGTTAACGTCAAACCAAAATGCGTCGTTTCTTCACTGTATAAATCCGTCAGGAATGCACCACAACTGGCATCTTTCAATGACGCATCAATCGGATAGTTATCAAAAACAACAATGGAATCATACAGTTCATCATTTATCCCCGCTTCCTCCCGGATTAACAAAGGCGGCGTTTTTTCATATTGTTGCGCCTGTTGTAAAGCCCGGAAAACGGAACGCAAAGCGACTTCTGTATTCCACTGGCCTTCAAGCGTCAGGATAAGGGGAACGGTATTAATAAATAAGCCTAAAGGCTGGCGATCAACACTTTGTGTCAAAGCCCTGCCTCTGCCGGAGAACGTACATCCCAACGCAATTGTTTTCTGGAATGTGAACTTAGCCAGTGTCAAGGCCCAACACAGGTAAATGAAACTGGCCGGCGTTACACCCGCACGTCGGCAAAGTGCTTCGATCGCGGCTTTACGCTCCTCGCTCCATAAACTGTTTACACAGAGTCTTTCATTGGTTTTTCTTGCAACTTCATTCTGCTTATCGGCCCGGAATAAAGGTTCTGCCAGTAATTTTGTTGTTGCAGAAGCTTCTCTGTTAGGCAGGTGCTGAAAAACATCCCGCCAGTATTCGCGGCTGTGTATCAACGCTTCCGGGCTTAACCCTTGCCAAAGTTGTTGTGAATAATTCCGTGCATCCAAGGGCACAATCTTTTGCTGACGCAATCCCTGTAACCACAGAGAAATCAACAATGAACTGCTCCAGCCATCCATCAGAATATGGTGGAAAGAGAAAGCCAGACTTAACATGCCCGCATTGACATCATGGAATCCGACAAGACGAAAGACTTCTTTATTTAATTCGAACGGTGTGGCCTTGGAGTGTGCCAGCCAATCGAGGCAACGCTGCCTGCATGACAGGGGCGGCGTTGTCGCGTCAACACGAACGTATTCGAACGGAATGCGAGGCAAAGCATAGATAATCTGATGAGGAATACGAATACCTTCCCAGACAAAAACCGACCTTAAAGCAGGTTGTGATTGCTGTATCTGCTGCCATACCTCAAGCAGCGTTTTTTCATCGGCATCCACTTTCACACTGAATGCCACACCAATGTGATAAGCGCTATTGCCATCTTTTAAAGCGTGGAACAATAACCCATTCGCCTGAGGTGTTGCTTCCAGCAATTCTTCAAGATAATTATTGCCGAATGTCGTATTCGTTGAATCAATAGCCGTTTTCAACGCGCCCTTAATAAGCGGATCAAATTCCGACTGAGCGAGCTGACAAAGCGGAAAATCGGCAGGGATCAAAGGTTGTTCCAAATGATGTTCGACCTGTGGATCTCGCAATACATCATTTTGGCTATCACACCAAGCCAATAGCTTCTCGTTCAATTGGGCTAAGTAATGATAAGCCTTATTACTGTCAGCGTCCGGCATCCCCAACTGCAATTCAACCCATACATCGCCGGATTCAAGACAATCACGGATCAGAATGTCAAAGTCAGCCGTACTCTTTTCATCCGGATGCCGGAAACCACCCGACAAAGTTTGATCCAGACTGAAATGGCTCCACGTTCTGCTTCCATCTAACCCGAAACCAATATCGTTAATGCAAATCAATGGCCGTTTTCCGCTGTTGTTCAGACCGAGTTGCGCTTCCCAGCTCTGCTTATCTTCAGACAGACCCGATTTTAAGATCCGTAAAAAAGCAGTTTGGGAACAGGGTGCTGAGGGTTCTACAGGCACATCAAGCGTTAACTGATTAAAACCGGTAAACCAACCCACCGCACTGGCCATTTCAGCATTCCAGGCAGTCGGTATTCCAGCTTCAGAGAATAGGCGGCCGTGATTTTCTAACAAGACGACAGGCTGTGAAGGCAATATTTCGTTATCCTGCATAACCTCCATCAAAGCAGCCACAATTAATTGCGAACGTTCAGCCTTAAAACGCTGTTCAATTGACTTAAAATCACGACCACAAATTGACAATGCCAATGTCACAGTAACCGCCGCGGGGTGATTAATAGTGTCACCGCATAGCGCATTGTCGTCCGTACCAGAGATATGTTCGCTTAACCATTTACCCCACAGGAAGGCACCTTGTTCTTCGGTTACTTCTTTCGCTGTATCGTGCCGGGATGCAATTTGATGGATGGCTTGATCCAATTCATCTAATAAGAAAATCCATGAATGCACATCACAAATAAGGTGATGACAGACCCAAATCAGATAATTTTTTTGTGAAACGGCATCAAATACGATTGCGTGTACACTGGGTTGTGTTTCCAGACTCACCCGGCTTTGTAGTTGGTTCAGCCGGTCTGCAAGCGATTCACCGGATGCCAGCGTTTCACCTTCTGTCAACGTATCACTGTCAGGTTTTGACGGGTCGAAATAGAATTCAGTCAACGCCTGATTTGCTCTCAGGGAAAAAATTTTATGCCTGGCTTTAACCGCTGAAATAGCAGCATTTATTGCCTCAGCGCAGAGAGCAGGTTTCAATTCGAGTACCATTCCCTGCTGCAACCGATTGCTATATTTGAAATCTTGTTGGCGGAACCAACTGACGCTGGGTAAGTGCCTGACCCAATTCGCTTCTGTTTTTTCTGATATTACCGAATCAGTGGTGTCTTTTTCCAACTGCTCAATACAGGCCTTTTCAAGTACAGAACCTAAAGAATTCAACGTTAACAGTTCACTGGCACTAATTCGGATACCTTCTCTGGTTAACAGTGCGACGAGCCTGATGGCTTTGATCGAGTCGCCCCCCTGCTCCAAAAACGAAGTAGTGAAATCAACGGATTGTGGCCAGATAGGTTTGAGAAACGCTTCATTCAGCCAGACAGGAAGCTGATAGCTGCCCGCTATTTTCTGGCCTTGTTCATGAACCGAACTGGACAAAGAAGAACCACTTTCCATCAATTTTGTTTTAGCCGCAACAGTTAAGGCGACTGTATCAACTTTACCATTGGCATTAATCGGCCAGGGTTGTACAGCGCAATACAACGTTGGCATCCAGGCATCAGGAATTTTTGCTTTCAGGCGAAGTTGAAATTCAGGATTGTTATGGGGTACAGGTTGGCTGCTGCATAAAGCAATGGTTTCATATTTTTCAACGCCATCACTTTCATCAACGATCAATTTCAGTACTTTCAGCTTCCAACTGTCATTAGCGTTTCCATCAAGACTGACCAGTACATCTTCTACCGCTTTCTCTATTTCCGCCGGATGAATCCGATAACCACGTACCTTAAATTCATCATCAATGCGTCCAAGACAATGGAATACACCTTGTTCATCCTGTAACCCCAAGTCACCGGTGCGGTACCAACGACTAAAGCCATCACCACTGTGCACAAATTTTTCGGTTGTCTGGGCAGTATTGTTGAGATATCCATCCGCCAGTACAGGGCCTCCAATCCAGATTTCGCCTTTAAATCCACGGGGCATCGTTTGCCCCCACGAATCTTTGACGGCCATCTCTGCTTTGCCCAGTGCCTGACCAATCGGCATCACCGCCGTGTTGATTTTATCGTTTCCGTCAAGATCGCCTTCTTTCCCGCTGACTGAACAGATACAGCATCCCACGGTTGTTTCTGTTGGCCCATATTCATTAATCACTTTGCTGCCCGCCGGAAAATAACTCAGGGCTTTTTTCACCAAAGAGGTGGATAAATTTTCTCCGCCGACAATAAACGTTAATGGGTTAATCCGCGCAGGGCTGTTTTCAATCAGCAATGAGAGGTGTGAAGGCGTGCATTTAACGCCGGTTAATGACTTATCAGCGAGCAGGATTTGCAGCAGTTCAGGATTATCACGAATATCTTGTTCATGAGCCTGAATAAAACCACCGGATAAAACGGGCACCAGCAGCGTTGTTTGTGTTAAATCGAAACCGAAGGAGGTAAATAAAGGCGCGTTAAAGGGGGTTTCCGCAGCATAAGCCTTCTTCGCCGCGAGGGCATAGTTTGCCAGAGCAACCGGAGAAATCACTACGCCTTTAGGCTCTCCCGTCGAACCAGAGGTATACAGGATATAAGCCGGATTATCGTGGATGGGTTTTGTCCCGTTTTCTGAATTTGATGAAATTTCAAACCCTGTTTTATCTAAATCTGTTTTACCCAAGGAAATAGGCAATAAAGGTAAATTCAGCCTTTCTGCAAGGCTGCTGTCAGCCTCGGTATAAATGCAAAGAGCTGCCCCGGAATTACGGGCAATGGCCGATAATCGGGCTACAGGCATAGTAGGGCAAACGGGCACCACGGTAATATTTTCAATCAGACATGCCAGATAAGCGAGGGTGATTTCAGGGGTACGTCTTCCCACAATGAAGACCGGGCTGTGTGTATCATGCCCATCGAACCTATCACGCAACTTAAGCCTGAACGGGTTAATCCATTGCAAACCCTGACGATAGGTCACAACATCAGCCGCCTGTTTGAATAACAGGTTATCGGCATAACACTCAAACGCATGGTATAAATGAATGCCAATCGGCGTTATCGAAGACGCTTTCCAGGCATCGGTGTCTTGCCTGTTTTTAATGAGTTGTTTCTGTTCCGTTTCTTGTTGTTCTGCTTTTTGTTGTTTTAATATGGCGAAGGCAGCTTCCATTGCATAATCAGTGACGATTCGTAAAAATTCGTGACACTGTTCTAATGACCATATCCTGCGGAAATCGGCCTCAAGTTTAAAATCCCCTTCTTCAAAGCGATCGTGGATATGGATTGTCGCGAAAAGTGCCTCTACCGCCTGCATGTGTTCAATCGATACTTCTGCGCCTAAAACCTCTTTCCGAAAGATACCGGTTTGGTAAGAAACCCCAAAAGCGGGAGTGATCCTCTTCCAATCCGGTGACGCAAACTCGCTCCAGCGGGCACCCGGTGCATAACGTGAATGCGCGACCGCTTTTTGCAAACGTTGTTTGAGAGCATGATAGCAATCCACCACGCCCTCACCCGTTTCACGAAACACAGGAATTAAAACGGGCGCCACTGTCATTGCGGCAGAACGTTTCTCTTCACTACTCCAACGATTGAGCATAGGCGCTTGTAATAAAGCCCCATTACCATCTTCAATGACCATTTGCGTATAGGCAACAGCCGCGAAAAATAATCTGAAAATGGAGCCCCCCGATTTTTTAAACTGACGCAAAGTATCGTTGTGTGTTTTGCTCAGTTTGTAATGTACACGCCTGGATCGGGGCGTTAAGGTACGATAATCACCCATCGGGTAACGACATGATATTTTGTTGACATCAGATGATTCCGGCGCGTCAGATTTCAGCCCATCAACTTCCCGCTCGTTAATAGTCCTGTCACTAAAAATACTCCGCCAATATATTTCATCTCTTTGCCTGCGCCGGGAGTTTTCATAATTTTGTTCCCCTTCTGCATGAACCGAAAATAAAAGAGATTCCGTATTCGGTTCTTCTTTCTCCAGAGCCTTCATCAGATGTTCTATCAGTACTGAAAACCCCTCACCATCCATCGCGGCATGATGCGCTTTAATAAACCATCCGGTTTGCCCTTGTTGAAAATGTACGGCAAAAATCCGCACCGGCGTTAATGACAAATCTTCTTTTATCAACATTTGGCGGTCTGCCCAACTCTCAAAAGCCTGTTTAGAGTCCGGGTAGTTGCTGAAATCGACCTGGATTACTTCAGAATGGGGGGTGAGCCGACGGATACCATGCCAATGTGTTGCCAGGCCACTCATTTCCACATTATCAGTCTCAAAACCGATGTGAAATATATCCATTGAGTTCCGAACGGTTTCGGCTGCCCGCACAAGCCAATCCAGAGGAATACTGCCATTTAAACGCACTGCAACACCCAAATAAAACGGACAGCCAGCCAGATGAAACGCTTCCATTTTGAAAACAGCTTGCTGTGATCTTGATAACTCAAAAATCGTCTTCTTCATGGTTTAAATACTCGTTTTGGTGAAGAGCAGACACTACCTATCTATGCTTGATGCAATTTCACTATCAAGGTTTAAGGAGTTTCATTTTAGTAATCGTAAAAAATGCCAATATTGTTCCAATAACATCCAAATCCATATTGATGAAAAGGCAATCTTTCGAAAACAGATAAAAAGTCATTCATAAATCGAGTCAGCAAAATTCCATTATTTTCATATTTCCTTTATAAATATTGTAAATTAAGTTCACCTAAGAATATAAATTAAGTTGGCACCATAATTAATAGATTGCCACTTGCATCATACAAATAAAAAGATAAACAATCAGAAACACAGATAATTTATCAACTATACATTTCGTCTTTCAAACTGCCTCTTTGTTGGCTGCGCTCACTCACCCCGGTCACATAGTTATCTATACTATTGGGGGTTCATTCCCTTGCCGTCGTGCTGCAACTTGAAATCCATTGTGTATAAAGTGAAAGAGTATAATAAAAAATAATATAGTTTTAAGGCCTTATAACCAACGTATCCACTTTATCTTATAGTGTGTCATTAATCAATGGAATAATAGAAAATCACAAAGAAAATCACAAATACAAATGCCAATAACAATTTAAATTAAAATAAAGTGAAAATAAAAAATCAAAGATATATTAAATATAGACAACATCATAAACACTATCAGGCATTTAAATTTTATTATCCCATTTTAATTAACTATATTTGTCTTAAATTAATAAGAAAAAGCGAAAATATTTTTATATAAAAAATTTTAAGATATATCTTCTTTTTAATTTATTAATATTTATTTTAGTGATATAAGATTTATTTTAGTGATATTAGTATGAGAGTTATTTTTATTACCTGAATTGTGGGTTCAAATTATTAATATACCCAATGGATTTCAAGATGCAGCCAACAAAGCTGCAACTTGAAAGACGACGGGTATAGAAAATGATATCAAAGAGATGTCAAGGTACAGCTAACAAATCTGTACCCTGAAACAGGGAAGGTTTTGATCAGCGATACATCTCAAACAGAGACATGCCTTTTAAATCAGTAAACGCTTTGAAAGAAGCCTGCAATGCAGCCTGTTGCTGGTAGTATTCAGAAATAGTCGCAGCCCAATCAACGTCAACCAGCTCTCCTGAACGTACTTTGTTAGCGATACTACGTTCACTGCCCAGAGAATCCAGTTGTTCCAGTTCCTGAAGCTGTAAACCAAGAACCGCTTCTACAGAAGAGAAGTTGTTCAAGTTATTGCGAATACCACGGTTAGCCTTATTCATCAGCTCCGTCGCGTCACTCTTCTGTTTTTCAGTCGCGCTACTGTATGGCGTTTTTAGTGCCTTGATTGCCATATCAATGGAAGCGAAAACATCAGATTCACTATTGGTTTTGCCATCAGGTTCTTTGATCGGATTATCCGGCTGAGATAAAAACGTTTTTCTGCCAGTATGAGCGATGGTCATCGAACGATTATCATCTACTTTCTGGGTGATTTTTTCATCACCGCCCACATAACTCACCTTTCCACTCTTCTCATCTAATTCGAAAGGGGGTTTGTCAGTCTTATATCCGGCAAAAATATAACGGCCATTACCATCGGTTTTATTGCCCAGATTCAGCAATTCTTGTTTAAAACCTTCCAGTTGCTGTGCATAAGATGCCCGATCCTGATCGCTCTGCTCATCCGCCGCTGCCACTAATGTCTCAAAAACATTGGTCGTGACTTTCACCATATTTGAGGTAATGCTTAATTGCGTTGACATGGCATTTTTGGCGAAAATACGAGCCGTTGCGAACTGTTGGTTTTTCGATTCAGACTGCGAAACCATAATGTTCTGCGAAGCAGCCAGAGGATCATCTGACGGATTAATCACCCGGCGACCACTGGAAAGTTGCTCACCCGATTTCATCCACTTAGATTGGGCACCAAAGATCCCATTCATTTTTTGAGTGTATAATTGATTCGTACTTACACGCACAATATCACTTCCTTTTTATCTTCAACCGAGCGGTGATTAACGCATGCCCAAAATAGCGTCAAACAGTGTTGTTGCCGTCTGAATAACACGGGCATTTGCCAGATAATACTGCTGCAAACGTTGCAATTCGCCGTATTCTTCGTCCATGTTGACACCAGAAATTGATTGGCGGGTTGAATCGAGTTTATCTACGATATGCCCCTGAGCGTCAAAACCGACTTTCGTTTTGTTCGCATCGCTGCCTACTTTACTCACCAACGAAGCATAGGCACCAGCAAAAGAAGATTTGCCATCAACCAAACGCTTATCCTGCAATTCAAGGAATTTCTGTGCATTACGGTTATCGCTCGGGCCACTATCTTTGGCACCGGCTGTCGCCAATTGAGAGGAATCTTTCAGATTCATTTCCAACGTTGCTACAACATTGCTGACCGTTTTCAACGTGTAAGTGTCGTTAGCTCCTGCTTTAGAGGCATCAATTTTGACTTTCAGACCGTCGAATTCCAGCGTATCTCCTGTTGGTTTCACAGGGAGTATAACGTTGTCAGAAACACGCTGAACTTCCCAATCTGTACCATCAAATTTCAGTTTATAGTCATCGGCCTTAACTTTAGAAGTATCGGCATATTCCACTGTGATCTCAGCCGATCCTTTATTATTGCTGTTAGAGGTAATTTCAGGTTTGGTAAAATTAAAGAAATCAACGCCATTATCACCGTTCAGGTCAAAACCGCTATGCTGTACCTGATTAAACTGATCTGCCATTACCAGTGCCAGCTGATTCAGTTTATTACGGGTTTCATCCCCAACTTCCCGGCGGGCTTGCAATGCTCCGCCTAATGCCCCCTGAGAAACAAAACGTTCATCAATTTCCCGGATACCGGATGTGCCATTGTTGTAGCCCAATGTGATACGAGCACTGTCAGTGCTGGATGGGATCGCTTCCAGTTGATAGGACTTATTGCCAGACACCAGTGTCATGCCACCGCCGAATGAGACGTTATAGACGCCACCATCCTGCTGAATCACATTCACTTCAACCAATTGGTTTAATCGGTTAACAGTTTCATCACGCTTGTCCAGCAAAGCCAGTGGTTCGCCATTGCCCACGCCGCGCATACGCGTGATTTCATCGTTCAGCCTGGCAATTTCTTCCGCATATTTATTGATTTCCTGAACATTTTGTTCAATTTGGGAATTGATACTGTTATCAATTTGACGCAGGTATTCATCAGCTTCTTTGAAACGACTGATCAAACCTTCCGCTTTACCCAGCACCGTCGTTCTGGCAGCGCTGTCTTCCGCATTGCTTTCAACCGTTCCCAGACTTTTAAAGAAATCTTCAATAGAATTGGACAAACTGGTGTCCTTATCAGCTAACAAATCATTGATTTTCGTAATCTGCTGATCATAGCTTTTTAATGCAGCATATTTGGTTTGTGCAGCATTATGTTGCTCAGTGATAAATTCACTGTATTCGCGATTGATTCCGGTGACAACCACACCGTTGCCCACAAAACCCACCGACGACATGGTTCCATTATTTTGCGTCATTACGGTAGTCTGTCGGTTATAGTCCGCGCTTTTCGAGTTGGCAATGTTATTACCCACTACACCCATTGCCACCTGTGCGGCATTAATACCACTCATGGCAGTATTCATAAGACTGTTGGACATGTTGTGTAGATCCTTTTACGTTTTTCTTTAAACCTCCATCTATACTTGGGTATATGGGAGGCCATTCACTGATACAGTTATCGGCAAATCACCCTGTTCCTTGAGTAAAAATGCGCTCTGTTTCGATCGCTATACACAATGGATTTCAAGTTGCATCGCGACGGCAAGAGAGCAAATCCCCGGGAACATAGATAACTATGTGACCGGGGTGAGCGAGCGCAGCCAACAAAGAGGCAGTTTGAAAGACGAAGTGTATATCACTTAAAGTGAAATCCTTAAAAGAGGCTATCGAAATCATAGGAGTAGGCTTTCGCCATTTGATTGCCGGTATTTTTTAACTGCTGGATCAGTGACACGAGTTTTTTGGCATAACCAGGGTCGGTGGTGTATCCGGTATCCTGCAAGGAGTATGCGCCCTGCTCAGCCGTTGTTGATTGTGCGACTTTGGCGTAACGGGGGTTTTCTGTCAGTAGTTTGACATAATCCGTTATTGCTTCCACATAAGAGCCATATACGCGGAAGCTGTCCTGCATTTTCTTCGGTTCGTCATCAATATATTCTGTCGTCATAATATTGGTGACAGCTCCCTTCCAATGCTTACCGGCTTTGATACCAAACAGGTTATGACTCGGTTTGCCTTCTGCGGTGAGTATTTCCCGTTGTCCCCAACCCGATTCCAGCGCAGCCTGTGCAATGATCAGTAAATGTGGAATACCACTTTGTTGGCTTGCCAATTGCGCAGGCAAGGAGAGCATGGAAACAAAGTTGGCACTGTTCATTGGCAGTGGCTTCGACTGAACTGTACCTTTGGAGAAAGCAGAAGACGTGTTTTCAGGCATAGCCCGGCGCATAAACTGTTCCAGAGCCTGTTTCGGTAATGTGGGCAAAATATCATTATCTAATGGCATCGGTGTGGTTCCGGCCAGTTCACTGGGAATATTATTCACATTGGAAAACTGTTTGACGATCATATCAGCGAACCCCAGTCCTTTCCGGGAAAGGTCTTGGGCAACTTGCTGATCGTATATCGAAGTGTAAAAACGTGTCTGCTCACTGCTTAATATGCCATCCTGCGGCAATGAGGAACGCATACTCTTCAGCATCATCTGGACAAAAACACCTTCCAGTTGTTGGGCTACTTGCTGTAGCCCTTGTTCGGGTTCCTGTGACAGTTTTGCTTTCAGTGAATGCAGTGAATTAACATCGTAAGCAGCGTTGGACATCGTCAGAAAATCATTCATCAGATAATCTCCAATTTCGCACGCAGACAACCTGCGCTCCCCATTGCCTGCAAAACCGACATGAGATCCGTTGGCGTTGCTCCCAACGCATTCAATGCACGCACTACCTGAGCCAGATTCGGGCTGGCACTGACTTGCTGCAATGCACCACTCTGCTCTTGGATACCAATATTCGTATTGCGAGTTACAACGGTATTACCTCCCGCCAATGGGGCATTAGGCTGATTAACCACAGTCTGACGTTCAACCGTCACTGACAGGCTGCCATGAGCAATGGCACAACTATCCAGTGTCACATTACGGTTCATGACGACCGAACCGGTACGGGAGTTAAAAATCACTTTGGCATCACCGGCATCGACGCGGATATTCAGGTTCTGCACTTGAGACAAAAATTTAACCTGCTCACTGTTTTCAATCGGTAAACGCAACTGCACAGTGCGGGAATCCAGCGGGGTTGCCGTTCCTGTTCCCTTCAAACGGTTGACTGCATCACTGATTTGTTGAGCCAGACTAAAATTATCATCATTCAGTTGCAGGTTCAGCGTATCTTTCTGACCAAATTGCGTCGGCAATTCACGCTCAATCACCGCACCATTGGAAATACGCCCACCTGCAAGCTGATTAATCTTGATGCTGTTACCACTGGCACTCGCACCTGCACCACCCACAAGGATATTTCCCTGAGCCAGCGCGTAGACCTGATTATCCACGCCTTTCAGAGGTGTCATCAGCAATGTGCCACCACGCAGGCTCTTGGCATTACCCAATGAAGAAACCACAACGTCAATGTTTTGCCCTGAACGTGCAAAAGGTGGCAGCCTGGCTGTCACCATGACGGCCGCGACATTTTTAAGCTGCATATTCGTACCGGATGGCACGGTAATTCCCAGCTGTGACAACATATTGCTCAAACTTTGGGTCGTAAAAGGTGTCTGCATGGTCTGGTCACCCGTGCCATCCAGCCCAACCACCAGACCATAACCAATCAGCGCGTTATCCCTGACACCTTCAATGGTCGTCAAATCACGAATACGTTCTGCAAAAGCGCTGGCAGACGCAAACGTGTTAAACAGCACCAATAAAAATGTAAAAAGGCTGGCGACTAATTTTCTCATCCTGACCATCCTCTTTTAAAACGGTGAGATATTCATAAAGAAACGTTGCAACCAGCCCATATGCTGCGCTTCGTTGATATAACCGTCACCAACATACTCAATGCGGGCATCTGCAACCTGGTTGGAGCTCACCGTATTATTACCGGTGATAGTGCGTGGGTTCACGACACCAGAGAAACGAATGAATTCCGTTCCCTGATTGATGGCGATCTGTTTTTCTCCCACTACTTGCAAGTTGCCGTTTGCCAGCAATTTATCCACCGTGACAGTGATCGTCCCTTTGAATGTATTGTTGGCATTCGCCCCGCCTTTGCCGCCAAATTCGTTATTGCCTTCCATGCCTAAATCAGTTTTATCACTGCCTATCAATCCCTGTAAGAAACGGGGAGTCAAAGCAGCCGCAAAACCGGTTTTTCCACTCCGGCTGGCGTTGGCTGAAGAATTTTTGCTCGCACTGACGTTTTCTTGCAGGATAATGGTCAGCGTATCGCCGATATTGCGTGGACGGCGGTCTTCAAACAGCGGTTGATAACCGTAATAGACCGGTTGGACAACCTGGAAAACAGAACCATTTGGCACTGGAGCCGATGTTTCGGCGGGTTTTGCAGTTGTCTTCCCTTTCACCAGCGGTTTGTGCGGTATATAAGCACATCCCCCTAATGTCAGTACTGACAATGTGAGAACCGCTATAGATATGCTGATACGCCGCTTATCTCTCCGGTTTTGCCGTAAACCGGCAGAGTCATAAGCTATATGGTTGTTAGCATGGTTTCCGGCATGTCTTCCGGCATGGCTCTCGGCAACTGGCATTGTATCCATCTTTTATGCTCTTAAGTTTATCGCAGAAATAGTGAGAGAAGCTGCTCTCCCACTATTCATGATCGGATTATAACTGAGTCAGTTTTTGCAGCATCTGATCAGATGTTGATACCGCTTTGCTGTTGATTTCATAGGCTCTCTGAACCTGAATCATATTGACCAGCTCTTCCGCCACATTGACATTAGATGTTTCAACATAGTTTTGATAAAGCAATCCAGCGCCATTGATACCCGGTGCATTTTCCACCGGAACACCGGAACTGTTGGTTTCCAGATACAGGTTCTCGCCGATACTTTCCAGACCGCTTTCATTAATGAACGTGGTCAGTGTTAATTGCCCGACCTGCTGAGGCGCGTTTTGCCCCTGCACGTTCACGCTGACAATCCCGTCACGGGCAATGCTCATTTTGGTGGCATTGTCTGGAATGATGATCGCAGGCACGACCTGAAAACCGCCTGCTGTCACCAGCTGACCATTCTGATCCATCTGAAATGAACCATCGCGGGTGTAGCCCGTTGTGCCGTCAGGCATCTGGATCTGGAAGAAGCCCTGCCCCTTGATTGCCACATCCTTGGTGTTGTTGGTCTGTGCCAGATTACCTTGACTGTGCAGACGCTCAGTCGCCACCGGACGCGCGCCCGTACCAATCTGCAAACCCGATGGCAGGTTGGTCTGTTCAGAAGACATCGCTCCCGGTTGGCGTTCAGTTTGATAGAGCAAATCTTCAAACACCGCGCGCTGACGTTTAAAACCGCTAGTGCTGACGTTTGCCAGATTGTTGGCAATGACATCCATATTGGTTTGCTGAGCATCCAGCCCAGTCTTGGCAATCCATAAAGATCGGATCATGAATTTATCCCCTGTTACCGATTCAGCTCATGGACAGAATTTGGTTGGCCCGCTGAGCATTTTCATCGGAACTGTGTATGACTTTCATCTGCATCTCAAAGCGACGCGCGTTGGCGATCATGTTCACCATGCTCTCTACCGGATTGACATTGCTGCCTTCCAGTACACCCGGCATGATTTCCACTTCCGTGCTGGCCGCCAGTTCGTTGCCTGCCTGCTCCTGCGCCTGTGGTGTCAGATGGAACAAACCATCATCGCCCCGTACTACTTGGCTGGCTTCCGGTTTGACGATTTTCAGTTTGCCAATCTGACCCAACAAAGTTGGCGGATCGCTGGCAATCAGCGCGGAGATAGCGCCATCAGCCGCAATGGTCAGTTCAGCCTGTGGCGGAACATCAATCGGCCCGTTTTCGCCCATTAACATGCGCCCCTGCACCATCAGTTGCCCGTCGGGTGAAATCTGGATGCCGCCGTTGCGGGTATAGGCTTCCGTTCCATCTTCAAGCTGAACAGCCAAGAAACCGCCTTGTCCGACCGCCACATCCAACGGACGGGAGGTATAATTCATTGGTCCCTGACGGCTATCGATGCCGGGAGTCGAGGCAACGGTGAGAGTACGTGTCGGCAGGGTTTCGCCTTCAATCGGTACAGCGCGTAGCGCAGCAAGCTGGGCCTTGAAGCCCGGGGTTGATGCATTGGCCAGATTGTTGGCAGTAACAGCCTGATGTTCCAGCGTTTGTCGCGCTGCGCCCATAGCGGTATAAATAACGTGGTCCATAAAACTATCTCCAAAAAAACCTATCCCCAAAAAAACCTATCTCCAAAAAAACCTATCTCCAAAAAAGCTATCCGCCGGAGTCTATTAACGCATGCTGACCAGTGTTTGCAGAATCTGGTCCTGCGTTTTGATGGTCTGGGCGTTGGATTGATAGTCACGCTGGGCGACGATCATATTGACCAGCTCTTGGCTCATGTCCACGTTAGAAGCTTCCAGTGCACCGCTGTACAACTTACCGAAATTGTCTGAACCTGCGAGACCTATAACCGGGCTACCAGACGCACCGGATTCTGTCCAAATGTTATCACCTTGGGCAACCAAGCCTTCAGGATTAGAGAAGTTTGCCAGTACAACCTGACCCAGGGCCAGTGTCTCAGTGTTAGAGTAAATGCCGTAAATTTTGCCGTCATTATCGACACGGTAATTGGTGAAATGACCAGTCGTATAACCATCTTGTTTTGGCGGAGAGATAGAGTTTTGAGCAATATTCTGCTGCTTGCTACCATTGAGTTCAATCTTGATTTCCGCGGCGGCTGAGCCATTTAAAGCGGGTACATTAAATTTAAATGGTGGAATATTTTTCATTTGACCACTGGTAGTGAATTCTAATTCACCCAATTTCTGAGGTGTAGCACCCACAACAGACCTATCCAGCGCATGAGCTGTCCATTTGTTATTGTCTGTTTTAACCAAAAATACATTGATATCATGCTGATTCCCCAGACTATCAAATACCTGAAGCGGAGCACTAAAGTTAAATGTGTCTTTCTTATCCGGATCAAATGCTGCGGTGATAGCTGCCTCCATTGAATTCAGATTAGCTTTCAGTTTGATTTCCGTCGTTGCTTTTGCATCCAACATATCGGTTGGAATAGAAATCGGCCCGACTGATCCACCCTGCTGAATTTCACCGTTCACTGCCGGATAACCTGTCAGCTTCATACCCTGCATATTGATCAGATTACGATCTGCATCCATCTGGAACTGGCCGTTACGGGAATAGGAGATATTGCCGTTGGAATCCTGCATGCGGAAAAAACCACCTTGTGTGATAGCTATGTCCAACTGGCGGTTAGTTGTAGTCGTTGAGCCATCTTTAAAGTTCTTAACCAGACCAGCAACCTTAACACCCAGACCCACATCTGAGCCGCTGAAAACGTCCGCAAAAGCAGCAGAGCTGGATTTAAAACCAAATGTCGCTGAGTTTGCAATGTTATTACCGATAACGTCCAGGTTACTCGCTGCGGCATTCAAGCCACTGACCGCTTGTGAAAAAGACATATGTCCCTCCGTTTAATTAAAGAATCTGACGAACTTTATCTATGGTTACCGTACCCGCCAGCCCTAAATCTAATTTAGTGCCATCCTCACCCCGCATAACACCGTTTACCACGGCATGAGTCAGCGGAAGTGTCACTATCGCTTGATTCTGATAGCTTGCGGAAACAGTAAAGCTATAGGCTCCGTTTTCCACTTCCTTGCCATCTGCGTTTTTGCCATTCCACTCGAAACTATGGACTCCGGCATTAAACTGACCGAAGTCCATTTCCCGCACTACCGCACCACTCTTATCTTTGATGGTTATTTTCACTTCATCGGCAGGTCGGGTCAGTTCAAAGCCAAACCGCGTTATGCTGATACCTTTTTCTTCGTTGAAGCCGACTAAAATCTTATCGCCGGGCACCATAACACCTCGCTTAATCAGCAACGTCGTTTGCATTGCCTGATTTTCGCCCATCTGTCCGACAACGGCTCCCAGTGTTTTATTGAGTTTTTCTACGCCCTGAACGGTGCTTATCTGTGCAAGCTGAGAGGTCAGCTCACTATTTTGCATTGGATTGGTTGGATCTTGGTTCTTGAGCTGTGCGACTAATATATTCAAAAAATTATCTTTGATCTCGCCGCTGCTTTGGGGCTTTGTTTTGATCGCGGAAGCGAGCTCACCTACTGTGGAGTTATCCAACGAATCATTAATTGAAGTGGTTATTCCCATAATGGAATTCCTGTTACTGACCCAGAGTCAGCGTTTTCAGCATGATGGACTTAGTGGTGTTAAGCACTTCAACGTTCGCCTGATAATTGCGGGAAGCGGAGATGGTATTGACCATTTCACCGACCACATCCACATTTGGCATGCGTACATAACCTTTTTCATTAGCCAGCGGGTTACCCGGCTGATACTCAAGGCGGAAAGGCGTGGGATCATCCACCACTTCGCTGACACGAACACCGCCTATCTCCTGCCCCGCTGGTGCAGCGACGCGGAAGACGACTTGTTTGGCGCGATAAGGCTCACCATCCGGCCCGACAACGCTATCGGCATTCGCCATATTGCTGGCGCTGACGTTCAGTCGCTGGGACTGAGCGGAAAGCGCAGAGCCGGCAATATCAAAAATACTGAGTAGAGACATCCCATTATCCTTGTGACTGTAGAACTGACATCATGCTTTTGATCTGCGCATTCGTCATAGTAAGTTCGGCCTGATATTTCAGGCTGTTATCTGCGAAATTGCTGCGTTCCATATCCATGTCAACGGTATTTCCATCCATAGCCGTCTGATATGGCACCCGATACAGCAGATCCATCTCCAGACGTTTTTGAGGCTGAACGGGAATATGTCGATCGGAAGTCAGAGTCAGCCCAATTCCATTCCCCGTTGCATGACCATGTGCCATGACCTTTTTCAGTTGAGCAGCAAAATTAATATCACGCGCCTGATAGCCAGGGGTATCCGCATTAGCAATGTTGGCAGACAAAACTTCCTGTCGCTGGTTGCGCAGAGCCAGCGCTTCTTGTCGAAATTGAAAGGCGGCATCTAATTTATCGAGCATATTCCTCCTTCGGTTTTGTTCGTGAAATCTGATGGGTTTAAGCAGCTAACAGAATAAACGCAGAAGAAAAAGGTGATTCGAAGAATAGAAACAAATTGAATTGCTATTTATCCCATTAACGAATAATCAATCGCGTTACACTATTAATATCCAATAGGTGCTGAATATTTTTGAAATCATGGTTCGCAATGAGATTGAGGTGAAGAGATGCCGGCATTAAAATTTATCGGGTTCCTTGCCATTTTTTTTAATCTATTTTTTGGCAGTTCTTTGGCTTGGGGAAATAATTTACCGCAATCGATAAATGACTATTTCAGGCAGATCCATCACACAGCAGGCCAAAAAGTCTCAGTGGAAATTAAAACGCCTGAACAACAATGGCCAGTCTGTGAATCTCCAGAAATACAACCATTACTTGGCAACAAAAATTGGGGCAGTATCTCCATTCCCGTGACTTGTGGTCAGCAGCGCCGTTTTATTCAGGTCTACGTCAACGTTATCGGCCCATATTTGGTTTCCAGGCGAACCATTAACCGCAATACCGTACTGACAGAGAAAGACTTTCAAGTCAAAACAGGCTCCCTGGATAAATTGCCAAACGATATAATCCGTAACAAAAAGGCCATACAAAATGGTATTGCTATCCGCAGCATACCTGCCGGACAATCCATCACACGCAATATGATCCGGCATCCCTGGGCAATCAAAGCCGGACAAAATGTGGTCGTTACCGTAGATGGGCACCATTTTCAGGTGCGTTATGAAGGAAAAGCGATTAACAACGCCGCGAGTTTTGATAATATTCGCGTCCGCCTGAACTCCGGACAGGTTATTACTGGTGAAGCTCAAGAAAATGGCAGTGTAAAAATGATGTTATAAATGGCTGAAGTTTTACTTTTTCGAGCCGATATAACCAACAGACTATGATTTACATGCATGCCAGCGGTATATCGCCTGCTACCTAAGACAAATAAATAATGCCTGATTAAAGGATTACGATTATGAGTATTGAACGCACTCAACCTCTACTGGCTATGGCGGCTTTACAGCAACGCAATGCCAATAAAGGTACTCAGAGCACTCACAGAACTGTGGCTGTCGCAGAAAAAAGCGCCGATACACAAGTCAAGCTGAGCGAAGCGCAGAAAAAGCTCGTTCAGCCAGGCGGTCAGGATATTAATATCCAGAAAGTACAACAATTGAAAGAAGCTATTGCGAAGGGAACACTGGCAATGGACAGCGGTAAAATTGCCGATGCTCTGTTCAGCGAATCCCTTGAAAATATGGAATATGATAAATAAACCATCAAAATCATAAAGAGCCATATAATGGAAAAACTTCAACTTTTGCTTGAACAGCAAAGTGCGCACCTGAACTCGCTTTCGCAAACGATGGCTGAAGAACAACGCATATTGAGCGACGGTTTTATTGAAGCGAATCATTTACATCGTGTGACGGAACAAAAAATGTTTTTACTTTCGGCACTTGATCACGCAGAACGAAAGCGCCAGTACTTAAATAAAACGCTGGGAATAAAGCCACCTTACACCAATCATGAAAGACTGGCTGTATTATGGGAACAAATTAACCAGACGATTGAACATATCCGTAATTTAAATGCGCATAATGGTTTTCTGCTGAATCAGCATGTGGAGTTGAACAGTAAAGCGATTACTTTTCTGAAAAGTCACCACAGCCCTTCTCTTTATGGTGCAGATGGTCAGGCCCGACGTAATTCAGCGCTATCGGGTCACAAGATTTGCGTTTAATTTTTATCATATTGCTTTAAGCAATAATTTCTACAGACCTCTTGGTTTATCCGTAATAATAAGAGGTCTGTTTTAGCAGCTGTTTATTTTAGATGTATATTCGGATGACATATTCAAAAAATTAATTTGAGTCATTTATACAATAGTTAATTTATTGAAACAATTAAACATACTTATTTATTTTATTATGATTCTTATAAACAAATTTTCCGTCACAATCAAATCCAGCAAATTATCACACCTCCGATTTTCACTCTTTATTACTCATAACTCATTGTAAATGTCGCGGATGCATTGGCAATTCCTACTTTCAGGTCATTACTATACCGATAGTAACGTGCTTTTAAAGGAATGTTGACAAGCCCTCCTATCGCGGTAGTTGTATAGTATATTTTTTCACCGATATGAATAGGAGTGTTAGTGTTACCATCTAAAATCTGAATACCTACTCCTTCAGCTCTGGCCTTGCCTTTAACTTTATCCTTAAAGCCACTTTTAAGATTGATAATGCCTTGTTTTGAATTATAAGCACCTTGATTACCATTTAAGGTCATATAAACCTTAGAATTGGGCTCACACTCCAAAGGTATATTAAATTCTTTTTCTGCCGCCGTAGAACCAAGTCCAGGCAATTGCGCCATCGTTACCGAGGGTAAATCTACGTTAATAACTGTTTTACCAATGGTACACGATGGTACTTTAATCGTTATTTCATCCGTACTCAATCCAGATTCACTCAGAGGTAGACTATTTCCTTGACCACTATTATCCCAGTATTCTAATAAGATATTGAGACGATTCTGGTTTAATTGATATAGACCTGCCTTTGCTTTTCCAATTTTGTAATAGCTAAAGACAAGCTCAATCGGTATACTGATACTTTCATCTTTTTTGATCTTTGGCAAATCCTTGTAAAACCCTTGTGCATTTTTTGTCATAGTATTTGTATATTTCAGTGATGAAGATTTATCCGATACTTTGACAGTATATGCAAGACCACTATCGTCCAGTTTATATTTTGCAGAATTCAATTGAAAAATATAGACCTGTATCCTATGAGTAACGTTTGCGACTCCTGTGCATGCAACAGTACCCTGTCTGGTTGTAGACAGCACACTTTTGCCAGAAGAAATATTGGATGACGAAAGAATTACTTCCTGTTCCCCTGGCGGATCCAGCTTTACAGTACAATTGGCATAAACTTTGCCCACAAAAAACACCGAGGCCAGCAATAACCACGGATAAATAAATACTTTCATCAGCCATTCCTTATATGAATTCTACCATTTATTGTTATGTCACCATTATTAACATAAAAAATTGTTAACACAGAAATATGATGGCCTCCTGCCATCATTGACAATTTTCATGTATTGAAATTACCGGAGCTTCGCTTTTTGGCAATGTAAAATGTGTTCTACATTGTTCGAATTGACTATTACCCCATTGAACCGATAGCTGTCCCTGCTCCGGCACGCCGCCGAAATAAACTTCGCCTCCATTGCCGACAATGCTTTGATTTGTGCTAAGAGAGCTAGTTTTATTCTCTTTATTCACTTTATTTTCTTCATATAAAGCGGCTATTGCGCCAAAAGGAATCGGTTTACCTCGGTGAGTCAGCGTGAACAGGACTCGGTGACCGACCCATGTGCGAAAATCAGCTACGACCATCGCTCCCTGTGTCGGAATAACGGTCTGAATATTAGACTCAATTTCTACTCCCTTGCCAAAAGAGTCCGGAGACAGCGCAATCCGGTTACGATGATAAGCACTGACATAAGGCAATACAGCATGACCTTGCCCATCCGTTTCAACGCCGCTATAACCGTTAATCTTAACACCAGCAGCACCGGGTGTTTTGACCAGAACAATCGTCTCACCCAATGGCTGGGATAACGTCGCGCCATGGCGATGAGCAACTATCCCGCCCCTGAGTCCGTAATTAATCTGTTTCGAACTATCGTTGTAGTTATATCCACCGGACAGCTCACCATAACGGGCTTTATAGCTGAGATGAATATTACCATCAGTACCCTGACCGTTATTACCATAACGCTGCTGCAGAGAATAACCCAGAACACCGTTATCCAGAGCCGTACCACTCAATCCAATTGATTGGTTGATATCGCCCCGACGGTTATGATTGATACTGTAGGTAGCCCAACTGCTCCGCAGCCAGCGATCGAGCGGAATGTGTATATTAAAAGCCAGTTGCTTATCGGCTGTTGAGTTATTTGAACTCATATTCTGGGTGTAATTCAGGGTATAATTGATATCGGCATAATTCACACTATACCCGATATTAAAACGACGGGTTTGGCTGTTCTTCCCCCAGTTATTCTGCCAGTCACCGGAAAAATAGACACTGCCGTAATCCGACAGATTTTGACTCAGAGTGAGCTGAAATTTATGTTTGCTTTGAGATGATGGCTTGTCATATCCAGACTGATGATTAGCTTCCGGTAAATCATAAAAGTGCGGTGAGGAGTAATAATAACTGGACAAAGACAAGTTAGTTCCCGTCTGCTCAAAGTCTTTGGTGTACTGGGTCCGGTAAAGCCAACCCTGTTTTTGACCTTCATCAATAATATCAGCCTGCGAGTGTGTGATATCAAAAGACAAAGAACCCCAATGACCAAAGCTATGGCCCACACCGATGGCATAAGCCTGATAGTTTGGAGACAGTAATGTACCACTATACACCGTTGTGGCATGAGGCAAACCATAATAGACTTCGCTCTGCATAAAAATCGGCCGACGGGTATGTTCGTGCGAATTACGGTATTCTCCCGCTGTCAGGCTGTATTTGAATCTCCCTTCTCGCAGCATAACGGGAGCTGATGAAAAGGATTGGACAAAATGCCGCTCACGACCATCCGCTTCCCGAATAACCACATCCAAATCGCCGCCAGAAGAGGCAGGATAAAGATCATCAATGACGAAAGCGCCGGGTGGAACATAAGCCTGATAAATCATGTACCCGTTCTGACGAATGGTGATTTGGGCATTACTTTCTGCGATTCCCCGCACCACGGGGGCGAAACCCCGCTGGCTGTCCGGCAGCATATTATCATCAGACATCAGAGTGGCACCAAGGAAAGCAAACCCGCTGAACAGCTCTCCCCGTGTATTACTTTCACCAATCACCAACTGGCTTTTCAGCAAATGAATATCACGTTGCAGATACGTATTAAGATTTTCCCAACGCGACTCACTGCGATTGCCTTGGTGATAAGTAGAATAATTCCGTAAACGCCAGGCACCCCAGTTTAATCCACTACGCAGATTCAGATAGAGACTCCTGGTATCAGAGCCGATTTTATTCCGGGTTTCAGCACCACTAAGATCGTAATTCATCCATAGCGCGGGTTCACCATGCTGCCAAAGTGACGAATCAATCGCACCGCGCGCTTCAGCCGTCATCACTGCTTGAGGAAGATTAATCAACAGCGTTTGTTGACTAAATTGTAACGTGGTATCGGCATAAGGAATGGTATCAGCCAAATCAGTGATCAACGTATCTGCGTTCAAACCGGGAAAAGCGGCTACATTGACTCCCCAGTCAATCAGTTGCTGAACCGATAAGACGGGTTGCAGCTTCTTACTGGCTCCCAGCACAAACCGGACATCTTGATCACCTTTATCCTGACCATTGACACGGATATCAACACGGTAGATCCCCGGTGCACTCCCGCCTTTTTCTGTAAAATAACTCAAATCAGGCGGCGGCATCGAAGGATCATGAATTTCCAGTGCATCAAGATCAAAATAGTCACTGGAATACCCACATACAGGTAAAAATCCGATCAGCAAAAATAACCTTAGCCAGCCGCGGGCAGTAAAAGCAATCCAACGCATATTATCTTTTGACTTATAGATCATTACCAAGATGATAATGTCTGAGATTGTGGTTCAGTTGTGCCGCCAAAATCATTGATGGCTCGCCATGTCACGGTATTGCCGGAATCTTCGGGTAAAGTCCATTGTTTAATGCTAAATGGAGATACCATACCGGTTTCTGGTACAGGTTGTCCCCCAATCATAATGTCATAGAAAGATATATAAAAAGGGGTTGGATTCTGCACTGTCAGTTGCCCGTCCTGCCGGGAAAAAGTCAGTTGCTGATAGGCATGACCCGCCTGTTCTTCTGTCAACCCAGCTGGCCGATAAAAAAGTTTTATCCGGTTTTTCACCGATATCAGCAGACGATTTGCATTACTCTTTTCCACCGCAGGAATGGCTTTAACGTTCAGCCAAAAGACAGATTCACGATCCCGTGGTAAAGCGTCGTCTGTCAGCATAATTCGCAGACGGTTTTCTTGTTCGCCATCCAGACGGAATAAAGGCGGTGTGACTAGAAATGGCGCTTTACGATCAGATGCTTCTGTCGTTGATGTAAACATATCGACCCAAGACTGAATAAGGTAAACATCTTCCTTGCCAGAATTAATGACGGAAACAGTCGCTTCACGCTGAGAAGCTTCATAAATGACCCGGGTACTACCGAGCGACACGCTAGCATAAACGGGGGAAACGAAAATAACAGGCAGGGACAGTAACAGCCCGATTAAAAAACGCTTTAACATAACAATATCACTACACAACTTAAAATAAGGGACATCCCACCGAATACGGTGGGAATATCACAGGTGCAATAAAAAACAGTAAACGGAAAGTGTAAGAAATTAGTTGTAGTGTAGTGTAAAGGTCGTGGAAACACTCACAACACCTCCTACTGCAGCCGCGTCTGCTGTAGCCACATATTTGGCCTTAAATTTAAGTTCACCTGTCTGATTCAAGCCTACATTAAGAGGTTTACTAAAACCCGCTTTGGTAATTTGAGTACTACCATCATTCTCATAAATACCAATACCAACATTTTTTGCTTTACTTATATCGCCGCTTGTATTTACTAGCAAATTATTTTCACCTAAACCTTCGAATTTCACCTTAACGGTTTTAGAACCAGCTAGCCCGCATTTTTCCAGATTAATCTGAAAGTCTTTTTCACCAGCAGTTGCATCTTTCGTTAACAATTTGCTTGCCAGTACATCGCCCAACGTGACATTTAATGTTGATGATCCGCTGCTGACACTACACGTTCCGCTAACAACCCTACCCATAAAGTTAATTGTGCCGCTATTGGCAGCAGATGCTGGCGCAGCCATTGAGCTAAAAATAACTACTGCGATAAATAATTTTAATAACTTCATTTTTATATTCCTTTAATTACATATATTACGCATATCAAAATCTCCTCAGCCGAAATAAAAATACCCCTTTTCAGTTAAGGAAATTCAATAAATTCTAATAATTGATGATTGTGTTTTAACAACAGATTCAGAATGTCTTTCTTAATAAATAGTAACAATCTTTGCCAGAACTCAAAACAATAGGTTTGACCAAAGAAAGCCACAATTTTTATATGAACAATCTATTTTTGTAATTACCTAAATGTCCGATCGAGAATACCGATCTTCACTCGCTAGCTCATGTACATATCCAAAAAAAAGCACATGGAATTGAAAAAAATCATTTATCCCATTGCTTTTTTTTTAATAATTACCTTCAATTTCAGCACTGCATCCACTTAAGGTAAAATGAGTATATAAATGGTGTGCTAATTAATGAAATGTTTCAGACAGCATTATCCGGCTGTGGTTTCCATACTCAATAATATTGAACATTTGATTAACGCTACTAGCATAAATACATCCTGTTTAACTATTTTATCTATTTAACTAATTAAAAATTTCATATTAGTAAGCCAAGAAATATACACTAACTAATTTCTTTATGGAAATTGTTATTATCGATCAATTAATATTATTTAATAGTTTATACCTATCAATATTAATAATTCGATCGTTTATTCCAATTTAAAATCATTAATCAATTAATGCGTTATTAAGATAATACGGTTATGTTTTCTTTAATTTTTTATTTTTTAATAAATACTGAATCAGGTTGGGGCATTAATTTATCTATTGATTTATATATATACATTATCTTATCTCGATCTTATCTCGTACCCCCAATCGTTGCTGTCATTCTGATTTGACGATTATCGGTAATTTCAAGGCTGGACAATACAACCAACCGAGGCAATACGCGACGTAAGAAACGAGATAATAGCGGGCGCAGTGCATGGTTAACCAATAGCACTGGCGGTGCTCCCAGCATTTCCTGACGTTCCAATGCTTCTGCCGCCTGACGTTCCAGACTTTCTGCCAGACCCGGTTCCAGTCCGCCACCATTTTGCAGTGCCTGAAGCAGTAATCTTTCCAGCCCCGCATCCAATCCAATAACGTTGATCTCATCCGCTCCCGGGAACCATTGCTGGGCAATCGCTCTGCCAAGCGCAATTCGGATCATGGCAGTTAATTCGTAAGGATCTTTCTGCATCGGCGCATGTTCTGCCAATGTTTCAATAATAGTGCGCATGTCACGAATCGGTACTTGTTCCGCCAGTAAATTTTGCAGAACTTTGTGCAGCGTTGTCAGGCTGACGACATCAGGGATGAAATCTTCCGTCAGTTTCGGCATCTCCTGACTGACCCGTTCAAACAATTGCTGTGCTTCCTGTCTTCCGAACAATTCACTGGAATGCTGTGACAGTAGATGGTTAAGATGGGTTGCAACCACGGTGCTGGCTGCTACGACTGTATAACCCTGTACCTGTGCCTGTTCTCTCAGACTGTCATCAATCCATACCGCTGCCAAACCAAAGGCCGGGTCTGTGGTTAAATCACCCTGCAATTCTCCGATAGCGCCACCCGGATTAATTGCCAACCAACGCCCCGGATGTGCTTCTCCATGACCAATCTCTACACCTTTCATCATGATACGATAACTCGCCGGTGCCAATTCAAGGTTGTCACGAATATGCACGACAGGGGGCAAATAACCCACTTCTTGCGCAAATTTTTTGCGTATTCCGCTGATACGGCCGAGCAATTCACCATTTTGGCGAAAGTCCACCATCGGAATCAGACGATAACCCACTTCCATCCCCAAGGGATCTTCCAACTGTACATCAGACCACGAGGCTTCTGCGGTCTGCTGTTGTTCCTCCATCGCTTTCATCACTTCGTGTTGTACAGCCAGTGGGTTTTTATCCTTACGCAATAAGAAATATCCCGCCCCGGCCAACGCTGCCGTAAACAGCAAAAAGACAAAGTTAGGCATTCCCGGCACTAAACCGAGCAGGCCAAGCACCCCCGCACTCAACATCATTACTTTCGGATTATTGAAAAGCTGGGTCACCATTTGCTGACCAACATCTTCATCAGTCGCAACACGAGTGACAATAACACCCGCTGCAGTGGAGATGATCAAAGCTGGTAACTGGGCAACCAGTCCGTCACCGATAGTCAGCAAGGTATAGGCTTCTGCGGCATCTCCCAACACCAAACCATGTTGAACAACACCAACAATCAATCCTCCGATGATATTGATCACCAGTATCATTAATCCGGCAATCGCATCGCCGCGCACGAATTTACTCGCACCATCCATCGAGCCGTAAAAATCCGCTTCCTGTGTCACTTCAGCGCGACGCTTTTTAGCTTCATCTTCACCAATCAATCCGGCATTCAAGTCAGCGTCAATCGCCATCTGTTTGCCGGGCATTCCGTCCAGCACGAAGCGCGCACCAACCTCTGCGATACGCCCCGCACCTTTAGTAATCACCATAAAGTTAATCAGGATCAGGATAACGAAAACAACAATACCAATCGCAAAATTACCGCCAACAAGAAAGTGCCCGAAGGCTTCCACTACCTGTCCTGCGGCGGCTGATCCGGTATGGCCTTCCATCAGAATAATTCGTGTGGAAGCAACATTCAGTGACAAACGCAATAAGGTCGAGAACAATAAAATGGTCGGAAACGCAGCAAAATCGAGCGTTCTGCGGGTGAACATCGCCACCAGCAACACCATAATAGAAAGCGCAATATTGAAAGTGAATAATAGATCAAGCAATAATGGTGGCAACGGCAACACCATCATCGACAAGATCATAAGAATCAGAACAGGTCCCGCAAGCATTTGCCATTCGGAGCCTTTCATATTTCCCGGTAAACGGAATAACGAGGCCAGATTAGCCATGACGATTATTTTCTCCAGCAAAATCCAGTGCTGGCGGCACTGGCAGATTTTCAGGTTTCTTCGGTTTCAGGCCACCTTCCTGTTTCCAACGTTTCAATTGGTAAACCCAGGCAAGCACTTCGGCGACAGCGGCATAGAGCGCCGCAGGAATAAAACCGCCCACTTCAGCATGGCGAAATAATGCCCTCGCCAAAGGGGGAGCTTCCAACAACGGAATGCGGTTTTTCGCACCAACTTCTTTAATGCGCAAAGCAATAAGCCCTGTCCCTTTGGCTAAGACTTTCGGCGCACTCATTTTTTTGCTGTCGTATTGCAGAGCAACAGCATAATGGCTCGGGTTGGTGACAATGACATCAGCCTTCGGCACATCCGCCATCATGCGTTTACGCGCCGCCGCTCGCTGTTGTTGACGGATCCTTACCTTTACATGTGGGTCCCCTTCTTGTTCTTTAAACTCATCCTTGATCTCTTGACGGGTCATTCTCAGTTTTTTCAGGTGGCTGCGGATTTGATAAAGCACATCAAATGCCACCATCGGTATCAGCATAAATAAGACAATATAGCTGGCAAAAATCATCATGAGCACAGCATCATTCAACGCCATCAAAGGAGGCTGGGCTATCAGGTTAAGCATGGCAGGCCAATTCAGCCAGATAAACAGCGCTGCTGCTGCTCCCACCAACGACGCTTTCAGGATGGCTTTGAAAAGTTCTGCCAGCGCATTCATGGAGAAGATTTTCTTCAGACCAGAAATGGGATTCAGCTTAGTTAAATCAAATTTAATGGATTTTGAGCTGAATATCAGCCCGCCCATCAATGCTGGTGCACTGAGAGCAATCAGGACTAATCCGGCAAATACTGGCAACAAAGCCCAAACGGCTTGTTTCAACAATCGGCCAACTTGTTGCAACATCTGTTTGTCATTACTGATCATATTGTGATCGAAGTTGAATCCTTCAAATACCATCAGCGAAAGTTCGTGGGTGATCGACTGTCCGCTCATCCAGAGCAGACTGACTCCTCCTGCTAACATCAGGATTGAAGTCAGCTCCCTGGAACGCGCAATTTGCCCCTCTTTACGGGCTTTTTCCCGTTTATGGGGCGTGGGTTCTTCGGTTTTTTCGAGGTCGTTATCTTCAGCCACAGCTTTTCCTGATAAGCATTCGTTATTGCATGCAAAAAATTTGCCTTTGGAAAAGAGCAAATGAAATTGTGTTAAGCATGACAAAAGCCCAGAAATTCAATGGCGGGAACACTGCAAAATTTGCGGGGGTATTTGGGGAATAATAAAAGTGCCGGAGGCTGGGCAGCTCCGGCAGTGGGATTGGTGCTATTTATAGCTGATATTACTGATAGCTAATAGTAGCTCATAGTATAGGTGACTTTGCCGTTGGCTTTGCCGGGGGTGACATGGTTTTCGGTTTGGATATAACGTGCCTGTAATGGGATCGTGATCACCCCCTTACTTACTGAGTTAGTCAACTGATGTGGCTGGCCAAATTTTACAAAGTTATTATCGTCATATTGCAACTGAATACCTATACCTTTAGCAGCACCTCCACTACTGTCAATCTCCATAATACCCTGCGCTCCTCCATTAACCACTGAATTGGAGGCAAGGACAGTAATCGACAGGTTAGTATTATCTGGACAGTTGTTCAAAACAATACCGGTACCGATATTCTTCCAGTTTGTGAAGGAATCTTTCCTCTTAAAGTCAGCAATATCATAGTCCCCCATCTCCACTCGGACATCAGGGGTTGTGCAAGTCGATTCCCTGATTTTTACTGTTCCTGTAAATTTGATGCGAGCTTTGTTGGCCTTATTGGCACTGTGGATACATAACTGGGGAAGAGAAGCACCCGTAAGTTTTCCTGCCATTAAGTTCGAACCTCTGAGAAACTTGAATGTCACTCCTGTACTAGGTGTTATATGAGATGTATTAGGAGATAAGGAAGTGTCATTATCATCTACCACTGCCATAGTAATACCTGAATTTCCAGACAGATTTTTGGAAAAACTATATGATAGCTGATCATTATCATTTAGCCCTGGTAAGCCAGAAAGCGTGGTATTCCCTTTAAATAGAACTTGACCCTCTTGGGTATCCGAAAGGAAAACAACCTGAGACAAGTCCACCTCGCGCACTTTGTCATCATCCACGGCCATGCCGTTACAAGTAAAGCTATTATCTGCTTCAGCGCCAGTGGAACAGAATATCCCCCCCAGAAAGATTACGGGTAAAAATAATTGATATAATTTTTTCATCATTAACTCGCTGATCATTGATTTAGCACACTGAATCCCCTCAGTGTTGCCCGTCATTTACACAACTGCACGCTCTGAGTATTATCCCACCACGAACTTTTGCTGTCCGGTAACTGATATTTCACCCGGCACTGCATTTGATTGTGGCTGCCCCATTGCACTTTCAGCTCACCTGTTGAGGCCTGCACACGGGCAAACAGTTGCCCTGCCTGACTGATATAACCCACCAGCCCCCCTTTTTCGTCTGTGACTTCCGCCCCAAAAGGGATCGGCTGCTGATTTGACTGCTGTAGCCGAAGCAAGATTGCAGTGCCCTGTTTAACACCATAATTCAGCTTCACCACCGCGCCCGATAACGGGGCCACTTTCTGCCGTGTAGTCCTTAATTCCACACCATCACTGGCTCCTTTGGGATCGATGACAATGTCATTCATCCGGTAGGGATTCAGGTTGGGCACGATTGCATACCCCTGAGAATCAATATGGATATTGGAATAGGATGAAACCTGTGCCCCTTCAGCCCCTTTGGCTTCGACAAGGGCAAAAGTATCGCCGCTATGGGATGAAAAACTGAGGCCGCCTGAATGCGCGATGACCGTGCCATTTATTCCGGCCGAAGCACTGCTATAGTTTTTTCCTTTACTGTAAGAAGCCGACAACACACTCCACGAGTTACGATAATTACCGGAAAGTGAGGCCGCATAGTCAGAACCCCGCCGCTGTGAAGCATTCAGGTTATAATAAAACGGCGTGTCTTCCCCGACCGTGCCGGACAGGCTAAGCTGTTTTCTCCACTGACTTTGCTCATCATAAGCCAGGCTGGTACTGAGATGACGGACTGCCTTTTTCCCCAGGGGCAGGCTGACATTAAACAGCCAGCTATTCTGGAATTTCCCCCGGTCATTCTGGTTACGGGTCACCGATACGCCATAGCTGATGTCTTGCCAATGGTTATTGTAGCCGAGCTGATATTGCCGGCTATAGCCCTGACGTTTCCAGGAATTCTCCATGGAACCACTTAAATGGAACTGTCCCCAGTGCTCTGGCAGGCTCTGATTGAATGTTAACGTGACGCGGTTGCGGGGTGTGCTGCCATTATTATCAGCCACGTCCTGTGAAGACAGGGCATCGGACAAGCTCCGGTAATCTTTGGTTGAAAAATGGTAAGTGTCCAAAGAGAAATAGCTGCCCGTTTCACGCATATGCTGACTGTAGCTTAAGTGATAACGCTGCCCCTGTAACAACTTACCCTCACCGGTATTTAAATGCGTATGGGCGACCGCGGCCGACAGTGCCCCTATGGGGGTATCAACGGCCAACCCCAGCTGCCCGGCATAATAGTTGCGTGAATATTGTAATCCCGCATTACCGGTTATACGGTTAGTTAAACCCTGCTGCCAGGTCGTTTCAGCAAACAGGGGCAGCACCTTTAACGTGTGACGGCGATATTTACCCACGGTAAAACTGTATTTACTGGCACCGGGACGTAATAACTGAGCGACAGCGGCATACGGCACTTCAAAATGCTGTTTGCTGCCATCTGCTTCATGAACCGTGACCGCCAGGTTGCCCCCATAACCCGTCGGATAAAGATCATTGATAACAAAATCCCCGGGCGGCACCGTAGTTTCATAGATAACTTGCTCTCCCTGATGCACCGTCACTCTGGCATTGGTACGGGCAATCCCGCGAATTTCAGGCGCATAGCCTTGTTGGGAAGGCGGTAACATATATGAAACGCTGGTCAGCGAAACCCCGGTAAATGGCAAGGTATCGAACAATTGACCGGAGGTATATGACTCCCCCATCAATACCCGGCCCTGCAATGCAGGAATATCACGCTGTACATAGGTATTCAGGGCATGATATTTTTTTTGGCCCTCCTGCGGCCAGTTGAGGCTGCCATTATGGCGGAAATACCAGGCGCCCAGATTCAGGCCGGTGTGCAATGAACCGTAAGCCGACTCACGGTGCACTCCCCGGGATTCACTGCGGTATGCGCTGAAGGTATAACCCAGCGTAGCAGCCCGGATACCTTTGTCCCACAATATGGGATCCACCGCATCCCGGGCCTGTTTTTTAACGTATATCTGCGGCAGGTTAATATTGAGTTGCTGATAGCTACTGTTGTACTTTACCGTGGCTTCCGGCAGCCATTCAGCCAATGAAATACAATTATCCTGATCTTCCGCTCCCGCTGCCGTGATATCTTTTGCCAATAGTTTCAGTTTAAGGGGCAACTGCTTTAAGAACGCCGCCGGCACACACAGACTGACCTGATAGTTTGGTAACCCTTTAAAGGTCACACTGTCCCGTGTCAGGTATTTCCCGTTCAGCCAGATCTCAGATAAATAAGTGCCCGGCAGCATGGCCGCTCCCTGACTGAAACGTTTTAAATCCAGTTTTTCCGGAGAGACACTGCGCAAAAATGTAGCCTCAAATTCAATATGTTCGCTGGTGTGTGCGGCAGAATAAGCAGAGGCTATGACCCCATAACCGAATACAATGGCAGGATATAAACGGTGATTAATTTTAGTTGATTTCATCGCATTCCTTATTTTCTTTATTTATGACTGTATTGCTTTCTTTATTGCTTTATTGCTTTGTTTCTTTCTTTATATATTGCTTTATGGTTTTGTTTATTTATTGCTGGATTTATGGATTTGTTTCTTTATATATTGCTTTGTTTGTTTATTTCTTTATATATTGCTTTCTGGCGACCAGAACATTTTATTGTGTGCTGTGTACAGCGCCATAGTCATTAATATATTGCCAATCCTTTACCTTACTAACGGCCGCCCCTTTAATTGCGAAGGTACGTTTGCCAAACGGGGAAACCGTATCGCCTGCGATAAGTTGTTCTTTCCCCGTTTGCTCTACCGTAATATTTGCCAGATTGATATACCAGGGGGAATCATTAATCGCAGTAATGCCTTTATTGTCGATTTCCCAGCGCAACCTTTTAGCCGCTGATGTCGGCTCTCCTTTAAGGGAGGCGGGACGAAAGAAGATTTTGATACGGGTACGTATTGCAAATTGTAAATAATTACGATGCTCTTTCTCTTCTTTGATTTTCGCCGGAATTTCCAACGCATTTAGCCAGAAGAGCGATTCCCGGTCCGCCGGAAGATGATTATTTTCGATATAACGAATACGCAGAGACTGGCCTTGATTGGGGTCAATCCGGTTCACCGGGGGGGTGAGAATAAAAGGCACATCAATCAGTTCCGGCAGGGCTTCTGCATCGCCATTATCTATCCAGCTTTGTAATAATACCGGTGATTTTCCCTTATTATTGACCTGTACCGTCACTTCCTTCTCTTTTTGTGGATAGATGACGCGGGTAGACGAGAGCACAACAGATGCAAAACCAGGATGTGCCATGATTGCCAGCAGCAAGACTGCCGGCAGCTTTTTTAATAACAGATAAGATTTTGATGACATATTACAGCCCGTTATTCTGAGAGATAGAGCGGAGTTTCCTCCGCTGCTATTTAATTATTATTGATAGCTGATTTCATAACTTATTTTTGAATTAAACGCCCCCGGTATAACTGGTTTATCATCTTCTATACGCTTATATTGGACAGAATATTCAAATTCACCCTCATTACTATTTAATACAATTTCCGGACGAGCGGTTGCTAGATCCAGTTTGTTTCCACTACTATCCAACATTTCAAGGACAACATTTCCAGCTGAATCACTAGACGCCTGATTAATTATTTGTCCGGCTTTGTTAATGCTATTCGTGTTACCTGTAAAAGTGGCAAACACACTTCTAGTATTGGGCACGGTAGAACATTGATTAAGCTTCAATTTCACTGCAGAATTTGCTGTTTTCCCAGATTTGTCAATATCTGTCGAATTGACATCGTTTAAGGTAATCGTTCCATCATTTCCAGGAACACCATTCATAAGTACAGTACAAGTAGGTGATCTTATATCCCCTTCAAACGTAATCGTTCCACTAGTTCCAGCAGCCATTACAGATGTACTGCTTAACGTAAAAATGGTCATTGCCATAACGGATAATTTATTAAGTTTCATAAAAATAACTACCTAATTCTGAATTAAAATTAATTAAAAATATCGATGATATTCGCTTATATTGCGGGTTATCAAAGGATACATTCACTGCGTGTTATCAAGGGATAGATTCACAAATCACTTATTAAAAAGTACAAGACGCATAACCACGCTTAACTTATTAACATACGGCAAGAAATCTCTTAATAACGGAAGGAAAATATATACTAACTAATTTCTTTAGGGAAATCGTTCTTATCGATCAATTAACATAATTTAATAGTTTATACCTATCAATAAAGATCATTCGATCGTTTATTCCAATTTCATAATAATTAATCAATTGATGAGTGATTAAGATAAGACGATGATGTTTTCTTTAATTTTTTATTTTTTAATAAATACTGAATCAGGCCGGGGCATTAATTTATCTATACCCTTCGTCTTTCAAGTTGCCGCTTTGTTGGCGGCGCTCACTCACCCCAGTCACATAGTTAGCTATGCTCCTAGGATTCATTCCCTTGCCGTCGCGCTGCATCTTGAAATCCATTGGGTATATTGATTTATATATAGTGTGTCTATCTGGAGAGCATTCAGATGGACTCATTGCGTATTACTGATAAGAAAAAATTGATACTGTGAATCAGCTAACTCGTTTAGGTTATTTTTCATTGAATTCATTGGTAATAATTTCTCTTTCATCACTTAATCGGATAAACACTGCAAATCAACCATTTTTTATCGTTCATTTAGATAAATAAAAGGTTTTTTATATCGTATAAATAGGTATTATTTATGTAATAAACAGTTTCTAAAAGTAACAAAAGGAACTTCTGTGGCAAGAGTGGGTTATATTAGAGTGTCAACAAATGACCAAAATAGTGATTTACAAAGAAATGCGTTGGTCAATATCCATTGTGAACTGATTTTTGAAGATAAAATAAGTGGTAAAACGGCAAATCGCCCCGGACTGAAACGCGCCTTAAAACACCTTAAACCTGGTGATACTCTGGTAGTTTGGAAGTTGGATCGATTAGGCCGCAGTGTAAAAAATCTTGTCACGCTCATTTCTGAACTGCATGAGCGTGGTATTCATTTTCAGAGTCTGACTGACAGTATTGATACCAGTACCGCAATGGGGCGATTTTTCTTTCATGTAATGAGTGCGCTGGCAGAAATGGAACGTGAACTAATTGTGGAAAGAACCAATGCGGGTCTGGCAGCAGCACGGGAACAGGGAAGAATGGGTGGACGACCCGTGATATTTACCGAAGAAGATCGTCAGCAAGCTGCCAGACTATTGACTAAGGGACACTCCCGAAAACAGCTGTCAATTATTTACAATGTCTCGTTATCAACAATTTATAAGTATTTACCTGTAGGGAAAGTGGTTTGACCACTGCTATTTGTACCGTGCAGAAAAACGATGAGGTTTCGATTACTCTCCAGACCGTCTTCTGGTTCTTTACGGTAAGAAACAAATGAGTTTTTCAACTTAATAATCTTATGAATCGACTTCACAATGTTTTTCTCTTCTCGTTATCAAAAACCTAAACTATCCAACAAATCATCAACTTGTTCTTGGTTGGCAATGACACCTGAACCATTTTGGTTGACTTGAGGGCCGTTAAGGAGACTATCGTTCTCTTTTTTCCCTTTAGCCATCTGGTCAGAGGGCATATTTTCCATTAATACCATGACCAATTGTTTTTCCAGTTCCTGAATGACTTCCATCATCCTCTTGATTACCTGCCCCGTGAGATCTTGAAAATCTTGTGCCATCATGATCTCAAGCAATTGGGTGTTGGTAAATAAGGCATAATCAGGCACAAGAGTCAGGTAGTTTCTCGTGTCTGTTACCAGTGAGCGGGCATCAGTCAGCTCCAGATTTTTCGGGTTTGCAAACCACTCATCCCAACGTTCAGTCAGGGATTTTGCCGACGCTTCCAGTTCATTCTGACAGGGCTGCGCTGCTTCAACGCAGTTCAGCACTCTTTCAGCTGCCTGTGCCGTCATTTGGACAACATAATTCAATCTCTCCCTTGCATCTGGGATCGCCTCAGCCGCCTGAGCTATAGTTTGATCCAATCCCAGTTCACGCAGACTATCGCGCAGCATTCTTGTCAACTGCCCAATACGACTAATTATTTCACTGGCAGGAATTGCTTCACCTCTAGGCATGACTGGATTTTCACTCATTTTATCTCCTTAGAGCCCCAATTTTTCAAATATCTTATCGAGCTTCTCTTCTAAGATAGCGGCAGTAAACGGTTTCACTACATAACCGCTGGCTCCGGCCTGTGCCGCTGCAATAATGTTTTCTTTCTTCGCTTCTGCCGTCACCATCAAAACAGGTAAAGAAGCCAATTTTTCTTCGCCGCGAATCGTTTTCAGTAATTCGAGACCATCAATATTTGGCATGTTCCAGTCAGAAATAACGAAATCAAATTCAGAAGTACGAAGTTTAGTCAGCGCTTCAGCCCCATCCTGAGCCTCATCTACGTTGTTGAAACCTAACTCTTTCAATAGATTACGCACAATCCGGCGCATAGTTGAAAAGTCATCAACAACCAAAAATCTCAGATCCTTACTTGCCATAAAAACTCCTTAGAATTGCATTTGTCCGGCAGCACAATTTTGTTTGCAAAAACAGGGCTGCAAAAATTAACATCAAATAACAACGACTAAGTGCGAATCGATTGCCCTGCGCTGATTTTAGCAAGCATCGCTTTGCTGATGTTTCGAATGTCCATGACATCATCCACTGCTCCCAATTGAATCGCTGCCCGTGGCATGCCAAATACCACGCAGCTTGCTTCGTTCTGCGCCAGGGTATAGGCTCCCGCCTGCTTCATTTCCAACAAACCTGCGGCTCCATCACTGCCCATGCCCGTTAAAATGACACCTATGGCATTACGCCCTGCACATTTGGCAACTGAGCGGAACAGAACATCAACGGAGGGACGATGGCGATTAACCGACGGTGTGTTAGTTATCATGATTTGGTAATTGGCACCACTGCGACACAGCTCCATATGCCGATCCCCCGGTGCGATGTAAGCATGCCCCGGCAGGACACGTTCTCCGTCTTCGGCTTCTTTGACAGTGATTTGACTCAGTTTATTGAGCCGTTCAGCAAATGAGCGCGTAAAACCCGGTGGCATATGCTGTGTAATCAATAAGGCCGGACTCGTGACCGGCAGAGGTTGCAGCAAATTTTTAATCGCTTCAGTTCCCCCCGTCGACGCTCCGACTGCGATCAGTTTTTCACTGGACAATAAGGGCTTGAAATTCAGCGGTACTGCCACTTCAGAAACTGATGTCACAGAACTGACTTTTGCCTGTGCCGCAGCACGGATTTTCTCGGCAATCAGTTCACTATAAGCCAACATACCTTCACGGATGCCCAGCTGTGGCTTGGTGACAAAATCCACGGCACCTAATTCCAGCGCTTTTAATGTAATTTCCGAACCTTTTGCTGTCAGAGAAGAAACCATCACGACAGGCATAGGACGTAACCGCATTAATTTTTCCAGAAAATCAATCCCATCCATGCGAGGCATCTCGACATCCAATGTTAATACCTGCGGGTTATATTTTTTTATCAAATCGCGGGCAACAAATGGATCCGGAGCACAATCGACCACTTCCATATCAGGGTGGCTATTGATAATTTCCCGCATGATTTGGCGCATCAGCGCCGAATCATCCACACAAAGAACAGTTATTTTATTCATGACCCCTCCTTGCCCGATTTACACCGTAAACGGTATGCCCTTGCAAGTAGAACTCTCGGCTGATTTGAGTGACATTTTCGGAATGCCCTGCGAAGAGCAAACCATCCGGTTTTAAGATATTGATAAAACGACGCAAGATCCTTTCTTGTGTCTTTTTATCAAAATAAATCATGACATTACGACAAAATATCGCATCAAATTTACCGTCTGGCACCCAATCAGCATCCAATAGATTCAAGTGCTGAAAGCTCACCAACTCAGCAAGCAAAGGGCGGACCCGGGCATGACCTTCGAAAAGACCAACTCCTTTGAAAAAATATTTTTTCTTTTGAGTCTCACTCAGAGACTGTAATTCTTCCAGTCGATAAACACCCTGCCGGGCTTTCTCCAGCACGCTGGTATCGATATCGCTGCCAATGATTTTTATCCGATTTGAACGATGCCCCAGTGCATCACACAAGGTCATTGCAATAGAATACGGCTCTTCACCCGTTGAAGCAGCTGCGCTCCAAACACGGTATGTTCCCCCACTCTTCCTGCTGGCATGTGTCGCCAGAATAGGAAAATGATGGGCTTCCCTGAAAAATGCCGTGAGATTGGTGGTTAATGCGTTGATGAACAATTCCCATTCGTTGCTGTGGATATCTTGTTCCAAAATCGACAGGTATTGACCAAAGTTATTCAGCCCTAATACACGAAGCCGCCTGACTAAGCGGTTATACACCATCCCACGTTTATTTTTTGCCAGTACAATGCCAGCCCGTTGATAGATAAACTGGCAGATGCGCTCAAATTGCGCATCTGACAAGGCATGCCGCTGAAGCATAAAGTTCAGCGGTGCAATAGCATCAATATCTGAAGCTGTTAAATTGGATTTCATCTGACCTCAGTGTACTTAACTTACAATATACTTATTGGTCATGTTTGATGCAGAAGACTTCTGATGACTATATTCATTGCCAGAATCTTTAGGCAGTTCAAATTGAGCAACGTTTTTCACCAGCATGTCTGCTTTCTCTTCAAGTGCTGACGCAGCCGCCGCAGATTGTTCCACCAAGGCCGCATTTTGTTGTGTAACTTGATCCATTTGGCTGACGGCTTGGGCAACTTGATGAATACCACGGCTTTGTTCATCGGATGCAGCCGCAATTTCAGCCATCAGTTCTGTTACCCGGTTAACAGAGCTGACTAATTCATCCATTGTTTGCCCCGCATGATTAACGAGTTCTGAGCCTTGGTTTACACGATGGACAGATTCATCAATTAAGGTTTTGATCTCTTTTGCTGCCTCAGCACTTCGCTGTGCCAAATCACGTACTTCACCTGCAACCACGGAGAATCCACGCCCTTGTTCTCCTGCGCGGGCAGCTTCTACCGCAGCATTAAGAGCAAGGATGTTGGTCTGGAAAGCAATACCATCAATGACACTGATAATTGCGCTGATTTTCTTCGAACTATTGGCAATTTCATCCATAGTTGCCACAACACTTGTGGTCAATTCACCACCTTTTGAAGCAGTTTGGGATGCGGAAACCGCTAATTCGCTGGCCTGACGTGCATTTTCTGCGTTCTGCTTCACAGTGACGGTCAGTTCTTCCATACTGGCTGCGGTTTCTTCCAGTGAGGCTGCTTGTTCTTCTGTCCGTGACGATAAGTCGGTATTTCCCTGTGTAATTTCCTGAATACCGATATACATTTGATCGGTGTTATCCCTCACTGCCAAAATCGATTGAATTAATGATTCCTGCATATCACGTAGTTTTCTGAATATGTCGCCAATTTCATCATTGGTTGTGACAGACACTTCTTTATCCAAACGGCCTTCTGCCATATCTTGAAAACAAGCTCTCAGATTTTCAAATGGTTTGAGCAGATTACGTTTCAGCCACCAATTAGCTGCTATAGCGACAGTAAATACCATCAGAATGGAGCCGAAGAACATAGCAACAGCAATTTTGTAATACAGTGTTGCGTCGGCCATCACTTTTATAATGTTGGTATTGAGGTAATGCATATAATTGTTATATGCAACTGCCATCCGACGCTGATGCTCTTCTGTCGGTTGATCAAGGAAAGCCTGGAAATCTCCGCCATAAAGAAAATCCTTCAGCTCTTTCAGAGCGTTAAAATATTCTCTATGAGCCTGTTCAATCTCAGCTAATAAGTCATCCCTTTTTTTACTCTCTCCAATTTGGGGCAGTGAAATAAATTTGGCAAAATTTCTTTCCAATTCATTCAGTGAGCTTTTAAGTAATGCTTCCATCGCATCTATCTGAACTTGCGGCTGTCCTACTTTTTGTGCAATAGCGATTTTATTCAGAGTGTTACGCGTTTGTAACAATGCTGCCCAACTCAAGCCAAGGGTATCTCTCCGTTGGGTTCCCAGATTAATTCTTTCAATATATGTCTGATCTGTATGAATTATTCCCAGAGATAAACCACTCGAAACAATTTGCATAACACAAAACATCATTAATAATAGATACAAACTGGTTGATATGCGAAGCTTGTCTAACATGTAATCACCTCGTTTAACGGCTGCCTAAGACAGCCGTGGTTATCGCTATTATTTTTTTAGAATGTTTCCCAATTAGATGGGTCTTCCACATCCCTGCTTTTTTTCAGTGTGGGGGAATTCGTTTTATTAGCTGGAGGGGTTGACGTCTTTTTCATCAATAAAACTTCATTTTTACTTTTTTCAGGCTGCCCCCTTTCTGCCTGCTCCGGTAACTGGAACAACGCGACCGCTTTGGTCAATATTTTTGCCTGCTCTTCCAATGCTGCGGCGGCAGCGGCAGACTGTTCAACCAGTGACGCGTTTTGTTGAGTCACTCTATCCATTTCAGAAATAGCCACACCAACCTGGGTAATTCCCCTGCTTTGTTCATCAGAAGCCGATGCAATTTCTCCCATGATGTCGGTCACGCGTGTTACGGAATTGACAATTTTCTTCATGGTTTCACCCGCACTTTCTACCTGCATAGAGCCAGTATCAGTACGGTTTACAGAGTCTTCAATCAGTGCTTTGATCTCTTTGGCTGCTTCAGCACTACGCTGTGCCAGATTGCGTACTTCGCCCGCAACAACGGCAAAACCGCGTCCATGCTCTCCGGCACGGGCCGCTTCCACCGCAGCATTAAGTGCAAGGATGTTGGTTTGAAAAGCAATGGCATCAATCACACCAGTGATATCAGAGATTTTTCGGGAACTGTCAGCGATTTCATGCATTGTCTCAACAACGTTAGCCACCACTTTACCTCCCTGACGGGCGATATCAGAGGCATTGTCAGCTAAGTTGCTGGCCTGACGAGCATTGTCAGCATTTTGTTTTACTGTCGCAGTCAGCTGTTCCATGCTGGCAGCTGTTTCTTCCAACGAAGCCACTTGCTGTTCTGTCCGGGCAGAAAGATCGTTATTACCCGCAGCAATTTCGCTGGTGCCGGTATAAATGGTTTCAGTACTTTGATGGACGCTTCTGACCGTGTTAATCAGTTCTTCCTGCATGTCTCTCAAGCCAACAGCTAACATGCCCATTTCATTATTACCGGATACGGTAATCGTCTGGGTCAGATCTCCCTTTGAGAAGGCTTTGATGTTTTCCAGCAATGTATGCAATGGATCGATAAGTACTTTACGCAGGCCAATCCAACTTACGGTCATGACACCAATCAGCAACACAAATACAGAGATCAGGCTGATAATGACGTTGCGATAAGCGCTATTCGCTGTTTCTGATACGTCTTGATACAGTTTGTCATTCTGGTTCAAATAGAATGTATGTTCCACATTAAAAGCGTTTTGGAAGCCAGTGGTTGGCTGTTCAAAAAAGGATTTAAGATCTTTTTTTGTCAGAAGAATATCAAGTTCTTTCAAAGCATTAAGGTAGTCATGGTAAGTTTGTTTCAGTATTTGAAGACGCTCTGGATCATGTACAGGCAGTTTTGGCAGTTTATCAAACTGTTCGAAACGACGTTCCGCACGAGCAATATTGACTTTGGCTTCCGCCCAGATTTCGTCGACAGAATATTCACTACCAAAATTCTGTTGCTTCATTATGGTGACAATACCAATACGGTTCAGATTATTACGGGCTTGCAGCAGGCTAATCCAGCTTTCGTCCAGTAATCTTTGGTGCCCGCGAATGTTATCTATCAGATCAAAAGCTTCTGTATCATTCTTCAAGCCATTGAAGAATAAACCCCCGGAGATAAATTGCAGAGCACCAAATAATATGATGACTGAGATAAGCCCCGTCACTATTTTCATTCGGTTAAACATGACTTCCCTTTTGTAATAAATTGCTATGCCAGTGTTATCGGCACGCTTAAAGGGAACTTTATGCGTAATCCTAAAAATTGATTTTTTTACAGTGCTTTTTTGATCTAGAGCAATTTTGATCTAAAACATTTTTTATCCGGCGACCTGAAACAATAAAGCTGCTGTTTTTCTTAGTACAGCAGCTTTAAAAACATCAGCCTTTCGCAACTGAATCGACCAATGCCATTTCTTCACTATTGAGGAGCTTTTCAATGTCGACCAGAATCAGCATCCGTTCATTAAGGGAACCAAGCCCTGTCAAATATTCTGTTGATAATGTAACCGCAAATTCCGGTGCAGGGCAGATTTGATCTTCTTTCAGGGACAAGACATCTGACACGCCATCCACCACAATTCCGACGATGCGATTCAGCAGGTTCAGAACAATAACAACAGTGTTGTCGTTATAGGTAACATCTTCCTGTGAGAATTTGATCCTCAAATCAATAATAGGAACGATTACCCCACGCAGGTTAGTAATCCCTTTTATAAAGTTAGGTGTATTCGCAATGCGGGTAATTTGGTCATAACCACGAATTTCCTGCACTTTCAGTATTTCAATTCCATACTCTTCGTCACCCAAGGTGAAAACCAGATACTCCTTTCCGATTGTTTCCCCTGATAATTTATTTAATTCTTCAATGGCTGACATGATGTTACCTTTTGACTTTGAGATGACTATCCTCTTTATCTTTCAGGCCACCGCTCTATTGGCTATGTCACAACCTGAAATCGATCGGGTCTATCTTATTTGTTATTTATTCACCAGTTCTGCTTTATGCATAGCCAATTGTTCATGGTTGAGTTTCTGCAAAGCAGGAATATCAATGATGAGTGCAACACTACCATCCCCCATGATAGTGGCTGCAGAAATGCCCGGCACTTTGCGGTAATTGCTCTCAATATTTTTAACAACAACTTGGTGCTGCCCCACCAGTTTATCCACCAGCAACGCATAACGACGTCCGGCACTCTGCACAATAACGGCAATGCCTTTTGTAGGATCTGTTTCTCCATTCGGGATATCGAGTATGCGGTACAGTTCAAGCAGCGGTAAATACTCGCCGCGTACCTGCAATAGTTTCTCATCACCCGCCAATGGGTAAATATCTTCATCCTGTGGCTGCAATGAACTGACTACAGCTCCCAGAGGCAGAATGAAAACTTCACCATTAACTTTGACGGACATACCATCCAGTATTGCCAATGTCAGTGGGAGCAGAATACGAATGATGGTGCCCTTCCCTTCCTGGAAGTTGATCTGAATCTGCCCACCCATATCCTGAATATTACGTTTGACCACATCCATTCCGACACCACGACCAGAAACATCTGTTACCTCTTCTGCGGTAGAGAATCCGGGAGCAAAAATCAGCATGGCCACTTCTTCATTGCTCATGTTTTCGCTGATGTTCAGGCCCTGAGACTGTGCTTTAGCCAAAATCTTCTCGCGGTTTAAACCTGCACCATCATCAATAACTTCAATACAGATATTTCCACCCTGATGCTCAGCCGCCAGTGTCAAATTACCGATTTCGGATTTCCCTGCTGCAAGGCGTTTTTCTGGACTTTCGATACCATGATCAAGACTGTTACGTACCAAATGTGTCAGAGGGTCAATAATCCGCTCAATCAAGCTCTTATCCAGTTCTGTGGAGCTACCGATCAGTGTCAGCTCTACTTTTTTATTGAGTTTTCCGGCCAAATCACGCACTAAACGTGGATAACGGCTAAACACATATTCCATCGGCATCATACGGATAGACATGACAGACTCTTGCAAATCACGGGAATTTCGCTGCAATTGAGTCATACAACTCAACAGTTCGCTGTGTATTGCCGGTTCCAGACCATCGCAGTGCTGTGCCAGCATAGATTGGGTAATGACCAATTCCCCTACCAAATTGATAAGTTGATCGACTTTTTCAACAGCGACACGAATACTGGAAGATTCCGCACGTTGACGTGGTGATCCCGCCGCAGGACGAGGTGCAGGATGCCCGATTTCACGTGCATCTGTTTTTTTCGGTGCTTCATCAGATTGGGGCTTATTTGGAGTTTCAATTTTGGTCGCTTCTGCCTGAGATTCATGCAGCGGTAAAAACGTTATTTGTTCAGGTTCAACCACAAAACACAGTACAGCAGTAATATCATCTTCTGTCGCAGATGTTATTAAGGATGCTTCAAGGCTGTTTGAAGTTTGCTCCACATCATATATATCACCAAGATGAGCTAATTCATCCTTCATCAACGCAACTTCGCGTTCTTTCAGTCCAGATAGATGAATACGGATCTGCCCATTATCGGGTTTATTTATAGAAGAAGATTGAGAAGAAGATTGAACTCCTGCTACCGCTTGTTCTTTCTCTATAGTATCTACAGCTTTAGTATCTACAACTTCAGTATCTACAGCTTGTTCTATGACAAGATCAGCTTGAATTTCAGATGATGCAGCGAAAAGTTCCTCTTCCTGCTTATCTTCCTGTAGCTCTAACGCAAGCTTACGCAATGTCTCACAGATATAATTGAATGTATCCTCATCCGGCTCCTGTGAAATTTTATAGGCATCCAATTGTTGCTGCATAATATCTTTCGCTTCTAAAAACAGGTTGATAATGTCAATGGTCAGGCGTATTTCATCACACCTGGCACTGTCGAGCAGATTCTCCAAAACATGCGTAGTTTGTTGTAGCTTGGTAAAACCAAAAGTTGCAGCTCCCCCCTTAATTGAGTGGGCACTGCGAAATATTGCGTTTAGCTGTTCAGTATCAGGTTCATCAGTGTTGAGCAGTAATAAATGCTGCTCCATATCCACCAATAATTCGTCTGCTTCATCAAAGAAAGTCTGATAAAACGCGGTAATATCCATCGTTACTTACTCTGTCACCTTATTAGTATCCCTACTCAGTTCAGCCGATGGCTGCTCCGGTTTTGTGGTTTCATTGGATTGGTCAGTAGGTTGCTGAACAGGTGTTCCCTCATTCGAATCCATTCTGATAACTTTTTGCATGTCCATACTATCGTTAGCGGTTATGGCGCTACCGCCACTGTTTTCCTGCTCAATTCGTTTTTCTGCATCTTTATTCAGTACAATGATGCTGATACGACGGTTAATCGGTGCATTAGGATCAATGCCTTTCTGCATGCTAACCGTGGATGCCATCCCGACAACCCGCAGGATTTTCACTTCACCCAATCCCCCCATCAGCAATTCACGTCTTGAAGCATTGGCACGATCAGAAGAAAGTTCCCAGTTGCTGTAACCTCGTTGGCCATTGATATACTGTAAATTATCGGTATGACCAGAAAGGCTGACTTTATTCGGAATATCATTCAAGATCGGCGCAATTGCCCGTAAAATATCGCTCATGTGACTTTCAACTTTTGCACTGCCAATCATAAACATAGGACGATTTTCCCGATCGATGATCTGAATGCGCAATCCTTCATCCATCATGTCAATCAATAAATGAGGACGGAGTTCTTTAAGGCGGGGATCTGTAATAATCAGCTGATCAAGTTGCTGGCGCAGGCGGTTCAGACGACGATTGTCTTCGCTGGTTTCAACGTGTTTAATTTGGCGGAAGACTTCTCCATCCTGTTGGAAAACGTCCTCTCCTCCACCAGGGATCGGGGTTGTGCTGTCACTGCTTTGTTGCCCTTTATTAATAGCGACTTGCAAAGGAGTGCGAAAATATTCTGCAATGCTGGTCAACTCCTGTGGGCTGGCGATGGATATCAACCACATCACCAAAAAGAATGCCATCATCGCAGTCATAAAGTCAGCATACGCAATCTTCCATGATCCACTGCAATAGCCCGGATCATGTTTTTTACGCTTCTTTATTCTAATGACGGTAACATTATTCGCTCTCATAATTATTCTTCAACTTCTTGTTGTACAGGAGCTTTAACCCGACGAACATGCTCTTCAAGTTCTGTAAATGAAGGGCGATCGGTGAAGAATAATGTTTTGCGACCGAATTCAACGGCAATTTGTGGTGCATAACCGTGGAGACTGGAAAGTAGTGTCACTTTGATGCATTGCATCATTTTGACTTGTTCACTGCTGCGTTGACGAAGTAATGTTGCCAGGGGAGAAACAAAACCATAAGCCAGCAAGATCCCTAAAAATGTTCCCACCATCGCCTGTGCGATCAAAGCACCTAATTCCCCAGCCGGGCGATCCGCAGATCCCAGAGCGTGGACAACACCCATTACAGCTGCAACAATACCAAATGCTGGCAGTGAATCTCCCACCATCGCTAAACTCGTAGCTGGCACTTCACTCTCTTGTTCGTAAGTCTCGATTTCTTCATCCATCAACGCTTCAATTTCATGAGGATTCATATTACCGCTGATGATCAAGCGCATGTAATCAGTGATGAAATCCATCAATTGCTGATCTTTCAGTAAACGGGGGTACTGGGTGAAAATGTCACTTTGGTGTGGGTTTTCAATATCCCGTTCCAAAACAAGAAGCCCATTCTGGCGCGATTTAGATAGCAGGCGAAACTGTAATGCCATAAGATCCATATACATCGCTTTATTATATTTTGATCTGCGCAATATTTTTGGTAGAACACGCAGTGTTGCCTTTATCGCCTTGCCATTATTGCCCACGATAAAAGCACCAATTCCCGCGCCTGCAATAATTAGAAATTCCGCTGGCTGATAAAGTGCGCCCATGTGACCACCGACAAGCAGATAGCCACCAATTACCGCACCAAAAACCACTATATATCCTAAAAGTACTAACACGCGATATCCTTTAGCTAAATTGGTGAGCAGATGGGATTTGAACAGAGTGAATTGATAAATGAAGAAGGGTGTGGTGGCAGGTTACAGTTTTTTAAAGCCTGTAACCTGAATTTTACTTTCCCATTTAAATTCACACAGCTTGCTGAGCAAATCCATCCAGCCGTTGTGAATTAGTATCGGCAGGTTGAGAGGAAAGTTTACGTTTTTTTACCGCTCGTGACGGCGGCTGGCAAAGACTACAAACAAAACTATTGATTGGTTGGTGAGCATGTGTGATGAAAGTTCCACCACAACAACGGCACTCTGTTGGTTGTAGCATACCACTGTCAACAAAACGAACCAATGTCCAAGCTCTGGTCAATGCCAAAATAGGCACATCCCCATTATTTTCCGGGGGACATTGCTCAAGGTACAGTCGATAAGCTCTTACAACAACTTCTACACCTTCACAATGCCCACTTTTCAACAGAAAACGGTAAGCATTATAGAACATTGACGAATGAATATTTTGTTCCCAAGTCATAAACCAATCCGTCGAAAAGGGGAGCATCCCTTTAGGCGGAGGGCTTCCCCGCAACTCTTTATACAACCGGATCAGCCGGCCCCTGCTTAGCTGAGTTTCACTTTCAAGCATCTGCAATCGTGCACCTAAAGTGATGAGTTCCATTGCCAGCTGAATATCTTTCGCTTCCTGAACAATACTTTTTTCAACCATTTTTATTCTCTTTTCTTGATTGAAGTGTCATCCTCGGCGGATAACTGCTGAAAAAGATGAGTAGACAACAAGATACCTGTATGAATTTGTTGCAGATCGTCCACCCGCGATTCCTTCGTTAACTGTTGCACGGTTTCGTGGTCTTCAAACCGAAAATGGCAAATCAGTTGGTTTGTTTCAGCTAATTTTACTAACTGAGGCAATGTCAGCTCGGCCAACGTATCAACCATCGATTCATTAATACCTAAACGGAACATCGCAGATGCTTTCTCATGGTTAATTAGCCGTTGTGCTAAAAGCAAATACGATAAATTTATGTCATAAATATGTTTGAGCAATTCAACCGTACTCATTTCTATATATCCCGTCCGATTACATGAAAAAATTAAATTAAGTGATCAAAGAATCACTCACGACAAAACTACCAGTAGCATGAGATTCAATAATCTCCGACATAACTGAAATATACATCTTTAGCCAGAGCAGTAACTGTCCTTTGTATTACTCTTGGGATCGCCCAATTTCTAAAATATTTCGGTAATGGGTTGTGAAAGTATTATTGCGTCATCTGGATAATACACTTGCCACAATTGATTGAGAATATTCTTAATGCTAATTAACTTTACTCCTGAACCATCAACTTATACAACGGAGAATATATGTCATTTTAAATACTATGTGACAATGATCACAAAACTGACGCTTTTTATTATGATTCTAGCTCATTAACTATTCAAGCAATAAAAAACAAAAAATAGTCTATAATTAATAAGTTAAATTATCTAAATAAAAATATTAGTGACTGTTTTTTGTTTTATGCGATCTATTAAACTTATAAATCTAAAATAACGATAAAAAATCTTTCCTTTAGTAAAATTATCAACATCTTGGTAAAATTTGTTTCTTGATAATGTAGGCAGGCACTCATCTTCCACTATAAGTTGATTTAGATCATAGCCATGCCAAATTCATTAATTAAATGTGAACACTAGTTATTAAAAGATACCAGTCTGATCATTTTTAGTTTATGATCGTGTTTTTTTTACACAGAACAAAGAGAGGTACTTCATCCACTCACGGGTCAAATCTCACACAGATCACAAAAATAAGATAAAATACAGTATGATATTGAAATAAAAAAACATCTGCCTTATTACCCTCCTATAGATATAGCCAGCAAGGTTTTGTTAACTGAACAGAATCAATGTCTATCAAGAGCTATCAAAGCTATTCTTACCCATACAAATCAATAAATTTATCTAAACAAATAGAACGCATTCATAGCCTGTTTGTGACATAAGTTTAACCAAATGCTCATCGGTGATTATTTCCACTTACTGGCTAGCTTATACATACAAAACATAATAAAAATTAATCAATCAAACTTATTGCAAATTCACAAATGATAAAAATAATCAATGTTTTCGATGGCGTTCTATAACTTAAAAACTGATGAGGAAGTTCATAAGAAAACTAGATTATTGACTAAAAATCAATTCGTTTAAATAATAAAATATATAGATACAAAACCATTCCAAAATGCAAATTTAGTGACTAATTATTATTGTATAAAATCCAATTACAAGAGGAATAAATATTCAAAATAAAATCAAATGAGTATTAATAGATAGAATAAATATAAAAAATAAATTTATTCTACTTAAGTTTAAATAAAAATAACAATAGATGATTTTAATTTCCATTTCAAATAAATAATATAACAGCTAAATATAGTCCTATTACTTCATTAAATTAATTTCTATTGTGATAGAAGGTTCATATTCAAAGAATGACATCAATACCTATTCTAAATATTTATAAAAAATTTATTTTAAGGAGAGTTATAATGGAATACGCTCTGTACAAATTACTCCTTTAAAACATACAGAATAAGATATTATTTAAGGATAATTATTTACAACCATCCACTAAGACGTGAATGTAAAATCTCTTCATCATCTGAACAACAATACACTCACTTATTAGCCTCCTGATTAACTATGAAAAACAATCGCAAGGCGGCCAATATAACTCCATAGGAGTATCAAGGGAAAGAAATGAAATTAATTACCTAATGCCATTATTATTAAACCACATCACGTCGTATGTCGTTATGTAGAAGATAGATGAGCAATCCCACTCCAGAGCAGAAAACACTCAATACTATTTTCGTATCTACTTACATTTTCTTTCAGGAACTCTTTATCTATTTTATCTCAAAGCAAAAACTGTTGTGAAATGTCGCATATTAGATTTTGTATGGGCAAATGAACGGCTAACCTCTTCTCTTAATCATCCCCCCACTAATATCATCCGGTTTTCATCAGGCTGAATGATTCTGCTGACTTTTTTGTGATATCTGCCACTGTATCAACTGAAATTCTGACATCAGTAGCCTGTAATGTAAGAGCTTCATTTATTCCACCATGAAGAAAAACAAAGGCATGACCATTCTTTTACGATGCTTTAAAATGAATGATTTTTGTAACTCGATTAACTTACAAAAAACCGACCTTAATTCCACTTATTTTGAAAGATTTTCATCACTCATTAATTCAATATCAGAGCCAATAAGAATATTTCCAGAATCTAAATCTACATCACGGTAAACTTTAGCCATAATGACAGGATTATCTCCGGTAATCACCTTAACCAGAGTACCATTTATTCTAATGTTACTATTGCCATTGTTTTATTTTCTTTTTCTCGGTCTAAAAATGTTATAAACCCTACTGCATCATCGCCTTTTCATCAGTAATAAAAAGAGGATAATTCGCTCCATCAGTACTTAACTCCCTTGTCACTAAGATTAACACCCTGAAACCTTGTCCGTTATAGCGACTAACCAGTTGCACCACATTGTTGCGACTTTCTTCAGTGAGAGAAATTATTTTCTCCTCTATCTTTATATAGGAGCAAACTGATAGCAGTTCTTGCACAACACTCCCGTCAACCAATTGGTGTTTTTTTATACAAACTATGTGCAAAAATTGACTGACTGGGTCTGACAAAATCAAGTAGTAACTCATCAATTTTTCTGTAGCTGCATACAAAATTGATATCTGAATTTCTACTTTCATAACCAATAATCGCTTGATTTATTAGTGGGATCATACTTCCTCCTCACTGAATGATAGTAAGAAGTAAGCAGTACGGAAAACGACCATAAACAATAGTGGTAATAAAAACTTTGACTATCCAATTGCTCACTCTCCAATAGAATTTGGGACGGAGTATAAACAAGTAGAATTGATAAGTAACAATTTTAATCGAGATACAATTTCACAAGAAATCATATATTATTTGTTTTATTGGACAACAATGGTTCTGCAAATATTTTGCATGCAACCAGAATTTATTTTATTCCATAATAAATAACTCTTTATTTTCATAAAGTTACTTTTATCATGTAAATAAATTCACTTAGAAAATTTTATAATGGAAACTATTTTTGGAAAGGAGGCCGTGTGATGTAGGATTCATATGATGCGGATTGCACTACAAAAGACAAAAAGCCCGTCAGAGCAATTTATTAGTCTGACGAGCTTAAATAAGGCTTAAGGCAATTAGATAGCAGTTACGTTTGCTGCCGCTGGGCCTTTGGCACCACTTTCAATGGTGAATTCTACGTTCTGGCCTTCTGCCAGAGTTTTGAAACCGTTACCTTGAATGGCAGAGAAGTGTACGAATACGTCTTTGCTGCCATCAGCTGGAGTGATGAAACCAAAGCCTTTAGACTCGTTGAACCACTTCACTTGACCTTTCATTTTGTCGGACATTTGACTTTCCTATATATCAAAAAAAACTCGCCACCTTGGGCATGTGTTGGCCAGTATCAGCTATTACTTATGGAGGCACTAAGAAGGAAACGGTCAACAAAGGCTACCAGAAATAGCACTTACACATAACTCATTAACTCAAGATGTCGTACATAAAGTAGGTCTGTTAATCAGGCCAAACGCATTAACGCATTAACGCACACGAATAGCAACCTTTTTATGTGTTCTCATTTTAAAAAAAACTAATCTGCTCAATATTAGAACAAAACAGCATAATAAAATGGGTCATTTATAATTTTATTTGATTTATTCAACTTTTGTCGTAGCAAAAATACTGATACCAGACACCAACAATAACAATTTCATAAATAAATTAAACTAATTGATATACAGATGTGTGTTCGGGCCGTGTTAACCTTGAAAATGATACAACTTTCAATTCGATTATGCTTTTTACAACACTTTTCTACAAAATAAGTGGGTTAGTATTATGAACATCATCAAACAGATATTGATTCAGGATCTTGAGCGGATCAATCTTCAAGAACATCGCGATGGTAAAGTGCGCTTCAACAGTATCTTTATTCGCCACCATCCATACCTATGTCTGGCGATGGTTATCGCTTATGCTTTTATGGCTGCGCTCATGTGGTATGCACCCTATTTCGGTACATGGTCTCTTTTGGCATTTACCGTGGCTTTTATTGCTATGGCAGCTGTTCTGCTATTTGATATTAAACCCGTCTACCATTTTGAAGATATCGATGTGCTCGATTTACGTGTATGTTATAATGGTGAGTGGTTCGTCAGCGAACAAGTTTCCAAAAAAGCTGTCAATCAAATACTCACTCATCCTCAAGTACCTAGTGAAATCAAAAATAACATCAAATACATTATGAAAAAGAAACAAAGCATCTGTTTTTATGATGTGTTTATGCTTACTTGTTCAGAACAGTCACCTTATGTTCAGTCTATGATTATGGTAAATAAAAGCGCAATAAGTTCAACAAATTAGTATGATGATGACACAATACGCTTACATAGTAGGCAAACAGTAAGAAAATGGTATTTTTGCCGTTGACACTATTCAAGTTCATCGCTAATATTCGCCCCGTTCTCAAGAACGAAGTAATTCCTCCATAGTTCAGTCGGTAGAACGGCGGACTGTTAATCCGTATGTCGCTGGTTCGAGTCCAGCTGGAGGAGCCAAATTCTGAAAAACCCGATTAGCAATGTTAATCGGGTTTTCTATTTCTAATAAACCCAAAACTTTCTTTTATCACTGCCACTTTATAATTTCGGTGTATTTTCACCCTTGCACCTACTTATGTCCCCTTATCCTCCAATGCTCAGATTTATCCACAAAAAATAAATACCGTATCTTGAGATTCATAAAATTGCATTACACATACTAAAAATACAAATATGATCAAAAACAACACAACAAGAACATATTTTCAGCAATCAAACAGTTATCATTATTTTCCGCTTTGACAAATGTAAAAAGTGCCGTTAATATTCGTGCCACTTAAACGGAGTTCCTCCATAGTTCAGTCGGTAGAACGGCGGACTGTTAATCCGTATGTCACTGGTTCGAGTCCAGTTGGGGGAGCCAAATATTCTAAAGAGCCTGATTAGTTTTACCAATCAAGCTCTTTGCTATTCCCCTTCAACTTTTTATCTTTTCTCTATCTTTCTGTTTGCACATAATATCTTTATTTTCTGCTTTCCCTCAAATGAGCAGTAGAAAGACCAAAAAACACATACAGTACACATTGCGGGCAATTAAACAATTATTGGTATTTTCTACTTTGACAAACGGTAAAAGTACCGTTAATATGCACACGTCTTGAAGGAGTTCCTCCATAGTTCAGTCGGTAGAACGGCGGACTGTTAATCCGTATGTCGCTGGTTCGAGTCCAGCTGGAGGAGCCAAATTTAATTCACCCTCGCGTTGTTATTTCTATTTTTTCTTTTTTGATATAATAATTCCTCTGGATACCCTAACACAAAAAATTAAAATTCTAGTTACAAAAAATTCATAGAAATCTATCATTCAATAATAGCTATTTGGCTATTTTCTCTTTATCATCCTCCTCCGGCTTAAGGAATGCTGAATCAGCATCCATCATTTTTCATCTATATTCTGGAGCCGGTTCCATGACCACTGAATCATACACAATTAAAATCCGCCGTCCTGACGACTGGCACGTCCATTTCCGCGATGGTGATATGCTAAAAACTATCGTCCCTCATACCAGCCGTTTCTTTGGCCGAGCTATCGTCATGCCTAACCTTGCCCCTCCAGTGACAGATGTAGCCAGTGCCAAAACCTACAAAGATCGGATAATTGCAGCAATTCCGTCAGATCACCATTTCCAGCCTCTTATGACTTGTTATCTGACTGACTCAACAGACAACACCCAAATTGAAATTGGCTATAGCGAAGGGGTTTTCACTGCCTGTAAACTCTATCCAGCCAATGCAACAACTAATTCCAGCCACGGTGTTTCTGATATCAAGAAAATCTATCCTTTATTGGAGACCATGGAAAAAATAGGAATGCCTTTGCTGATCCACGGTGAAGTCACTGCTGCTCATATTGATATTTTTGACCGTGAAGCTAGATTTATCGAACAGGTAATGGAACCATTACGTAATCAATTTCCTGGTCTGAAAGTTGTTTTTGAGCATATTACAACTAAAGAAGCTGCTGAATATGTTCTTGAAGGAGGCGATAACTTAGGTGCAACTCTGACACCACAACACTTGATGTTCAATCGGAATCATATGTTGGTTGGTGGTATTCGCCCCCACCTTTACTGCTTACCTGTACTGAAACGCAATATTCATCAGGAAGCTCTACGAGCGGCAGTTACCAGCGGCTGTGACCGATTCTTCCTGGGGACAGATTCGGCCCCACATGTGCTACATCGTAAAGAATCATCTTGCGGTTGTGCAGGAGTTTTCAATGCACCTACAGCTTTGGCTGCTTACGCCACTGTTTTTGAAGAGTTAGGAGCAATGAAACATTTTGAATCTTTTTGCTCTCTAAATGGCCCTGCCTTTTATAATCTTCCCATTAACGAAGGGTTTATCGAACTTACACGCAAACCTACACAAGTCGTTGAATATATTGAGTGTGGAGATGAGAAATTAATCCCCTTCCTCGCCGGAGAAGATGCTGGATGGGATGTCAAAGTATGTAAGTAATTTTTTCACTGACTTCTGTGCAGAAATTATTCTTTATTTCCGCATAGTTATCCTTATTTATAAGGTTCAGGAATAACTTACAATGATTTCTATCAGTGATAAAGTGAAAAATTCTACTTTTTTCGCTTCTTTGATTGCTAAAAAGGTTTATACTGCTAGTGGTTCGTCTTAGATGAGATCTTTTGCTCTTAGTCAATTATATTAATAGTGATGCTGTAGTCTGATTAGGAGGTTATATGGATAGAAAAAATGAGATAATTCAAACTCATCCTGTTATAGGTTGGGATATCAGTACTGTTGATGCCTATGATGCTATGATGCTCCGTCTTCATTACTCATCTTCCGAAGCTCAACCACCAGAGAATGTCAGTGTCGACAAAACATTATGGTTAACAACGGGTGTTGCAAAGCAACTCATCTTTATTTTACAAGCTGGGATTGAAAAGATAGAAGCCTCAGAATATAGTCAGCTCGATTACATTAAACATTAGCTTTAACAATAGATTTCAACACGCCAAAAACATTCGGACACTCAACCCCTTGAGTGTCCAGCAAGATTCAACACATACAACTCTCTTTTTAATTATCAGGAAAATAGAATTATCTACTACTGGATGTTAAGAACTGATATCCATAGTATCGCCAAATATTAAAAATCAGTAATAGTACAGTTTATTCTCATAAAAGGCATATTATAGAAAAATCAAGCGCTTCTGACAAAATAGAGTTATTCCTCATTTATAATATTTTTAAATATATCTGTTGGATTCCTCTAATTAATTATTTAATCGCAAATAATCCTAATTTACGCTAAGTTTAGCTCTCACAAATTCATTAATTCAATTTCAGTCGCAACGCAAAGGCAAGAGAAGATTCCCGCAGGTCACATAGATATCTACGTGACCTGCGGGAATAAATACAGTCAACCAAACTTAAACTTGAAAGACGACGGGTATATTACTTAATGGATTGCAGTGAAGTTATATTTAAGCCATCATTTAACCGATAACGGGATTTATTAAAAATCTTAGCCCCATTTTCTCTTCCTGCCCGACGAGCATGTTGTTGCTCTTCAGGAAGCTTCATTTCTTCACGACAAACATGACTACAACAGCCTTCGAAACGTTCTGCGCAAGATGGGCATTGGATAAATAGTAGGTGACAGCCATCATTTTTACAATTGATATGACTATCACACAGCGCGCCACACTGATGACAATGTGCAATGATTTCTTCAGAAATACGCTCACCCATACGCTCATCAAAAACAAAGTTTTTACCAATAAAGCGAACCGGTAACTCTTGTTCTTTCGCTTTGCGGGCATATTCAATAATGCCGCCCTCTACGTGGTAGACTTTGTTAAAACCGTTATGCAGCATATAAGCACTGGCTTTTTCACAACGAATGCCACCAGTGCAATACATCACGATATTTTTATCTTTGTTGTCCTTCAGCATGTCTACTGCCATTGGCAACTGTTCACGAAATGTATCTGAAGGAATTTCAATTGCGTTTTCGAAATGCCCTACTTCATATTCGTAGTGGTTACGCATATCGACAAAGACGGTTTCAGGATCATCCAGCATTTGGTTAACCTGTTCCGCTTTAAGATATTCGCCCGTCTTTGATGGATCAAAAGTTTCATCTTCAATACCATCAGCAACAATACGCTCACGTACTTTCATTCGTAGTACCCAGAATGACTTACCGTCATCTTCCAGAGCAATGTTAAGGCGCAGGTTGCGTAACGCAGGATCAGTTTCATCCAATAATGCTTTTAAGGCATCAACATTTTTGGAGGGCACACTGATTTGTGCATTGATACCTTCTTTGGCGATATAAACTCGCCCAAAAATAGATAACTCGTTGAATTTACGATAAAAACTATCGCGAAAAAACTGTGGTTCGGCGATGGTAAAATATTTATAAAAAGAGATAGTCGTGCGCGACTCAACTTCAGCCAACATGCGTTCTTTCAGCTCTTTATTAGAAATACGGTTGTGTAACACTGGCATGGTGTTCAGAATATCCTCGTAGTTCATTGATATTTATGATTTTATGTCTTTCCATGTCCACAAAATAGACACACTAGACCATTATCGATAATTTTTAACTAGAAACCCCAAGCACACACTTGGGATTTTTTATTTTCTACAATATTACTTTTTCTTGTGACCTAGATCTATCAATCCGTACCATGAATCTACTAAAACCTCAAAACTAACTTGTCTATCACTGTAAGGACAGGAAGTGGCACTCTTTGATATCGATAACAAATTCAGTGAGATCATAGTGAAAATGGCCTCCAGCCCATCATGATTTACGTTCTTTTATCCAAACAATGTAAATCAAATATTTGAATATCAGGCAAGGGAATATCATAATCATGCCAATATTACTCTTAGGGCCTATCTCTGTAGGTGCCTGACAAAACATACTGAAAACACATGATACAAGCACCCTCTTTTCATCGTTCATTTTTACACCCCCGTTACTGGCTGACTTGGCTAGGTATCGGCATACTTTATTTATTGGTTTTACTTCCTTATCCCGCGATTTACTGGATGGGTACTCGGTTGGGGCGGTTTTCACAACGTTTTTTGAAAAAACGTGCCAAAGTTGCTGAACGTAATCTGGCACTTTGTTTTCCTGAAATGCCACCAGAAAAACGGCATGAATGGCTGGTCAAAAATTTTGAATCTGTTGGCATGGGTCTGTTTGAAGCCGGAATGGCCTGGTTCTGGCCTGACTGGAGAGTCAAACGCTGGTTTAAAATCACCGGACGGGAAAACATTCAAAAAGTGCAGTCCGAAGGCCAAGGGATTATCGTTATTGGGATTCATTTTCTGACATTAGAATTAGGGGCACGTATCTTTGGGATTCTGAATCCGGGTATTGGCGTTTATCGCCCAAATGACAATCCAGTCATGGATTGGCTGCAAACTTGGGGACGACTCCGCTCTAATAAATACATGCTGGATAGAAAAGATGTTAAGGGGATGATCCGCTGCCTGAAAAACGGTGAAATTATCTGGTATGCGCCTGATCATGATTATGGCCCACGCAACAGCGTTTTCGCTCCGTTATTTGCTGTTAAGCATGCTGCAACCACAACAGGCACTTCAATTCTCGTCCGCTTGTCCAATCCTGCATTAATCCCTTTTACTCCTCACAGGTTGCCTGGTGGCAAAGGCTATGAATTAATTATCCAAGCTGCTGTAGAAGGTTTTCCTCTTAAGAATGAAGTAGAAGCAGCAACATTTATTAATAAGGTAATTGAGAAGGAAATTATGCAATCACCTGAACAATATATGTGGCTACATCGTCGCTTCAAAACACGCCCCGAAGGGATGCCATCCCTATACGGTGATAACAATAATATCCACTGATATAAATCATTTGATAGTTACTTTCCAAAGAAAACACTATAAATCAGTGGATTAGAAAGAATACAATCTGAAATAACAATATTATGGTTGGTACTGGAGCTTTGACGTTGATGAATTGGGAATACTGATAGCACTGCTGATTTTTCGCTTTGCAACTATGACGGTTTTATCCCTCCCTATCACGTATGTATGGATAAGTCATCGTCGTTTGATGAGCAGATTACATGGAACGGAAGCAAAATCTTAATTGCGAAAATAATCGATAATCAGATGTACAAAAGCCATCTTCGTTATGCTGAGATGGCTTTACTTTTATGTAAACTCAATGAAAACGTGATTGGGCGATTTCGATACAATTTTATCAAGCTAAAATAGATCCACAGTTGGGCTTACTTCAATCTGAATCGACCTATTTCCCCTGATGCAGCGCTCAATCTGATAACCATCGGTATTCTAATAAAAACCACAGGCATCAGAAATATCAGCATAGGAATAGCCATTTCCTTTTTCTTTTTCTAATTTCTGTCTGGTTTCTCTATAGCATCGGTGTTGTTTATGTTTTTTGAAATTCTGCATAGTGTGTGTCGAGTTCATATGGGAAGAAGTTATCCACCTTTTCTTATCCCAATCGTAAATGGATTCCGAATGTTGTTGCTTGTATTTAAACCTATTCTGGTATTCCTGACGTTCATTCTCCTGTTTCTCAGCCAATGTATTATCAGAAGCCAGTTTTTCCATATCCCAGTCCTTGTGATCCAACTGGTTTCTTTTTTTCAGATACTCTTCTGAAGGCTTGTTATCAGCAGGTATATCGCTTTTGTAGCCTAAATCCAATGCCAGAGCCTGAGAAAAACACACTGACAAAATAAAAAACAGGAAAGGAGAGCCTTTGATTTTCATATTATTCCTTATTGTAATTATAACAAATAATTATTATTTAATAGTCATTATCACTTAAGGTCAATACCAAAATATTTGTATATTTCGCATTCAAATAATATAACTCTTTACAAATAAGAATATTTTTAACATTTTCCCCGAAACGGCTTTCTACTTCTCGGACAAATTAGTTGTTATCATATTCAGTTCACTTGACTGAAAACCCTTACGGGCAGCCAGATAAACCTGAATGACAGGGATATCGCTCCATAGAGATAAAGCTAATAGGATATGCTCAGCAGGATAAATTCTGCTGACTCACAATAGCAACCATTGTCCATTAAGCCTGATGGCGTACCAACAATTCTGAATTAATTTCTGAGATTGATTTCGCTCCAGTTAACATCATCGCCACTCTCAACTCTTTATCAATCAGATCCAACAGATTGAAAACCCCTGCCTCACCCGCCGCTGCCAGCGCATAAACAAAAGCACGCCCCAACAAAACACTATCGGCTCCCAGAGCAAGCATTCTCAGTACATCCAAGCCGGTTCGTATACCAGAATCGGTAAGGATGGTAATGTCATTTTTTACTGCATCGGCAATTGAGGGTAAAGCCCGTGCCGTTGACAGGACGCCATCAAGCTGACGCCCGCCGTGGTTAGATACCACAATACCATCTGCGCCAAAACGTACAGCATCTTTAGCATCTTCGGGATCAAGAATGCCTTTAATAATCATTGGCCCTTTCCAGAAATCACGGATCCATTCCAAATCTTTCCATGAAATAGAGGGATCAAAATTACTTCCCAACCATCCCATATAATCCTCCAGTTTGATTGGCTTGCCGCGATATACAGAAATATTACCAAGATCATGTGGCTTGCCCAGAAGCCCCACATCCCATGCCCAACGCGGGTGTGTCATCGCTTGCAAAATACGTCGCATAGCAGCATTCGGGCCACTCATACCAGAATGAGCATCACGATAACGTGCTCCGGGAACTGGCATATCAACCGTAAACACCAGATTCTTAACACCCGCAGCTTGTGCCCTTTCCAGCACATTACGCATAAAACCACGATCTTTCAGTACATAAAGCTGAAACCATATTGGACGATCAATCGCAGCAGCCACTTCTTCAATCGGGCATATTGATACCGTCGACAAAGTAAATGGAATCCCCTTTTTAGCCGCAGCACGTGCAGCCTGCACTTCACCACGACGCGCATACATTCCCGATAATCCCACAGGTGCCAGCGCCACAGGCATTGAGACTTTTTCTCCGAACAGACTGGTTTCCAGACTCAATTCAGACATGTCTTTCAATACACGTTGGCGTAACTCAATATCCGATAAATCTGTGGTATTACGTTTAAGGGTATGCTCTGCACAGGCTCCACCATCAATATAATGGAATAAAAAAGGCGGTAACTTAGCCTGTGCTGCCGCTCGATAATCAGTTGAAGCGGAAATAATCATAATATGCACCTTATTGTTGAAAAATTATTCGCACATTTTCAGGATGCCAGAATTAAGGCCATGACAGCCGCAATTCCTCCATAAACCAGCATTGGTAAAACCGAACCAAGCCGGCGTTCCTACTGCCCCGAAAGAAACAGGAACTGAGTTCATCACCAAAGTCAAAACCACCCTCAATGGATTAAACCCTAAACCTACCAATATAGGAGTAGCAATCGCAGCTGGTGTTCCAAAACCACTGGCACCTTCAATCATAAAAGCAAAAGCCCAGCCAATTATCATCAACTGAGCCACAGGATTAGGACTGATATTTTCTAACCAATTGCGTACAACATCTTCAGCGCCACTAATTTTCATCAATTTACTCAGTAAAATCGCGCCTAAAATAATCGTGACAGGAGTAAAAACAGTAATCAACGCTGTTATGATATTGGCATGTAACAATCTCGGTTGAACCCCAAACCAAAATACTTGCATGAGATAAATAATAAGCACAGTCAGGGGTAAAGCAATATAGGATGGAATACCATTACGTTTGGTCATCATCCAAATCAGCAGAATAATCGGAGAGATACTAATGACCGCCATTATCAATAGTAATCACTTTAATTCTGGTAAAGTAGCTTGAGGTAAGTCACACCCTGCAACCAGAATATATCCACCAATATGAAGAGAAGCTGAACGTATCACCTTTAAAGGTCTCAGAATAGTAATACACCAGAGGCTATGGCCAATAAAAGTTGTATTGCTATCTACCTGTGGTGCAATATCCATCATCATCTTAGCCCATACTTCAGGTTTTGGTGCTAACGCTAACTTTGTTCAACTAATTCTCTGGCCCGTTTTTCAAGCCAAGGGAGTACTGCATCATTAGTAAACAAATAAAAATGCCCTCCGGTAAAAATTTGTTGTTCTGTTGGTGCAGGCAATACATTCCACCATCCCTCCAAACGGGAAACAGGAACTCTGTTGTCCTGAGATCCACCTATGACATGAGTTTGAGCATTAATTTTCCCTTTTGGTAATCGAGATAAAGAATCCAGTAAAACCAAATCATTTTTCATTGTTCTTATTAAATAATTACGTAACTCAGGGTTAACAAGAACATCTGAGGGTGTTCCTTCACATTGCTCAATGACATCCAATACATGAGTATCAGAATATTCCTCACTTGGGCTATTTTTAAAACTTTCTGGATCGACAAAAGCACGGGCAGAAAGAATTAGCGCTAATTTTTTTTCAGATATTTCATTCTCAATTTTACGAGTAACTTGATAAGCAATCTCTGCACCTAAACTGTGACCAAACAATAGCAAAGGTTTATCCTCTCCTAGCCTTAAACGTTTTATTGAAGCAAGAATATCAGACAGTACAGTGCCAGCATCTTTCTGGAAAGGTTCCGACATTCGCATTCCCCTGCCTGAAAGTTCCAGAAAATAGACTTCAATAGACTCCGACAATTTGTTAGCTAATTCCACATAGGAAAAACAAGAACCTCCAGCGTGGTGTAAAAATATCAACTGTACTTTAGCTTTCGGCCTTTTAATCGCAGAAAATAAAACTGAATCAAGCAAGATTAAGTTCCTTTGGTCGTATGGGTAACTTTAGATGAAGTTCATTAAATACAGAGTAATAACTATTGGTTTCTTTTTCTATAACAGAATAAATTGATTAGATTACAATTCTTAATTAGCTGAGAGTAGAGCATATACCCGTCGCCTTTCAAGTTGCAGCTTTGTTGGCTGCGCTCACTCACCCCAACTAGCATATTCTATTTCATCAACAGTAAATTTGATGGGATACCACTGACTCAGACAAGATTTAGCCATATGGTTGGTATGATTCGTTTTATGACCCCAGAAAAAAAGATATTTCAGTTTCTTTCCTGATTGGTGAAGATCACATACAGTTTTAATATCCATATTAACTCTCTATTACACGCTAATTTATTTTTAATACATAAATATTCCCTCTATCATACAAATTTTTATACTTGTCGATGAATTCCATACCAATTTGATTGACATAGAGTAAGAACCATGGAGATAAATTTAAACAAAAATAACAGCTATAAAAAATAGTAAGTCAAAATAGTTACCTATTCTCTGAGTTACTTTCCATAGTGATTTAATATCATGCAATATTTAATTTTCGTCCTATGACAAACACAGCAACCAATCCGACTAAATCAATAGTGATTAAAGTACCAGCAAACAAAATTTCACCTTTAAAAGCAAAAACAGTCGCAATCATTAAGATAAACATAGCGATGGAGAAACCCATCCATTGCCCTCTTTTATCTCGGTTAATCAGGCCATCAAGCGCTTTTTTCTGTTTTTCATGTTGAAAAAGTTGCTCTTTCTCTCTCAGAGAGAATATTCTTTCTGTACAACCTGGTAAGATTGATTCATAATTTTTTAATACTTCTGGTGATGGAAGTAAATCAAAATAACAAGAATACTCTCTATTTTCGAATAAATATTCATTTGATGAATCAGTTCCTAAAGTATCACGATAATCGTTTGCAGGCATGATATCCAGGATACTCCCTATCATTCTCAAATAGTGGTAAATGTTAGAATTCATATTTTCTCCCAGGCAATATACACAAAAAACATCTTAATAAAATCAGTGATATCATTAAATTCAATCTATAATAGAGATGAATTAGTCACCCTTCTTATATTCCCTCTATTTCCTCTACCCGTAATACAGCCTGTTTTTGGCTAGGAAATGGGCGGCATTCTTCAGCTTTATAAGTTCCATCTTTCTGACGAATTAAAAATATTTTACGGCCTGATCTCAATGCCTTACTTATCGCAGTCTGATGAACACCAACCAAACCTGCTGTTTTAGCTTGGCCATTTAGCTTTACATATTCTGATAATGGAATTTTTTCCATAAGTTTCCTCCTGTACATCTCAAAATAATATCTAAAGTACTGAATATTTCAATACTTTTAGTATTTATCATTTTAATAGCGTTGGTATTAAAATGCTCTCATGAAAAAGAAACTCACAGCAGAACAACTTGCAGATGCCACACGCTTAAAAGAGCTATTTGAATCCAAGAAAAAACAGCTCAGCATCTCTCAGGAAACGCTTGCAGAAGAAATTGGCAAGACTCAAAGTGCAATTTCACACTATCTCAACGGCATAAACGCACTTAATCTGGAGATGGCAACTTATTTCGCCCAAAAATTAGGGGTTCAGATTGCAGATTTCAGTCCATCATTAGAGAAACAAGCCAGAAACCTTGTCACTGTTCTCTATGGCAATAATGTTGCATTTTCTGACCATCCACAACTTCAAAAACAATACCCATTACTTGACTGGGCAAGTGCAGGCCATTGGTGTGAAGAACCCGCGACTACATACAATTCAAATCGTATTGAAAAGAGATATGAAACTGTTGTTGAATGTTCACAGCGTGCTTTTTGGCTGGAAGTAAAAGGTGATTCAATGACTTCTCCAAATGGATTAAGCATACCATCAGGCATGATCATCTTAATTGATCCAGAAATAAAACCTACAATCAATAAGTTAGTCGTGGCAAAGCTGGATGGGGAAAAAGAGCTGACTTTTAAGCAATTGATTACTGAAGGATATGATAAGTTTTTGAAGCCACTGAATCCGCAATATAATATGATCCCTCTCAACAATCATGTACATATTGTGGGGGTTGTTGTGGAGGCAAAGGTTGATAAACTACCTTAAGCCACTTATACCCCTTTAAAAGCTAAGGGTAGGATAGCGCTTTTAGAACATTAATGGGATCTTTGTCTATTTTTTATTTATCATAACAATCCCCTTATTTATATAAATTAACCTTGCCAAACATCACTTAGATATTACCTGCATAATCCATGAATATTCCATATTAAAATAAGGGCAGCACTGATAACTTAAATCAGATAAAGAAAGTCTACAAAACCAGTTAATAATAATTAGGGAAGGAATAATCATCATAATGAGGCTTGCTTTCCCCCAAAAAGCAAAAACTCCGCCGAAGCGAGATCTGAAAATTCGATAAGCTATGTGACGTTGCTATCACTCTTATCACAATAACCAGTGAATTTCGTTACGAAAAGCTTTTATGCTACTTTAAGTAAATTAGGGTGACAGTGAAAACGATGATGGCTCTGCGTCGTTTTGTGGTAAGCCCGTCTGGTCTGACCAACAAATGATGGGGCCTGAGTAAATCGAACAGACTGTCTCTGCCTATTTTTAATGGGTTTGATTGGTTGAGCAGGTACTGAAGCTTTCTCGTGCCAATACGGGGCTGCTTCAGGTGGATTGATTGCACTTGCCTCAGCACATCCTGGGCCTGTTGTTCTTTGATGACTGCCCGCTGACATTGCTGATAATAATCCTGTCGTGTGATACCCAAATAACGGCAACATTGAGCCACATGGAAGCCGGTTACTTTTTTCGCCTGAATGACTTGCCTCGTGGCTTTTTTACGACAGTCACTCCATAATCCCGTTTTAACACCTCTACTGCCGCCTCAAAAAATTCAGCTTTCTTTTCCATTTCAGTCAGTTGCTGTTCAAGTTCTTTTATTCGTTGCTCAGGTTCAACCTTATTTAGGACGGGACAAATAAAATAAAAAAAGCCAACTTTTGCTGGCTTTTTGAAGGATTAGATTTTAGATTGTTTTTTTATCTGATTCATTAGAAACTTGCGTTTCTTGGTGTCCGTGGGAATGGAATAACATCACGAACATTTGATACTCCAGTAACATAAGCCACCAAACGTTCGAAGCCTAAACCGAAACCAGAGTGAGGAACAGTGCCGTAACGGCGCAGATCACGATACCACCAGTAATCTTCTTTATTCAGCTCCATCTCTTCCAGACGTTTATCCAGCATATCCAAACGCTCTTCACGCTGAGAGCCTCCGATGATTTCACCGATTCCAGGAGCCAGAACATCCATCGCAGCAACAGTTTTGCCATCTTCATTCATACGCATATAGAAGGCTTTGATGTCTTTTGGATAGTTTTTCATGATCACTGGTGCTTCAAAGTGTTTCTCTGCCAGATAACGCTCATGTTCTGAGGCCAAATCCACCCCCCAAAAAACGGGGTTTTCAAATTTCTGGCCGCAATTTTCCAGAATTTTTATTGCATCAGTGTAATCTACCTGAACGAAGTCAGAATCAACAAATTTCTCCAGACGAGTAATAACTTCGTTATCAACACGTTCTGCAAAGAATGCCAGATCATCTGCACGTTCTTCCAATGCCGCTTTGAAGACATATTTCAGCATATCTTCGGCAAGCCTGGCGATATCATTCAGATCCGCAAACGCGACTTCAGGTTCAACCATCCAAAACTCTGCCAAGTGCCGGCTGGTATTGGAGTTTTCCGCACGGAAAGTTGGCCCGAAGGTATAAACGTTACTTAATGCACAAGCATAGGCTTCACCGTTCAACTGACCGGATACTGTCAAAAAAGCTTCACGACCGAAGAAGTCTTGGCTGAAATCCACTTCGTCTTTATCTGTACGTGGCAGGTTTTGCAGATCCAACGTAGAAACGCGGAACATTTCACCTGCACCTTCTGTATCTGATGCGGTGATCAGTGGGGATGATACCCAGAAGAAGCCTTTTTCATGGAAGAAACGATGCAGGGCTTGAGCCAGTGTATGACGAACACGAGCAACTGCCCCGATCAAGTTGGTACGTGGGCGAAGATGAGCCACTTCACGCAGGTATTCAATACTGTGGCGTTTAGCCGCCATTGGGTAAGTATCAGGATCATCAACCATACCAACCACAACAACTTTCATCGCTTGCAGTTCAAAAGACTGTCCCTTGCCCTGAGATGCTACTACTGTTCCCGTCACTTCTACAGAACAGCCCGTGGTTAAATGTAATACTTCATCCTGATAATTAGGTAAATTATTATTAACGACGGCCTGTAATGGATTAAAGCAGGAACCGTCATAGACGGCGAGGAACGAGATACCAGCTTTAGAATCTCTCCTTGTACGTACCCAACCGCGAACGGTGACTTCGCTGTCAACCGGAACACGGCCTTGCAGTACATCGACTACAGGCGCTACGCTCATAAATTTCTCTCTTCTTTATATAAGTGAATTAGATAGATTTTAGATTTACCATAAATGCCCCCCATTAGGGGCAGATCTTCTATCTTACTTGCCATCTCTCAGGAAACAAGAAGAAATTGCGAGTCTTAATGAGGAAATACAGGGAAAAGGTGTTTTTTATCGGCATAACCAGCATAAGGCTGGTTATGCTAAGGAATCAGCGGAATTATACTGCTTTTTCTATATAAGGAATGTCAAATGCCCGGCGTAACCTATCGACAAACTCATCATCTTCACAGATGGTCTTTCCGGGACTATCAGAAAGTTTTGCCACCGGCTTGCCATTACATTCGACGAGTTTGATCACGATATTCAGTGGATTTACCCCCGGAATATTGCAAGTCAACCGAGTACCAATACCGAAAATCACATTGATTCTCTTATGAAAATGGTGGTACAGCGCCAGCGCTTTTTGCAGATCCAGACTGTCAGAGAACACCAATGTTTTCGTCATCGGATCGATGTCCAGTGACTGGTAATGTGCTATGGCTTTTTCACTCCACTCAATAGGATCACCGGAATCATGGCGCAAACCTTGGTATGCGGTCGCTAATGGTTTGTCGAAATCTCGAAGGAAAGCATCCATGGTGATACAGTCTGTCAGGGCTATGCCTAATTGGTTTGGATACTCATTCAGCCATGTTTGCAGTGCTGCCCGCTGACTATTGGCAAGTTCTGGGCTAATTTGCTGATGAGCCTGGAACCATTCGTGAGCTTGTGTGCCAAGAGGAGGGAGGTCAAGCTGTTCTGCCAGTTGGTAATTACTGGTTCCGATCAAATAAGGGAAATTATTTTTCAGCTCATTGATAATAGCGTACTGCACTTCGTGTGAAAAACGACGGCGAGTACCAAAATCCATTAACTTGAAACCAGATAGATCGATATTTTCTTCCGCTGCATCTTTATGAAACAGCTCAATAAGCTTTCTAAGCTGAATAACGGCATCTTCTGGTGTTATTTCAGGCGAGCGATGGCGATGAACCAATTCGCTGATCAGTGCAAGTAGAGGCACTTCCCACAGGATAACCTCGTGCCACAAACCGGAAATGCGGATAGCCAATTGCCCTTCATCGGTAACGGAGACTTCCACTTGCTTAGGATTAAAGCGGAATGTTTTGCACCAGTTTAGGTAATCCTCTTTAAAGAACGGAAGACGGGAAAGATAATCGGCTTCACGTTCTGTCAGTGTTAAATCAGCCATCATATTAATTTGATGGCGCAACATTTCGGCGTATTCTCCGAGCAATTCATCACCACGGCAACGAAATTCTGCAACAACAGGAATATTGCTGTAATGGTGATACACTGCTTGCTGCATATGAAATTTATAAGCGTCAGTATCAAGCAGTGATTTGATAATCGGGGTAGCGTCTAAAGTCATAGCGCGTCAGGCATCCTCGCGGAGCGTATTCGTGTCTGCTAAATCGATAAAGTTGGGAGAGTATACAGTGATTATTGGGTTATTGAAGCTACATAGCAGCATATATTTTCCCAAGTCTAAAGATTAAGGTTAATCCATTTGTAGATAATATCATGTTAAATGAGATATGAGATGACAGTTAGCACAAAAGCACCAATATATTGGTTACATAATTTATGCCATTAATTAATAAATTATTAACATTCAAAAAAGAAACTTAATGATTGAAAGGGTTGTCTCTCTATGGCAGCGTTAGTGCTTGGAATGTTTCTATGGAAACATAATGCGCTAGGCGTTTTGCAACCAAGGTTATATAAATGTTATCAAATGTGCCTGTTAAAAGTAATGGAAAAGGTTCCCTATGACACAACAGCGACTTGTTAAATGCCGTCTGGATTATAAAACACCAGATTACACAATTACCGACATTAATCTCGATTTTGATCTGGATGCAAATAAAACAACGGTGACGGCAATCAGTCAGATAAAGCGTTTGGCTAATGATATTACACCACTGATTTTGGATGGAGAAAATCTTACATTAAAAAGTATCCATATAGATGATGAATCGTGGGGGCATTATCAGGAACGGGATGGAAAGTTACTAATTGAACAACTTCCAGCCCAATTTACGTTGAAGATTGTGAATGAAATCAACCCATCGGCAAATACAGCACTTGAGGGACTGTATGTATCTGGAGGTACCTTATGTACCCAATGTGAGTCCGAAGGATTCCGCCATATTACTTATTATTTGGATCGTCCGGATGTTTTGGCCTGTTTTACTACCCGCATTACAGCGGATAAATCCCAATACCCATTCTTGCTCTCCAATGGTAACCGAATTGAGCAGGGTGAATTGAATGATGGCCGCCATTGGGTGAAATGGCAGGATCCCTTCCCAAAACCAGCTTATTTGTTTGCATTGGTTGCGGGGGATTTTGATGTTCTGCGTGATACTTTTGTTACTCGCAGTGGTCGTGAAGTTGCACTGGAACTGTTTGTGGATCGCGGTAATTTAGATCGTGCGGACTGGGCCATGACATCTTTGAAAAATTCGATGAAATGGGATGAAACTCGTTTTGGATTGGAGTACGACCTTGACATCTATATGATTGTTGCCGTTGATTTCTTCAATATGGGAGCAATGGAGAACAAGGGGCTGAACGTCTTCAATTCCAAATATGTTTTGGCAAAAACAGAAACAGCAACAGATAAGGATTATCTTGCCATTGAAGCTGTGATTGGTCATGAATATTTCCACAACTGGACAGGAAACCGCATTACATGCCGTGACTGGTTCCAGCTAAGCCTGAAAGAAGGGCTAACCGTATTTCGTGATCAAGAATTCAGTTCTGATTTGGGTTCACGTTCTGTTAATCGAATCAATAACGTGCGCCTTATGCGCGCTGCCCAGTTTGCGGAAGATGCCAGCCCGATGGCTCATCCGATCCGTCCCGACCAAGTGATGGAAATGAATAATTTCTATACGCGTACTGTTTATGAAAAAGGTTCAGAAGTCATCCGAATGATCCATACTTTATTGGGTGAAGAACAATTTCAGGCGGGTATGCAGCTTTATATTCATCGTCACGATGGCAGCGCGGCAACCTGTGATGATTTTGTTCAGGCAATGGAAGATGCTTCAAATGTCGATTTGACACTGTTCCGCCGCTGGTATAGCCAATCCGGGACTCCAGTGCTGACTATCCGTGACGAATACAATGCAGAAAAACAGCAATACGTTTTACACGTTAGTCAAATGACACCACCAACAACAGATCAGAAGGAAAAGCAACTGTTGCACATTCCTCTGGATATTGAGCTTTATAATGAAAATGGAAATGTCATTCCGCTGCGTCGTGATGGTCATCCAGTGCATCATGTCCTGAATGTCATCAATGCAGAGCAATCATTTATATTTGATAATGTGCCATCACAGCCGATTCCGTCTTTACTGCGTGAATTCTCTGCACCAGTCAAACTGAATTATCAGTACAGTGATGAGCAACTTTCATTCCTGATGAAACATGCACGTAATGAATTCTCGCGTTGGGATGCTGCGCAGGCATTACTCACTAATTATGTGAAACTGAATGTTGTCCGTCATCAAAAATCCCAGCCATTGGACTTACCAATGCATATTATCGATGCTTTCCGTGCGGTATTGCTGAATAAAAATATCGATCCGGCACTAGCAGCATTGATCTTGACTCTGCCATCTGAAAATGAAATGGCAGAACTGTTTACCATTGTTGATCCTAAAGCTATCCATGATGTCCTTAGTGCAATGACCCGGACGCTAGCTAATGAAATGGCAGATGAGTTTGCAGTGGTTTATCGTAGTCTTCATGTTGGCACATATCGTGTGGATCATCTGGATATTGCAAAACGCGACTTGCGGAATACTTGTCTCTATTATCTGGCCTTTATTGATGATAAAGAACAGGCTGATAAATTAGTGGCTGCGCAGTATTATCAGGCTGATAACATGACTGATACCATCGCGGCACTGTCTGCGGCTGTATTTGCTGAATTGCCTTGCAGCTATCAATTAATGGATGAGTTTGATCAGCGCTGGCATCAGGATGGCTTGGTTATGGATAAATGGTTCAGGCTTCAGGCTACTAATCCGGTCTTCGACGCACTTGATAAAGTACGTGGCCTGATGCAGCACCGTTCTTTCAGTTTGAGTAATCCAAACCGTGTTTATTCACTGTTGAGAACATTCTTTATCAGCAATCCAATGGCTTTTCATAGTGAAGATGGCAGCGGTTACCAATTCTTGGTAGAAGTTCTGACAGATTTGAATAGCCGGAATCCGCAAGTTGCATCAAATTTGATTGACCCACTGCTTCGTCTGAAACGTTATGATGAGAAACGTCAGGATTTGATGCGTTCCGCATTGGATCAGTTGAAAGAACTAGAAAACTTGTCTGGTGATCTGTTCGAAAAAGTTACTAAGGCACTTGAAAGTTAATTTGTAATATCCTCTTCGGTTGTTGCCGAAGGGGATCAAGGCCATAGAAAAAATTTATTGGGTGTATACCCAATGGATTTCAAGATGCAGCGCAGCCAACAAAGCTGCAACTTGAAAGACGACGGATATATATCCGAGTCAGATAGAATTGTTTGAATAGTATGCTTTTTATCTGCTGGTAGAGAGTGCTTTTTTGTTTACTCATATGGTGATAAATTAATGGTCTTTTCCTTTCATGACAAAGCAACAACTATATATGTATGGAATTATATGTATGGGATTGTGCATAACTTAAAATATAGAACTGACAATTTCTGCGTAAAAACAATAGGTTAATCTAAATGTGTTATTCTTTAGTACGGAAGGCATTGTTCCAGCTTGATCCGGAACAGGCTCACGAGCTCACTATCCGCCAGCTTAAACGCATCATCGGTACTCCTTTCGAATTTCTCATCCGCCAATCAGTTGCCACTAAGCCCGTTACTTGCATGGGGTTATCTTTTAAAAATCCACTTGGCTTAGCTGCCGGCCTTGATAAAAATGGCGAGTGCATTGATGCCTTTGGTGCGATGGGCTTTGGTTTTGTTGAAATTGGTACGGTAACGCCGCGTCCGCAAACTGGAAATGATAAACCAAGATTATTTCGGATCGTCGAAGCAGAAGGAATTATCAACCGGATGGGGTTTAATAACCTTGGTGTGGATAATCTGGTTGAGAATGTCAAACAAGCAAAATATGACGGTATTATCGGTATCAATATTGGTAAAAATAAAGATACTCCGGTTGAAAATGGAAAAGATGATTATCTAATTTGCATGGATAAAGTTTATCCTCATGCAGGCTATATCACTATCAATATTTCTTCTCCAAATACCCCGGGTCTGAGAACATTGCAGTACGGTGATGCTCTGAATAATCTCTTATCTGAGATTAAAAATAAGCAAAGTGAACTTCAACAGAAGTTCCAAAAGTATGTGCCAGTTGCAGTAAAAATTTCTCCTGATCTTTCCGAAGATGAATTAGTCAAAATCGCTGATAGTTTAATCTGTCATCATATTGATGGGGTTATCGCGACTAATACTACATTGGATAGAACAATTATCGAAGGATTGAATAACTGCCAACAAGCAGGAGGATTAAGTGGTCGTCCTGTTCAATTACACAGCACAGAAATTATTCGCCGTCTTTCTCAGGAATTAAAAGGCAAAATACCGATTATTGGTGTTGGTGGAATTGATTCACTTGTTTCTGCAAGAGAAAAAATGGAAGCTGGTGCTTCATTGGTTCAAATATATTCTGGTTTTATTTATAAAGGACCAAAACTAATCAAAGATATTATCAATCATATTGAATGATCGAAAGGAGTGACATCGTTAACATGCATTATCTCCAGAATATTTTTATTTTTAATCGTGTCAGCAACTTTATGACATGTCGATGGTATTGGCTATAATGTGCCACAATTTTTTGGTGGTAGACTTTTTGTGGTGATTAATAATATGAACTCTCTCTTTGCCAGCACGGCACGTGGGCTGGAAGAACTGTTAAAGAACGAACTGGAAATGCTGGGAGCGCAATCCTGTAAGATTGCCCAAGGCGGGGTTCATTTTCAGGGTGATGATCGGGTGATGTATAAAAGCCTGCTATGGAGCAGACTGGCATCCCGTATCATGATGCCACTCAATGAATTCAAGGTTTATAGTGATCTGGATTTATATCTTGGTGTCCAATCCATTGACTGGAGTGAAATTTTTTCAGTTGATAGCACGTTTTCCGTGCATTTCAGTGGCACAAATGAAGAAATCAGAAATACACAATATGGCGCACTCAAAGTAAAAGATGCCATTGTTGATAGCTTTGTACGCAAAATAAAACAACGCCCTGATGTTGCCAAACAGCAACCTGATATCCGTGTGAATGTCTTTTTGAATAAAGAAAAAGCAACTGTTTCACTCGATTTGAGTGGAGATAGCCTGCATATCCGTGGTTATCGTGATCTGGCAGGGCAGGCACCTCTGAAAGAAAATCTGGCTGCGGCGGTTATTTTACGCTCTGGCTGGACTATCGGAACGCCAATGGTTGATCCTATGTGTGGCTCAGGAACATTGTTAATAGAAGCCGCGATGATGGCGGCAGATTGTGCGCCCGGCTTGCATCGTACACATTGGGGCTTCAAATCATGGCTAAAATTCGATGAAGCTATCTGGCGCGAAATCACTACAGAAGCACAAGTACGCTTCCGTAAAGGGTTACAAGGAACAACATCTCGCTTTTTCGGTGCAGATATTGATCGTCGCGTAATGGATATGGCGCGTTCAAATGCGCGCAGAGCGGGCGTTGCCCAGCTGATCCAATTCCAACAGGGAGATGCAAGCAAACTGGAAAATCCAGTGCAGGAAGGTACATCGGGAACTGTATTAAGTAACCCACCTTATGGTGAGCGTCTTGAAAGTGAACCCGCACTGATTGCACTGTACAGTATATTTGGCCGCGTGATGAAAAGTCGTTTTTCTGGTTGGAGATTATCACTATTCAGTGCTTCGCCAGAACTGTTGAGCTGTTTACAATTGCGAGCAGAGCGCGAATTTAAGGCCAAAAATGGACCGCTGGATTGTGTTCAGAAGAATTACTCTATTCAGAAAAACGAGCAGCAGTCAGATAAACCTCAGTTATTGAATATCGGTATTGCTGAAGATTATGCCAACCGCCTCCGCAAGAATGAGAAAAAAATCAGTAAGTGGGCTAAACAGCAGGGTATTGATTGTTATCGCTTATATGATGCGGATTTACCAGAATACAATGTTGCTGTTGATCGCTATGCGGACAAAGTGATTGTTCAAGAATATGCGCCACCGAAGTCTGTGGATGTCAATAAAGCTCGCCAGCGTTTGTTTGATATAATTAGTGCAACAATGAATGTGCTGGGCTTATCATCCAATCAACTTATCCTGAAAACCCGCCAGCGTCAGAAAGGCAAGAGCCAATATGAAAAAATGGCCGAAAAGAAAGAATACTTTTTGGTAAACGAATATGGGGCAAAATTCTGGGTTAACCTGACCGATTATCTGGATACAGGGTTATTTCTTGATCACCGCATTGCCCGCAGAAAATTGGGTGAAATGAGCCAAGGCAAGGACTTCCTCAATTTATTTGCCTATACCGGTTCGGCAACTGTTCATGCAGGATTGGGTGGAGCGCGTTCGACAACCACAGTAGATATGTCGCGAACTTACCTTGAATGGGCAGAGAAAAATTTACAGGTAAATGGCTTAACGGGTCGTCAGCACCGTTTAATTCAGGCTGATTGCCTGGGATGGCTGGCCCAGACCCGTGAACAATTTGATGTGATCTTTATTGATCCGCCAACATTCTCCAATTCAAAGAGAATGGAAGACACTTTTGATGTTCAGCGTGATCATATTGCATTAATGAAGCAACTAAAACGGTTATTACGTCGTGGTGGAACCCTGATGTTCTCTAATAATAAGCGGGGTTTCAAAATGGATCTTACTGAATTAGAGACATTAGGATTGGTTGCAGAAGAAATAACAGCAAAAACATTATCTCAGGATTTTATTCGTAACCGTCAGATTCATAACTGCTGGTTGCTTCGTCACGCTGACGAGGAAAAATAATATTATGTCATTGATTAGTTTATCCGGTGCTTGGTTGGCCTTCAGTGATGCGCCATTACTGGATCATACTGAACTGTATATTGAAGAAAACGAAAGGGTCTGTTTGGTTGGGCGTAATGGTGCGGGAAAATCCACACTTTTACGTGTGCTGGCGAAAGAGCAGCCGTTGGATGATGGATCGGTTATTTATGAGCAGGATCTGGTTGTTGCACGCTTAGAGCAAGATCCTCCGCGTGATATCGAAGGTACGGTATTTGATTTTGTCGCGGAAGGGGTAAAAGAACAGGCTGAATATATTAAAGCTTTTCATCACACTTCACGTTTGGTGGAAACAGATCCGAGTCAAAAAAATCTCAATCATCTTGCGCAATTGCAGGAAGTATTGGATATCCGTGGCCTTTGGACGCTGGATAGTCAGATTAATGACGTATTGAAGCAATTGTCATTGCCAGCAGAAGCAAAACTCTCTTCACTGTCTGGCGGCTGGTTACGCAAAGCGGCATTGGGCAGGGCATTAGTATGCGCACCAAGAGTTTTGTTTCTTGATGAACCCACCAACCACCTTGATATCGACACTATCAAATGGTTGGAAAATTTCTTGAAGAACTTCAATGGTAGCCTTGTTTTTATTTCCCATGACCGTTCATTTATCCACAACATGGCAACACGCATCATCAATTTAGATCGAGGGAAACTGACATCATGGCCGGGGAATTACAATAAATATCTTGAAGGCAAAGAAGAGGCATTGCGGGTTGAAGAAATGCAAAATGCCGAATTTGACAAAAAACTGGCTCAGGAAGAAGTTTGGATACGTCAAGGTATTAAAGCACGACGTACTCGTAATGAAGGGCGGGTAAGGGCTTTGAAAGCGTTGCGCACAGAACGAACTGAACGCCGCAATGTCACGGGAGCGGCAAAAATGCAGGTCGAAGAAGCAACTCGCTCCGGTAAGATTGTGTTTGAAATGGAAAATGTAAATCACCGAATTGGTGATAAGACATTGATCAAAAATTTCTCTGCTCAAATACAACGTGGTGACAAAATTGCGCTGGTGGGGCCAAATGGTTGTGGAAAAACAACATTGTTGAAGCTGATGCTGGGCGATCTGACAGCAGACAGCGGGCGCATTCATTGTGGCACAAAACTTGAAATTGCTTACTTTGATCAGCATCGTGCAGCATTAGATCCTGATAGAACCGTTATAGATAATCTTGCAGAAGGTAAGCAGGAAGTGGTGGTCAACGGACGTCCCCGTCACGTACTGGGCTATTTGCAAGATTTCCTTTTTCATCCGAAACGTGCAATGACACCTGTGCGGGCACTGTCTGGTGGTGAACGTAATCGTCTGTTGTTGGCACGACTGTTCTTGAAACCAAGCAATTTGCTCATTCTCGATGAACCTACCAATGATCTTGATGTTGAAACATTGGAATTACTTGAAGAATTGGTTGATAGTTATACTGGGACAGTGATTTTAGTCAGCCATGATCGTCAATTTGTTGATAATTCAGTGACTGAATGCTGGATTTTTGAGGGTAATGGTGAAATCAACAATTATGTAGGTGGCTATTATGATGCACAGCAGCAGCGGGAACAGACTGTTTCTTTGCGTCAGGTTTCAGAAAAAAAAGCCAGTGTTGAGCCTAAAATTGTAAAACCGAAAGAAACAGCTAAACGGACAAACAATAAGATAAGTTACCATTTACTGCGCGAGTTAGAGCAACTACCATCATTATTGGAAAAGTTAGAAGAAGATATAGAGAAATTACAATCTCTGGTCAGTGATGCTGAATTCTTCAATCAATCACACGAAATCACACAAAATGTTCTGAATGAATTGGCAAATAAAGAACAAGAGTTAGAAAAGGCTTTTGATCGTTGGCAAGAACTGGAAATGATGAAAAACGGATGATAGCTGCCGCATAAAAGAGACTTGTGGATTTTGCTAAAGGAGAAACACTTTGTGTTCCGATAACCATCAGCATGACAAGCTGGTTCTTTGTCCCCAGTGTGACATGCTGGTGGTTGTACCTGATTTGGAACAAGGGAAAAAGGCGGTTTGCCCCCGGTGTAACACTTTGCTGACAGCAAAATGGAAAGAGCCTCGCAACCAACCGACAGGTTATGCAGTGAGTGCATTAATAATGCTTTTTCTTGCCAGCCTGTTCCCCTTCATTAGCATGAGTGTTGCGGGAATCGTCAGCGAAATTAAGCTGACCGAAATTCCCAAGGTGATGTTTAGTGAAAACTATTCCAGCATGGCTGTGTTTTTCCTGATCTTTGTTCAGCTTATACCTGCATTTTGCATGGTGGCCATCATTCTCTTATGCCAGAATGTCAAAATAGTGCGTCGTTTGAAAATCGAGTTGGCGCGCATTTTGTTTAAGATGAAATCATGGTGCATGGCAGAAATCTTCCTTGCAGGTGTTCTGGTCAGCTTTGTTAAGCTCATGGCGTATGGCGAAATCAGCCTTGGTTTGAGCTTTTTGCCCTATTGTTTATTTTGCTTATTTCAGATAAGGGCGTTTCAATGCCTTGACAGGCATTGGTTTTGGGATGAAATAGAACCCGCCCCAAAATTTTGCCATATGTTACAGGCCGGAAAACCCGGCTTGGTACAAGGTGTCAGGCTGTGTCAATGTTGTACTGCTATTTTACCTGCCCAGCAATCCGTGTGCCCACGTTGTTATACAAAAGGGCATCCCCGACGCCGCCACAGTTTACAGTACACAATGGCGTTACTGATAACATCAGTCATACTTTATATTCCGGCTAATGTTTTGCCGATTATGGTGACTCAGGCATTGGGAAGCCATCTTAATTCTACCATTCTGGAAGGGGTCGTTTTACTTTGGGGTTCAGGTTCTTACCCGGTAGCTATGGTCATTTTTATCGCCAGTATTATGGTGCCTTTACTGAAAATGCTGGCTATCAGTTGGTTGTGCTGGGATGCTAAAAGTCAAAGCAGTCATAATTCCGAAAAGATGCATTCTATTTATGAAATGGTGGAGTTTGTTGGTCGTTGGTCAATGATTGATATATTCGTTATTGCCGTATTGTCAGCACTGGTTCGCATAGGACAATTAATGAGTGTTTATCCTGCCACAGGAGCCATACTTTTTGCTCTGGTTGTTATCTTGACGATGTTTGCGTCAATGACATTTGACCCACGTTTAACCTGGGACAAAGCCAATAGTAAATTTGCATTACATAAAAATAAGGAGTTGTAAGGTGATGGATAAAGAAGAAGATCTGACCCGGGCTAGGATCAATAAACTCAAGAGTTGGTCACCTGTATGGATCGTACCAATTATCACCGTACTCATTGGAGCCTGGATACTGTTTTACCATTTCAGCCATCAGGGACCTGAAGTGATATTGATGACGTCTAACGCTGAAGGTATCGAAGCAGGAAAAACAAAAATTAAAAGCCGTAGTGTTGATGTTGGTGTTGTTGAAACGGTTTCACTGAGCGATAACCTGGGACAAGTCATCATCAAAGCCCGCCTGAAAGATGGTATGGAACGATTGTTACACACAGATACTGCATTTTGGGTTGTAAAACCGCAAATTGGGCGAGAGGGTGTTTCTGGTCTGAGTACACTATTGTCAGGTGTATTTATCGAATTACAGCCTGGTGCGCAAGGTGAGGAAGAAAGAAAGTTTTCATTGCTTGACTTACCGCCGCTTGCTTCCCCTGATGCAAAGGGGCTGCGTCTTATTCTGACCAGTGAAAAGGCGGAGCGATTAACGCCCGGAGATCCAGTATTATTCCGGGGATACCGAGTGGGATCGGTTGAAAGCAGCATCTTTGATCCCGAATCCCGGCTGATCCGTTATCAGATTTTTGTTAATGCACCTTACGATGGTTTACTGACAACGAATGTCAGATTTTGGAAAGATAGCGGTGTATCTTTCGATATGTCATCACAAGGCTTGCGGGTTGAGGTTGCTTCATTATCAACCTTGTTTGCTGGTGGTGTTAGTTTTGATGTGCCGAAAGGTTGGGATCTGGGAAGCCCAATCAAAGAAAAAGAAGTTTTCAAACTTTATGATAGTGAGAAGAACATCCAAAACTCACTTTATACAGAGTATAAAGGTTTTCTATTATTTTTCTCCGATTCAGTGCGCGGTTTACAACCGGGAGCGCCTGTTGAATTCCGCGGGATTCGGATGGGAACTGTAGCAAAAGTGCCTTTTTATACTGAAGGCGTCAGGCAGCGTCTCGACAATGATTTTCGTATTCCTATATTGGTTCATATTGAACCTGAGCGTTTTGAGAAAGAATTAGGAAATGGGTTCTATACAGACAAAGAACTGAAAGAGATTACTGACCGGGGTTTGAGAGCCTCTTTGAAATCGGGCAATTTACTGACAGGGGCACTGTTTATTGATCTGGATTTTTATCCTAATGAGAAAGCATGGGAAGGCCCATATGACATAGCCGGATACCAGACTCTACCGACAATAAGTGGCGGTCTGGCGCAAATTCAACAAAAAGTCATCACCACATTAGATAAACTCAATAGTATGCCGATTGAGCCAGTATTTATTCAGGCAACACGGGTGCTTGAAGAGAGCCAGAAAACAATTAAAACAGCACAAAAAACCATAGATGAATTAAATCGTATTCTTGCGAGTAAAGAAGCTCAAGGACTTCCAAAAGATATTCAAAATACATTGCATGAGTTAAATCGCAGTATGCAGGGTCTTCAACCGGGATCACCCGCTTATAATAATTTGGTTGGCAATATGCAGCGATTGGATCAAGTACTGCGTGAACTACAACCTGTCTTGAAGACTCTTAACAACAAAAGCAACGCATTGGTATTTGAAGCGGAAGCGATAAAAGATCCTGAACCTAAAAAGGCGCCTGAATAATGAAAAAATTGATTTCAAGATTGGCATTTTTTATTTCTGCCACCGTTTTTGTTGTTGGAAGTGTATTAAGTTCGGGATGTAGCAACAGTCAACCACAAAAAACGTATTACCAGCTGCCAGTTTTAGTTAACTCTTCGCCAGAGAAGTCTCTGTCATCGGAAAGTGTTGTGCTACAGGAGGGAAAGCTGGGTGCAAAACATGAACGACAACTATGGGTAAAAGGAGTACACCTTTCTGACTATCTTGCAGATTTCGGAATTGTGTATCAAACAGGAGAAGTGAGTTATACCAATGCTTCGAATCATTTATGGGCCAGTCCACTTGAGCAACAATTACAGCAAGTGTTGATCTCCGAACTGAGCGCCGCATTTCCTCACCGCTTAGTTTCTGGACAGGAGCTGGAAAAAGACTCAGATGCACTGGATGTCACAATAACTGCTTTTCATGGGCGATATGACGGGCGAGTGGTGATTGAGGGATATTGGATACTATCAAATTCGGATAATGTGATTAAGCACCCATTCAATCTTGAGCTGAAGCAGCCAGAAGATGGTTATGCCGAATTAGTGCTGACTTTAGCAAAAGGTTACAACCAGTTAGCCCAATCTATTGCCAAACAGATATCCTCTCAACATTAACTACGTTTGATAAATTTCAAGTTTTGGTGCAATCACCAATCTACAACTTGAACTTGAACTTGAAAGATGACGGGTATAGATATTAATCATGACAATTTTATGAAAATCTGTGCTTGATATTCATTTCGTATAAGAGTATCACTAGAATCAATCGAATAAAAAATGATCATAATTTCACCTTCATAATTTCATCTTCATAGTAACAAATGAGGAAGTAAGGCATGAAAAGACAAAAAAGAGACCGTTTGGCAAGGGCACTTACCAGAGGCTATCAAGCAGGCATTTCGGGGCGGCCGAGGGAGAATTGCCCTTATCATTCATTGGATGCTCGTTCGTATTGGTTGGGAGGATGGCGTCAGGCGAAAGAAGATCGCGTTTGACGGTTGATTGAGGCATTAAATGGGAGAACTACCTCCGCCGCAATAGCGGAGGTATTCAGCACCGGAGACAGAGATTGACAAGTTTGCCAGCCACCAATCTGAGAATATCAAAAAGTACTGGTATCTTTGAATAAACCTACTTTCAAATCAGCCGCAGTATAAATCAGTTTGCCATCTACTAAGACTTCGCCATCAGCAAGCCCCATAATTAGCTTACGATTAATGACACGCTTAAAATTAATGCGGTAAGTTACTTTCTTTGCCGTTGGCAGTATCTGGCCCGTAAATTTCACTTCCCCAACGCCGAGTGCTCGACCTTTACCTTCTCCACCGATCCAGCCGAGAAAGAAACCAACAATTTGCCACATTGCATCAAGACCAAGACAGCCCGGCATGACAGGATCGTTGACAAAATGGCAGTCAAAAAACCACAATTCAGGGTTGATGTCGAATTCCGCCTCGACATATCCCTTATCGTAGAGACCTCCAGCTTCAGTCATCTTTATAATGCGATCCATCATAAGCATATTGCCGCAAGGCAGTGGTGGGCCGCTCTCACCAAACAATTTACCTTGTCCAGAGGCTTGAAGTTCTTCTTTCGTGTAGGATTCTTGTTTTTTAAACATATTCTCAGATTGCCTTATAATCGTATAAGGCTAGAGAATAGCGTACGCATGTACGCTGAACAACTCCGATCAGATGATAACTAGAATTAACCTAACCAGCGAAGAAACCAAGGAAGCCTAGGACGCTCTTGATTATTAGCCTGTGTAATGCGTTCATATATAATAGCTAACAGATGTTCTTTTTCCGGATCGTAATAAGGAATACCAGTCAACAATGATGCGGCCTCTGAAACATGTTCTACAGCCCAGATATGAAATTGACCATTTTTTACCGCATCAATAACATCTTGGTTCAGGCATAAATGCTGGACGTTAGATGCCGGAATAATGACACCCTGATAGCCTGTCAGCTCCCGGTAGTGACACACGCGGAAGAACCCTTCAATTTTCTCATTGACACCACCAATTGGTTGTACATAGCCAAATTGATCTACAGCGCCTGTAACAGCAATTTGCTGATCGATAGGGTGTTGTGACAATGTACTGATAAGGGCACATAATTCAGCCAACGAAGCACTGTCACCATCCACTTCGCCATAAGATTGTTCAAATACAATAGAAGCAGAAAATGGTTGTGGCTGATCCAGTTTCAATTCAGAAATTAAGTAAGCCTGCATGATCATCATGCCTTTTGCATGAATATTGCCGCCTAGCTCAACTTTACGTTCTACATCAATAAATTCGCCATCTCCTAAGTGGGCTACACAGCTGATACGGGAAGGTTCACCTATTGGATCCGGATGTCCGGGATATTCGAGTACAGATAAGCCATTGATCTGGCCAATCACTGAACCTTTTGTACGAATCAAAATCTGACCTTTCAGCATTTCATCCATACTGCGTTCAGATAAATAACTATGGCGCCAGATCCGATTTTCTTCCGCTTGTTGCAGAGAGTCGGCGGTGAGCTGGTTTTCCTGCTGATAATTGGCCGCTGCTTCTAATTTCTGTTGCAACCATTGGATATCCAGAGGTAAACGGAATTGATCCTCTGTATAACGAGCTGCCTGTTTGAGTAACTCAGGCCAAGCATCGGCACTTAATGGGAGCAGGTTTTGCTGTTGGGTAATTCCATTGACATAGCGACACCACACCGTCAGCTCGTCTTCTCCATAAAGAGGCATATCCAGCTCAAACTCACCGTATAATGCATTGTTTGCCAGCTCAGGTTCGATGGATTGTAATTCTTCTAGACTCAGCCTATCACCGACTAATATCAGACGCAGATTCAATTCCATTGAAGGAATAGGAAAGGGGAGGGAACGGTTTTCATCATGTGATAGCCAGTCAAAACGACGTTGGATGATCATCTGCTTAAGACGAACCCACATCAATGGCTGAGAAAGCAAAGTACGCAATGATAAAACCAGGACGCCACCATTTACTTGATGGATAAGCCCGGGTTGCAATTGAAATGTGTCTTGATGTGTGTAGATATTGCCAAATAATTGTTCTGACTCAATCCATTCTCTATAGGCAACCCGCTCAGTGGGTGCAAAACTGCCTTCTCCTGAAGAGTGCCAGGTAATGGTTCGGTGTTTTATCTGATAATATCCACCGATATTACCGTTTTTTTTCGGCAATAAAGAAGAAACTGCATTAGATAAATAAGACAGATAAGCATCACTTTCTTCTGCTTTCAGCAGCATAAAGGGTTGACGCAAATCAGCCTGACAAAAAAGGGACAAACTACTGTGGAGTCTGGATTGAACCTCATTCATTGTAATGAAGGGTAATTCAGATACCGAATTAAAAAACGCCTCATAAGGCGTATTGTTTGGCTGTAGTGCCTGCCAGTCTAGTTTTATATTCGTCAAAGTGATAGCTACATCATCTAGTAAAAGGAAATATTTATTATACAAGATTAGACAATGAACAAACATGCCAGAATCTTGAAAGACACGACATTTGAGCTAATGCATTCATTGTCTGAAAAATACCCCAAGATTTTGTGTTGCTATGAGCAATTCAGAGAAATAATTGCTATGCTTAATTTAAGTTACGCTGTCACTGAGAGATGAAATGAAATATCAGCAATTGGAAAATCTGGAATGTGGCTGGAAATGGACATATTTAGTGAAAAAACACCGTGAAGGTGAGCCGATTACTAAATACATTGAAAAAAGTGCAGCGCAGGATGCGGTTAACGAATTGATGAAACTAGAGCAAGAGCCGGTTAAAGTCTTGACTTGGATTTCGCGGCATATGAATCCCGATTTATCCAACCGAATGAAGCAAACGATTCGGGCACGGCGTAAACGTCATTTTAATGCTGAGCATCAATACTCCCGTAAAAAATCCATCGATTTGGATTTCCATGTCTGGCAACGGCTTTCAGCGCTTTCTCGACGTCGCGGCAATACGTTATCAGAAACAATAGTGCAATTGCTGGAAGATGCTGAATATAGGGAAAAATATAACCATCAGATGTCGAGTTTGAAACAGGATCTGGAAGCAATATTAGGGAAATAAAGCACCATCTATGATGGTAATGCGAAAAAAAAAGAGAGTAAGCAGAAAAATAAAACCCCATTTTAAATGGGGTTTTTCAGCGATATTAGAGCAGTATTACTGTGCTACTTTTGGCTGAGTAACAACTTCTTTAGTGCCCTGAATATTGATAACTACACGGCGATCTGGAGCCAGGCAGTCGATAAGTTTAGCGTGGACTTTAATGTTGTCACAGCTAGAACCAGTAACAGGGCTTTCTTTGCCGCGACCTTCTGCTTGGATACTGCCAGCAGGGATACCTTTAGCAACCAAATAGTCTACAACGGATTGAGCACGTTTTTGAGACAGTGGCAGGTTAAAATTCTGGCTGCCGATACGGTCGGTGTAACCAATTACCAGAACATTGCCTTGAGTTGGGTCGATATTAGCCAGTTGATTGTAGAGGTTATCCAGTTCTTGTTTACCTTCTTGCTTCAGTGTTGATTTGTTGAAATTGAACATAACGTCAGAACGCAGAGTGAAGTTCTTGTTTTCAACAATAGGCGCTGGGATCACTGGAGCAGGAGCTACTGGTACAACGACTGGGGCAGCTTCATCTTGACCGAAACGGTAATAAACACCGACACTCAGCAGACCATTATCTGGGCGGGCACCAACAGAAGTTGCATCACCGATGTTGTTAACCCATTGGTAATCCAGACGGGTTGCCAGATTTTTAGTCAGTGCGTATTCAATACCAATCGCAGCCAGAGGAGAAATACCCGTATCGTGGTCTTTCAGTCTGCGCTGGTCTTTATCACCAGTTCCTTCGACTGCATTTGCACTGTAAGTCGCAGAAGAATCTGCACGCCATACCATACCACCAAGGCGAGTATAAACATCCAGATTGTCCATCACTGGATAGCTTAGTTTAGTGGTCAATTGAACACCTTGAGCACGGAAAGCACCGTTATTAACACTGCCTTTATAAGCCATACGACCTAACCAGTCATAACCCAGTTCAAAGCCCAGATATGGGTTTGCCTGATAACCGACATAGGCACCTGCACCTAACTGACTTTTGTGGGTAGAGCCGTTACCAATACGGGTATCATAACCATGACCGTAGAAGTTTACGTCATGGTATTGAGACCAACCCAGCTTAACACCGGTATACCAAGTATTATCCTTTGGAGCTGCTTGAGCAGCAGATGCGAAAGCTGCCACTGCCACTGCTACTGCGATAGCTGTCTTCTTCATTTTACGCCTCGTTATCATCCAAATAGGCAATTGGCCTTGAAAGCTTTATTATTAGCCATTGGTTAAAATGTTTTGTTAGGTAACTAGACTTATCTCAGTAGATACGTCCTTAATTATAAGGGCGGTAAGTACAATTCCCTAAACTTTGTAAAGTCTACAACGAACTTAAAAAGTTACAAGTACACTGTAACCCATTGCGCAGAATTTTTAATTACAGACTGACATAACTTGAATATTTTTGATTAATACTTACAGTTAAATTCATATTAATATATTGATTTTCACTATAAATAAGAATAACTATCAATTGGTAGCTCATTTTTTATAAAAAATATTGGGATAAATCCTAATTTTTGTCAATGATAGTAATTTGTGTGGATTTTTAATTTACACAACTGTGATATAAATTTATGTGCCTGATTCATAATAAGGCCGAGAGCTGTGCCTTTTTGCGCAGCCAATTTCAAGTTATTAACTTCATATTCAGACAATTCAAGCAACCAGCACAATACCACACTATAAATTGCCACTGGCCAATGCTTTTTCCAGGCATAGATTGACGCAATGGGATGGATTTGATTTAGCTGGACGACCTTATTTAGAGGAAGACCGGAACTTATTAACCATTGACGGCTTAATCTCTTATCGGATGTTACCCAAAGTAACCACCTGTCTTCATTTCCGGATCGATGTAATTAAAGGGAGAAGGATGTGATTAATGGCAGACTGGTGTTCATTGTATATCAGCTCACTAACCAGGCTTTTCACAGTCATTCCAACAAGTGATTTATCTGTTTTATGCTTTTTTACTGTTGTGGTAGCCACTGCTGTTTTCTGTTTAGTGAAATATTCCCTCTCTAGATCGAGTGCTCATAATATTCCTCACCATGATTAACTGTGTATTTATACAGCATAACTCTATTTGATTAAAAGCAAGCCTATTTTTTTCAAAGCGCTTCGCAAAAATTCACAGAAATTAAGATTTTTCCGACTTAACGATTGGCAGTTGGAAATAGTTTGCGTATGGTTTTAATTAATTGTTCTTGTTATCTATTTTATTAATAGAAGGCATGATTAAACATTACATTGGAATGTGATTCATGGAGTGATAAAAATGCTTTTATCTGGAGCTCGTTTTGCTCAATTGCAACATGGTGTATCTTCACTGGGAAAAATTAAGAAAAAATCTCAATTTGGTGGCATCGGGCTGCTGATTAATGGTGTTTTATTTGCCATTAGTTCCGATGGGGAACTTTATTTACGAGGGAATAGTCACGCTGAGGTATTATTTAGAGCCAGAGGGATGGAAAAGTTTATTTATTCAAAAAGAGGGATACCTGTTGCTTTGCGTTATTACCGTGTTAATGAATCACTTTGGCAAGATCAAAAACAATTGTTTGAATATGTGAATCTGGCTTATCTCTATACTAGAGAAGAAATTATTGATAGACAGAAAATGCCGCTCAGACTAAAAGATCTCCCTAATTTAGGGATAGCATTAGAGAGACAATTATGGAAAGTTGGTATTTCTAAAGTAGAAGAATTGCGGATGTTAGGAGCAAAAGCAACTTACCTAAAATTACAGCAGCACAGGAAAAAAACAAATGTCAGTTTACTGCTTGCCTTAGCAGGTGCGATAGAAGGATATCATGTCGCAGTATTACCAGAGCAATTACGTGATGAATTAATCAGTTGGCACAGCGAATTAATCCACCAAAATTCAGATTACCGCTCGTAATGAGTGATATTTGATGAATAGGGGCATTGGCCCCTATTGCTTGTAAATATAGCATTCGTATTTAATGAAGGTGCCAATAACTTTGTCGTGTATTTCTTCTGATTTTAGAATAGCTAATCGTTCTCTGATTCAGGTTTTTTAATCGTGCTAAGATGTTTTGCATGTAATCAATATCAAAAATGCATACTTGTATTGTTAATATTTGTAATCATCTATCTATTTTGTTTTGAATAACAAGGGAATATTTGTTTATATCATTATTAGACAATGGATTTGTAATGGAATTTGTTAAATTTTGGGGCAAGAAATAAATTTATTATGTGAATCTACCTTATATGAGTAGAGGGATGTCCATGAGATATATGAAGAAATTTCAAGTTACAGTATAACCAATCAAGCTGTAACTTGAAATATGATAGGTATAGTTTTTTAGTATGGGTATGGTTCTGGCTCCGACACCATATTCGAGATTACTGATGCTAATTCAGCATCACAATTATGGGCAACACGGCGAACAATAGCCTGATTTTAGATGCGATTGCCCTAAAGCAGTGATGCCCCAGTTTTTGAAGCTCACGAGCCCAGTACTGAGAACCTCCACAGGCTTCCATGCCAATGAGGCAAGGTTCGCGATTACTAAAGTATTCAAATATTGGTGGGAAGTGCTCATCTTATTTTCCTTCCCGGAGCTGTTTCGGCAATCACCAAAACATTAAAACATTGCTTCTGGAACAGGCTTCTCGTCAATTTCTTATTCAGAATTCAGGTTATTTAAGTCAATATGACTAAGGGCATTTATAGATCTTACCGACCATTTTGCTATCAAGAGGTACAAAGCTGCCCAGCAAATTTTCAGATGGACTATTCACGCCATAAATCACGTTTCCACCAATTTCAGCGGCTTTATTGCGTAAATCATTTGTGGCACTGCGCATAGAGCTGCTCTCATTGCTGATCCCATTGAGCCAGTTGCTTTGAGTACCCGCAATTTCACCTAATCGCTGACATTCACTGCCTGGCTGAGTATCCACAAAACGCACATTAGCGCCAGCATTGGTTAATTGGTGATTTGTTGTACAACCTACCAACAACAGTACTGACGCTCCAAGCCAAATTTTAATTCTCATAACTTCCCTCATTGGTTATAGGAACTTTTACCATGATGATAAATATACCCTTTTGAATTCAATTAAGACAAAAAAATAAAAAGGCGAGCAGTTTTTTCTGCTCGCCTTCAGAGTTTTTATCCTATCGGATGGGTAATTCCATCGGCAGGATGAACAGCACTACATCATACCGCCCATTCCACCCATACCGCCCATGCCACCAGCTGCACCTAAGTCAGCTTTGTCATCTTTAGGCAGTTCAGTCACCATGGCTTCAGTGGTGATCATCAGGCTAGCGATAGAAGCTGCGAATTGCAGTGCAGAACGGGTTACTTTGGTTGGATCCAAGATGCCCATATCGATCATATCGCCGTACAGTTCAGTTGCCACGTTATAACCGTAGTTGCCTTCACCTGCTTTCACGTTGTTCACAACAACAGATGGCTCTTCACCAGCGTTGTCTACGATCTGACGCATTGGTGCTTCCATTGCACGCAGTGCAACGCGAATACCGACGTTTTGATCTTCATTATCGCCGCTCAGTTCAGAGATAGCACTGGCAACACGCACCAGAGCAACACCACCACCAGCAACAACACCTTCTTCTACTGCTGCGCGAGTTGCATGCAGAGCATCATCAACACGAGTGCGTTTTTCTTTCATTTCAACTTCAGTTGCTGCGCCAACTTTGATTACAGCAACACCGCCAGCCAGTTTAGCTACTCGCTCTTGCAGTTTTTCACGGTCATAGTCAGAAGTTGATTCTTCGATCTGCTGACGGATTTGAGTAACACGAGCAGCAATCGCGCCTTCTTCGCCCACACCATCAATGATAGTTGTAGTGTCTTTGTTGATGACAACGCGTTTTGCCTGACCCAGATCTTCCAGAGTCGCTTTTTCCAGCTCCAGACCGATCTCTTCAGAGATGACAGTACCGTTGGTCAGAGTAGCGATATCTTGTAACATTGCTTTACGGCGATCACCGAAACCTGGTGCTTTAACCGCAGCCACTTTCACGATGCCACGCATGTTGTTAACAACCAAAGTTGCCAGTGCTTCACCTTCCACATCTTCAGCGATGATCATCAAAGGTTTGCTTGCTTTAGCCACACTTTCCAGAACTGGCAGCAGTTCGCGGATGTTAGAGATTTTCTTGTCAACCAACAGGATGTATGGATTTTCCAGTTCAACAGAACCTGATTCTGCTTTGTTGATGAAGTAAGGAGATAGGTAACCACGATCAAACTGCATGCCTTCAACAACATCCAGTTCGTCTTCCAGACCAGTACCTTCTTCGACGGTGATTACACCTTCTTTGCCGACTTTGTCCATCGCTTCCGCGATCAGTTTACCCACAGTTTCGTCGGCGTTAGCAGAGATTGTACCAACCTGCGCAATAGCAGTGGAATCAGAGCAAGGTACGGACAGTTTTTTCAGCTCTTCAACGGCAGAAATAACGGCTTTATCAATACCGCGTTTCAGGTCCATTGGGTTCATACCAGCAGCGACAGCTTTCAGACCTTCGGTGACGATAGCTTGAGCCAGTACGGTTGCAGTAGTCGTACCATCGCCTGCTGCATCGTTGGCTTTAGAGGCGACTTCTTTAACCATCTGCGCACCCATATTTTCGAATTTGTCTTCCAATTCGATTTCACGCGCTACAGATACACCGTCTTTAGTGATAACAGGTGCACCGAAAGATTTATCCAGAACTACGTTACGACCTTTAGGACCCAAAGTTACTTTAACTGCATCAGCCAATACATTTACGCCGCGCAGCATTTTGCTGCGAGCATCATTACCAAATTTTACGTCTTTAGCTGCCATTGTGTCTTTCCTTTAAATTCATTCAATTAAGAAGATTTAAGCGCAAGATATTCAATTACGCTTCAACAATTGCCAGAATGTCACTTTCAGACATGATCAACACTTCTTCATTGTCGATCTTTTCTGTTTTAACGCCGTAACCTTCATTAAAAATGACGGTATCACCCACTTTTACATCCAGCGCTTTCACTTCCCCACTTTCAAGGATGCGACCATTGCCAACAGCCAGAATTTCCCCACGGGTAGATTTGCCCGCAGCAGAACCGGTCAGAACAATCCCGCCAGCGGATTTTGATTCAACTTCTGTACGTTTGACGATAACGCGGTCATGTAATGGACGAATTTTCATTGAAAGATCTCCTATAAATAAAGTCCATATCAGGTAAGAGAATTGATACCAGAACCCAACAGAACCAGTACCATGAAGCTACAAATTGGGGCTTAAAACCAGTACTTCAAGGGTGGATGACAAAAATATTTTACTTTTTTCTTATCCACTGAAATTTTAGCCAAAACAAAAATAACTAACTTTTGTCGTTTGAATTGCCATATTCGCCGTTTTTTTTCTGATCAGCTGATTTATGCTCATCCAATGTATAGGAGGTATCATCCCGCCTACGTTCATATTCCCCTTCAAAAGTTTGCCCATTTTGGCCTGAATCACCACGATGATTTGAGCCATAAAAAGTATTCGGGCGGTAAAATTTGATATGAGGTAATAAATTAGCTGTTATAAGCTTCTGTACGGGAGAGAGCAACAACAGTAATCCGCAAAAGTCGGTGAAGAAACCGGGAAGTATCAGCAAGAATCCTGCTATTACCAAAGAAACACTTTTAACAGCTTCTTCCGCAGGGCTTTCACCTGCCGCAATTTTTTGCTGCATAGACATAAAATTCTTGATGCCCTGATTACGCACAAGAGACACACCAAGACAAGACGTAAGAATAACCAGCAACAGAGTCAGCAAAACCCCGACTTCGGAGGCAATGCGAACAAACAGGACAGACTCAATGTAAACCAGCAGGCATATCAGAATAAGTGGGAGCCAACGCACGTGGTTCTCCTTTCATTATTTAGTCCACATTATTTATCATTCACATTATGCGAAATCAGACAATATGGGATTAGATCACGTAATGTGGGGGTAACAGTAACGGTTTTCAATACGTCGGATACTTCACTTTCCACACAAGTAATCGTGATTTAGGTCACATATATGTTATTTCATTAATAAAATAGCACTATAAAGTGATCCAAGTTCAAGGCATTTCTAATAAATCAACATATGATTGCGCCGGCAATTTCGTGATAAGTAATTAATATCACGCCAATTGTTGCCGGTAACGTTAATTCTCAACAAACACGTAATAGAACAGTAAAAAAACGTATCTAATTTAAGAAGGTTCTCATGTCAAACAACATTCGTATCGAAGAAGACCTGTTAGGTAAACGAGAAGTCCCCGGTGAAGCCTACTACGGTATTCACACTCTACGTGCGATTGAAAACTTCTATATCAGTGACCGTACTATCAACGATGTCCCTGAGTTCATCCGTGGCATGGTAATGGTGAAGAAAGCAGCAGCACTGGCGAACAAAGAACTTCATACTATCCCTGGAAAAATTGCGGACATTATTGTCAAAGCATGTGATGAAGTGCTCAACACAGGCAAATGTATGGATCAATTCCCTGTTGATGTCTTTCAGGGTGGCGCTGGTACTTCACTGAACATGAATACCAATGAAGTATTGGCAAATATCGGCCTGGAATTGATGGGTTATCCAAAAGGTGAATATGAGTATCTGAATCCCAATGATCACCTGAATAAAAGCCAATCAACCAACGATGCTTACCCTACTGGTTTCCGTGTTGCTGTCTATAACTCACTGATGCAATTAATTGATTCTATTGAGTTGTTGAAAGCAGGCTTTGACAAGAAAGGTGTTGAATTCGACGATATCCTGAAAATGGGCCGTACCCAGCTGCAAGATGCTGTTCCAATGACTCTGGGACAAGAATTCCGCGCTTTCTCCATGTTGCTGAAAGAAGAAATTAAGAATATCACCCGTACGGCAGAACTGCTGCTGGAAGTAAACCTCGGCGCAACGGCTATCGGTACAGGCTTGAACACTGCTCCAGGTTACCAGAAATTGGTAGTTGAAAAACTGGCCGAAGTCACAGGATTACCTTGTGTTCCAGCAGAAGATTTGATAGAAGCCACTTCTGACTGTGGCGCTTACGTTATGGTTCACGGTGCGTTGAAACGTCTGGCTGTTAAGATGTCCAAAATTTGTAACGACTTGCGTCTGCTTTCTTCCGGTCCTCGTGCTGGCTTGAATGAAATCAATCTGCCAGAATTGCAGGCTGGCTCTTCTATCATGCCAGCTAAAGTAAACCCAGTTGTTCCAGAAGTTGTTAACCAGGTTTGTTTCAAGGTTATTGGCAACGATATTTGTATCACAATGGCAGCAGAAGCAGGCCAGTTGCAGCTTAACGTCATGGAACCAGCGATTGGTCAGGCGATGTTTGAATCAATGTCGATCCTGAGCAGCGCAGGCCGTAATCTGGTTGAAAAATGTGTTAACGGCATTACTGCCAATAAAGAAGTGTGCGAAAGCTTTGTTTTCAACTCTATCGGTATCGTCACTTATCTGAACCCATTTATTGGCCACCACAATGGCGATATCGTGGGCAAGATCTGCGCTGAAACCGGCAAGAGTGTCCGTGAAGTTGTGCTGGAACGCGGTTTGCTGACAGAGACAGAATTAGACGATATTTTCTCCGTTGAGAACCTAAAACATCCAATATATAAAGCAAAACGTTTTGATGACTAATTAAATGATTATAATAACGAGGTTGTCTTAATTTTTAAGGCACGCAATTCCAACCGGAAGCGTGCCTTTTTAATTTGCAGCAAACACAAAGTATTAACCATAGATTTTCATAAGACCAAATAAATGAAGGAGTATTTAACATGTTAGCCATAGAATTGGTTATTGTTCTGCTGGCCATTTTTCTTGGGGCAAGATTAGGGGGAATAGGCATTGGTTTTGCAGGTGGTCTCGGGGTTTTAATCCTTGCCGCTATCGGTGTTAAACCAGGGGATATTCCGTTTGACGTTATCTCAATTATTATGGCCGTTATTGCTGCGATATCAGCGATGCAAGTAGCAGGGGGGCTGGATTATCTGGTCCAGCAAACAGAAAAACTACTCCGCAGAAATCCGAAATACATCACAATTCTTGCGCCTATCGTCACTTATTTCCTGACATTATTTGCAGGTACGGGGAACATTTCACTGGCAACATTGCCAGTTATTGCAGAAGTCGCCAAAGAACAAGGCATAAAACCATGCCGCCCACTCTCTACCGCTGTTGTTGCAGCCCAAATCGGGATCACTGCGTCCCCTATTTCGGCAGCAGTCGTTTACATGGCATCCGTCATGGAAACACAAGGCATCAGTTATATCCATTTACTTATGGTGTTATTGCCCTCAACATTCTGTGCCATCCTCCTCATGTCATTCATCATTTCATGGTTTTTTGATGCCAGGCTGTCAAATGATCCTATCTACCAAAAACGCCTTACTGATGGTCTGGTCGAAATGCGTGGAGCCAGCCAGCTCCAAATCAAACCTAAAGCAAAGCTATCCGTTCTGCTCTTCTTGATAGGTGTCGTTGGTGTTGTCATTTATGCGATTATCAATAGTCAGTGTGTCGGCTTAGTTGAAAAACCATTGATGAACACCACCAATGCGATTTTGATCATCATGCTCGGTATTGCCACCCTCACTACCATCATTTGCTCCGTTGATACCGATGCCATCCTGAACTCAAGTACCTTTAAAGCAGGTATGAGTGCATGTATCTGTATTTTAGGGGTTGCATGGCTGGGGGATACTTTTGTACAGGCTAATATTGACTGGATCAAAGAAACAGCGGGAAGTTTGATTCATGCCCAACCTTGGTTGCTGGCAGTCATTTTCTTCTTCTGTTCAGCCCTGCTCTATTCACAGGCAGCGACAGCAAAGGCCCTGATGCCAATGGCATTAGCCCTGCATGTCACACCACTGACAGCGCTGGCTTCTTTCTCTGCGGTTTCTGGCCTGTTTATCCTGCCGACTTACCCAACACTGGTTGCCGCCGTACAGATGGATGATACCGGAACTACCCGTATCGGGCGTTTTATATTCAATCATCCATTCTTTATTCCGGGCACTATCTCCGTTATCTTGGCCGTGTCATTCGGTTTCCTGTTTGGCGGCATGATCTTGTAGTTTCGCAATATCTATGCCCATTGGATTTCAAGATGCAGCGCGACGGCAAGGAACGAATCCCCTGGAGCATAGATAACTATGTGACCGGGGTGAGTGAGCGCAGCCAACAAAGCTGCAACTTGAAAGGCGACAGGTATATGCCCAATAGATTTCGAATTACAGCTTGAAAGATAAAGGTAATATTATTTGAAAACGTTATTTCAGGGGCTGATCATAATGTCCCTGAAGTATTTCTGCCTTAAAATCTTTTCCTGTCAAAAACACAACATTGTCTTAATATTAGGCAAGTGACTTCCTACCATAGGTATCATCGGTTATAGTGCAGAGTCTGATAAATTTTACAAATCAAACCCACGATACAGGCAGATCAAAATTACTTATGATGAAACGTATTCTCATGATGTTTTTGCTGTTCATCAGTATCGCTCTTTCTCCTATCAAGGCCAGCGCACTGTTTGAACAACCAACGCAAAATTTCTACCTTCCTGCTGATCAGGCATTTATGTTTGATTTTCAGCAACAAGGGAATAAACTCACGCTGAACTGGGATATCAAGCCCGGTTATTACCTCTATCGAAAACAGTTCAGTATCACCCCCAAGCAAACATCGTTAGGTAATCCTGCGTATGCTAAAGGGGTTGAACATGAAGATGAGTTTTTTGGTAAAACCGAAGTTTATTTTCAATCAGCACGTATCGATATCCCTATACTATCCGCCACCAATGATTCTTCTCTCCAGGTGACTTATCAGGGATGTGCTGAAGCGGGTTATTGTTATCCTCCAGAAACCCTGAGCGTGCCATTACAAGCCGTTATTGCTTCAACATCACCCAATAACGAAACCGTAGCATCATCAGATATAGCAACATCTCAAGAAACAGTATCTTCAAAAGCTCAGCTGCAACAGAAAGATATCCAGACCAAAGATCATGATGTTCCATTCTCACCGCTATGGGCTTTGTTGATTGGCATTGGCATCGCTTTTACTCCTTGTATACTGCCGATGTATCCACTGATTTCCAGCATAATTCTGGGCCAGAAACGCCCCGAAAGTATGAAACGAATCTTTTGGCTTGCCGTAAGCTATGTCCAAGGGATGGCACTCACTTATACGATACTTGGGTTGGTCGTTGCTGCTGCCGGTTTACAATTTCAGGCGGCCCTGCAAAACCCTTATATTCTGATCGGGCTATCAGTACTGTTTATTTTGCTGGCCTTATCTATGTTTGGATTATATTCACTGCAACTTCCTTCTTCTGTCCAAACTCGCTTGGTAGATTGGAGCAATCAACAACAAAGTGGTTCTTACATTGGCGTATTTTTTATGGGGGCCTTGGCAGGGCTTATTGCTTCCCCCTGCACCACCGCACCACTCAGTGCCATCTTGCTCTATATTGCCCAAAGTGGTAATACACTGGTTGGCGGCCTGACCCTTTATCTCTACGCATTTGGTATGGGCTTGCCGCTTATTGCTGTCACGTTATTCGGTCATAAACTCCTGCCTCGCAGTGGCCCGTGGATGCAGTACGTTAAGGAAGCTTTCGGATTCATTATTCTGGCGCTGCCAGTATTCTTGCTGGAACGGGTACTTGGCGATACATGGGGGGTCCGATTATGGAGCATGTTGGCGATTGCTTTCCTTATTTGGACTTTCGCAATAACGTTGCACAGCAAAAAAGGCTGGCTTCGTACCTTACAGATAATTTTACTGGCTCTGGCCCTTATTGCTGCGCGCCCTTTACAAGATTGGGTATGGGGAACCCCTACAATAGGGCAACAAAAAACAGCAATAAAATTCCAGCGAATAAATGATTGGCAAGAATTAAGCCAAATTTTAGCTGAAAATCGCCATCAACCGATCATGTTGGATTTGTACGCTGACTGGTGCGCTGCCTGCAAAGAGTTTGAAAAATATACTTTCAGTGACCCACAAGTACAGACACAATTGAGCCAATTCCTTATGCTACAGGCAGATGTCACGGATAACGGGCCAAAACAGAAAGAATTACTGCAAAAATTGAAGGTATTGGGGCTTCCCACTATTTTGTTTTTTGATGTTCAAGGCAATGAAATAACCGATTCGCGAGTCAATGGATTCATGAATGCGGAACGCTTTAGCCAACACGTACAGCACATATACCCAAAGGGTATACAACAAAAGTAACCTAAAAGGAGAACCCTTGTGCAACGCGAATATGTGCTTAGCCATGTCCTGAACTTACTGGAACAATATGGCCTGTCTGCATCATTGGAGACACTTTTAACTCCCCTTGACATTGATATGGGCCATATAAAAAATTTTTGGCCTGACCGAGAAGCTCTGCTCTATGACTGCTTGCGTTATCACAGTCAGCAGATTGAAATTTGGCAGCGCCAAATCCTGCTGGACGAAATGCTAAGCCCTGAACAAAAATTATTGGCGCGTTACGATACCCTTCAAGAAAAAGTGCAGGAACAACGCTATCCGGGCTGTTTGTTTATTGCTGCTTGCAGCGCTTTCCCTGACATAGATCATCCGATTCACCAATTGGCAGAGCTGCAAAAACAAAACTCTTTCCATTTCACATCAGCGTTATTGCAACAACTCGATATAGACTATAACGAGCAAATAGCGAAACAGATGGAACTCATCCTTGAAGGATGTCTCAGTAAACTATTAGTGAAAAGAGATATTGAAGATGTCATCATTATCTCTTTGTTATCTCTTTGCAAAACTGCTGACGCAGGATATTCTAACTATCGCAAAATGCCGAAAAAATGGCGCATTAAGCTAAATAGTTTGTCATAATGGTGAGACTTTTATATTTCTCATTTCTCTCAAAGTCGTTAACGAAGCTCTTTTCAAAAAAATTTTCACATTACGAATAAGCTGCCACATAAATTGATTCCTGTTTGGGCATCAAGGCAACCGGCAAAATAATATAACTGAAAACCGAATTTTTACGCTGTAAACCCACTGACCTGAAAGAAGCGACGAAAATGGTAAGTGAATCGACAGGTATCTATAATCGGTACAGACCTCACTTAGCCCTGACATATAAAACGTCCGATGAAGTACATCATCAGGCGTTAAATAAAATAAGTGTCAACGTATATCAGGACCAGACAACAGCGAAAACTGCGCGAAAAAAGTTCCCTGATATTTACATTTTGAAATATCTATTTTCCCTTTGTTACTTATTTTGCACTTTTGTAGCATTTTGAGGGTAGATAAAATTCATTACCAATGGAACACTGATCGCCAATTAATAAGACACTCGATACCTACAAATAGTTCCAAAAATTTTTAGTGTTCTATTTTTGACAGTAACAAGTGTCTGGATAACACCAATGAGGGTAATAATAATGAAGCGCAATATTCTTGCAGTGGTAATCCCAGCTCTGCTGGTTGCTGGCACAGCAAACGCAGCTGAGATTTTTAACAAAGATGGCAACAAACTGGATCTGTACGGTAAAGTAGACGTTCGTCACCAAATCGCAGATAAAAGAAGCAGCGAAGACGGCGATGCTTCTTATGCTCGTATCGGCATCAAAGGCGAAACTCAGATCTCTGACCAACTGACTGGTTTCGGTCGTTGGGAATACAATCTGAAAGCTCATAAAACAGAAGCTAACAGCGACGGTACTGCTTATACTCGTCTGGCTTTCGCTGGCTTGAAATTCGCTAACTACGGTTCATTGGATTACGGCCGTAACTACGGCGTAAACTACGATGTCAACGCATGGACTGACGTGCTGCCAATCTTTGGTGGTGACTCCATGGCTCACACTGATAACTACATGACTGGCCGTGCTACTGGCCTGCTTACATACCGTAACACTGATTTCTTCGGTCTGGTTGACGGCCTGAACTTTGCTCTGCAATACCAAGGCCAGAACAGCGAGCGCACCAAAGATAATCGCAAAGGCGCTACTGCAAATGGTGACGGTTACGGTTTGGCTACCACTTATGACGTAGGTTACGGTATCACTGTTGGTGGTTCTTACGCTAACTCTACTCGTGGTCATAAATGGAATACCAGTGATGCTCACGGTAAGCGTGCTGAAGCATGGAACATCGGTGCTAAATACGATGCTAACAACGTATATCTGGCAGCTATGTACGGCGAAACCCGTAATATGACTCCCGGTGCTGGTGGAAATGTAAGCAGAAGCAAAGTTGACTACTTTGATGGTGTCGCAAATAAAACTCAGAACTTTGAACTGGTTGCACAATACCTGTTCTCTGATTTTGGCCTGAAGCCATCTCTGGCTTACGTTCAGTCTAAAGGTAAGGATCTGAAGCGTAACAACGGTGCCAAAGGTTTCAACGCAGATCTGGTTAAATATGTTTCTGTAGGTTCTTACTACTACTTCAACAAAAATTTGTCTACCTATGTTGATTACAAAATCAACCTGCTGGACAAAAAAGAAGGTGGCGATACAAACGCCCGCAACGTATTCGGTGTTGGTCTGACTTATCAGTTCTAATCACTGTTGATAAACTGTTTAGCAAAAAGTTAAACATATTTATCTCAGAGAAGCAGCGCTCCGGCGCTGCTTTTTGCATTTTACCTCCCTGTTTTTTCGGACTATTTTTCTCACTCCGTAAACTACTTCACAAGATTTTATTCTTTTTGCTACAAGTAGTTGGCAAATGAGTTCCTTAGCGTTACCCTGAGCGGCATGTAACTTATTTTGGGCTTAACTCTCCGAGTCTTGGAATCAAAAAAATGTTTGAGAAAATTACAGCAGCGCCTGCCGATCCTATTCTTGGTTTAGCTGATAGTTTTAAAGCTGACCCTCGTGGAAATAAAATCAACCTGGGTATCGGAGTCTACAAAGACGAAACTGGTAAAACTCCTGTTCTGACCACCGTTAAAAAAGCAGAAAAATTCCTGCTGGAAAACGAAACCACCAAAAATTATCTGGCAATTAGCGGATTACCTGAATTTGGCCGTGTCACTCAAGAACTGCTCTTTGGCAAATTCAGCCCTGTCGTAACTGATAAGCGTGCCCGTACTGTACAAAGCCCGGGCGGAACTGGCGCACTTCGCACTGCCGCGGATTTTATTGCTAAACAGACCAATGCAAAACGTGTCTGGATCAGCAACCCCACCTGGCCAAACCATAAAGGTGTTTTTGCCAGCGCTGGTTTAGAAATTCGCGAATACAATTATTACGATGCAGAAAAACATGCGCTGAATTTTGAAGGCATGTTAGCAAGCCTGTCTGAAGCACAAGCAGGTGATATTATTCTGTTGCACGGCTGCTGTCATAACCCGACCGGTATCGATCCAACACCTGAACAATGGCAGAAACTGGCTGATTTATCTGCTGCAAATGGTTGGTTGCCTGTATTTGACTTTGCTTACCAAGGTTTTGCCAAGGGATTAGATGAAGATGCAGAAGGTCTGCGCATTTTTACCAAGAATCATAATGAACTGATCGTTGCCAGCTCTTATTCCAAAAACTTCGGCCTGTATAATGAGCGTGTTGGAGCCTGCACCATCGTTGCAACAGACAGCGATACCGCAGAAAAAGCATTCAGCCAAGCAAAGTCTATTGTTCGTACCAATTACTCCAACCCACCAGCACACGGTGCTTCCGTTGTTACAACAATTCTGTCCAACGATGATTTGAAAGCTGAGTGGATTCAGGAATTAGCAACAATGCGTGAACGTATTCAACGTATGCGCCAACTGTTTGTAAACACCTTGCAAGAAAAAGGTGCGAAGCAAGATTTTAGCTTTATTATTTCTCAAAATGGTATGTTCTCATTCAGCGGTCTGACTAAAGAACAGGTTGATCGTCTGCGTGAAGAGTTTGGTATTTACGCCGTTAGTTCTGGTCGTATTAACGTAGCAGGTTTAACACTGGAGAACATGGTTCCTCTGTGTGAAGCTATCGTTGCTGTACTCTAAGTTTTATCTGAGTATTGATATATTATCTAAAAAGCCGCTGAAATGCGGCTTTTATCTTTTTAATACAAAATATTACGATAAGAAAAACATATTTCATTAATCTTGCAGGAAAGGGTTAGTCTTCCGTTCATATCCCAATGTTGACATCGGCCCGTGACCGGGAATGAATTGATAGTCATCCCCCAAAGGCAGTACTTTCTCTTTAATGGATTGAATCAATTCATCATAATTTCCACCCGGAAAATCCGTACGACCGACACTTCCTTTAAACAACACATCTCCCATTGAGATTAATTTATCGGCATGATTAACAAGGATAATATGCCCTGGCGTGTGCCCCGGACAATGCAAAACAGACAATTCAACCTTACCAATTTGCAACGTATTTTCTTCCTCTAACCAACGATCCGGCGTGAAAGAGGGACATGGCTCAACACCAAACATTTGACATTGAATTTCCAGCCCTTCTATCCAAAAAGCATCTCCCTTATGTGGCCCATAAACAGGTACATTAAAATGCCTGGAGACTTCAAGGGCAGCACCAACGTGATCATAGTGACCATGAGTCAGCAAAATTTGTGTCAGTTTCAACTCACGACGCTCTATTTCGGCAATAAGCTGCTCAGCATTACCGCCGGGATCTACAATCGCCGCTTCCTGAGTTTCCTCACACCAAATCAATGTACAATTTTGCATCGCCATTGTGACGGGGATAATGTGGTATTTCATTATATTGTTGGACTCCACAATCAAGACTATAGGTATAAGATTACCACGTCCTGACCGGGCCTGTATCAATATGAATAAAATTACTCTTTGGATAAAATCCGACCCCTCCAGCTCCCATTTTCAGCGCTGCCTTACGGATATTCTCAAGTTGCATACCATCAATATGAAAATCCATTGCTTGTCCACGAGTATGGTAGCTATGTTTTGCTACTCTACCACTGGCTTGGCGTAACATATTATTTGTCATTAATGAACGATAGCCAGAAACTAATTGAACAGGTTTATTTATTCCCATAATCATCTGTAATAAATAAATTTGGTCAAATAATTTTGGATCAATCGTTTTGATCTTATTTTGACGAAAATCTCTAAATAAATAATTCAAACGGGATAATTCTGATTTGTTATAACGGCGACCATCAAAGAATTCAGCTTTGAGTTTTTCTCCCGTATGTAGGTTATTAAAGTGTAAAATTCGGGGGCGTGGGGTTGTCAATGCAGCCAAAGCATGTTGAGGCAATAAACTTAACCCCAATGCGGCCACGCTTACGCCGAGCCACTTTCGGCGATCATGGTCAATATCATTCATGGATAATATGCCCTGCTATTCTATGATTTATTAATATTTTCTAAACTTCATTACTTATTGAGTTTAATCGACTAATAAGACACCAACAAATAAAACTTTGTTTCAATTTTTTTGTATATTAGTGTAAATTAATCAACCAATAATTGTGATCTGCTTAACAAAATTCAAAACATATTAAACGAAAGTAAATATTTATGACGATAAGTTAATGGGAGATATCTCTATATGGAATATAAATATTTCTTCAATCAGAAAGAAAAATCCGGCTAAGATTATATAACAGGAATAAAATCATTGGAAAAATAATTAGCAATAAAAAATAACGGTGAAAGAAGTGTTATTTCTTTCACCGTTCATAACATTAACATCAAATTCATTCCCTCATAAATGATGAGGAACCACAAAAATTATAAATCATTTCTGGTAGCCAGAATCTCATTAAATGCCTCTGATTGTTGTCTTGCACTTATATCATAGTCATAGATATCAGCCCGATATTGTGGCACCCCTCCTTCATCAACCCAGGCTGTTTGATAATAGAGGAAAACAGGAATTTTTTTGGGTATATTTACATATTTTGTTGTCCATGTTTTCAATGAATTATTAACTTTATTTTTATTCCAACCCGCATCCCCCAATAACATGTCAGCCAGTTCAGGCGCTTTATTTACACGCACACAGCCTGAACTGACTGCCCTCATTTCCCGATCAAAAGAAGCCTGATTTGGCGTATCGTGCAAATAAATCGCTTCTGAATTTGGCATATTAAATTTGAAACGCCCTAATGAATTAGTTGGGCCAGGAGCCTGCCGTATTCGGTAAGGAAAATTACTTGGTGTTACTGTTCCCCAATCAATTGATGAAGGTTCAATAACCTTGGCATCATTACCCCAACTGGAAAAAACTGTATAACCCCGAGTACGAAAATAACTCGAATCCCGCATTGCCCTTGGCGCGATATCTTTTCGGGTCATACTGGTAGGTACGTTCCACGGCGGATTAATCACCACATTATTCAATTGACTGCTCATAATCGGTGTTTTGCGGCTGGGGCGACCAACCACAACTTTAGAGCTTAATACTTCCTTGCCATCCAAATAATAAAAAAGTGAGTAATTTGGAATATTGACAAAAATACCTGTAGGCATATCTGCCGGAATAATTCGTAATCTCTGTATATTTAATGCCATTATACGGGCACGAGTTTGTGGTGTTGTATTTAACCATATTTTCGTGGATTGACCGATCACACCATCCGCAGATAATCCATGCAGGGCTTGAAATCGTTTTACAGCAGCAACAAGTTCTTTGCCATAAACTTTATTATCAGATTTGACTGAAGATGATTCCAGCACACCGGAACGAACTAATATCTTTCTCAATGCAACCATACTCTCACTACTTTGCCCTGACCTTAACGTTTTTTTGGAGGAGAACTCTGTCCACGGTTGCCTATCAGATAATTGTCCTAACATCTCCTTACGCATATTTTCATACATAGGATGATTAGGTAACAAGGTCGTAATATAAGAGAGAGTGTTGTTATTATTGATATATTGTTGCCATTTATCAATTGATTGAGAGGGTGGTAAATTAATCTTATAAGGAGTTTTTCTATATAACCATGAATTTCCCTTTTTCTTAACATCATTGACAAAATGAAGATAACCTAACATAGCATCAGACAAAAGAATATCTCGTCCCATATCATTTAATTCAGGTGAATGAAGTTGTATTAACCATTTTTCAAATTGAGGCTGAAAACCAGCTAATGACAATTCAATCAATTGATTTTCAAGCTGTTGAATTGTTTTTTTATCCTGCCATAGAGGTTTCATATTATTAGCAATATATAATGTTGCCAACCGTTCAAAGAATATCGGTTTTATTTGTTGTGGTAACCAATTTTGTAATTTTTTTCGATTTTCATCAATAGAAGTTCCCGAAGATATAGGAATAGTCTTATCAACTGAATCAGTCAAATTTTCCTTTTTTTGTTCCTCTGATAATTCTTGCACATTGCTTGCTATCAATCCATTTTGTTGATTTGCAAAGGTTCCCTCTGATACCGCTAATGCGCTACAGATAAAAGAAACTTTCAGAAACCTGACCGTGTTCTTCGCCATAAGAGTTCACCTCACCTTATTATGTTATGCAGCTGTCCAATGACTTATTCTAATTCTCAGTCGCCCTATCTTATCAGAAAAGAATAGCAGTAATTATATACATAATTACTTCTTAAGATAGAGAACCAATCATACGCATTGACACTCAACAAAATAAAACATTCACTATAATAAATTAGAGCATACTGACCTTAAAAAAGAAAAAAGCACCTCTGGTGCCTTTAATCAAAGTATATTCTATTGATATTTCAGATTTAACGACTACTATAACTAAATATCGACCCATCATTTTCAGATAATATAAAAGGGGTTTCATTATAACCCCTCTTAATAACAGTATCTCTTAATAATGAAATTACTCTTCCAATATCGGTTGTGACTGCATTTGAGGATGCGTTTGTTCTGTCATAGGGGTATCCTGTCCGAAACCACGTAATCCAACAACATGTACATGTTCCTGATTATTGAAAATTTTGCGAACCAATTTATAAGTTGTGCCTTTTTCCGGACTGATATTCTCTGGTGCAGCGATAATTAATTGCATTTGTAAACGTTCACACAACTCAAACAACGTTGCGATGGATTTAGCATCCAAACGTGCAGCTTCATCAAGGAACAACAGTCGGCATGGTGAAATATCTTTACCACGCAGACGACGTGATTCCTCTTCCCAGCTCTGTACCACCATGACCAGAATAGACATCCCCGTACCAATAGCCTCACCGGTAGATAATGCCCCACTTTCCGCTTTCAGCCAACCATCCGAACCACGGTTTACTTCAACGTCTAATTCAAGATAGTTACGGTAATCCAGCAACTCTTCACCAATAGTCTGTGGCAAACGTTGCCCCATATCCATTTGTGGATTCAAGCGCTGATACAGTTTTGCCATCGCTTCTGAGAAGGTCAAACGCTGGCTGTTGAACAGATCCTGATGCTGTTCCTGCTGTTCGGACAACACATCCAGCAAAACAGAGTGGCTTTCACGCACGTTCACATTCAGGCGCACACCGCCAACCTGTCCGAAGGAAACCGCCTGCAATCCCTGATTTAACATACGAATGCGGTTCTGTTCACGTTGGATGGTTTTGCGAATGATATTAGCTACGCTCTTGGAACTGATCGCTAATTTCTGCTCACGTGCTGTTAATTCTTCAGTCAAACGCGCCAGTTCAATTTCCATTTGTTCGATAGCATCAACTGGATCATCCGTGCGGATGATATCCTGACGAATACGTTCGCGTAAATGTTGGTAAACGGCAACGAAGAATTGAATTTTTCGCTCAGGGCGTTTCGGATCTTCAGACAAGCGCAACACATCACGCAGGTGTTCATTATCAGCTACTGCCAGACGCAATGCACCCAATGCCTTATCCGACATTGAACGCAAATCATCACCCTCCATATAGGCCAGCTCGCGGCGATGTAAGCGACGTTCAACGCCGTTGTCTTTCACCATGCGCATGACAGCACACCAGCCCGCTTTTGAAGAAACAACTTGGTCACGCTTTTGATAGTAATCACGCTCAGATTTACGTAATTTCTTCTGGAGGTTTGCCATTTCAGCTTCACAGAATGCGATCTGTTTCTCAAGCTGGTTAATACGGGAACGGTTAGTATTTACAGCAGCATGAAGCTGATCACGACGTTCACGTGCACGAATTTCTGCATTAGCATCCGCCTGAACACCAATATCTTTCATCTCCTGTTCAAGCTCTTTCAACATATCCTGCTTAGTGTCATAAGAGCTTTTCAGTGATGCCAAGACTTGGCTGAACTGAGCATATTGTGCCTGCTGCTGGCGCAATTGTTCACGTGCGCGACTACGATCCGATTCTGCGTGTTCAAGGCGTTGACGCAGTTTGTCGTTTAGATCAGAGTTTTCACTGAGCATTCCTGCGGAATCGCTATAGCTGAAATGCGCACGGCGCTGTACAACTTCCGTCAAAGCAAAAGCTTGTTGTTTAGTTCTATTCTGGCTATGTTGCGCGGCCTCATAATCTTTCTGCAACTGTTTATGTTGCTGTGGATCGCTTTGCAAAACAGAAACCAACGGTTCGAGCTTGGTCAATGTATTGCCATGCTGTTGCAGAAATTGAGCTGCATCCTGCGCTTCATTCATTTCTTCACGGACAGTGTCCACACGATCAATCAGCGTTTCATCCAACAGGATTGTCATTTGTGGGATCAAGCGATTCAGCGCTGACAGACTTTCTTTAACCTGAACAAGTTTTTGTTGGTGCTGCTGGGTTTTGGTCTCAAATTGAGATAATTCCCGCTCCAGCTCGGTTCGGCGTTGATTCAGGCTGCGAATTTCTGCCTCTGGATCATCATCAAACGCAACAGACAGATGCTTACCCACAAAACGGCTGAAAGCCTGATGTGTCCGCTGGGTTTTTTGAACATCAAATGAGAGCGTTGCATAACGTTCAGCCAGAGTATCACGCTCAAGACTGAGTGCTTCCTGACGATTTTCTCTTGCCGCCCGACCAAACAGGGGAACTTCAGGATAGCGGGAATAACGCCACTGGCGATCAGATGATTTCACCAGAACTGCACTGTTCTGCTCTTCGAAGTGGAATACACTGTCATCGAAAGATTGCGGATCACCCTCAATCAAATAGAGATCTTCCGGGCAATCTTCCAATGATTCCAAAAGTGGGCGAACCAATGAAAGATCAGGCACAACAATCGCATGACGAGCAGGACCATACAGCGCAGAGAAATAAGGCGCATCATCAAGGGTAATGTCGTCATAAATTTCTGACAGTAAAACACCACCGAAACGTTCAGCTAATGCGAGTAATCGACCGTCTTCTGCTCCACTTGGTTGGCTCAGGCGATCAATTTGTTTTTCCAGTTCACGTTTCTGAGCCGCTACGTCATCACGTTCAACAGTGATTTCTCGTTCTTGCTCCAGCAATTGCTGCATGTATTCAGTGACATCGTGACCACTTTCAAGCGATGTATTACTCTGTTCACAAAGCTGATTCAGGGCTTCCTGTGCTGCTAACCATACTGGCGCACGCGCTGTCAATCCCTGAATCTTCTGTTTCAGCTGTTCAAACTCCTGACGCATCTGAATGCGGCGTTCACCACTTTCGTTGGCACTCAGGCTTAATTCTTCCAACTGGGCTTCTAATTCACTCTGTAGCGTCTCTAAATCTTCCGCCTGATATTGCTGGTTATGGCGCTTACAGAATTCTTGCAGTAAACGCTCAGCATTTTGCTGACTGTTCAGTCGTTGTTCCAATTCAGACAATTGGATACGCAACGGTTGAACCCTATCAGACAAATGGCGTTGAGATGACCATTCCCGCAATACTTCACGGGCTGCCTGCCAGGCTTCGCTGCGGCTCACTTCACCAACAATATTTTTAACCAGCTCATAAGCCTGCTCAAACTGACTGTGAGCCGCGTCAGCAACACTTAACTTCTGTTCTAATGCCAGCAAAGTTTCAGTCGCCTGCTGTGCCTTGGCTTGGTAAGTTTCTTGCCACTCATCGGCATTTTCAGTCGCCAGTTCTGGAAGTTGACAAAGCTCACGTGCTCGTTTTAGTGCTTGCAATGCCTGCTGATATTGAATTGCGCGAGTTTGCTGAACATCCAGAGCTTGCTGATAATCAGCAAGCTGGCTTTTCAATTCATCAACTTCCTGTTCTGCTGCCTCAGATGAGGTTTCATATTCCGCCTGAAGTTCTTTTGCTTCTTCAACGACTTCGACCTGTTCTTCCAACCGATAAGTCAGCTCCTCAACATCTGATTGATAACGTTCAATTTTTTCCTTCTGACGCATCGCTGTCTGAACCAGATTCAAATGATCGCTGGCCGCCTGATAATCCATTTCTAAATCAGAAGATACCCCACTTTGTTCCGCCAGCTCTCTCGCCATTTCAACATGACGATACTGCTCAGCTACCAATTGACGGCGGCTACCAAACAATTCACTACGCAAAGCCAATGATTCATCCAAATGAACACGCCGTTCGTTGGCATGACGCATATAGTCGGCAGAAACATAGGCCGTAGATTCTGTGATGAGATGCTTGAAAAGATCACGATCGGATTGCGTAACACGGATAGCTTCCAGTGTAATGCGGTTTTCACGCAATGCGGCTTCCATATCCTGAAACGCTTTTCTGACCCCACTGTTTTCTGGCAATAGATAATCACGCAGTGAGCGGGTAATGGCGCTGGAAATACCACCATATAGCGATGCTTCTATCAGGCGATAAAACTTGCTGCGATCACTTGCTGAACGCAAACGTTTTGGTATCACCCCCAAATCAAACATCAGAGCATGATAATCTGTAATAGAGTTAAATTGTTTGAACTGGGCACCTTCCATTCCATCAAGGCGTTCTTTCAGTTCATTCAAGGGCAGAACGCGTGCCTGACGTTCGCCGATATTTTCAGTTAATAACTGTGTTGGCTGAATAGATGCAGGAATTCCCTGAATCATAAACGGCTTGATATCAACCTTGCGATCACGTCCAGCAACTTGTTGTAAACGTACCCCTGCAATAATTCTCTGGTGGCGGGAATTCACGACATCCAATGTGGAATAACAGACTCCGGCACGTAATTTACCGTGTAAGCCTTTATCACGGGAGCCACTGGTTGCCCCTGCTTCTGTGGTATTGCGGAAGTGGAGCAATGTTAAATCAGGGATCAACGAGGTCACAAATGCTGCCATCGTAGTAGATTTACCCGCTCCATTACCACCAGATAAGGTCGTCACAAGTTCGTCAAGATCAAACGTTCTGGCAAAAAAACCGTTCCAGTTAACCAATGTCAGTGAGCGAAATTTACCGCGTTCAATCATGACTGCTCATCCTCCGTGCTTTCTGCTGAATGTTCTGATAGTTCCTCATGCTCATTCTCTTTTTGCGATACATCCCCTACCACTGGCATAGCTTCCCCATCACGGATCATCCGTAATTGTGCTTCACGTGGATTATCACCACTGCGCACATCTGCACCGAAGCGGAATACCGCTTCAGTGATCATAAATTTATTGCTGTCGTTTTGCAGGAAATAAACCATTCCCAAACGACGCAAGCGGTTTAGAGAAGATCGTGCTTTTTCCTGTAATTTCTGTTTGTCCAGATCGGTGCCGGTCGAACGTTGATTCACCACTTTCATCAACTTATTTTCGTTAGCTAACGACAACAGCTCTTCATATAATTCTTGAAAGGTAAATATTCCCTGATTGGACAAGCGTTCTGGGCTGAGATAGAGGTAACACAAGATCTTACCTACCATCATGTCCAGTTCAGAGAGAACAGATCGCGGGATCAATGTCGTAGAACGGGGACGCAGGTAGAAAAAGCCTTCTGGTGCACGGACTAACTCGACGTTATAGCGCGCATAAAACATTTCCAATTCTTCCTGAAAATCCATCAGAAAAGCATGATTATCAAGATCATCCACACTAATGTGACGCCCGGCGCGAAGATGACTATCTAGTTCAGGAAAAAGTGTATTGGATAATGCCTGAGCCAGTTTTACTGGCATAATTTGTTCAATATGTGTCGATGACATGTGCCTGCACCTTGGCTCCGTAATCATTAATCGCTAACCATTCCGCTGGCAACCCAGAGAAATCCGCTTCTGCAACGCCCAACCTTACCGCTTGATCCACTAACATACGTGCCACATCAAAATGGCGTTGACGTGGATACTGAGTAAGGTAAGCACGCATTACAGCCCCCAAATCCAGAGGACGTTTTGCTTGCTGGTAAATCGCCAGTGCCTGTTCCACCATTTCAGCCAGTTGTTCGTTGATTTCACTGAACTCTTCGTATTCCATTTCTGGCGGTAATTCTCCCATTACCTCTTCATTACGCAAAGTGAGTTCTTCATCACGTACATCCAGCAAGCGCTCGGCATTCGCGACGGTCAGTACCCACGGGCTGTCAAAATAGTGTTGAATGGATTGGCGAAGGCGCTGGGCAAAAATCCGGTTTTTATCCATATCAATGGCAGTTCGGATAAATTTGTGAACATGACGATCATAACCTATCCATAAATCAATAGATTGCTGTCCCCAGCTGATAATACGATCCAATTTGCCTTGCAGATCAAAGACCAGCTTATCAACCAGCTCAGAATCGCTGCCATTTATATTGGCATCCTGAATACGCAATAGGTTGGCCTGCAATTTGTCACCCGCTGCTTCCAATGTGTCCTGAAGTTCCCGCAGAGTACCCGAGGTTTCAGACAGTAGCTGTTCACAGTTAGCGATGGCAGCCTGCCAATCCTGATTAAGCAGCGCGGCGATATCCGTTTTTACACTGTTTTGCTGTTCATCCAGCAGGCGTTGGGACATATCTATACTGTCAAAAATTTCAGCCACAGAATATTTCAGCGGAGCAAAGACATTGCGATGCCAGTGGAATTCATCCCCGCCTTCTTCAGCCGCTTCTGCCGCCCGGTGCAATTCATTGGCAACGATAGATAGCTGCATGGAAAGACGCAACGTGGAGAATTCACGCTGGCGAATGTAATAATCACTGATACCCATTCCTAATGGAGTCAGACGGTAAATAGCATTACCATCTGCTAATTCACTGGTAAAACGGTTAATTAACTTCTGGCGAACCATATCATTGATGGCATTATTCGCCCTGACGGATACCGCTTCAGAAGTCTGCTCAAAACCTTTACATACTTCACGGAAAGCATCCACCAACTCCCCTTCACTCATTTCACCGTCAAACCGTTCACTGTTTAATACGGCAATTACCATCAAAAACGCCAGCCGTTCTGGTGGCAACGAAATTGAAAAGTCATTTTTTCTGGCCCAGAATACAAGTTCAGGAACAGTCTGGGAATATTCACTCATAATTTGCTCTTTAAGGTAAGCTTGCGTGCCATCACATGAATGTAGCGCCCCAGACTGATATAGGGTTCTTGTCTACAATAACGTTGTTCAAGTTCAAGCAACGCCGGAAAATCTGCATTTTGTAATTGGCGGCTTTGCAGGTAGTCGTGAAAAACTCTCACTCCTGTTTTTCCCGTTATTTCCATATTTAGTTCAGTCAGCCATCGATATACCTGTTCCGGTACTAATGGGTTCTGTGGTGATAGAGAACGTTTTCGGCGACGCTGAATATTCGGTGTCGCCAGATGGAAATTACCCAAGATGGCATTACGCATAACCAGCCCATTAGCATTATAAAACATTAATGAGAGTGCACCACCCGGTGTTATTATATTCCCCAATATTTCTATAGCCTCTTTTTGATCAGTAATCCATTCCAATACGGCATGGAATAGGATCAGATCAACAGGCTGCTCAATATGATGATGAATTTCTTGTACTGAACTTTGAATAAATTGCATCTTATGGGAAACACCCCGCCCCTCTGCGTTGTGCTTCGCCCGTTGAACCATCTCTTCTGACAGGTCACAAAGTATTACCTGATGGCCTAATTCGGCTAATTGGCAAGCCATATTTCCTTCACCGCCCCCCGCATCCAAAATGCGTAACGGACCTTGAGGAAAATGATTCAGCAATTCGTTAATATCTTGCCAGACAACGGCTTGCCTGATTTTACCTTTGGTTGTGCCGTAAATATTACGCGAAAATTTGTCTGCAATATCATCGAAATTGCGATCCAGCATGAAAAACTGCCTCACTTATAAGCTAAGGTTAATTTATCTATTGAGTAGTTATGCTATCTACTGCTATTTTTGCTACTGTTATTTTGGCACAGTAATTATTTAATTAACTACTTTTAGCCTTAAATTCGACCCTGTGCGACTACAATTTAACCATAACAAGGTCAGTCAATGTTATTCTTGCTAAAAAAGTATATCGGCTCGCTATTAATGCCTTTGCCGTTGATTATTATTATCTCTTTCACCGCCCTGATATTATTGTGGTTCACCCGTTGGCAAAAAACAGGCAAAACCATTTTATCACTGAGCTGGCTCGCATTACTTTTATTGAGTTTACAACCTGTTGCGGACAAACTCTTACTGCCTATTGAAGGGAAATACGTTCAGCGCTATGAACCCGACATACCACAGGCCACACCTATAAAGTATATTGTAGTTCTTGGTGGTGGCTTCACTTATAATTCCCATTGGGCACCTAGTGCTAACCTTATTAGTAATAGCTTGCCTAGGGTGACTGAAGGCATTCGGTTATATCATCTTAATCCTGGCGCTAAAATGATTTTCACGGGCGGTAAAGGCGTTAATTCAATTAGCAGTGCCGAAGTTGCTGCTATGGTAGCACAATCTGTAGGAATTCCTGTAGAGGACACGATAGCATTAAAAAAACCTTTGGATACCGAAGAAGAAGCAGCTGAGGTTGAAAAAGTGGTTGGGCAACAATCTTTTATTCTTGTTACGTCGGCTAATCACATGAAAAGATCACTGCGTTTTTTTGAGCAACGTGGTTTACACCCAATCGCAGCCCCTGCTAATCAATTGGCTATAACAACACCTTTATATCCGTGGGAGAAATATATCCCCTCAGTCTATTATTTTTCACATACAGAACGTGCTTGGTATGAAACATTAGGTCGGATCTGGCAAGCGATTAAACCAAAAAGTGCTGATATTGATACTGAAAAATCAGAAGATTCTCAGTAAAAACCGTTAAAATATCATCAGATTAGAAAAAACATTGAGAAAGAACACGGTTGAAAAAAAGAGAATGTCGTAATAACGCATTCCCTTTTAGCTCAGATTTAATTGATACTTTCTCTGATAGAGAGATCAAAGCCCTGCAAAAACTTTTCTTACAGCATCCAGATCTTCCGGTGTATCAACACCTGCGCCAGGTGCTTGCAATGCTTTTGCCACATGAATTTTTTCACCGTACCAAAGCACACGTAATTGCTCAAGCATCTCCATATTTTCCAATGGGCTTGGCGCCCACTGTACATAACGGCGGATAAAACTGACACGATACGCATAAATCCCAATATGACGCAGGAAGTCATTTCCAATCGACTCTTTTGATTGCATAAAGCGCTCTCGTTCCCATGGAATGGTAGCGCGAGAAAAATAGAGTGCATAACCTTGCGCATCCATGACAACTTTAACAGCATTAGGATTGAACGCTTCTTTCACATCTTCGATCTGTACGGCAAGTGTTGCCATTCCAGCATCACAGCCAGCCAGATTATCAGCCACCTGTTTGATGATCTGTTCTGGAATAAGAGGCTCATCCCCCTGAACATTTACGATAATTTCATCATCAGCAAATTGGTATTTATCAATAACCTCGGCCAAACGTTCTGTACCTGAATGGTGATTTTCGTTTGTCATGCAAGCTTCGCCGCCTGCGGCAATCACCGCATCAAAAACATCTTGGTTATCTGTCGCCACAATCACTCGTTCAGCACCGGAGCGAGTAGCCCGTTCCATTACACGTACAATCATAGGCTTGCCGTGAATATCAGCCAATGGTTTCCCTGGCAGACGTGTTGAAGCAAAACGTGCTGGAATGATAACGGTAAACATGGATTATTGGTTTTCCTCTGTAGGCAAAGTACGTGCTTCATTTTCCAGCAGTACAGGAATACCATCGCGGACAGGAAAAGCGAGACGGTCAAGTTTACAAATCAGTTCAAGGTTTTCTTTATCGTAACTAAGCTTACCATGACATACAGGACAAGCGATGATTTCGAGTAAACGGTGATCCATATAACCTATATGAACGCATCCCGTTTGCAAGGCTTTCGTTGTTCAGACATTGACGGTAGGTTGCAGCTCTATATCCGGCCTTACTGCAGCCGATGCTGCG
>NZ_FPBJ01000001.1 GCF_900116635.1 Xenorhabdus koppenhoeferi | reverse complement strand
GTAAATTTTTGGGGTGATTTCGTTTCATAAAGAGACCTTAATTAAAGTCATTCTATTCCTTTACCAAAGTGTCCGAATTTATTAAAGCACAACACACTGGCTTTGACCAACGCACACTGGCGTATACCTTCGATTGCCATCAGCGTATTTTCAATTTCCCCCAGTTCAGCCCGATGACCATTGACTTTACCGTATCCAGTTACTCAGTCTTGTATCAACCGTTGAAACGTTGAGAAAGAAACGTCCACCACAAAAATAAGGCACCGGAGTCATTAACATCCGGTGCCTATATTCTGCGAAATTATCCGGCTGTTATAAGAATCTTTAACCAGATAATTCTATCTTTAATTATTGCTTTTCATCCCGCAATATCACCGATATTACAGCGCCTCCACTTCGCAATTCATTGCCAATGCCGTACTTAAGATCTTAGCCAGAATCGTTTTATTTTCGCTATCTTCCATCAGGCTAAAATGATCTCCAGGAACAGGAGTTAATTGTAGCGAAGAGTCGGGAATTATCTGCTCCCAACCTAACGACGGTTTCATTGTTACGGACTGTAGCTCAATATCTGTAACAAACGGGATCTGCGGATAAGATTCCATGGCATAGAATTGATGCAAGGTTATTGCAAGGGCTTTCGGCTTATAATCTTTGACCATTTCAACATAGTTCCCTATCTGCTCCCAGCGTCTTGCAATTAAATCAGGGCGCAAATTAGATGGGTATAATGCCAACTTCTGTGCAGCGGCAATAAATTGCACCAAATTCAGCTCATCCATTTTCTGATATAATGACGCAATTTCCTGAGGATGTTCATCTATTGCCTGCCTTGCCAAATCAGCCAGAAAATGAAGTTTAGGTTGAATGACCAGTGCCTTGAGATGGTGAGGAGCCGGTGTATCAATCAGGCCTAAAAAGTCAACTGTCTCTCCAGCATTCAAGAGTTGTTGAGCAATGGCGTAAGCCAGTACACCACCAGAAGAATAGCCGTATATCCGGTACGGTCCTTCTGGTCGCACCGCTTTCATAAAGGTAATCATTCTGACTGCCAAGGCTTCAATGGTCGGCAGTGCTTCATTGATTAATGGCCAAGGTAGCGCATAAATCGGGTAATCCGCCTGAATATGCTGAGCCAGCCCGAAAACATAGGAATAATCTTCCATGCCGCTAGGTATAAAGAATAGTGGCGGTTCGGTGCCATCGGGTCGTATCGGTACAGCACTGCTTTGTGATTGAGATAGCGGATCTAGTGTGATCTCTGCCACCAGTTCCGCCAGCACCGGAAATTGGAACAGATTATTCAATGAACAAATCAACCCTCTCTCTGCGGCCAGACTGATCATCCGCATGGCAAGCAGAGAGTGTCCTCCCAAGGTAAAGAAGTTGTCTTGCCGGCTAATCTGCTCAACGCCCAGTAATTCACGCCAGATAGTTGCCATAACGATTTCCGTTTCCCCTTGCGGTGCTTCATAGATTTGGTGGGCAAAGGTGTGCTGCTCAGGCACAGGCAACGCCCGATGATCCAGTTTGCCGTTCGGGGTCAACGGAAAGGCATCCAACTGCACAAAAGCAGCCGGAATCATGTAGTCAGGCAACAAGGTTCTCAAATGACGATGTAATTGGGTCGCCAATCCGTTATCCGCAGACGCCGCTATATTATTAGCTTGCACCATTACATAATAAGCCACCAGATGTTTATCCTGCCCTTCACCCAACACCCGCACTGCAGCCTCACGCACCGCCGGATGTTCTGCCAACCGGGCTTCAATTTCCCCCAGTTCAATGCGGAAACCCCGGATTTTGACCTGCTGGTCATTACGGCCGAGAAATTCCAGATTACCGTCCGGCAGGTAACGGGCCAAATCTCCGGTCCGGTACATGCGGGCATTCGGTTGATCACTGAATGAATCCGCCAGAAAACGTTCAGCCGTCAAATCAGGGCGGTTCAGATAGCCACAGGCCACCCCGTCACCCCCAATATAAATCTCACCGATTGCTCCCAACGGAACTGGCTGACCATGATTGTCCAGCAGATAAACCCGCGTATTGGCAATGGGTCGGCCAATAGGGATGTTTATCGCACCTTGTGCTAAGGCCCTGATACAGTATGTTGTCGTAAAAGTGGTGCCTTCACTGGGTCCATAGCCATTTAAGAGTTGTTGTGGTGGGCTGTTATTCAATACCTGACTGATAACATGAGGATCAAGAACATCACCCCCGACAATCAGGGTTTTTATCTGCGGCAGAGCCGGAGATAGCTCAGTGAACAACCTGTTAAACAACCCGACAGTCAGCCACATCACTGTAATGCCATGGTTTTGTACAGCCCGGATGAGTTCCACCGGTGTCAATAACATGGCACGATCAATCACGACCAACGCGCCCCCATTAAGCAACGGTGCCCAGATGTCAAAGGTGCTGGCATCAAAAGCCGGATTCGCGGTAAAGGCCACCCGATCATCCGGTTCGATGGCTACGTAACCGTTATTGATGACCAGCCGAGCCACGGCACGGTGCGGTACCAGAACGCCTTTCGGAGTGCCGGTTGAGCCAGAGGTGTACATAATATAGGCCAGTTCCGTGCTGGTACGCGGTAAATCAAGGTTAATACTATTTTTTTGTCCGCTGGCTTGTTCACTCACCGCCTCGCTTTCATCGGAAAGACGTAACAATGGGACAATCAAGTCAGTCGGAATTGCTGTCTGTGTATCGGTAAGTAACAATTTGGCGGCACAGTCATTGATCAGCCAGTTTTTCCGCCCATCCGGCATATCAGGGTCCAGAGGGACATAAACTGCACCAGCTTTAAGTACTGCCAGTTGCGCCACCACCAGCTTGATGGAGCGCTCAAACAACAGCGCAATATGATCGCCGGAGCCAACACCTTGCCCGATTAACTGACGAGCCAGCCGGTTTGCCCATACATTCAGTTCACTGTAGCTCAGGTGTTTTTCTCTTGTGATCAGGGCTGTTGCCTGCGGAGTTTTTTCCACTTGCTGTTCAAAAAGTTGATGAATACATAACGATTCAGGATACACGGTTTCAGTGGCATTCCAGGTTTTTAACAACAATGTGCGTTCAGTTTCCGGCAGAATTTCTAACTGCTGTACCGACATATCAGGTGCCTGCTCAAGTGCTTCTGCCAGACTTTCTAACGCTTGCTGCATATAGCCGCATATCCGTTCCGGATCAAATGGCTGTACCACTTGAGCCGTTAGCCCCAGATCAGTGCCGCCATCCTCTACCGACAACACAAACGGATAGTTAGTCCGTTCCTGTGCGCCAAGGAATTCGATGCCGCTCACCATTTCATTTGGTGTTATCGGCTGCGTATTATGCCGGTAGTTCAACAGCGCATTAAAAAGAGGCGTTCCACTGGCTACGCCGCTGCAACGCTGTGCCAGCGCCAGTGACGCGTGTTCATGTTCCAGCAACCCTGCCAGTCGGCCATGTGCTGCGCGTACACTGTCCCGCACCGAGGTATGATCGATATCCAAACGCAACGGCAAGGTATTGATAAACAAGCCCATGCCACCATCAGACCCTTCACCTGCTGTCATGCGTCCAAACAAGACTGTGCCGAATACTACCTTCTGCTGCCCACTGGAACGCGATAACACTTGCGCCCAAGCCAGATGGCACAGCGCCGCTACACTGACACCCAAGCGCCGCGCCTGATTACGCAAGCGATCATTCAGTTCCGCTGCCAGCATCCGGTGAGATTCAGTTACCTGTGAACCATCATAGTGCACTTCCGACAATCCAAATGACAGCGTTGGCTCATCTACCTCAGCCAACATATCGGTAAAGAAACGGGCATGTTCTGCCTGACTGACACCCTGCCGAGCCTGTGCCACGAGATGGCGGAACGGCACCGGTGCCGGCAAGCTGTCTGTTCGTCCGGTGAGAAAAGCCTGAACTTCGTTGTTCATCACCTCCAGCGTGGTATGGTCGCCAATCAGGTGATGCAACAATTGCAACACAATCCAACGGCCATCGCTCTCTTGTGCCACAACAAAACGTAATAATGGTGCCTGATTCAGGTCAATACGATGTTGACGCGGATCGAAACGTCGGGCCAGTTGGTCACTGATTAGCCCATCAGCCGGGTTGAGTGTCAATTCCGTCACTAACAAAGGTGCCTGACGGCAAACGACCTGTGCCGGCACAGATAATCCCTGCCAGATAAAAGCAGTACGCAAGATGTCATGACGGTCAACCACCTGTTGAACCGCAGCCAGATAACGGTCGAGTAAATGTCGATCAGCAAAAGCCTGTTGCATGATCAGCAGATAGGGATCGCCCTCATTGGCCAGCAAATGGTGGAATAAAATGCCATCCTGTAACGGTGACAGCGCGTAAATATCCTGAATATTGGCGATCCCACCCGGCACTTGCTCAACAATACAATCAATGTCAGATTGAGCGAGATCAATCAGCGGCAACATGGCTGGCGTTAGTACCGCCGCATCCGGGGTAATAACGTTGTCAGGCACACTCATTTCACAATGTTGAGCCAAAGATTGGGCTAATACACTTAATGTCGGATGCTGGAACAGCGTTTGTACTGACAGGCCTAAACCAATACGCCGTAAACGTTCAATCATCTTGACCGCCAGCAGCGAATGCCCGCCCAAAGCAAAGAAACTGTCATGCCGGCCAATTCGCTCAACATTCAGTAATTCCCGCCAGATAGCCGCTAATGCTATTTCAATTTCCCCTTGCGGCGCTTGGTAAACCTGGTGGGCAAAGGCATGCTGATCAGGTGCCGGCAGCGACCGGCGATCCAGCTTGCCGTTAGGCGTCAGCGGAAAGGCATCCAAACGCACAAAAGCTGCCGGCACCATATAGTCAGGCAAAATATCATTCAGGTGTTCACGCAGTCTGGTTGCCAGCCCGTCATTTGCTTGTGCTACGATATAAGCCACCAGACGTTTATCCTGCCCGCCCCCCAATGCCAGGACCAGTGCTTCACTTACCTCAGCGTGTTCAACCAGTCGCGCTTCGATTTCTCCCGGTTCAATGCGGAAACCCCGGATTTTCACCTGTTGGTCATTGCGACCCATAAAGACCAGATTGCCGTCCGGCAGGTAACGGGCCAAATCTCCGGTCCGGTACATGCGGGCATTCGGTTGATCACTGAATGAATCCGCCAGAAAACGTTCAGCCGTCAAATCAGGGCGGTTCAGATAGCCACAGGCCACCCCGTCACCCCCAATATAAATCTCACCGATTGCTCCCAACGGAACTGGCTGACCATGATTGTCCAGCAGATAAACCCGCGTATTGGCAATGGGTCGGCCAATAGGGATGTTTATCGCACCTTGTGCTAAGGCCCTGATACAGTATGTTGTCGTAAAAGTGGTGCCTTCACTGGGTCCATAGCCATTTAAGAGTTGTTGTGGTGGGCTGTTATTCAATACCTGACTGATAACATGAGGATCAAGAACATCACCCCCGACAATCAGGGTTTTTATCTGCGGCAGAGCCGGAGATAGCTCAGTGAACAACCTGTTAAACAACCCGACAGTCAGCCACATCACTGTAATGCCATGGTTTTGTACAGCCCGGATGAGTTCCACCGGTGTCAATAACATGGCACGATCAATCACGACCAACGCGCCCCCATTAAGCAACGGTGCCCAGATGTCAAAGGTGCTGGCATCAAAAGCCGGATTCGCGGTAAAGGCCACCCGATCATCCGGTTCGATGGCTACGTAACCGTTATTGATGACCAGCCGAGCCACGGCACGGTGCGGTACCAGAACGCCTTTCGGAGTGCCGGTTGAGCCAGAGGTGTACATAATATAGGCCAGTTCCGTGCTGGTACGCGGTAAATCAAGGTTAATACTATTTTTTTGTCCGCTGGCTTGTTCACTCACCGCCTCGCTTTCATCGGAAAGACGCAACAACGGGACAATCAAGTCAGTCGGAATTGCTGTCTGTGTATCGGTAAGTAACAATTTGGCGGCACAGTCATTGATCAGCCAGTTTTTCCGTCCATCCGGCATATCAGGGTCCAGAGGGACATAAACTGCACCAGCTTTAAGTACTGCCAGTTGCGCCACCACCAGCTTGATGGAGCGCTCAAACAACAGCGCAATATGATCGCCGGAGCCAACACCTTGCCCGATTAACTGACGAGCCAGCCGGTTTGCCCATACATTCAGTTCACTGTAGCTCAGGTGTTTTTCTCTTGTGATCAGGGCTGTTGCCTGCGGAGTTTTTTCCACTTGCTGTTCAAAAAGTTGATGAATACATAACGATTCAGGATACACGGTTTCAGTGGCATTCCAGGTTTTTAACAACAATGTGCGTTCCGTGGACGACAAAATATCAATGGCCGTAACAGGTTGTTGAGGCTGGTTCACCATTGCCCGCAATATAGCCTGCAAATAACCCATCTGCCTTTCGATGGTTTCAGGGTCGAACAGGGCAGAAGAATAATTCAGCACTCCGACAATTTCGCCCGCCTTCTCCGTTAATTCCAGTTGCAGGTCGAATTTCGCTATGTCGTATCCCAGCTCAAAGGGGGTTACCGCTAGTTCCGGTAATTGCCATTCCTTTGTTTCACTTTCTTGCCAGGCAAACATCACCTGAAACAGTGGCGTATGCTCTGGTCTGCGCGGCGGCTGAACAATTTCTACCACTTGCTCAAAAGGCAAGTCCTGATGTTCCTGTGCCCCTAGTGTCGTCTGCCGCACACGCTGTAGCAATGTGACCACATCCGGCATACCGGATAAATCAATACGCAACGCCAGTGTGTTGACAAAGAAACCAAGCAGTGACTCAATTTCCCGCCGGTTGCGGTTGGCACTCGGTATACCAATCACCACATCATCCTGACCAGACAGGCGCGATAACAACGTAGCCCAAGCGGTCAACAGCGTCATAAACAGTGTGGTACCGTGCGGTTGCCCCAAATGTTTCAGGGCCTGTACCAGTGTGGCATCAAAGTGTACGGCTACCTGACCGCCGGCAAATGATTGCTGCGAGGGTCGCGGTCTGTCCAGCGGCAATTCAAGTAATACCGGAGCATCTGCCAGTGTACGACGCCAGTAATCACTCTGCGCCTGTACGCCTTCATCAGAGAATACCTGCCGCTGCCAGACAGCATAATCAGGATATTGAATAGTCAATGGCGGCAGCGGATCAGGTTGTTGATTCAGACAAGCAACATAAAGTGCCGTCAGTTCTGATTCCAGTATCCCTAAAGACCAACCATCAGAGATGATATGATGCTGAGTCAGCAGGAATAAATGCTCCTCTTCGGCCAGTCGGACCAGTGCGCAACGAATTAAAGGCCCACGGGTAAGATCAAACGGTGTTTTGGCTTCCTGTGCGCACAAATGCGCAAGCTGTTCATCAACGTCAGAGGCTTTACGCAAATCGTATTTTTGCATCGGCAGACCAAATTCCGCCGGCAACAATTCAACCTGAGGCTGACCATCTACAGTGATAAAAACGGAACGCAGTGCTTCGTGGCGGGCAAACAGGCGCTTCAGGGCCTGTTGCCAGGCAGAAAGGTCAAGCCGTCCACGTAAGCGCAGGGCTGTCGGAATATGATAGGTGTCACTGATCTCCTCAAATTGCGCCAGAAACCACAAACGCTGTTGACCAAACGATAAAGGCAAAACACGATCACGGGATATTGGCCTGATTTCAGGCAATTGATCACTGTTCGCATGACGTTGTGCGCAGATCTTTTCGGTAAATGCCACCAGTGACGGAGACATAAACAACGTGGCCAACGGCAGATCGACACCGAAAGCGGTTATCCGGTTCATCATCCGTACCGCTAACAGAGAATGTCCGCCCAAGGAAAAGAAATTATCATACCGGCCGATCTGTTCAACACCCAGTAATTCACGCCAGATAGCCGCTATTGCGATTTCCATTTCTCCTTGTGGCGCAACATAAATCTGGCGGGCGAAAGCATCTTCCCCTGGCGCGGGCAATGCCTGATGATCCAATTTACCGTTTGGTGTCAGCGGGAAGGCCTCCAGGCACACAAAAGCGGCCGGCACCATATATTCAGGTAACATCGCGCTCAAATAGGCGTGCAAAATGGCCGCTAATCCGCTATCCGCTTCGGCCACAATATAGGCAACCAAACGTTTATCCTGCTCATCCCCCAAAGTCACTGCCACTACCCGCGTCTCATGCACCATAGGATGTTCTGCCAACCGGGTTTCAATTTCACCCGGCTCAATGCGGAAACCACGGATTTTAATCTGCTGGTCGTTACGGCCAACAAACACCAGATTGCCGTCCGGCAGGTAGCGCACTAAATCCCCGGTCCGGTACATCCGGGCATCAGGCACATCACTAAATGGATCAGCCAGAAAGCGCTCGTCAGTCAGATCCGGACGATTGAGATAGCCACGAGCGACACCATCCCCACCAATATACAATTCTCCCACCGCCCCTAATGGGACTGGCTGGCCGTAGTTATCCAGCAGGTAAATGCGGGTGTTCGCCGTTGGGCGTCCAATGGGAACCAGCATATCAGTATAGTGTGACGGGCAACGCCAACTGGTCGCACAGACCGTAATTTCTGTCGGGCCATAGGCATTAAACAGGGTTGCCTGACGACTTAGTGACCGTATTAGCACAGGGCTGGGGGCTTCACCACCCAATATCAATGTCGGTTTTATCATTATCGCTGGCAAATCAGCCCCATCCCGCAACAGAGCAGGAGTCAGGCAGGCATGTGTCACCGATTGTTCTTCCAGATAATGCCAAAGGCGACGCGAGTCTTGACGAACGGTCTCGGCCGGAATAACCAGACAGGCTCCGCTGCCTAATGCCATCATGATTTCCCAGACACCGGCATCAAAGCCAAATGAAGCAAACTGCAACATTCGGCTAGCGGGATGAATGCCGAATCGGGTGATTTTATCCTGAATAAGATTGATCAACCCACGATGTTCAATCATCACCCCTTTGGGTGTCCCGGTCGATCCAGACGTGTAAATCACGTAGGCGAGATGGCGGGAGGTCAAGGCAGCAACCTGTGGATTGCGGTCTGGCTGATCAGGTAAGATAGTTGGGTCCAATACTGTCAGTCTTGCAAGTGCCTGTTCACCCAATGCGGCTCGTCCGGTACTGTCCGCCAGCAATATCTCTGGGGCTGCATCGGTCAGGATATGTGACAGTCGTTCTCCCGGATAAGCCGGATCTAACGGCACATAGGCCCCACCCGCTTTCAGCACTGCCAACACCGCTATTACCCGCGCGGGTGAACTTGCCATGCAAATCGCCACCCGTTGATCTGGCACGACACCCAAGGCAATCAGTTGGTGGGCAAGCTGGTTAGCACTGGCATTCAATTGTCCGTGGCTGAGTGTCTGATTTTCAAACACCAGTGCCGTGGCATCCGGAGCTTTCTCCGCCTGTTGCTCAATTAACTGATGGATGCACAGTTGTTCAGGATAAGGAGTTTCAGCCGTGCTCCAGGTTTCCAGCAATAACGTGCGTTCTGATGCAGGCAAAATATTAAGTGCCCGTACCGGCGTTTCCGGCGCCAGTTCAAGGGCATCCGCCAGACTTTCCAGCGCCTGCTGCATATAACCGCATATTCTTTCTGAATCAAACGGTTCCACCACCTGAGCAGTCAGACCCAATGTGTCAATACCATCCTCAACCGACAGAACAAACGGGTAGTTAGTACTCTCCTGTTCACCAAGAAATTCAATACCCGGCATCCTCTCATGCGGTGTCATTGGTTGTTCATTATGCCGGTAATTCAACAGGGCACTAAAAAGCGGTGTGCCGCTCTGTATACCACTGCAACGCTGGGCCAATGCCAGTGAGGCATGTTCATAATCCAGCAATCCGGCTAATCCGGCATGTGCCATCCTGACGCTATCATGTACCGAGGTACCATCTATATCCAGCCTCAGTGGTAATGTATTGATAAACAGCCCCATACCGCTGTCAGCAACTTCCCCCGCCGCCATGCGTCCAAACAGCACAGTGCCGAATACCACTTTCTCTTGTCCGCTGGTATGCGACAATACTTGTGCCCAAGCTAAATGACACAGGGTTGCCAGACTGACGCCCAGACGTCTCGCCTGCGCACGCAGACGGTTATTCAGCACAGGAGGCAGCTTCCGGTGCGCTTGTATGACCTGCGAACCATCTCGATGTACCTCAGTCAGCCCAAACGGTAACGTCGGTTCATCCACCTCCGCCAGCATGTCGGTAAAGAAGCGAGTGTACGCTTCCTGACTCGCCCCTTGGTGGGCCTGAGTGATCAGATTACGGAAAGGTACAGGTGCCGGTAAATCATCTTCCTGTCCGTCAAGATAAGCCCGAACTTCGCGGTTCATGACTTCCAGCGTGGTGTGGTCACCAATCAGATGATGTTGCAATTGCAGTACATACCAGCGGCCATCCGTTTCCTGTGCTATTACAAAGCGTAATAACGGCGCTTGACTGAGATCGAGACGATATTGGCGCGGATCAAAACGTTGTGCCAGTTGATCACTCACCGACCCGTCAGCCGGGTTCAACATGAGTTCAGTGACTGACAATGGAGCCTGATGCCAGACCACTTGCGCCGGAACAGACAATTCCTGCCAGATAAAAGCGGTACGCAAAATATCATGGCGGTCAACCACCTGTTGTACCGCGAATAAATAGCGATCCAGCAAATCACGGTCAGCAAAGATCATCGGATAAGCCAGCAAGTAAGGATCACCTCCTTTCTTCAGCACATGGTGAAACAAGATACCGTCCTGCAACGGTGACAGTGCATAGATATCCTGAATATTAGCTGCCCCACCCGGCACTTGTCTGATGATGTGATCAATGTCAGGTTGAGTCAAATCAATCAACGGTAATATCGCCGGTGTCAGTGCCGTGGTCGCCGCGGTAATGAGATTCGGCGGCACTGTCACAACCTGATGTTGCCCCAGAGTTTGGGCCAGCTCCGCCAGTATTGGAGACTGGAACAGGTCGCGGGCAGCCAGTGTCAGACCTAAATGACGTAGCTGTTCAATCATGCGTATGCCGAGCAATGAATGACCGCCCAGGGCAAAGAAGCTGTCATGTCGGCTTATCTGCTCAATACCCAGTAATTCACGCCAGAGAGTCGCTAATGTAATTTCCCGCTCCCCTTGCGGTGCAGCGTAAACCTGACGGGCAAAGGCCTCTTCACCCGGTGCCGGCAACGCCCGGCGATCCAGTTTGCCATTGGCAGTCAGCGGGAATATATCCAACCGTACAAAAGCCACCGGCACCATATAATCAGGTAACCGCGCACTGAGGTGTTCACGCAAGTGGGCAGGTAATTCGTTATCCGGCTCTGCCAGTACATAAGCCACTAACTGCTTGTCTTGTCCTTCGCCTGATGCCAATACCACGGCTTCACGCACTGCCGGATATTCCGCCAGTCGGGTTTCAATTTCCCCCGGTTCAATACGGAAACCACGGATTTTAACCTGCTGATCGTTGCGCCCCAGAAACTCCAAATTACCATCAGGCAGATAGCGGGCTAAATCACCCGTCCGATACATCCGCGCACCCGGGACGTCACTGAATGGATCAGCCAGAAAGCGTTCAGCGGTCAATTCAGGGCGATTGAGATAACCGCAGGCCACCCCGTCGCCACCCACATAAATCTCGCCAATCATTCCCGATGGCACTGGCTGGCCCTGTTCATCCAGTAAGTAAACCCGTGTGTTGGCAATGGGCCGGCCAATCGGAATACTGGTTGTTCCTGCAGTTAAAGCCTTAATCCGGTACGTAGTGGTAAAGGTGGTGCCTTCGGTCGGCCCATAGCCATTCAATAACTGCTGAGGTGGATTGTTGCGTAAAACTTGGGTAATCACATGAGGGTCAAGGATATCGCCGCCGATAATTAAGTTTTTCAACTGCGGCATAACCGGGAGCAACTCCGTCGCCAGCCGGTTAAACAGGCCGGCGCTTAACCATAGCGTATTAATTTGATAATTGTCTAATGCCTGTATAAATTCCGGTGGTGTCAACAAAGTGGTGTGGTCGATCACCACCAGTGCCCCGCCATTGAGCAAAGGGGCCCACACTTCAAAGGTGCTGGCATCGAATGCAGGATTAGCCGCGAAAGCAACCCGGTCATTGGTTTCAATTTCAAGATAGCCATTATTAATAACGAGTCGGGCCACAGCGCGGTGAGGCACGATCACCCCTTTTGGGGTGCCAGTTGAGCCGGAGGTGTACATGATATACGCTGGCGCAGTATTGGAACAAAGTAAATCAGGATTAAGGCCTTCCTCTTCCTTGCTCACGTCTGCCTCATCAGAAAGACGAATTAGCGAAACATCCAAGTCAGTCGGGATAGCCGTTTGTGTATCGGTGAGTAACAATTTGGCTAAACAATCTCTTATCAGCCAGTTTTTTCTCTTGTCCGGTACATTGGGGTCGATAGGGATATAAACCGCTCCCGCCTTGAGAATAGCCAATTGAGCCACCACTAACTCAATAGATCGTTCTAACAGGATTGCTACATGATCATTCGGGTCAATCCCTTGTTTAATTAGTTGATGAGTCAGTCGATTAGCACGAGCATTCAATTCCGCATAACTCAGGGTCTTATCCCCTGCTATTAATGCCGTCGCTGTCGGGGTTTTCTCTACTTGTCGTTCAAACAACTGATGGATACCTAACTGATCAGGATAGACGGTCTCAGTGGCATTCCAGGTTTCCAACAGCAGTGTGCGTTCAGCTTCTGACAACAAATTAAGTTTCTGAACAGATATGTCGTCACTGACCTTTTCTGGCTGTATTTGTACTAATCCCGCGTCAAAGATAATTTCCTTTTTAGCCATGCTAGCTTTCATCTACTTATTACCTCAACGAATCTCTTAGTTATTTGAAAGATTTCACTCTTAACAGTCACAACAAATGCTTTTCCCCTATTTCTTTCTGCAAAGAAAGAGGGGGCGTGCCAAGTATCAATTAAGATCCTCAGACAACACTTTTTATTGGGTGCTGATGTAATAGCCCTGTTAATAGCCGCATAATTAACAATTCTTAGATAATTATTTTTCTGAAAATGGAATAAACAATTAATACAGTGAACTGGAGGAAGATATTCCATATCCCTGCTGTATTTTGTCCATATGGAATTAATGTTGTATGTAAACTATTTAATTTAAAAATCAAACAGTTACGTAGAGAAATCAACCTCCTGATCATTAATTAATATTAGGTTTACTTTGATAATTCTCTGCAAAATGGGCCTAACTGAATTCTATAGGGAACAGATTTCACCATAAGAAAATTACTTATTATTGGTTATATTGATTAGTATATATTCATATACGTAAAAATCATTAACTAACCTGATTAAATATAATTTAATAATAATAAAATTATATAACTAATGTAAACGTTAATTATAAATCATATACGCAATAAACTTGAAGATGCATGATAAACCACAATTTATCTTACTGATTTTTAAAAATTGTGTGCGATTTTAACTCGTTGAACAGCAACTCAATTTGCCAACGGCAACGATAAATATCCATGATGTCGTGGGCTGTAAATTTCTCCATTGATAAGTTGGTCAGCCAGAGACAGAAACGTTAGACGTGATTTTCCCTGAACTCAGCGCGACGATAAGACTGAGGATGAACATATGAGGCTCGATATTTCTCACGCGTTGAATAAATCCACATCGAAAGGCTATCTTTTTCAAAGAAATGTCACTGAAAAATTGCATTAACTGGTGTTTTATAGTGATAATTGTCATAGGCTTCATCCGTGGTTTTGATATGAGTTTGGCGACGATTATCAGATCATAAATGAAGCTTTTTTCTATCTTAAATAAAGGGTTATCGATTAAGATCCTGTATATGATTAGCTGCTAAAAAGTATCATCAACTACATTTCCTTGCTGATAAGCCAGTGCCATAGTCAATGACTGCACCAAATACAAAGCCGTTGACTGAGAACGGAATGCATCAACTCGTGCTTCCTTTACCACAAAACAGACATCACTAAAACTGGCCAGAGAACTACTTTTGGCTATCGGTAATCACAATTTGCTGTGCACCTGTTTTTGCCGCTCTTTCACTATTAATCAGATTAGCAGGCTGTTAGGTGTCCGAAATTCTTATACCACTACATTTTTTATGTCTGCTTTTGTGGCAATTTTGTATCAGTTTGTGGACTACCTCTGAAGTGGGGTTATCAGAAATGTTTAAAATCCAAATCTATTGATTTGGCATATCCCAGTAGATTTCAAGCTACGGCTTTGAAATAGAAGTAGATAAGTAAAAAAATCGTGGAGGTACGTGATGGAATATAAATTTATACAGGATCTTACTGGCCAGGTAACAACGTCTTTTTCAATGGAGCATGAAGCAATTGGTTATTGGCTGAATGAGGAAGTGAAAGGTGATTTTAGCGTATTGAATAAAATAATAGCAGCATTGAAATATATTAAAGGTAGTGAACGTCAGTGGCAGTTGGCAGGTCATGAATATACGCTAGTAATGAGCGAAGATGAAATCATGATTAGGGCCAATCAACTTCAGTTTGATACGGAAATGCTGGAAGAGGGAATGAGCTACTACGATAACGAGAGCTTAGCGTTTTGTGGTACAGACGATTTTGTTGCTATGTTAACTGATTATAAAGAGTTTGTTTTGCAAAAAAATAAAACATAAGTATTAACGTTCAATATATGATAGTTTTCTGCCATAATCTATATTCCATTAATTTTGTGTTTTGATCGTGGTTTTTCTATTTTTGGAACAGGAGCCTGTGTTAATCGGTGGTGTTCATATCCAGTAATAGCACTGAATGAGATAGGTTCCAACAATAACGGTGGGCTTTGTATGGAAGAGATCAATCTATCAACTCAGATTGATAAAGCGGCAGGCTGGTTTACCAGCAATCAGGATTTACTTATTCAGTATACGGTAAATATTGTATCTGCCATTTTAATTCTTATCGTTGGCTTATTTATTGCCAAGCTTGTCAGTAAAGCGGTCAAACGTGTGATGTCTTTGCGTGGTATTGATATCACTATTTCTGATTTTTTGTCTATAATTATTCGTTATGCTGTCATTGCGTTTACAGTCATCGCTGTTCTTGGGAAGTTGGGTATACAGACAGCGTCTGTGATTGCAGTAATCGGTGCCGCAGGTTTGGCTGTTGGTCTGGCATTACAGGGGTCACTGTCTAATTTTGCCGCAGGTGTTTTATTGGTGATCTTCCGCCCGCTCCGTACAGGTGAATATGTCAGTATCGCTTCTGTAGAGGGAACCGTTGTACAAGTGCAGATTTTCTCTACGACATTACGTACGGCAGATGATCGTATCATTGTTATCCCCAACGGTAAGATTATTGCGGATAATATTATCAATACTAGCCGTGAACCTAACCGCCGTACCCAAATTATGGTAGGAGTTGCATATAATGCGGATATTGATGAAGTAAAAAGAGTGTTGGGTGATGTGATTAAAGAAGATAAACGGATCCAACATGAAAGAGGTGTTACCATTCGCCTGCATGAAATGGCTCCTTCATCACTGAATTTTATTGTGCGTATATGGACTACTAATGGTGAAGCCTGGAATGTGTACTGGGATTTGATGGAAAACTTTAAGCGTACCTTAGATAAGCACAATATTGGTATTCCATTCCCACAGATGGATGTTTATTTACACCAACAACAGGCCGCCTTATAGAAGAATACGGGCGAATAAATTAAAAAAACAGATTGGTGTGAGGATCTTTTGGCTCACACCAAATTTGCTGTATTTGAAGGAGGTTTTGTGAAATATAAATCACTGGTATTGGCCGCAATGATGGCTCTGGGAGGATCGTCTAGTATGGCTGCTTCCGCTGCTGAATTGCCATCTGTTCCACATATTTCTACTTCTGGTAACGCGGTAATCAAAGCAACACCAGATATGGCCACGTTAATGATCAATGTGAGTGAGACTCAGAAAAACGCGGCAGATGCGAAGAAAAAAGTGGATGAACGTGTCGCGAAATATTTTGATTTTCTGAGAAATAGTGGCATCGAAAAGAAAGATATTGATGCTGCTAATTTGCGCACTCAACCAGAATATCACTATGAACAAAAAACCGGTAAATCAACGATTACAGGTTATAGAGCATCACGTTCAGTTGAAGTCAAAGTTCATAAACTAGATCAGTTAAATACGTTGCTGGATGGCGCTTTGAAAGCAGGGCTGAATGAAATTAGTTCCGTTCAGTTCAGTGTTGATAACCCACAACGTTATCGTGATGAAGCCAGACAAAAAGCGATAGAGAGTGCTATTCAGCAGGCAACTGCACTGGCAAAAGGGTTCAATGGTAAACTAGGGCCTGTATATAGCATCAATTACCGTGCCCCAGAAGCTGTGGCTGCTCCAATGAGCCGCCTGAAATACCAAGCAGCTCTGATGGCAGCACCCGTTTCAGATTCAGTCAATGAAACTTATGAACCACAGAGCATTGAATTCTCAGATCACATTGATGCCGTTTTTGAGTTACAACGTTAATTAATTTCATCTTCTTGACGTAACATCTGACGCCCTAGTTTTAACAGGGTGTCAGTAACTTTTTTCATTACTCCGCTTTCTGGGGCAAAACGATGCCAATAAAGCATACGACGCTGGTATAGGCCAGGTGTTAAATCAATTAGTTCCCCGGCTTTCAGCTCGTTGCAGATTTGTAAGTGAGGGATCATGCAACAAGTTGAGCCTTGTTTTGCCAATTGAACAAAAGCCTCAGAGGAATTCACGATATGGCAGGGAACACTGCCCGGTGATAGGTCAAAATTCTGTTGTAAAAATGCTTGGTGCATATCATCCAAATGATCAAATGCAACAGCAGGTGCTTTCAGCAATGCTGGACGAGTGACTCCGTTAGGGAAAAAGCGTTCTGCAAATGCCGGTGAGGCAACAAACAGATAATCAAGGGCACCTAACTTATCAACCAGACAGCTTGGCAGAGGTTGGGATTGGATACTAATTGCCCCAACGACTTCTCCGCGCCGCAGGCGCTCTTGAGTTCGGGTTTCATCTTCCACCTGAATATTTAACCGTATGGGCAAATCGGACAAAACCGGATGAAGAGCCGGTAAAAGCCATGTAGCTAAACTGTCTGCGTTAACAGCGAGAGAGAGTAATAGCGGTATGTCGTTACCATTTTCATCGCCGAGCCATTGTGCCTCCAGCAATTCTACCTGATGTAATAGTGCGAGCAGTTTTTGCCCTTGCTCTGTGGGGAGAGGGGGAACGGTACGCACCAACAGAGGCTGACCAAATAAATTTTCTAATTGTTTGATTCGTTGGGATACCGCAGATTGGGTGATACAAAGTTTTTGTGCCGCCCGCTCGAAACCACGCTCTCGGATCACTGCATCCAGTGCTTGCAGGGATCGGTAATCAGGACGTTTCATTGAAAATAAGACTCTCCATTTTTATAAACATACAGCTATCTATGCTCCCTGAGATTTGTTCCTTGTCGTCGCGCTGCATCTGAAATCCTGGTTTAAATATCCATTGAATTCTGAATAACATTATGTTGACTGGGTGGCACTATGCCATATTTTTTCGTGGGATGAGGCAATATTGTTTATACTAGTCGTCAGATTTTTCCTTGTAACTGATTATAGGCTGTGATTGATATGACTCAGGATGAACTGAAAAAAGCAGTGGGCTGGGCGGCATTGGAATACGTCAAACCAGATACAATCGTAGGTGTTGGTACGGGTTCAACGGCAGCGCATTTTATTGATGCGTTAGGAACAATCAAAGATAAAATTAAAGGTACGGTGTCCAGTTCAGAAGCATCGACTGAGAAATTGAAAAGTCTCGGCATTCCTGTATTTGATTGCAATGATGTTGATGCTTTGGATGTTTATGTTGATGGCGCTGATGAAATTAATGGTCAGATGCAAATGATCAAAGGTGGTGGCGCAGCATTGACCCGAGAAAAAATCATTGCCGCTGTTGCAAAGAAATTTATCTGTATTATTGATACCTCTAAGCAAGTAGATGTATTGGGTAAATTCCCACTCCCGGTTGAAGTTATCCCAATGGCACGTGCCCATGCTGCTCGTGAACTGGTGAAATTGGGAGGAACCCCGGTCTATCGCGAAAACGTGGTGACGGATAATGGCAATGACATTCTGGATGTCCATAATTTTTCTATCGTTGATCCGATTGAGTTAGAAAACCAAATTAATGGTATTGCGGGTGTGGTAACCGTTGGTCTTTTTGCCAATCGCGGCGCTAATGTTGTTCTGGTAGGAACTGAGAACGGCGTTAAAATTCTCGCAGAGTAACCATTTATTGAGGGCAGAATAGTCTGTCCTCAAAATATTTGAGTATTTATTCAAAAAAAGAAAATTTGGTGATATATATCAATTTCCTGCCTAAAAAAACCTCAAAACTCTGTTTTTGTTCTGTAACGAATTGTTTTTCTTTGTATAACAACTTATTTACTATTGCGTATTCTGTGATATAAGCAATCGGTTGTCTTGCTGTTGTCGTTTTTTTTGTTATTTTGGTGGAATCTATCGGTGTTAAGAAAATTATACCTAATGGATTTCGGGTTACAGCCAATAAAGCGGCAGTTTGAAAGATGAAGGGTATAAGTACAACTAGGGTGAGCAAATGGTTAAGGTATCTTTAGAAAAGGACAAAATTAAATTTCTGCTACTGGAAGGCGTTCATCAAAGCACAGTAGACAATTTGAAAGCGGCTGGATACAGCAATATAGAGTATCACAAAGGTGCATTGGAGCCGGAAGCGTTAAAAGAGGCGATTCGTGATGCACGCTTTGTGGGAATTCGTTCGCGTACTCAGTTGACGGAAGAAATTTTCGCCGCAGCAGAAAAGTTGGTTGCGGTGGGATGTTTCTGTATTGGCACCAACCAAGTGGATCTGAAGGCCGCGGCAAAACGCGGTATTCCAGTCTTTAATGCACCATTTTCCAATACTCGTTCTGTAGCTGAAATGGTATTGGGTGAATTGCTGTTGCTGTTGCGTCGTATTCCTGAAGCAAATGCGAAAGCTCACAAAGGCGTTTGGGATAAGCAGGCAACAGGTTGTTATGAAGCTCGCGGAAAAAAACTCGGTATTATTGGTTATGGTCATATCGGTACACAGTTGGGTATCTTGGCTGAAAATATCGGCCTGAATGTTTATTTCTATGATATAGAACACAAATTGCCATTGGGCAATGCACAGCAAGTCCATCATCTATCTGAATTGTTGAATATGAGTGATGTTGTGAGTCTGCACGTTCCTGAAACAAACTCAACCAGAAATATGATTGGTGTAACAGAGTTGGAACTGATGAAACCAGGTTCAATTCTGATCAATGCATCCCGCGGTACTGTTGTGGATATTCCTGCCTTAAGTGAAGCGTTGGGGATTGGGCACCTTGCTGGCGCTGCACTTGATGTATTTCCAGTGGAGCCTGCAACAAACAGCGAGCCTTTCACTTCGCCATTAAGTAAATTTGACAACGTACTGCTGACACCACATATCGGGGGATCAACACAGGAAGCCCAACAGAACATCGGTTATGAAGTCGCAGGTAAGTTAGTCAAATATTCTGATAACGGCTCTACATTGTCAGCGGTTAATTTCCCGGAAGTTTCATTGCCTATCCATGCTAAGGATACTAACCGATTACTGCATATCCATGAAAACCGTCCTGGTATCTTAACCAACATCAACCAAGTCTTCACTGATCAGGGAATCAATATTGAAGCACAATATTTGCGGACTGAAGGCGATATTGGTTATGTGGTAATCGATATCACGACGCAAAATACGGCTCAAGCTGAATTGGTATTACAACAATTGAAAGCCGTTCCTGGCACGATCCGTTCTCGCTTGCTTTATTGATAAAAGGGCTTTATTGATAAAAGAGCTTTATTGATAAAAGAAGCTGAGCTGATTAAAAACAGGGAGTATTGTATTCTTCAATACCCCCTGTCAATGAGTTAAAAATTTATATCCATTGCCATGTTTTTTCGGGTGTAATGATCTCCGGCAGAGGAATATCCCAGCTTGCGCTGGGTAATGTTTCAACCAATTGAAAATCGTGCGCCAACCCAATGGGATAGAAATTTTGTTGTTGCCATTTTGCGAGCGTTCTATCGTAGAACCCGCCCCCCATTCCTAAACGTTGTCCCGTACAATCGAAAGCAACGAGTGGGATAAACATAAGATCAAGCTCAGGGATGGGTAGAACCTGTCGGACATCCAAAGAAGGCTCTTCTATGTTAAAACGGTTTTTAATAAGGGGAGTATCAGCCTGGTAACGAAGGAACAGCAAATGATGTTGGCTGAAAGGATGCAATATTGGCAAGTAGACCTGTTTATTTTGTTGCCAAAGTTGTTGAATTAATGGACGAGTATCTAATTCTCCATCAAAGGAGAGATACAGCGCAATTTTGTTAGCCTGCTGAACTTTAGGATGAGCAATGATTCGTTCGGCTGCTTGTTGAGCTAATTGTAACTGTTTTTCAGGGGGGACACTTTGACGTAATTGCCGGATCTTTTTTCTGATGGAGTTTCGTAGAGACAAAAAATGGGGAGACGTAAAGGAATCTGATTGCATAATACCTGCCTATTGACGCAGAAAAGGACACAAAACAGATAAAAAATTGGGTTTCTCCAAGATGCCGTTGCAGGTGGTAACCCTTGAACCCTTGGTTCAAGGTGAACGCAGTGTCGCCCCTATTAGGCTTCTTGGTCTAGCCAAGCATGCTCACAAGAGACAGAGCACCACATTCTATAGAGATGAAATATCGGCTCAGGGGACTTACCTGCTGACGAACACCTCAGAGAAAATTTTTGCTGCTTAAACCAACTAAATAGACTCCAAGCAGCGCTATGAAATCTATTGTATGGAACTGAATGAAGAAAGCAACTGCTTATATTAATCTAGAGTAACTACTGCCTGATCTATCAACAAAACTTAATCCATTGACGGGTAAGGAGCATCAGGTAATTTTACCTTGTTCTAACAATGCATTCTCAATGGTCTGCTGGAGCATTTTTATTTTTTGTTCCATATTGTAAGCATAATCACAGGTTTTCACTTTCTCCTGTGCCAACTCGTGACAGACATTCAGTGCCACAATAAAAACCAGTTGCTCAGTATTAGTGACTCTGGTGCGTTCTTTGAGGTTATGTAAACGCTGATCAAGTTCCTCCGCAGCAGCTTGCAATGCTTCTATCTGCTCTGGTGGACAATTGACACGTAATGACCGCCCAAAAATCTGAATATCTACTGGTTGTGCAGACATGACACCTTCCTGATTTATTACTGCGCCGATACCTTGATTTTGACATATACCCTTCATCTTTCAAATTGCAGCTTATACCCCGTATCTTTCAAGTTGCAGCTTTGTCGGCTGTAACCCGAAATCCATTGGATATAGTTGGTTGAATTACAATTTAAAATCTATTAGGCACAAAGTTAATTTTGGTATAAAAACAAGGCCGACACCAATCATTACTGTACAATACCAAAAGCCCCCTCTTATATCGATGTGTGCTGTCTGGTATAGCGACTCCCCTTGATGGTAGCATAGCATGAATTTATATCGCCAACGATGATCAATATACATGTCTATACAAAACTCATTACCTAATTATCAATCATTTGATGAAATTTTGCATCAACAGTCCGTTGCGCTGACAGCAGCAGAAATGCACGGCTTAATCAGTGGATTACTATGCGGTGGAAATCGTGATAGTAGTTGGCAAACATTGGTGCATGATCTTGCTAATGATGGTCTGGCATTTTCTCAGACTTTATCTCTGCCGCTCAGAGAATTATATGAAACGACATTTGAATCACTGGATGACAGTAATTTTGCGTTTAATTTACTGCTTCCTGATGAAGATGCAGGCATTTTTGAATGCGCGGATGCGTTGGCAGGATGGGTAAATCACTTCTTGCTGGGATTAGGCGTTGCGAATCCTAAATTGACAGAAAAACCCGAAATTCAGGAAATCGTCACTGATTTACGTAACATCGGCATGCTGGGATATGACGAGAACGAAGATCAGGAAGAACTGGCTCAGGCTCTTGAGGAAGTATTGGAATATATTCGTGTTGCAGTTCAGCTTTGTTACATCGCTTTGGCAACGCCAAAAAAAATCAGGCACTACCAAAAACGACAAGCCAACGTTGCACTAATTGGCAATATACCAACTAAATAATAATTAAATCGCAGGAGAGGGTATGATTAAACAAGAATATTTATCTCGTCGTCAGGCATTATTGTCAAAAATGGCACCGGCCAGCGCGGCCATCATTTTTTCTGCCCCGCCTGCGACACGTAATTCAGATTGCGAATATCCTTATCGCCAGCATAGTGATTTTCTGTACCTGACAGGGTTCAGTGAGCCGGAATCAGTTCTGGTACTGATCAAAAGCGATGAAACTCATAATCATAGCGTGTTGTTTAATCGTGTTCGTGATTTGACTGCGGAAATTTGGTTTGGCCGCCGTCTTGGTCAAGAAGCGGCATTGGAAAAGTTAGGGGTGGATCGCGCCCTGCCATTTGATGATCTCAACGAACAGCTCTATCTACTGTTAAATGGTCTGGAAGTAGTCTATCACGCTCAAGGAGAGCTTGAATACGCTGATAATGTTGTATTCAGTGCCTTGGATAAATTACGTAAAAATAGTCGTCGTAATCTCAAAGCCCCGTCTGTCATAGCGGATTGGCGTCCGTGGTTGCATGAAATGCGACTGTTCAAATCGGAAGCTGAGCTGGAAATCATGCGTCGGGCTGGGCGAATCAGTGCGCAAGCGCATACAAGAGCGATGCAGGTTTGCCGTCCAGACATGTTTGAATATCAACTTGAAGCGGAAATTCATCATGAATTTACTTATCAGGGCGCCCGTTATCCTGCTTATAACACCATAGTCGGTGCAGGAGAAAATTCCTGTATTCTTCATTACACGGAAAATGAACGTCGAATGAAAGACGGTGATTTAGTGTTGATTGATGCGGGATGCGAATATGAAGGATATGCCGGTGACATTACGCGGACGTTCCCGGTGAATGGCAAGTTTACGCGTCCTCAACGTGAAATTTATGACATTGTGCTGGAAGCCATCAATGTTGCCCTTGACCTGTATAAACCGGGCATCAGCATGAGTAAAGTCACTGAGCAGGTTGTGCGAATTATGGTTGAAGGGTTGGTGAAACTCGGAATTATGCACGGTGAAGTCGAGCAATTGATCGAAACCAATGCTTATCGCCAGTTTTTCATGCATGGTTTGAGTCATTGGTTAGGGCTGGACGTACATGATGTGGGTCATTACGGCATCGATCGTGATCGCATTCTGGAACCGGGCATGGTGGTGACTGTGGAGCCGGGGCTTTATATTGCGCCGGATGCAGATGTTCCGATGGAATATCGAGGCATAGGTATCCGTATTGAAGACGATATCGTGATCACAGAAGCAGGTAATGAAAACCTGACTGAATATGTAGTGAAAGATCCGGATGAAATAGAAGCGCTGATGGCGCAGGCAAGACAGAGTTAATATTTCAGCAATCAGGAAATTATAATGAACGTGATTATTGTGGGTGGGGGAATGACAGGAGCCACTTTGGCTCTGGCTATTTCTTCCTTGAGCCGGGGACAATTGCAAGTCTCCTTGATTGAAACAGCAGAACCTGCTCAGGAACATCCAGGTTTTGATGCGAGAGCCATTGCCTTAGCCTATGGTACATGCCAGAGCTTAAATCAGATAGATGTATGGCCTGCGCTAAAACATAGTGTTACTCCAATAACTCACGTTCATGTTAGCGACCGTGGTCATTGCGGTTTCGTTAACATCCGCGCTGATGATTATGATATTCCGGCTTTGGGAAATGTAATTGAATTACATGACGCTGGAATTCATCTCTTTGATTTAGTAAAACAGTCACCGAATATCAAACTTTATTGTCCGGCGAAAGTAAATTCCGTTGAGCGTTTAGAAAATTCAGTCACTGTCACCCTGCATAGTGGTGAAAAACTGACGGGAGAATTACTGGTAGCTGCGGATGGTAGCCATTCTACGATAGCTCAAGCGTGCCATATTCCATATCAGCGGCAATCTTATGGCCAGGTGGCAATTATCGCTAATGTTTTGACATCTGAACATCCTCAGGGAAGGGCATTTGAGCGCTTTACGGAACATGGGCCATTGGCACTATTGCCGATGTCTGAAGGGCGTAGTTCACTGGTATGGTGTCACCCGCTGGAAAAACAGGCGGAGATCAATAGTTGGAATCAGCGTGAGTTTCTCCAACACTTACAAAAAGCGTTTGGCTGGCGTTTGGGTAAAATGTTGGAAATCGGTCAGCAACACAGTTATCCATTGGCTTTATCAACATCCAGCAAGCAGGTCAGCCACCGTTTGGCATTGGTAGGCAATGCGTCCCAAACTTTACACCCGATTGCAGGGCAGGGATTTAACTTGGGAATGCGTGATGTTATGGCGTTGGCACAAGTTATTTCAGAGGCGGCGGTTTCAGGGATGGATATTGGCAGTTATAAGGTTTTGGCCCAATATCAACAGCAGCACAATGCAGATCGTGAAGCGACTATTGGTATTACAGACGGATTGGTTAGGTTATTTGCCAATGACTATTTGCCGTTAAAGATTGGGCGTAGTTTTGGCCTGATGACGATGGAAACATTACCACTGATGCGGGATCTATTTGCCCAGCAGACATTGGGTTGGGTTGCTCAATCATCACTGGCAGATTAAGAGGAAAGAAAAACATGCAATCATTTGATGTGGTGATCGCAGGAGGCGGGATGGTTGGCCTTGCGCTGGCCTGTGGTTTGCAAGGCAGCGGTTTACGCATCGCGGTTGTAGAAGAATATCCACCGGCAAAGATATTTGATAGCAATGATGAACATGCGCTGCGTGTTTCAGCCATCAATGCAGCCAGTGAACGATTACTAACCTACCTTGGTGTCTGGCAGAGTATTCTTGAAATGCGAGCCAGTCCTTATCAGGGGATGGAAGTTTGGGATCAAGACAGTTTCGGTCGAATCCAGTTTAATGCGTCGGAACACGGCCTGACACACCTCGGGCATATCATTGAAAACCATGTGATCAGACAGGCACTCTGGCAACATGCCAAAAATCTACCAGAAGTGACAATTCTTACCCCGTCGTCTCTCAACAATGTTGCCTGGGGGGAAAATGAAGCCTTCATTACTTTATCTGATGGGCGAATGCTGACTTCACGGTTAGTCGTAGGGGCTGATGGCGCACACTCTTGGCTGCGTCATCATGCAGATATTCCGCTGACTTTCTGGGATTATGAGCATCACGCGTTGGTAGCAACCATTAGGACTGCGGAACCGCATGAAAGTGTTGCGCGTCAGGTGTTTCATGGTGATGGAATATTAGCTTTCCTGCCATTGTCAGATCCTCATCTATGTTCGATTGTCTGGTCGCTGCCGGCCGAATCCGCGCAGCAGCTTAATATAATGGAACCAGAACGATTTAATCGGCAATTGAGCGTGACCTTTGATATGCGGCTTGGTCAATGTGAGCTGATAAGTGATCGACAAACCCTACCATTGATGGGGCGTTATGCCCGTAACTTTGCTGCACATCGGTTAGCACTTTTGGGAGATGCGGCACATACTATCCACCCTTTGGCTGGCCAGGGTGTCAATTTAGGATTTATGGATGTGGCAGAACTGATTGGTGAATTGAATCGTTTGAACCGGCAAGGCAAAGATATTGGTCAGTATCTCTACCTTGGGCGTTATGAACGTCGCCGCAAACACAGTGCTGCGATTATGCTGGCAGGTATGCAGGGTTTCCGTCAGCTATTTGATGGCAATAATCCCGCTAAAAAGTTACTGCGTGATATCGGAATAGCATTGGCTGATCATTTACCAGGGGTGAAACCTCAGTTACTTCGCCATGCAATGGGGCTTAATGATCTCCCTGATTGGCTAATTTCTCAGACCTCTTCAGTTGAAAAAATCTAATTTAGTAGTTCATTTGGGATTACTTTTTCTAATATTAGGCTAAGGTGTGTTCAGTAGATTTGCTTCACACTTTAGTCATTTTCTGATTAAAGAATAAATTACTGCCATTTATTACAAATTTTGTGTGTGTTGATACAGTAAATCAGACAAAAATTCTGCATCATAATGAGCGTTTTTTTAAGTTATCACTTCAGTGTGGCTAATTTATTTTATGGTTCATTTCTATTTTCAGTGATAACTTCTGGTTCCAAGGTATCGTTTGCGTGGTTAACCGCTTTTTTGCTTCATGATCCAACATCTGTCGGTTAATACGTTGTATGTTTTTTCAGATCACGAATGTTTTCATGTCAAGAATGGAAAGAGGGAAATAATGTCAAAACACACCCCACTATATGATCAACATTTGGCATGCGGAGCACGCATGGTGGATTTTCATGGCTGGATGATGCCTCTGCATTACGGCTCACAGATCGACGAACACCACACTGTACGTACTGATGCTGGTATGTTCGATGTTTCCCACATGACAATTGTGGATCTGCATGGTACTGGCTGCCATGATTTTCTCCGTTACCTTCTGGCAAATGACATCGCTAAACTGACCGAACAGGGTAAAGCGCTTTATACCGGAATGCTGAATGCTTCTGGTTGTGTCATTGATGATCTGATTGTCTATTTCTTCACTGATAATTTCTATCGCATGGTTGTTAACTCAGCAACCCGCGAGAAAGATTTAGCATGGGTTCAACAACATGTAGCGAAATATGATGTTGAAATCACTGTGCGTGATGATTTAGCACTGATTGCTGTTCAAGGGCCAAATGCACAACCCAAAGTTCAATTATTGTTAAGTGATGAACAAAAGCAGGCTGTAGCAGGAATGAAACCTTTCTTCGGTGTCCAGTCGGGGGATTTATTCCTTGCGACTACAGGTTATACCGGCGAGGCGGGGTATGAAATCGCATTACCGAAAGAACAGGCGGAAGATTTCTGGCAACAGTTGCTGGCAGTCGGTGTGAAACCAGCGGGATTAGGTGCGCGTGACACATTGCGCCTTGAAGCGGGCATGAATCTTTATGGTCAGGAAATGGACGAAACTATTTCACCTCTGGCAGCTAACATGGGATGGACGATTTCCTGGAAACCGGAGGATCGCCAATTTATCGGTCGGGAAGCGCTGGAAAGGCTGCGTGAAACAGGTACTGAACAATTAGTTGGGCTGGTTATGCGTGAAAAAGGGATATTGCGTGGTGGGTTAACCGTCAGTTTCACAAATGATTCCGGAGAGGAGCGTTCTGGTGTTATTACCAGCGGGACATTTTCCCCGACCTTAGGATTCAGCATCGCTCTTGCACGTGTACCGCAAGGTATTGGCGAACAGGCGATTGTCCAAATTCGTAATCGTGAAATGCCCGTTAAGGTTGTTAAACCCGGTTTTGTGCGAATGGGAAAATCTCTCGTAGAGTGATTTTTCAACTAATGTCTTGATAGTTGTAATTTTTTGATTAATCAATAAAGAACAAGGAGATAGCGGCGATGAGTCATGTACCAGCAGAATTAAAATATACAGAATCACATGAATGGATTCGTTCGGAAGGCAATGGTGAATACACAGTAGGCATTACTGAACATGCCCAGCAACTATTGGGTGATATGGTTTTTGTTGACTTGCCTGAAATCGGTACAGAAGTAACTAATGGTGATGATTGTGCAGTTGTGGAATCAGTGAAAGCCGCTTCTGACATTTATGCACCGTTAAGTGGTAAAGTTATTGCAGTTAACCCCGACCTGGAAGGTTCCCCTGAGTTAGTGAACAGTGAACCCTATAACGAAGGTTGGTTATTCCGCATCAAAATTACTGATGAGAGTGAACTGACTAATTTGCTTGATGCTGAAAGCTATCAATCACTCTTGGAAGACGAATAATTATTTTTTATCGCCCTATATCACGTTGTGAATGGGGCGTTTTTTTGTTAGCCATTTTTTAGCTAGTTTCAGGAAATTATTATCAATGACTCAGACACTAATCCAACTTGAAAATCAAGGCGAATTCATTCGTCGCCACATTGGTTCTTCTGCTGAACAGCAAGCAGACATGCTGGTGGCAGTTGGCGCAAATTCTCTTGATGATCTGACAAATAAAATTGTTCCCAGCAATATTGCATTGTCAGAGCCACCAGCAATCGGTGAAAGTGCGACAGAACAACAAGCACTGGCTGAATTGAAAGCGATAGCGAGTCAGAACCAGTGTTATCAATCTTATATCGGTATGGGATATGCACCATCAATACTCCCGCCGGTTATTTTGCGTAACTTACTGGAGAATCCAGGCTGGTATACCGCATATACGCCTTACCAACCGGAGGTTTCTCAAGGTCGATTGGAGGCCCTGCTAAACTTCCAGCAAGTGACGATTGACCTGACAGGTTTGGATCTCGCTTCAGCATCTCTTTTGGATGAAGCAACTGCAGCGGCGGAAGCCATGTCAATGGCAAAACGAATCAGCAAATTGAAAAAGGCTGAGCGTTTTTTCGTGGCAGATGACATTCATCCACAAACATTGGATGTTGTACGTACCCGTGCTGAAACATTTGGATTTGAGGTCATTGTTGATAAAGCGGAAAAAGTGCTGGAACTGGAAGGCATTTTTGGTGCTCTGTTGCAACAAATTGGTACAACGGGAGAAGTTCACGACTACAGTGACCTGATCGCGGAATTGAAAGACCGCAAAATCATAGTCAGCGTTGCAACAGATTTCATGGCATTAGTTATGCTGACAGCACCGGGCAAACAAGGTGCTGATATTGCATTTGGTTCTGCTCAACGTTTCGGGGTTCCGATGGGATATGGTGGTCCTCATGCAGCTTTCTTTGCCTGCCGTGATGAATTCAAGCGTTCCATGCCGGGACGTATTATCGGTGTTTCCCGTGACGCAGCCGGTAACAGAGCACTGCGCATGGCGATGCAGACACGTGAGCAGCACATCCGTCGTGAAAAGGCGAACTCCAATATTTGTACCTCTCAGGTATTGTTGGCAAATATTGCGGGTATGTACGCGGTTTATCATGGGGCTGAAGGCCTGAAACGTATTGCTAACCGCATTCACCGCCTGGCTGATATTCTGGCTGCTGGTTTGCAAAAAGCAGGCATTACACTGCGCCACCAAACATGGTTTGACACCTTGACCGTTGAAGTTGCAGATAAAGCTCAGGTATTGGCAAGAGCGGAGAAAGCGCAAATCAACCTGCGTACCGATCTTCTGGATGCTGTTGGTGTGTCATTGAGTGAAAGAACCAGCCGCGATGATTTAGTAACCTTATTTCAAGTCTTGACGGGTACTGATTCGATATTGGATATCGAGACACTCGATAGCGAAATAGCGGCAGGCAGCCAATCCATTCCCGCCTCCATGCTGCGTCATGATAAGATCCTAACGCACGATAACTTCCTCCGTTATCACAGCGAAACTGACATGATGCGTTATATGCACAGTCTGGAACGTAAAGATCTGGCTTTGAATCAGGCAATGATCCCATTAGGTTCATGCACCATGAAACTGAATGCGGCTGCGGAAATCACGCCGATCACATGGCCGGAATTCACCGACATGCACCCATTCTGCCCACAAGATCAGGCGCAGGGTTATCATCAGCTGATCAGTCAACTTTCCCACTGGTTAGTGCTGTTAACCGGATATGATGCATTTTGCATGCAGCCAAATTCGGGCGCGCAAGGAGAATATGCTGGTTTACTGGCGATCCGCCGATATTACGCCAGCCGTGGTGAACAACATCGCCATATTTGCTTAATCCCAAGTTCAGCTCATGGTACAAACCCGGCTTCCGCACATATGGCGGGTATGACCGTTGTTGTCGTGAATTGCGATAACGAAGGCAACATTGACCTGACTGATTTACGTGAAAAAGCAGAAAAACATCGTGATGACCTTGCTTGTATCATGGTGACTTACCCATCAACTCATGGCGTATATGAAGAAACCATCCGTGAAATTTGTGATGTCATTCACCAACACGGTGGTCAGGTTTATCTTGATGGTGCGAACATGAATGCCCAAGTGGGTATTACTACCCCGGGTTTTATTGGCGCGGACATTTCACACCTGAACCTGCATAAAACCTTCTGCATTCCTCATGGCGGCGGTGGCCCGGGCATGGGACCGATTGGCATGAAAAAACACCTTGCGCCATTTGTACCGGGGCATTCAGTAGTAGAAATGGATGGCATATCCACATTGGGCGCAGTATCTGCCGCACCATTTGGCAGTGCTTCCATTTTGCCAATTAGCTGGATGTACATTCGCATGATGGGAGCAAAAGGGCTGAAAAAAGCCAGCCAAGTTGCGATCTTGAATGCAAATTACATTGCTGCTCGCCTGAAAGGGGCTTACGAGATCCTCTATACCGGACGCGGTGGTTATGTTGCCCACGAATGTATTCTGGACATTCGTCCGTTGAAAGAAGAGTTCGGCATCAGTGAGATGGATATCGCCAAGCGTTTGATTGATTATGGTTTCCATGCACCAACCATGTCATTCCCTGTAGCGGGCACCTTGATGGTTGAACCAACAGAATCAGAAAGCAAAGTGGAAATCGATCGCTTTATTGATGCTATGTTGGCAATTAGGGAAGAAATCAGCAAAGTGGCGAAAGGGGAATGGCCTTTGGAGGACAATCCATTGGTTAATGCACCACACATTCAGACTGAACTGGTTTCTGACTGGAACCACGCATACAGCCGTGAAATTGCTGTTTTCCCGACAGTAGAAACCAAAGCCAATAAATATTGGCCGACAGTTAAACGTCTTGATGATGTTTATGGTGACCGCAATTTACATTGTTCGTGCGCACCGATTGATGACTATCGTTAATAATAAATAAATTATTTTGCTTCAGCCCATTTGGGTTCGATGGGATTCAAATCCGGGCTGTAAGCAGGTAATTTAATGGAATAAAAACACTATAAATTGAAGCTGTCAGAGATGATATCTGACAGCTTAATTAGAAGATAAAGATGGGAGAATTATTTTAGCCAGCCTTTTTCTTTTGCTGCTTCCAATTGTGGCAGCAGGTACTTCCAGAGTTCAGGATAACTTTCAGAAATAAAATGCAGCAGGTTGTAAACTTGTTCAAAGCGAATGTCATTCTCAACCCAACTCTGACCGTGGTTATACAGATTCATAAACATAGGCATTATCCTGTCGAGAGTTTTGGCAAACAGCGCCTCAGGCGTGATAGCGTCTTCGTATTCGTGCCAAAGTTCCAGAAAATACTCTTTTTGGGCATCAGGAAGCATACCAAAAATACGATTGGCTGCTTTTATTTCTTGTTCTTGGATAGCTTCACGGGCGGCCAGATCGAAAACAATGACATCTCCAGCATCGATTTCAACAATGTCATGAATTAGAGCCATCTGCACGACACGGCTGATATTCACATCTCCGGCATAAGGCGCAAAGCCGATAACTGCAAGAGCAAAATGCCAGCTATGCTCAGCAGAATTTTCATGGCGCTCATTGTTCAGTAATTTCGTTTTGCGATGGACAGATTTTAATTTGTCCAGTTCCATGATAAACGCAATAACATCGGTAAAAGGACCGAAATCAACAGGAGGTACAGTTAATGACATACAAAAACCTCAATAATTATTGTTCTTCATTTAATGAATAAGGCAGTGCTTGGATCGTCAGAGTATTACCTTTATCTTCACGGATTCTAAATACACTGCCTGCTTCCATATCATTGTTCATGACAACTTGTATCCAGACTGAACCATCAGCCAGTTTAACCGCCGCTAGCACAGAACCTGTCCGACGCCATTTATCGCCCAATTGCCATTCTAAATCATCACCTGCGGTGGGTAGCGAAGAAGCACTACCCGCCAGCCAGTACATGGCTCGTTTATTTGCTCCGCGATATTTGGCTCGGGCGACCATTTCCTGACCGGTATAACAGCCTTTCTTAAAGCTGATACTGTTTTCGATTGCCTGAAGGTTTGTTGCTTGCGGAATAAATTGTGTGCTATTGACAGCATCAATCACAGGAAACCCTGCTTCAATCTCCAGCGCAAGCCATTGCTGACTGTCATTTAATTGTGACTGAAACTTCTCGACTAATATTTCGGCTAATTGGGTCGCAGTTGTTTTGTTTGTGATGATAAGGAAACGTTCGGCAGGAAGTGCCAGGTGGAGAAGCGTTGTGGTTTCGTGTTGAATAACAGGGGATTCAGCATCGGGCAGGATTGGAAAGAGCGCAGAAAGCGCTTCCCGGCTACTTGTTCCGGCTACGCCGAGCAAGATACTTTCTTCATCTTTGGTAAAGGTTACTTTGGAAAACACGGCATACTTTTTCAATTCAGTTAATTGCGTTTCCAATAATGAACGGCGCTCAATATAGGCAAAACCTTCACCACGTTGGAACAGCCGAAAATTACTCCACATCTTTCCTTTCGCATCACAATGTGCAGCCAACACGTGTTGGCTCTCATTCAGGGAGTTAATATCTGCTGTAATTTGGCTTTGCAGATATTTTTGTGTGTCAGCACCAATGGCAGTCACTATTCCCCAATCATCAAGGGAAATTAAAGTCAGGGGAAGTATTGCAGAAGGGGATGGTGATTGTGCAGAAAACGGAATTTGGTAAGCCATAGCAACTCCTGCCAGTAAACTATCTGAGAAATAAATCTAATGGTAAAAGAGAAGTAGACTTATGCAAAGAGGTTATTCCCGTTATTTATACTCTCTATCTATCAAATTGTAGTCTTGTTGGCTGTATGGCAACTCGGCATTTATTGGATATCTTGTTGAGTTGTTGCGATATGCTTCGCATCTTGTCGATATATCCAGTAATTCAAGTGTAGCAATTAATGAAAAACAAGACAGAATCGTTGATAATCCTGCCTGATGAAAATGATAAAGAGACTTTTTAAACATGGATATTGGTAATAAAGCACGTATTCACTGGGCATGTCGTCGCGGGATGCGTGAACTGGATATTTCTATCATGCCATTTTTTGAATATGAATATGACTCATTGAGTGATGATGAAAAGCGCATTTTTGTTCGTTTGCTGGAATGCCCTGATCCTGATCTTTTCAATTGGCTGATGAATCATGGCCGTCCGGAAGATGATGCGCTTTTCCGTATGGTGCAATTGATTCAGAGCAGAAACCAAGCTCGTGGCCCTGTGGCACAGTGAACTGAGAGTATCTCTCCGAACCCGCCTGTTTTCCTCTGGCGTGCATGGAGTAATTGCCTTGGCTGCTCTATTAACGCCCTGGTTTGCCAATAGTTTTTATGTATGGCTTCTGCCACTGATTATTATCTCCACAGTAGCAAGTTGGATAAGGAGCCAGAGAAATATCATGCAGTGCCAGGGAAAACTTATACTGTTTCGTGGCAATAAGGTGCACTGGCAAAAAGAAAGATGGAAAATTATTCAGCCACCGTGGCTTAGCCGTTATGGAATAATGCTCACACTGCGTCCCTTTAAACAAGCGGAAAGTTTTTTCCTCCCGCCTGATATTCGATTATGGGTGGCATCGGATAGTATGTCGGTTGAAGATTGGCGTAGTTTTAGCCAGATTATGCGTAATACAGAATTGTGGAAAGAAAAGGCAGAAAGATCATGAGAATCTGACTGTATTATTCCTGTGTGTGGGGAATTGCTGGACTGGCGAATGACAATAAGCTGTTTTATTAGCGAATTAGGTGACCGTCTGGGCGGTCACCTTTGAGGAGGTGCAATAGAATTACAACCTTCCATATTTATCTTACGTCTTATTGCTATTATAAATCAGGTTATATATTTTGGTAATGAGTTCCAACACTTTGGATCTCCATTATTTGGTCAGTATTATTCATGGAGAATGTCACCCTGTGTTCTTGGCTTAGTCTTATACTATATAAATCTCTACCTTGCAGTTTTTCGAAGTTACTGCCGCTTTTTGTACCAATACTTGTTGCTGCTGTACGTGGATCATGACCCTTTTGCACCTCTTTTATAAATGAACTATATTTTTGTTTTGCAGCATCATCCATTTTATCAAATGCATTTCTGGATTTGTTATCTCTAAGTTTTTGCAAACTAACTCTCCAATTAGATGGAGCTGCTGTAGACGTTGTTGCTGTAGAAGACGTTGTTGGCAATTTAGGTGCTTTTGTTGGACCGGCCAAGTAGCCTGTTCTGCCATCAGGTAACTTCTGCGGTGGTCGGAAGAAAGGTTTAGAAAGTTTTTCTCTCCCCAAAAAATTCTCTAATGATTTAGTGTTTAGACTATTATAAATTTTTTTTGAAAAAAAACTTTTTCCCAGTGATCTTATAGGAGATAAGATAAGGAAAACATCAATTAATTTTAAAAATCTTTCGGTATTTGATTGTTGATTGGCCTCCATTGGAAGTTCTTGTAAAGCAAAAAAATATAGTGCTAACCATTTATCTTCATCTGAATAATCTTTCAATGGTTTATTCTCAAGATCAGGAATATCCCAGGTATTTTCAGGTTTTTTACCTTCAATATCCCGTTCGTACTGGATAAAATCATTTGCCATAGTTTTAGAAAGTTGATCACCATTCTCACCCAATAGTGCAAATGAAAGATTAGACATGTATTCTTGATAAATTCTACCTGTGGTATCCTTATTCTTATAATAGTCCTCTGGAAGTTGAGAGACATTATGAATACCACTTACCGCTAAAGCATATGCTATTATTACTTTCTTAGCTCGATATTCAATTCCATACAATGCTGTATGACCTTTATCTGTTTGCCTAAAGTTTAGTACACGTATTATATCTCCCGCTATTTGCTTTTCAACGGGTGGGTATCCACCTCTATCATCAGGCGTTAATTGTATTACACTCGAAGTTGTTACGGGTTTCATAACCACTGTATTTTCAACCATTGTATTTTCCCATTATGTTGATGTTTATTGAAATGACTACTAATATAAATTGCAGCGTTGATTTCCGCTGTTACGTTTTCTTAACTGCTTTAATTAAATTATCAAGTTTATTTTCTCTCCATAATATCCTTATAAACATACCGGAAAATTGAGGTGCTAATACCTTAATCCAAGATAAGTAACTATATAAGCATTTTCTATGATTATGTCTAAATATAAAAAAATTGTTTATGTGACTGTTAAATATATAGATAACATAGCACTTTTATGATGTCAAGCACTGCTAAGTGACTTAATTTTGACTATATTATAGACATGAGTGATTCGGTTTTAATTAAATTACTGTAGCCTGAGCTAGTTTACTAGGACTCTTTTAGAGACAACTGTAGTGAATGAAACCGCATTAGCGCTATATATTTTGTTTTGGTGATCCCTCTAATGATAATGAAAAAGAAAGCAAAACAGATAAAATTATGCGATGTGGTTTTGATATTAAATTTTCCCCATCATTATTGTATGGGATTTATAACAAATATGTTGGTATACATATTGTTAATTTTTTTAAAATTATTGTTGGTTTTAATTGTTAAATAATTTAAGCATTAGCACATATTCCTCAATTTTTTATGGTAGTGAATTAATTTCGCAAATAGGATTTACATTTTCTTATATATTTATTAGTTGTAAATTAATGCCAGTATATTTGTGAACAATATGTTTATAATAATAACTTGGTAATGGTAGTCTTATAATTAAGACTGTATCTTGCATACGTACAGTTACTACGATGATTTCAACCTCTAAAGAAGGGACTTATATGAAGGTTTCCACATTGTCTGAAAGCTTACTCTTCTGACAAAAAAGAATTTAGGCTGGATACGGTTGATGAAGACCTGAATCAGGGCACATTGAAAGCGGGCAAGTCCGTCATAGGTATTGCTGTGTTTGCTGCTGAAAATGACGTAGTTTATAAAGCCACTCTTATTAAAATTTCTGTCGATTGCAAGTAACCAGATAAAGCAGCATTATGGCTACTTTATCTGGATTACTTTCAGGCTCGCATTGAACGCTTAAGAAAGCTTAAGTGATGTTAAAATAGTGCTTCCATTTCTGCCAATATCTGCATACACCATTGATTCAAACGCTCATCAGTCTCTTCAAACTGGTTCACATCATCCAGGGCAAGGCCGACAAACTGTTTGCCATCTTCGGTTAGTGGCTTTGGACTGGTGAATTCATAACCTTCAATCGGCCAGAAGCCGATAAACTGCACGCCTGTAGGAAGTAAAAGGTGATACAGCATTCCTAGGGCATCCAGAAACCATTCGCTGTAATCAATTTGATCGCCCATGCCATACATGGCAACAATTTTCCCTGTCAAATTCAGTGATGGAAGTTGATCCCAAATGGTCAGCCAATCTTCCTGCAACTCTCCAAAATCCCAGGTGGGAATACCGAGAATCAGGACAGAATATTCTTCCATCAATTGAGGATCACAATCTTTGACATTATGTAAGTCGATCAGATCTTCACCGAGTATATCGCGTATTTTTTCTGCTACCATCTCTGTATAGCATGTACTGGAGCCGTAAAAGAGACCAATTTTCATCATTATTTATCGGGAGTGTCGAATATCAGTGGCTGTACTGTAACAGAATAATCGCTTTTTCAGGCATAATAGCCGATCGGAAGGCGCAGACAGAAAGGAGGGGTTGTGCCACAAAAATACCATATATCAGAAAATTCCCTATCAGAAAACCACACATTGGAAAATCATTCATTGGAACAGCATCCATTAACAAATCCCCTGATAGAACAATTTCTGGATACCATTTGGCTGGAAAAAGATCTGGCTGAAAATACCTTAGCTTCTTATCGGCTCGATTTACAAGCCTTGAATAACTGGTTGGTGAATTATGGTCATGATGTATTTTCTGTTCAGTCTATAGAACTACAAGCATTTTTGGCTGACCGGGTAGATGGCGGCTATAAAGCAAGTAGTTCAGCACGATTGTTGAGTGCAATGCGGCGGTTGTTCCAGTATCTTTATCGGGAAAAAATACGGGAAGATGATCCAACTGCGTTATTATCTGCGCCTAAATTGCCTAAACGACTCCCTAAGGACTTAAGTGAAAAGCAAGTTGAGGATTTACTCAACACCCCTTTGACTGACCAACCGATTGAACTGCGGGATAAAGCAATGTTTGAAGTGCTTTATGCTTGTGGATTGCGAGTCTCAGAGCTGGTTGGTCTGACATTATCAGATGTGAACTTGCGCCAGGGTGTTGTCAGGGTAATAGGTAAGGGAAATAAGGAAAGATTAGTACCTTTAGGAGAAGAGGCCGTTTACTGGCTGGAAAAATATCTGGAATATGGGCGCTCGTGGTTATTGAATGGCTCTGTATCCGATGTTTTTTTTCCCAGTAAGCGGGGAACTCAGATGACACGCCAGACTTTCTGGCATCGGATAAAACACTATGCCATATTGGCAGGAATTGATGCTGAACGTTTATCACCTCATGTTCTGCGCCATGCTTTTGCGACACATTTACTTAATCATGGTGCTGACTTACGTGTTGTGCAAATGTTATTGGGTCATAGCGACCTTTCCACTACTCAGATTTATACTCATGTAGCGACTGAACGTCTTAAGATGCTGCACCAACAACATCATCCTCGCGGGTAACTGCGAAGAAAGATGGAAATAAAGGAACAACTAATGAATAAAATTGCATTTTGCCTTTCCTTACTATTGACTGCTTTTGCCACTAATGCTTTTGCTGATGAAAGCGCCATCAACAAATCACTGTCCAAAATGGGGCTAAAAGCAGAAAGTATCACACCATCACAACTTTCTGACATCAGTACAATTTTAACTGAGCAGGGCATTATTTATATGTCTAATGATGGTAAATATCTGCTGCAAGGACCACTTTATGATATTAGTGGGAATACACCGAAAAATGTCAGTAATCAGATTCTGGTTAAAAAGCTGGATGCCCTGAAAAATCAAATGATCATTTACAAGGCACCGAAAGAAAAACATGTTGTGACTGTGTTTACTGATATTACCTGTGGTTATTGCCGAAAGTTGCATGAAAATATGCAGGAATATAACGACATGGGGATCACTGTCCGTTATCTGGCGTATCCTCGTCATGGCTTACAACACCAATCAGCCAAAGATATGCAATCCATTTGGTGCAGTGCGACACCAAACAAGTCACTGAATGCTGTTTTCAAAGGTGAAAAGGTTTCTCCTGTCAAAGAGTGCAAAATTGATATAGCGAAACAGTATCAGTTAGGCTTGCAATTTGGTGTTCAGGGCACACCTGCGATTGTTCTCAATGATGGCAGTGTAATCAGTGGTTATCTGCCGTCAAAAGATTTGTTGGCAATACTGGAAAAATAGGGTGAATAACCGATAATTCCTTTCATTTCAGTGCATAAAAGTAAGCAGAATAAAAACCAGTGAATAGAGAAACACAACTCCGTCGCCGATTGGTGGCGGATTCCGACCATCTTCCCAGCACTATTCATCCATTATTGCGTCGCTTATACGCCACGCGTGGTATATGTCAGGCTGATGAGTTAGAACGAAGTGCAAAGGGGTTACTCAATTACCAGTCCCTTAATGGCATTGAACAAGCTGTTTCATTGCTTATAACCGCATTGCATGAACATTGGCGCATTGTCATTGTCGGTGACTTTGATGCAGATGGTGCGACCAGTACCGCGTTATGCATTCGTGCTTTGCGGACAATGGGATATCGTAATCTTGATTATCTCGTTCCGAATCGTTTTGATGACGGTTATGGGTTAAGCGTTCAGGTTGTCGATGAAGTCATCAAAAAAGGTACTGATCTGATTATCACGGTGGATAATGGGATCTCCTCCCATGATGGTGTGGTTGCGGCACATCAACACGACATCAAAGTCATTGTCACTGACCACCATTTACCAGGTGAAACATTGCCAGCAGCAGACGCTATCATCAATCCCAATTTAGTTGATTGCTCCTTTCCTTCCAAGGCGTTGGCGGGTGTTGGCGTTGCATTTTATCTGATGTCCGCGCTCAGGGCGGAATTGCGTAAGTTGGCTTGGTTTGAACAACAAGGCCTTCCATTGCCCAATCTGGCGGAATTACTGGATTTAGTCGCATTGGGTACCGTAGCTGATGTGGTTCCCCTCGATACCAATAATCGCATCTTTGTATATCAAGGATTAAACCGTATTCGGGCAGGACGTTGCTGTGCGGGAATACGGGCACTGCTCGAGGTTTCCAAACGGGAACCGACTAAATTGGTTGCCAGTGACTTAGGGTTTGCATTGGGACCACGGTTAAACGCTGCGGGACGTCTGGATGATATGTCTGTCGGCGTGGCATTATTGTTGACAGACGATATGCTGCAAGCCCGTCAGATTGCTTGTGAGCTGGATGGTTTGAACCAAACTCGCCGAGAAATTGAACAGGGCATGCAGCAAGAAGCCTTGCAAATTTGCGATAAAATCGAGCGAACCCATACCCAATTACCTTATGGCCTGGCGATTTACCATCCAGAATGGCATCAGGGCGTAGTGGGGATTTTAGCCTCGCGCATTAAAGAACGCTTCCACCGCCCAGTCATTGCCTTCGCTCCTGCTGGAGACGGGACATTAAAAGGCTCTGGTCGTTCCGTGAATGGCTTGCATATTCGAGATGCGCTTGAGCATCTTGATACTCTGCATCCAGGATTGATACTGAAATTTGGTGGTCATGCTATGGCAGCAGGGTTATCGATTGAAGAAGATAAATTTGACCTATTTCAGCGTTATTTTTCCGAGCTGGTGGCGGATTGGCTTGATATTGCCCAACTTGAAGGTGTGGTCTGGAGCGATGGCGAATTGGCATTAGGGGAACTATCGCTAGAAATGGCTGAAATCCTGCGTGATGGCGGTCCTTGGGGGCAGGCATTTGCAGAACCGATTTTTGACGGCAAATTTAAACTTCTGCAACAACGCATCGTTGGAGAAAAACATCTCAAAGTGATGCTTGAGCCATTAAATGGTGGGCCAATGTTAGACGGTATCGCATTTAATATTGATGCTAATATCTGGCCGGATAATAGCATCAAAACAGTAGAATTGGCCTATAAATTGGATATTAACGAATTTCGCGGTAATCGTGATGTCCAGCTTTTGATCCAGCACATTTGGCCTTTGGCCGTTTGATTGTGTAGCAAATCTGAGAAATGCTATAAACCCTTTGGCAGATCCGTTAGAATACGCGGTTCGAAAAGATCTATGCGGCCATCATTTACTCATAATACACAACGTATAAGACACGAAATATGTTTGAAATTAATCCGGTAAAAAATCACATTCAGGACCTGTCTGAGCGGACAGCAGTTCTGAGGGGGTATCTTTGACTATGATGCCAAGAAAGAACGCTTAGAAGAAGTTAATGCTGAACTGGAGCAGCCTGATGTCTGGAATGAGCCGGAACGGGCACAGGCGTTGGGCAAAGAGCGTTCATCACTGGAAGGTATCGTAGAAACGATTGACCAGCTTGTTCAGGGATTGGAAGACGTGAATGGTCTGCTGGAACTGGCAGTTGAAATGGATGACGAAGAAACTTTCAATGAAGCAGTTGATGAACTGGCGCAGCTAGAAGAAAAACTTGGTCAACTGGAATTCCGTCGTATGTTTTCTGGTGAATATGATAGCGCACATTGTTATCTTGATCTTCAGGCAGGCTCTGGCGGTACAGAAGCACAGGACTGGGCCAGCATGTTAATGCGTATGTATCTGCGCTGGGCGGAATCCAAGGGCTTCAAGACTGAAATCATCGAAGAATCTGATGGTGACGTTGCTGGACTGAAATCGGCAACCATCAAGATCATAGGTGAATATGCGTACGGTTGGTTGCGTACCGAAACGGGTGTTCATCGCTTAGTACGTAAAAGCCCGTTTGACTCAGGTGGTCGCCGTCATACATCGTTCAGTTCAGCTTTTATCTACCCTGAAGTGGATGATGATATTGATATCGAAATCAACCCCGCTGATTTACGTATTGATGTATACCGCGCCTCTGGTGCTGGTGGTCAGCACGTCAACAAAACCGAATCTGCGGTACGTATCACCCATGTACCGACTGGTATCGTAACCCAATGTCAGAACGACCGTTCTCAGCATAAAAACAAAGACCAGGCAATGAAACAGTTGAAAGCAAAACTGTATGAACTGGAAATACAGAAGAAAAATGCTGATAAACAAGCAATGGAAGAGAATAAATCGGATATCGGTTGGGGTAGCCAAATCCGCTCTTACGTTCTGGACGATTCCCGCATTAAAGACCTGCGTACTGGTGTTGAAACCCGCAATACGCAATCTGTGCTGGATGGTGATTTGGACAAATTCATTGAAGCAAGCTTAAAAGCTGGTCTATGAGGAACTAAAATGTCACAACAACAGCAGGGAACTGAACAGGCTCCCGACTTAAATAACGAACTGAAAACTCGCCGTGAAAAACTGGCTATACTGCGTAGCGACGGCGTTGCTTTCCCAAATGATTTTCGTCGTGAAAATATTTCCGAAGATCTGCATGCAAAATACGATGGCAAGACTAAGGAAGAGTTGGAAGAGCTGGGCATTGAAGTGACCGTTGCGGGTCGTATGATGACTCGTCGTATCATGGGCAAGGCATCTTTTGCAACTTTGCAAGACGTGGGTGGCCGAATCCAGATCTACGTTTCCCGTGATGACCTGCCAGAAGGCATTTACAACACTCAGTTCAAGAAATGGGATTTGGGTGATATTTTAGGTGCACGTGGAAAACTGTTCAAAACTCAAACGGGTGAACTTTCGATTCACTGTACTGAACTGTGTTTGCTGACTAAAGCACTGCGTCCACTGCCGGATAAATTCCACGGTCTGGCGGATCAAGAAACCCGCTATCGCCAGCGTTATCTGGATTTGATCTCGAATGATGAATCACGCAAGACATTCCAGATCCGTTCCCGTGTGATGTCTGCATTGCGTAACTTCATGGCCAAAAAAGATTTCATGGAAGTTGAAACCCCAATGATGCAGGCGATCCCTGGTGGTGCAAGTGCACGTCCATTTATCACGCATCACAATGCGCTGGACATCGACATGTACCTGCGTATTGCGCCGGAACTGTATCTGAAACGTCTGGTTGTTGGTGGTTTCGAGCGCGTTTTCGAAATCAACCGTAACTTCCGTAACGAAGGTGTTTCACCACGCCATAACCCAGAGTTCACCATGATGGAACTCTATATGGCTTACGCCGATTACCAAGATCTGATTATACTGACCGAAGATTTGTTCCGCACTTTAACTCAGGAAGTTCTGGGAACAACATTGGTGCAATACGGTGAACAAGAGTTCGATTTTGGTAAACCTTTCACCAAAATGACCATGAAAGAAGCAATCTGCAAATATCGACCAGAAACCAATATGGTGGATCTGGATGATATGGATAAAGCAGTTGTTATCGCTGAATCTCTGGGTATTGAAGTTGAAAAAAGTTGGGGCTTGGGCCGTGTTCAGTGTGAGATCTTTGAAGAAACCGCAGAGAGCCATCTGATTCAGCCGACATTCATAACAGAATATCCGGCAGAAGTTTCTCCTCTGGCACGCCGTAACGACGACAACCCATTCATTACTGATCGTTTTGAGTTCTTCATTGGGGGCCGTGAAATTGGTAACGGTTTCTCGGAGCTGAACGACGCAGAAGATCAGGCTGAACGTTTTGCGGAGCAAGTTCGTCAAAAAGACGAAGGCGACGACGAAGCAATGTTCTACGACGAAGATTACATTACTGCATTGGAACACGGCTTGCCACCAACAGCAGGCTTAGGTATTGGTATCGACCGTATGGTAATGCTGTTCACTAACAGCCACACTATCCGTGACGTTATCCTGTTCCCGGCAATGCGTCCGAATAAATAATCATTTTCTGATTAAAATTAGCAAACGCCCTGTCTGGTTAAGCTGACAGGGCGTTTTTACATTCATAAGGTAAGTTTAAACAACAAGCTGAAATACAAACAAATGATAACGATATCTCACTCCACGGACGATGTGACACACTAATTTTGTGTCATCATTACAGAGGTGATATTCTTACCTCAATAAAAAATAGTCATTCGAAATCAAATAACTATCTTGACTCAGAATGACTATTAATGAAGGTCAATGACCAATCAGGGCTATATCTTCTAAATAAGTGTAACCATAAAGGCCACTTTCAAACTCTTGCAGGAATTGCGCTTGCAAACCTTCATCCAAGTCGGTTGATTTCACCTGATCACGGAAGCGGGTCAGCAATACTTGCGGCTCCAGTTTGACATATTGGAGCATATTGGCAACAGAATCACCCTCTTCGCTCTGCTGATAAGTTACTTCACCATTTTCTGAAACGTAAACATCAATGGCTGCTGTATCACCAAACAGATTGTGCATATTACCCAGAATTTCCTGATATGCGCCTACCATAAAGAAGCCAATCAATGGCGGGTTATCCGGATCATAAGCCGGCATTGGCATTGTTGTTGCTACACCATCGCCATCGACATAATGATCAATAGTACCATCTGAATCACAGGTGATATCCAACAGAACAGCGCGGCGATCCTGCGGCTTATCCAGCCCTTCAATTGGCAGGACGGGGAATAGCTGATCAATCCCCCACGCATCGGGCATAGACTGGAACAACGAAAAATTAACGTAGAGTTTATCCGCCATACGTTCCTGCAATTCATCAATGATAGGACGATGGGCACGGTTGCTTGGGTCAAGATCCTGCTGAATGTGGCGACAGATATTTAAGTACAGTTCTTCTGCCCATGCCCGTTCTGACAGATTTAGTATGCCATGGGAATATTGGGTATGAACATCATGCAGATCAAACTGGCTGTCATGGAGCCATTCACGCAGTGAACGGCAGCTACCGTCAGACTGCATTTCCAGCCATGTATTCCATAAACTGGTCAATGGACGTGCAGCATCTTTTGTCGGTGGTGTTGTTTCGGTGAACTCGTTACGTTCCACCCCAATGACATTGGAAACCAGAACCGTATGGTGAGCTGTCAATGCACGACCAGATTCAGTAATAACCGTTGGATGGGGAAGTCCGTGCTCTTCACAAGCATCGCCAATACCCCATATAACGTTATTTGCGTACTCATTCAAACCATAGTTAACAGAGCATTCTGACTGGGAACGTGTACCTTCATAATCAACACCCAATCCACCACCAACGTCAAAACACTGAATATTGACACCCAATTTAGACAGCTCGACATAAAAATGGGCAGACTCACGTACCCCTGTTGCTATATCTCGGATATTTGCCAACTGGGAACCTAAATGGAAATGTAGCAATTGCAGGCTGTCCAACCGACCCGCAGAGCGCAGAGTTTCAATCAATTGCAATACTTGTGACGCAGCCAGACCAAATTTGGATTTTTCACCACCGCTGGCCTGCCATTTGCCTGAACCCTGACATGCCAGACGCGCCCGTACCCCTAAACGTGGGATCACGTTGAGTCGTTTGGCTTCTTCCAACACTAGCTCAATTTCAGACATTTTCTCGATAACCAGATACACTTTATATCCCAGTTTTTCACCGATCAGGGCCAGACGAATATATTCACGATCTTTGTAGCCATTACAGACAATTACAGTACCTGTCATGCCAGCATGAGCCAGCACCGCCATAAGTTCTGCCTTGGAGCCTGCTTCCAACCCAACGGGTTCATCAGCATTTGCCAGTGTTTCAATAACACGACGTTGCTGATTGACCTTAATTGGATAAACCAGAAAATAATCCCCTTTATAGCCATAAGATTCACGGGCATGCTTAAACGCCGCATTGATAGAACGCAGGCGGTGCTGCAAGATCTGGGGAAAACAAAACAGTGCAGGTAAACGCAATTGTTCTTTTTCTTCCTGAACTTTCTTCACCAGATAGGCGAGTTCAACTTGGGTTTCCGGTAAATCAGGATTTGGACAAACACTGACATTACCCAGATCATTGACATAGTAATAGTTGCCGCCCCAGTATGCGATGTTGTAAGTCTGTCGCATTTTGCGTGCGATATTATCTTTCATGGTAGTCTCCTTTATGGAGTCGAAGTTTGCCTTCACCTGTAGTCAATAACCCAAGGCACTATTTTATCGTACGTATCTTGCGCATTAAAAAATGTCAGTGAACAGCATTCTCTTAAATTATAAAAACGTTGATAGTGTAAGGATAGTTATACGCATCACCTTCAAATTGCAGCTTTGTTGGCTGCATTCACTCCCATTTTCAGAAAAGAAAATTAAGATGTCACATAATGAAAGACATTTAAAACTAAAAAGACTGGTAACCTTAGTAAGAGTGCCTTAAAATAGCCATCTAGATGGTAAAACATCCGCCCTTAAACCAAAATTATATTTAAGGTATAAAATATAATGACTACACATCTTTTCACTTCTGAGTCTGTTTCAGAAGGACATCCAGATAAAATTGCCGATCAAATTTCCGATGCCGTCCTTGATGCGATTTTAGAACAAGATCCCAAGGCTCGTGTTGCCTGTGAAACTTATGTTAAAACTGGCATGGTCATGGTTGGTGGCGAAATCACTACTAGTGCATGGGTCGATATTGAAGAAATTACTCGTCGTACAGTCCGTGAAATAGGCTACACCAGTTCTGATATGGGCTTTGATGCCAGCTCGTGTGCGGTTATAAGCGCGATTGGTAAACAATCACCTGATATCAACCAAGGTGTTGACCGGGCCGATCCTCTGGAGCAAGGCGCAGGTGATCAGGGCTTGATGTTTGGTTATGCCACTAACGAAACTGATGTTTTAATGCCAGCACCCATCACATATGCACACCGTTTAGTTGAACGTCAGGCTGAAGTCCGTAAAAACGGCACCTTGCCGTGGTTGCGTCCTGATGCGAAAAGTCAGGTAACATTCCAGTACGATAACGGCAAAATTGTTGGTATTGATGCCGTTGTGCTTTCAACCCAGCACTCCGAAGACATCAATCAAAAAGCACTGCAAGAAGCCGTGATGGATGAAATCATCAAGCCGGTACTGCCGACTGAATGGCTCACTCCGATGACCAAATACTTCATTAACCCAACAGGCCGTTTCGTCATTGGTGGCCCGATGGGTGACTGTGGTCTGACTGGGCGTAAAATCATCGTAGATACCTACGGTGGAATGGCTCGTCATGGTGGTGGAGCATTCTCAGGTAAAGATCCTTCTAAAGTTGACCGTTCTGCTGCCTATGCTGCTCGTTACGTTGCCAAAAACATCGTTGCAGCGGGTCTGGCTGATCGCTGTGAAATCCAAGTTTCTTACGCCATCGGAGTTGCAGAGCCAACCTCTATCATGGTGGAAACATTCGGCACTGAGAAAGTTCCAACGTCAACTCTGATTCAATTAGTGCGTGAGTTCTTTGATCTACGACCTTACGGCCTGATCAAGATGCTGGATATGCTGCATCCGATCTATCGCGATACTGCGGCATACGGTCATTTTGGTCGTGAGCAGTTCCCGTGGGAAGCAACAGATAAAGCTGAAATTTTACGTTTATCAGCAGGTTTGAAATAATCCTTTGCTAATCAATGAAGCCCGCGTTCTTGAAGTGACCCCTATATATTGGACACTTTTTATATGGCGGTTGATATGGCCTGAACCCAATATTGTACCGGGCTCAGGCCGTTTAAATTAAGTTTGATCCGCTCATTATGAAAGTTTGAAATATAATCATCCTCTTTTAAGTTGCAAAACAGCAAGTTGAAAGATAAGAGATAAATCCTGAAAAGTAAGCTAAAAACAATATGCAGCCGTGATGAAATCTGTCAGAGTTCCCCTCTTCTTACAGCAAGCCGTTATGCGCGCCATGCGACAAAAACTGGCACAGGCAAGCAATTTTTTTCAAAAAGCTTTTCCTGAGCCTAGCGTCACCTATCGCCAACGAGGCACTATAGCGGGCTGTGCCCGATTACAAGATTGGGAAATCCGCCTGAATCCGATTTTGCTGATCGAAAACCAGCAAGCATTCATTGATGAAGTTCTTCCTCATGAACTTGCCCATTTGTTGACTTATCATCAGTTTGGTCAAGCAGCCCCACACGGGAAAGAGTGGCGTTTTATCATGGAAACAGTGCTTAAAGTATCAGCCAATCGGACACATCAGTTCTCTGTTAATTCTGTTCGCAGCCAAATATTCACTTATTGTTGTCACTGTCGGCAACATGAGCTAACAATCAGACAACACAATAAAATCCTCAGAGGAAAAAGTTGCTATATTTGTCGCCAATGTGGAGAAAAATTAAAACTCCCCAAATAATAAAATCAGTAAAATGCTCCAGCATCAGGGCATCTTATTTATATCCAATCAATTTCAAAATGCTGCTTTATTGGTTGCGCTGCAACTTGAAAGACGACGGGTATAACTTTCGAATTCATTCAGCAGCAATGCTCATTACTTTGAGTTCTTCAGCTTCCGCTATAATTTGATCTGCTGATTTCCCATGAAGTGATCGGTAGAATTTTTGTTCTAAATTTTCAATATCACTATGATGAATATTTCCGCTCTTATCATTCTTAAATAATTCATCAAAATCAATACTATTAATCATAGTAATATTCAATGAATCATCAAATTTTAGTTTTTTATCTTCTGATAAAGTATCTCGGATTTTTTCAATCGATGTCTTTACTGCTATTTCATTCGAGCCGTCAATCTTAGGCTGATTATCACATCCCGTTAATACAAAACCCACTAAACAAATTAACAACAATTTTTTCATGATCACCCCCGCCTGATACGAATAAGATAATCATAGCAGAAGATGGGTATATACACTTCGTCTTTCAAACTGCCTCTTTGTTGGCTGCGCTCGCTCACCCCGGTCACATAGTTATCTATGCTCCCGGGGATTTGCTCTCTTGCCGTTGCAATGCAACTTGAAATCCATCGTGTATATACGCTTACCTAATAAAAAATTACCTTATAGAAACAGTTTAATTTATTATTTTATTGAATTATCTCTGCATTAATAACTAGTTAAATTGATATATTTCTAATTTTTAATTTAACTTATATTCCCAATGGATTTCGATATAACAATAAGTTAAGATTTGTAAACCTCATTTATTGATAAGCCTCTTTTACATTTAGATTCATTTTTGTTAGAAAATTAAGACTTAATCCGATAATCACTTTTGAATATATGTCCTAGCATACAAGAAACAAAGTACCCGGAGAATATAATGAAAAAGTTACATGATATCGCAAAAGAACTGTTACCCGCTAAATCTTACAAGATGTTGATTAACGGTCAGTGGGTTGATAGCCTTTCGAAAAATACGATGAAAAGCTATAATCCGGCAACAGGTGAATTACTGACAGAATATGCAGCGGGTAATGTCGATGATATTGAACTTGCCGTTAAAGCTGCCCAAAAAGCCTTACCTGAATGGAGCAAAATCTCTCCCGTAGAAAGGCAATCTCTGTTACTGAAAATTGCCGATCTGCTGGAAGCTGAAGCGGAACGCTTTATTGCTCTTGAAACACTGGATGGCGGTAAAACACAAGCGCTATGTCGTAATTTTGATATTCCTTTTTCTATTGATCATTTCCGCTATTTTGCAGGAGTGATCCGGGCGCATTCTGATGCCTCCGATATTATCGATAAAGATACTCTTAGCCTGGTGATTAGAGAACCCATTGGGGTCGTCGGGCAAATTATTCCATGGAACTTTCCATTATTAATGGCAGCCTGGAAAATTGCCCCTGCTCTTGCCGCAGGTAATACTATTATTATCAATCCCGCAAGCCTGACTCCAATCACTCTGCTTGAACTGGGACGTATCCTGAATGAAGTTCTGCCTGCGGGCGTTGTCAATATCGTCACAGGACGTGGCTCAGTCGTCGGCCAAGCAATCCTAGACCATGAAGGTATTAGCAAAGTAGCCTTTACCGGATCAACAGAAGTCGGATACAACGTTGCTGCCGCAGCGGCAAAAAAACTTATTCCTGCCACTCTAGAATTAGGGGGTAAGTCTGCCAATATCGTCTTCCCTGATGCCAATATGAAAAAAGCAGTTAAATATGCTGCTAACGCGATTTTGCTCAATCAAGGGCAAGCCTGTGAATCCGGTGCACGCCTGTTCTTGCATAAAGATATTCACGATGAATTCCTGAACTCACTGAAAACAGTGTTCGAAACAGTCAAGGTGGGTGATCCCATGCTGTTAGAAACTGAAATGGGTAGCCAAGTCAGTGAAGAACAGATGAACACTATTTTAGCTTACATCGACCTTGCAAAACAGGAAGGTGCAACCGTTCTGACTGGTGGAAAGCGCATAACAGGTGAAGGATATGATGATGGCTTTTTTATCCAGCCAACGATCCTCACTAATGTGACCAATGATATGCGGGTTGCGCAGGAAGAAATTTTCGGGCCTGTGCTGTGTGTTATGCCATTCAGTGATGAAGAAGAAGTCATCGAAATGGCCAATGACTCCGAATATGGTCTGGCGGGAGCGGTATGGACACAGGATATTAACCGCGCCCTGCGTGTTGCTAAGGCAGTGAAAACGGGTCGTATGTGGATTAATACCTATCACGAGCTGCCCGCCCATACTCCATTTGGGGGTTATAAAAAATCAGGGCTTGGGCGTGAAACTCACAAAATGATATTGGATGCTTACACTGAAGTGAAAAATATCTATATCAGCACAAAAGAAGAGTAATGGGCGAACAATAAGAATAACTGAAAAAAATCGCCACCTTCACAAGTGGCGATTCAATATCACTAATTTATTAATTCAAATATAGAGAACAATTAAAACCGCTTTGATATTATTTACATTACTTATTGGTTTAATAATAATTATCACATTTATTTAATATGATAATTTAACCACTTTTTAATGTCTTCAATTACCATTGATGATTCATCTTCTTTTTCTCTGTTTTTAAAAAAATGGTCAAGATTTTCATAGGTCATAAACGTAATATTTTTATTATTAATCTGATGATACATTTTGTTGAATTCATTAACATTTACATTGATATCATTCATGTTTTGTATAATAAGCATAGGTGATTGTATTGATGATATAACTGATTGATTATCAATGGATAATGACTCTTGCCACCAACGAGTTCCGTGGTCACTAGTGATAAAGTCTTCGGGTAGTTTATTTTCTTTGACCGCAGAAAAGAATTTATTCAAATCTCTGAGATTACCATCTAATTCATTTTCGTTATTATTTTTTTCTACACTGTAAATGACATCATCACGAAAATAGCGACCACCACCGTTTATTGATATTGTTACATCGCTGACATTCGAATTTGCTGTCACTAAATTGGAAATAATAGCACCTTCACTTCCACCCAATAAAATAACTTTCTTATAATTTTTCTTTAAGAGGCTAATGACAGCAATATAGTCCGACACTCTCTTTTTTGGTGAATCATTTAACATGTAGGTTTTAGGGCAATTATTACTTTTTATTTCAACATCATCCTGACTCGATGATTTTTCATTAAGCCCATATTTTTCAACCAGTAAGAGATCACTTTCAGGGACAATCTGACCAAATTTTTTTATCATGTTTTTGTTTCGTATGGCACTCTTACAATCAGACCCTTGAATGAGAACTAATAAATTTTTAGATTTTCCGTTGTTTCTTTTAAAGAGATAATAAGTAATACCCTTATTATCGTCAGATTTTAGTGTATGGATATTGAAATCCCCTATACTTTTGACAGAAAAAGATAAAATTAACAAAGTGAAAATAGAAATACATTTAATCATGTAATAATTCTCATTTAAATGAATAATAAAACGCCTACAACATAAATGATAGTAAATTTCTAAAGATATTTTTGAAAATATTCAATGAAGTTATAACTTATGACCGATAAAAAGAAGTAAATTCTCAAGAGCATAGTTAATTTTATATTTATAAAAATGGTAGTTGGAGTGAGTGTAACGAATAAAACTGCTGCCTGAAAGATGAAGATTATATCTTTAATTGCTTTATAAATAATTTAACAGATTTATCTGCAATTTTAATCGCCACCTATAAAGATGGCGATTTTACTTATTGAGTGATTAAACCCAGAAGAACCAGGCAACCACAGCAATAATGGCAATACATGCCACGTTCAGCACCATGCCCACTTTGACCATTTCCACTTGCTTGATATAACCAGAGCCGTAAACAATCGCGTTAGGCGGTGTCGCTACAGGCAGCATAAATGCACAAGATGCACCGATACCAATAATCATGGTCAAGACCATGACTGGCATTCCCAATGCTTCTGCAACCGTGGCAAAAATAGGTACAAGCAATGCAGCACTTGCCGTATTACTGGAAAATTCTGTCAGAATGATAATAAACGCAGCAACAGCAACGATGATCATAAACCATGAGCTTGTACCGAAAGTCGTCGCTATGCTATTCGCCATCACTTCACTGGCTCCAGAGTCTTTCAAGACAGCACTCAACGTCAAACCGCCTCCGAACAGCATCAACACGCCCCATTCAGTATTATTTTGAATCTGTGACCACGTTGAGACACCGGTGATACCAATCAGGATAGCCGCGCTTATTGCAATAATTGTATCCAGCTCTTTCACACCACCAAGTGCGTCGCTGATAAATGAACTGAAAATCCAGCACACAACGGTCAGCAGGAAAATGATCATGGCAATAATACGTTTACCCTTCCATTCCAACTGTTCCAGTTCCAGATCAAATTTGTGATTCAGATTTGGGCGCAACATGATGTATATCACCCCAACCATAACAGGCATCAGAATAATGACCATTGGCACACCGTATTTCATCCACGTGATGAAATCCATGCCCAATTGTGCGGCGGCGATGGCATTGGGTGGACTACCTACCAATGTACCCAATCCACCGATACTGGCACTATATGCCACTCCTAACAGTACAAACACAAAGGTATTACGCTCAGAGCGTATATCCAGATTTACCAGAATACCGAGAACCAGTGGCAGCATCATCGCAGCAGTTGCAGTATTACTGATCCACATTGAAAGTAGTGCTGTAATACAAAATATCAGCATTACCGCTACAGACAAACGTCCACGGGCAACCATCAGCAGACGGTTAGCAATCAATCTGTCCAGACCTTGGATATGTAGCGCCGTTGCTAATGAAAAACCACCGAAAAACAAAAAGATAATCGGGTTTGCAAAAGATTTCAGTGCGTCACTGGTTCCCATCAACCCCATACCAACGGCCAGAATTGGAATACACAGTGCAGTAATCGTGACGTGAATGGCTTCAGTCAGCCATAACACACCAACAAATGCCATTAATGCCAGACCTGCGTTTGCTTTCTCTCCATAAGGCAAAAACTTAAGCAGCAATACAAACAAGATGATATCCAGCGTAAGTATAATTAAGCCTCTTTTATTTAAAGGGGTAGGCCCAACCGCTGGGGTTAAAGATTCAGAAGCGTCCATGAAGACTCCATAAAACAATGAAACATTATTCAGTAATGTAAAAAGATAATTGATGAATCATTGCCATAAATGTTAAAGAATTACATTACATGTGAAATAATAAGGAGTATCAACAAGGAATAAAATACGAGTTGTGTGATTTTGGGATCTATTACGTGGGATTTATCTAATTACTGAATTATTGGTCGAAAATTAAATTTAATCTTTGCTTTTATGTTAAATTTTTGTATCTTGATTGTATGTAAAATTCTATTTTAAATAAAAATTTTCTTTCTTTAAAAAAGCGAAAGAGTTTTGACCTCTTTCGCCGAAACATAAATAATATTTACTTTTATCGGACTAAGCTGGCAATTATGCTTGACCTTTGACTTCTTTCAGGCCGTTGAAAGGTGCACGGTTACCCAGAGCTTCTTCAATACGGATCAGCTGATTATATTTAGCAACACGGTCAGAGCGGCTCATAGAACCTGTTTTAATTTGACCTGCTGCGGTACCTACTGCCAAGTCAGCAATAGTTGCATCTTCAGTTTCACCAGAACGGTGAGAGATGACCGCAGTATAACCAGCATTTTTTGCCATCTTGATTGCAGCCAAAGTTTCAGTCAGAGAACCGATCTGGTTGAATTTGATCAAGATAGAGTTTGCAATGCCTTTTTCGATACCTTCTTTCAGGATCTTGGTGTTGGTTACGAACAGATCGTCACCGACCAACTGGATTTTGTCGCCCAGTATTTTAGTTTGGTAAGCAAAACCCTCCCAATCAGATTCGTTCAGACCATCTTCGATGGAAACGATTGGGTACTCTTTAGTCAATCCTTCCAGATAATGGGTAAATTCCTGAGAAGTGAACGTCTTGCCTTCGCCCTTCAGTTCATAGTTACCTGTTTCTTCGTTATAGAATTCAGAAGCTGCGCAGTCCATTGCCAGAGTAATGTCTTTACCCAGCACATAACCTGCTTTCTCAACCGCTTCTTTAATCGCTGCCAGCGCTGCTGCGTTAGATTCCAGGTTTGGCGCATAGCCACCTTCATCACCCACCGCAGTGTTCATGCCTTTCGCTTTCAACACTTTTGCCAGATTGTGGAATACTTCAGAACCTATGCGTACAGCTTCTTTCAGAGAGCTGGCACCAACTGGCTGAATCATGAATTCCTGGATATCGACATTGTTGTCAGCATGCTCACCACCGTTGATGATATTCATCATTGGCAGGGGCATAGAGAATTTCCCCGGAGTACCGTTCAGCTCGGCAATGTGCTCGTACAGAGGCATACCTTTCGCTGCTGCAGCTGCTTTAGCGTTCGCGAGAGAAACAGCCAAAATCGCGTTAGCACCGAAGTTAGATTTATTTTCAGTACCATCCAGCTCAATCATGAGCTTGTCGATGTTAGCCTGATCTTTCGCATCTTGATCAACCAGAGCCTGTGCAATTGGACCGTTGACCGCAGAGATGGCTTTCAAGACACCTTTACCCATGAAGCGAGATTTATCGCCATCACGCAGTTCCAACGCTTCGCGCGAACCTGTTGATGCACCCGATGGCGCAGCAGCCAGACCAACAAAACCACCTTCCAGATGCACTTCTGCTTCTACAGTTGGGTTACCACGGGAGTCGATAATTTCACGGCCAAGCACTTTAACGATTTTGGACATTAGGTTTTCCTCAAGTCACAAGTTAAATTCCGGGAAACAGATTGAAACCAAAAAGCCATTAACCTACAGCATTCGATTTAAAATCAACCTATTGCCCCATATCTTATTTCAACAGGCCTTTCTGATATTTGCCTGCGGCTTCAACAAAACCAGCAAATAACGGATGACCATCGCGAGGCGTTGAAGTGAATTCTGGGTGGAACTGGCACGCTATAAACCACGGGTGCGCTGGGTTCTCAATAATTTCTACCAGTTTGTTGTCGATTGAACGGCCAGCCACACGCAAGCCTGCATCTTCAATACGTTTCAACAACAAATTGTTCACTTCATAGCGATGGCGGTGACGTTCAATGATGTCATCCTGACCATAAAGTTTACGTGCCAGACTACCTTCAGTCAGGTGGCACAACTGACCACCAACACGCATCGTCCCACCGAGATCGCTCTCTTCGCTACGTAATTCTAGATTGCCGTTCTCATCACGCCATTCGGTGATCAGACCAACAACAGGTAACTTACATTCAGGCTCAAATTCAGTCGAGTTAGCGCCTGCTAATCCCGCAGCATTGCGAGAAAACTCAATCAGGGCAACCTGCATTCCCAGACAAATTCCCAAATATGGAACCTTGTTTTCACGGGCATAACGTGCAGTCATGAGCTTGCCTTCAATACCACGACCACCGAATCCGCCTGGTACCAGAATCGCATCCAAACCTTTCAGAATTTCAACACCACGAGTTTCAACATCCTGTGAATCAATCAACTTGATGTTGACGGTCAGGCGGTTTTTCAGCCCGCCATGCTTCAGTGCTTCAATCACTGATTTATAAGCATCTGGCAATTCAACGTATTTACCCACCATCCCAATGGTCACTTCGCCCGATGGGTTGGCTTCTTCATAAATGACCTGTTCCCACTCGGACAGATCTGCTTCCGGGCATTCGAGGCTGAATCGTTTACAAATATAATCATCTAAGCCCTGAGATTTCAAGAGGGCTGGGATTTTATAAATGGAATCAACATCTTTTAAAGAGATAACCGCTTTCTCTGGTACGTTACAGAAAAGCGCAATTTTTGCACGCTCGTTGGCAGGAATACTGCGGTCTGAACGGCAGATCAGCACGTCTGGCTGAATACCAATGGACAGCAATTCCTTAACGGAATGCTGGGTCGGCTTAGTTTTCACTTCGCCCGCTGCCGCCATATAAGGCACCAGAGTCAGATGCATGAACAGGGTATTTTCGCGGCCTACTTCCACTGCCATCTGGCGAATAGCTTCAAGGAATGGCAGAGATTCGATATCACCAACAGTACCGCCGATTTCCACCAGCACAACGTCATGACCTTCTGCGCCACGGATGATGCGGTCTTTGATTTCATTGGTAATGTGAGGGATAACCTGAATGGTTGCACCCAGATAATCGCCGCGGCGTTCTTTGCGCAGAACTTCGGAATAGACGCGGCCAGTCGTGAAGTTATTGCGGCGTGTCATTTTGGTTCGGATGAAACGTTCGTAATGACCTAAATCGAGATCAGTTTCAGCACCATCTTCGGTTACGAAAACTTCCCCGTGTTGGGTTGGACTCATTGTACCCGGATCGACGTTGATGTACGGATCCAGTTTCATAATGGTGACATTGAGTCCACGGGCTTCGAGTATAGCCGCTAAAGAGGCTGCGGCAATGCCTTTACCCAGAGAGGATACGACCCCGCCGGTCACAAAAATATAATTAGTTTTCATGCTGAACCTGAAAGTTTAGGTTTAAAAGGATGATGAATATAACAGGACGGGAAAGCAGTATACCCTAACCTTAAATGCGCTACAAACCATCTGAGCAGGCTAAAGTGCCCCGAAATGAGTAACACCACAAAACTAAGGCACTGCTTTCTCTTTAAATTCAGAAAGTTATTAATATGGAATTTTTTCACCCAATTCAGATTATTCAGCTATTCATGCGACATCCTTTTCGCTTTTCACTCGTTATTTGCCGTTATCGCTGCCTTATGACTGCTGCTTTTTGACTCGTTGCCACATTTCTTCCATCTCATCCTTCCATCTCATCCAATGTCGCTGTTCCCAGCTTCCTATCGCTTCTTCGCCGCTGCTCCTGAAAATATGGGGGATGGCGCAATTGCGCCATATGTCGTCCATATCATCAATTACCGTGTAAACGTCTGGCTTCAATCACATCAGGCAATTGATTAAGTTTCGCCAATACCCGCCCGAGTACTTGTAAGTTATAAATTTCAATGTTCATATCAATGGTGGCAAGCTGCTGCTTAACATCACTACGGCTGCTGACACCCAATACATTGACTTTTTCATTGGCGAGGATAGTTGTGATATCACGCAATAATCCGCTGCGATCATTGGCAAGCACCCGAACCACAAGGGAATAGCCACTGGAATAACTTTCTCCCCATACCGCATCAACAATCCGCTCTGGTGAACTGGCTTCCAATTCTGTCAGTTGATCACAATCAGAACGATGGATGGAAATACCGCGCCCACGGGTGATAAACCCGATGATTTCATCACCGGGGATAGGCTGGCAGCAACGGGCAATGTGATGCATTAAGTTACCCACCCCTTCTACGACAATACGGCCATTGTCTCTGGTTGTATTGTGCGGTGTATAGGCTTTGTTTTCCAGATTGCGAAGCGCTTCGCGATCCTCTTCTTCCGCCGTGATTTTATTGAATTTACTTTGCAGGAAATTCATCAACTGGTGGATACGGATGTCACCAACACCAATGCCTGCCAGCACTTCTTCCAACGAATGGACGTTATAACGGGCAATCAGTTCTTTCTCAGCTTCCTTAACCGTGATCCCTAAATGCGCCAGCTCATTGTCCAGCATTTGCCTACCGGCAATAATATTCTTATCGCGATCCTGTTTACGGAACCAGTTATGGATTTTCGCCCGACCACGGCTGGTAGTGACATAGCCAAGGTTAGGATTAAGCCAATCACGGCTTGGGTTAGGCTGTTTCTGGGTGATGATTTCTATCTGATCGCCCATCTGGAGCTGATAACTGAACGGTACAATACGTCCCCCGATTTTCGCCCCGATACAACGATGCCCGACATCACTGTGGATATGGTAAGCAAAATCCAACGGCGTAGAGCCGATTGGCAGGTCAATCACATCACCTTTTGGCGTAAAGACATAAACCCGATCATCAAATACCTGACTGCGCACTTCATCCAGTATCTCGCCGGTATCCGCCATTTCTTCCTGCCATGCGATCAGTTTACGTAACCACGCAATGCGGCTTTCATAACTGCCAGATTTACCACTGCCAATCGCAGCGCCTTCTTTGTATTTCCAATGGGCAGCCACCCCAAGTTCAGAATCGTCATGCATCTGACGGGTTCGGATTTGGATTTCAAGGGTTTTTCCATTTGGTCCCAAGACGACAGTATGAATGGACTGATAACCATTCGGTTTCGGGTTAGCAACGTAATCGTCAAATTCATCCGGCAAATGACGGTAGTGAGTATGCACTATCCCCAAAGCCGCGTAGCAATCTTGCAAACGTTCGACAACAATCCGAACAGCACGTACATCAAACAACTCATCAAAAGAGAGGGATTTCTTCTTCATTTTTCGCCAGATGCTGTAAATATGCTTGGGACGGCCATATATCTCACCACGAACTCCCTCTTTGAGCATGTATTTACGCAGAGTTGCAATGAATTTCTCGATATATTGTTCGCGATCAATCCGGCGCTCATGCAGTAGTTTGGCAATTTTTTTATATTCATCAGGATGCAGATAACGGAAACAAAAATCTTCCAGTTCCCATTTCAACTGCCCAATCCCCAGACGATTAGCAAGAGGGGCATAGATATTGGAACACTCTTTAGCCGCAAGCACTCTCTCATCTTCACTGGCATCTTTCACCTCCCGCAAATGGGCAATGCGTTCTGCCAGCTTGATAATGACACAGCGAAAATCTTCTACCATTGCCAACAACATCCGGCGAACATTATCGACTTGTGCTGAGCAAGTAGAGTCAGTATGTGTTGCTTTTAGCTGACGAATGGCATCCATTTCCAGAACACCATTGACCAGATTCGTAATGGACTTACCAAAAGTTTCCGTCACTGTTTCGCTATCGATCAGCTTAGAATTAAGGATGGGGAAAAGTAGCGCGGCGCGCATACTGTCATTGTCCATACTCAATGTGGACAAAATTTCCACCATTTCCACACCGCGCCACAACAGCAATTCTGCATCGGGGTGAATTTGGACTTTTTCGTGGCAGTAATGCCATGTTTCAGCCAATTTCGCACTGGATTGTGGGTTAGTAATATTTAAACTTGCGATCCACTTATCGACAGCAAATTCACCTGCCGGTGTGAGATGCGCACTTCTTACCGCAACCATAATTTCTCCCTACTCGATAGCCCTTGGCTCACGACTGACAAGATGATAACCCGCCTCCAGCATAATCTTGCTGTCCCGCGCCAGTGTTGTGGGATAGTTTTTCCCTGATGACGGGCAATGCCCTGCCCTTGAGCATCAAGGTTATCTGAGGCAACGGAGATAATGTCTCGGTTTACGGAACGACGATTTGGGGGGTAAAATTGCACCATGATTCTGACTGACTTTGAAAAATTGAGTTATGATTTTCCCACAATGGATGCCTATGACCAAATATAGCCTACGTACCCGTATGATGAGCCTGATATTGGTTCCTGTTTTACTGGTCGGAACGCTTGTGAGTATATCATTTATCTCATACCGCTATTACGAGTTGAAGATCCTGATAGTCCGAAGTGGGATAAGCATTATTGAACCCCTATCTATCGCCAGCGAAGTTGGCATTAATCTGGACAATCACAGACGCGTCAAGTCATTGATAAACAGCCTGCACCGCCGTCACTCTGAAATTGTCAGGGCAATTGCGATTTTCGATGAGCACCATAAATTATTTGATATTTCGAATAACAAATATAATGTCAATCACCTGAGACTCACACCCGATGAACTTATCCCAACGACATTATCCAAGACAGAGTATGGCAATAGCATCATCCTGAAGATGCCGATTATCTCAGAAATACAGCCTTCTAATCAGTGGAACAATCCCGCCAGCAATACTCAGCCCATCGGTTATATCGCGATTGATTTGGATTTACGCGTCGCCCAGCTTCAGCAATACAAAGAGATTGCCACTGCCATTATCCTGTTGATTCTGTGTCTGGGAGGAACAGCCTTGTTTGCTCATGTTCTGGTGCGCAAAGTGACCCAACCCCTGAACTGCATGGTCAAAGCCGTGGATCGCATTCGACAAGGGCAGTTGAACAGCCGCGTGACAGGTGCTATGCCGGGAGAATTGGCTGCGCTTCAAAATGGTATCAATACCGTGGCTGAATCACTTTCAAAGTATAAAAACGAGATGCAGCTCCATATTGATCAAGCCACTTCTGATCTGCAAATCACAATGGAACAGTTGGAAATCCAGAATGTGGAACTGACCATCGCCAAAAAGCGGGCACAAGAGGCCGTCAGGATCAAAACCGAATTTTTGGCCAATATGTCCCATGAATTGCGCACACCACTCAACGGTGTCATTGGCTTTACCCGCCAAATGTTAAAGACCCCCATTACCTCCCGACAGATGGAATATCTGTATGTTATTGATCGTTCAGCAAACAACCTGCTGAAAATCATCAATGACATTTTGGATTTCTCACGGCTGGAATCCAATAAATTGGTACTGGATCAAGTCCCTTTTCTGCTGCGCGATACCGTCAATGAAGTTATTGAATTACTTACTCCCGCTGCCAGTGTGAAAAATCTGCCATTGAATCATCATATTGATGAAAAACTGCCTAATCTGATGATTGGCGATCCCATTCGCCTACAACAAATACTTACAAATCTTATTGGTAATGCGATTAAATTTACCGATAAAGGCTACGTGGCACTGAATATCAAATTACGCCAGCAACAGCACCACCTTGTACAGATCGATTTTTCCATAACGGACACAGGTATCGGCATCAAACCGGAATACCGTCCGATTTTGTTCCAAGCCTTCAATCAGGCAGATGCCAGTATTACCCGCCATTATGGAGGAACAGGGCTAGGCCTGAGTATTACCAAGAGACTCGTCAATGAGATGAAGGGGGAGATTGATTTCACCAGTGAAATTGCCAAAGGCACAGTGTTCTATTTTGATATCTGGTTGGAAAAAGAAGAATGCTTATTCGGATCACTACCAAAGCTTGTGCCCGTTCCTTCAATAGTAACGCGTTTACCGATAACTGTAATGGCTGTGGATGACAATCCCGCAAACTTAAAATTGATTGGCGCTCTATTAAATGAGCAAGTTGAGAATACCCTGCTGTGCAGCAGTGGTATGGAAGCGTTGGAAACAGCAAAAAAACACGCTCTGAATCTGATTTTGATGGATATTCAAATGGCTGATATGGACGGTATTCAAGCTTCTGAACAGATCCATCAATTGCCTCAGCATAGAGAAACACCGATTGTCGCCGTCACCGCCTTTGCTTGTAGTGAGGCAAAAAATGCGCCGTTTATTGACTGCCTTTCTAAACCGTTGGATGAGAACCGTCTGAAAGCCTTGCTGAATCAACACAGCCAGCAGAAAAAGCCGCCAGCCATTGATTGGGGTATAGCGTTACAACAAACCGCCGGCAAGGAACCATTAGCACGGGAGATGCTGGAAATACTGCTACAATCTTTGCCTGAGATGAAAAGCATGATTGAGCGGGCTTTATCTAACGATGGCGAATTGTCTCGCAAACATTTTCAGCACTGTGTCCACCAATTGCATGGCAGTTGCTGCTATAACGGCGTTCCCAAACTGAAAGCGATTTGCGAATTCGTCGAAAAACAACTTCAACAAGATATTGCTTTGGCCGATCTTGAGCCGGAATTGCTGGAGTTTATAGATGAAATTAATCACGTGATTGCTGCAGCCCCTGATATATTCAGAACCACCAAACCCCTTATTTAGTTACCATAAACTTGCGGTATTCTTCGTAGGCATAATGGTCTGTCATACCACTGATATAATCTTGAATCAGACGTGCCCGATAATAAAATTCGAGTATATCTTTTTCAGTTTCATCAGTGGCAACAATTCCTTCTACCGATTCGCTATAAGCCAGACGATGCTTCGCAGAAAGTTTGTGCAACAAGCGTGTTTCAATAAAATATTTTTTGTGGAAATTATTCTGATTCAGTTCGACAAAGTCTTGCCGGGACAACTCCAGCAAAGGGCTATATACATCCAGTAATCCGTTAATAATCCGGTAACCCTGTAATTCCAGCTCTTCCACTTCAGGATGATTAAAAACCCGTTTACGCGTCACATTTTTCAAGGTTTTCAACAAGCGGTGTTCATCTCCCTTCCCTTCCAACAAGGCGTGGTTAAATGTACCCGCATAAATTTCGGGCAAATTTTCAATAAACAATTTGGCAGTATAAGGAACCAGTCTCCCCGTGATAAATACCCGCAGGTACATAAAAAACTGTTCGTGAATATTACGGCGAGCTTCGTTATTGGCTGTTTTTTTATGGGCTTGCATTACCGTGGCTTCGAATAAGTCACCTTTCCTGTGCCCCCCCTGTTCATCCCACTCTTTTTTCAGGTATTCCAGTAATTGATCGACATTAAAGATGCCCTTTTCAACAGCATCATCTAAATCCGCAATGCAATAGGAGATATCATCTGCGGCTTCCATAATGTATGTCAGGGGAAAGCGACAAAAATCCCCCATTTGCAGCTCTTTTCTCAGCTCACGAATAAAACTATCTTCCGACCAGTAATAACCCGGTTTCTTCATGAGATAACTGAATTCAAGAGGGTTCCTTTCCAGACTGTATGCCGGGCCAGTATATTTCAGGATACAGCCTATTTGGGCATAAGTGAGATTCAGCCGGAGCAGATTATGCGCCAGACGGATAGCCTGAGCATTGCCTTCAAACTGGCATAAGTCTTTGCGCAATTGCCGACGGAATAAGTCTTTTTTCTCATCACCGCTCAGGAGCAATGCCGCGACGTTACAACCATCCTGCCGATCTTTCATTTTGAGTGAATAATCAGGGTCTAATCGGCGGGAGAACCAATCTTTAATCGCCGCTTCACCAAAATGGCCGAATGGGGGATTACCAATATCGTGCATCAGGCAGGCCATTTCTATCAGGCTTTCAAAGGCAAGTAACCGCTCACTCAGCCCATATTTTTTCAGCAAATTTTGTTTTGTCAGCTCCGAAATAATCGTTTTTGAGATATAACGTCCTATTTGCTGAACTTCGAGAGAATGCGTCAATCGACTACGCACGGCGGCATTACGCTCAAGTGGAAATACCTGTGTTTTCTGCTGCAATCGCCGAATAGCGGCTGAGTTGATAATCCGCCCCCGATCACTTTCAAATTGGCGTGATACTTGATCTTCATCATCAGGGTGGATGGAAGATTTACTGAACTTACGCTGGTAATTTAGCTTCTGTTTGAAATCAATCTTAGACATTAATCCCCCCATGCCGAATGAAACGATTATTTAGAATAGGAATCTCCGGTAAATCATTATTCAATGATACACTTCCCGACTCAAATCAACCCATTAATAAGCGAGTATGACACAATGAAAGTAGGTGTAATAGGTGCAATGGAACAAGAAGTGACTCTATTGCGTGACCAGATTGAAGGTCTGCAAATATTGTCACGAGGCGGTTGTGAAATCTATACCGGCAAACTGAATGGCGTTGATATCGCCTTACTGAAATCCGGTATCGGTAAAGTCTCAGCGGCACTTGGAACCACTTTGTTGATTGAACATTGCCAGCCAGATATTGTGATCAACACAGGTTCAGCAGGTGGTCTTGACCCTAAGTTGAAAGTGGGGGATATCGTAGTTTCCGAAGAAGTCCGCTACCACGATGCTGACCTTACCGCTTTTGGTTATGAATCAGGACAAATGGCACAATGTCCACCCGCTTTTATTGCTGATAAACAATTAATCACTCTGGCAGAAAAGTGTATCCAATCCCTTGAGCTGAATGCTATTCGTGGTCTGGTTTGCAGCGGTGATGCCTTTATCAATGGCTCAGAATCACTGGCACGTATTCGAGAGACTTTCCCGAAAGTCGCGGCGGTTGAAATGGAAGCAGCAGCGATTGGTCATGTTTGTCACCAGTATAAAGTTCCGTTTGTTGTTGTCCGTGCCATCTCTGATATTGCCGATCAAGAATCCCATATCAGCTTTGATGAGTTTTTGGTTGTCGCCGCCCGTGAATCCACACGGATGGTCAACGCCATGCTGTCCGAACTCAGCAAGCAGTAAATCATCATTTAAAGTGGATCATAAATAATGAAATCATTTTTGAAGATTGCCCTTCACCGATCTATTTGGCTGGCCTTTTCATTTCTTCTATATGGTTTTTTATATAGCTTTTTATATGGTTTCAGTGCTCCACTTTATGCCGCCGCTTCCCGCGTTATCAGCCTTGCGCCATCAACAACAGAGCTTGCTTACGCAGCAGGACTGGGCGATCAGCTTATTGCAGTCAGTGCTTATTCCGATTATCCCGGAGCAGCCAAAAAACTGGAACAAGTTGCGGATTGGCAAGGCATTAATGTAGAACGGATTATCTCACTGAAACCTGACCTGATTCTGGCATGGCGTGGCGGCAATCCCCAGCGCCCGCTGGAACAACTGGCCGCTTTGGGTATTCCGATTTTTTATTCTGATGTGAAAAAAGTAGAAGATGTCGCGGCAGAGTTGGTGCGTCTTGCTGACTATAGCCCAAGTCCCGATATAGCCAAAAAATCCGCTTCAGATATTCGTCAGGCGTTCAATCAATTAAAACAGGATTATGCCAACCAGTCCCCTAAACGGGTATTTTTACAGTTTGGCATGAATCCTATTTTTACGTCATCTGATCACACTATTCAAAGTGAGATTGTCTCCACATGCGGTGGAAAAAATATTTTTGCTGACAGCCCTGTTCCGTGGCCACAGGTTAATCGTGAGCAAGTACTTACCCGCAAACCGGAAGTAATAGTAATGGGCGGTACGGAAGAGCATAAACAACGGATCGCAGATTTCTGGCAACCACACATGAATATTAAAATCATCGCACTCAATGATGACTGGTTTGGCCGTGCAGGGCCGAGGGTTATTCTGGCAACAGAGCAACTTTGTAAGCAGTTAAATTATTCCAACAATCAAGCAAAATAGGATAATATTCGGTTGCCCTGCTTCTTAAGACTGAAAATACATTGCAATAAATAGCCGCCTGTAAAGGCGGCTATTTATTGCAATGTAAAATAAATCCAATTAGACACTGAAAGAGGAGCCACAGCCACAGGTTGTTTTTGCATTTGGATTAGTGACGATAAAACGAGAACCTTCCAGCCCTTCCGTATAATCCACACAACCGCCTACCAGATATTGCAGGCTCATCGGGTCAATCACCAGTTCAACCCCTTGTTTCTGAATTGTCATATCACCTTCGTTAATTTGGTCATCGAAAGTGAAACCATACTGGAAACCACTACAGCCACCACCTGTAATATAGACCCGAAGGCGCAGATTCGGGTTATCTTCATCGGCAACCAGTACTTTGACTTTATTGGCTGCGGCATCAGTAAACTGCAAAGGCAATGCAGCATCATCGCTCATATTTTTACTCCAGTCCGATTTTCCGGTAAAAGTTCTCAAAAGATCATCTTATACCCAATGGATTTCAAGATGCAGAGCGACAACGAGTGAGCGTAGCCAACAAAGCTACAACTTGAAAGATAACGGGTATATATTTTCTAATCAGTTATCGACGATTATCCAATACCTGACTGATTCGTTCAAGTTTTGCCAAACAAATGCATAACGTAAATATTTATCATTATTTGGCTTCCCCATTAGGGTGCTTTAGAATGGCATCCCCCTATCCCTCTATCTGACCGTTATCTTTCAGGAGCTTTAATTAATGAGCCAGTCCGAAACGCTTTACTCTCAGGCAAAACATGTGATCCCCGGCGGTGTCAATTCACCTGTACGTGCTTTTAATGGTGTTGGCGGTACGCCTGTCTTTATCGAGCGTGCCGATGGTGCCTATCTTTATGATGTCGATAACAACGCTTATATTGATTATGTCGGTTCATGGGGACCGATGGTGCTCGGACATAACCATCCGGCTATCCGCAATGCCGTCATTGCAGCCGCTGAGCGTGGATTAAGTTTTGGCGCACCAACTGCTGCCGAAGTAGAAATGGCAAAACGGGTAACAGAACTTGTCCCTTCAATGGATATGGTTCGCATGGTGAACTCAGGTACAGAAGCCACCATGAGTGCCATCCGTCTGGCTCGCGGTTATACCCAACGTGATAAAATCATTAAATTTGAAGGTTGTTACCACGGTCACGCTGATTGTCTGCTGGTAAAAGCAGGATCTGGCGCCCTGACTATTGGTCAGCCTAACTCTCCGGGCGTTCCTGCTGATTTTGCTAAGCATACCCTGACTTGTGTCTACAATGACCTGAATTCCGTCCGCGAAGCCTTCGAAAAATATCCAGAAGAAATTGCGTGTATCATCGTCGAACCAGTCGCAGGTAACATGAATTGCATTCCACCAATGCCAGAATTTCTGCCGGGTCTGCGTAAGCTGTGTGATGAGTTCGGTGCCCTGCTGATTATTGATGAAGTCATGACAGGCTTTCGTGTCGCTCTGGGCGGGGCACAAGAATATTACGATGTTAAGCCGGATCTCACTTCTCTTGGTAAAATTATTGGTGGCGGGATGCCTGTCGGTGCTTTTGGTGGTCGTCTGGAGATCATGGAAAAGTTGGCACCAACCGGCCCTGTTTATCAGGCGGGAACCCTTTCTGGTAACCCAATCGCAATGGCTGCGGGTCTGGCTTGCCTGAAAGAAGTTGCTCAAGTGGGCGTTCACCAGCGTTTGAGTGAATTGACTGATAATCTGGCTTCAGGTTTGAAAAACGTGGCATCAAAAGCGGGCATTCCGTTGGTTGTTAATCACGTTGGTGGCATGTTCGGTATTTTCTTTACCGATGCGGGTAGTGTCACCTGCTATCAGGATGTCATGAAATGTGATGTTGAACGCTTTAAGCAGTTCTTCCACCTGATGCTGGATGAAGGAGTTTATCTGGCCCCTTCCGCGTTTGAAGCAGGCTTTATGTCCATCGCTCATTCCGATGAAGATATCCAGCGTACCATTGACGCATCGGCACGCTGCTTTGCTAAATTGAAATAAATTATCCTATTGTTCATTTATACCCAATGGATTTCAGGACAATAGATCACTTGAAGAGAACTCAGTCCGATTTTTGCATCTAATCAATCGTCAAATCCAAACAGATCACTAACCGGACTGAGTAATCAAACATTTTATTTCTTGTCTGCTAGATACGCTCACGAATGTGTTTAGCACGTTCCTGAATCGTGTTACAACTACAAGCACAAGGGGAGCAGGTCTAATGTCCTTGCTGACTAAACATTTCCCGCAACCAACCCGGAGCTTCTTTTTCATGCTCCTCTATCGGCTGTTGCACCGACTGCTGGCATAAGCCCTCTGGATTGTCTGTCCAAACCGGCAATATCCTGATGCCATTATCAGCGCAGTTGAAACTTCCATCTTCATTGACCGACATATCCACAATACCTTCCGGTGGACGGTTGTTCAGCATCAGTGGCGTTTCATTTTCCAAGTAACGGCGGTAAATCGTCATCGCCCCCGTCGCGCCCGTCAAATTGGTTGGGCCATTGTTATCGCGCCCTGTCCAGACAATTGTGACTTCTTTGCCATCAATTCCCGTAAACCAGCTGTCACGAAGATCATTGGTAGTACCGGTTTTCCCCGCCAAATTATATTTGCCGTATTTTCCGGTCAGTGAACGGCCTGTACCCCGTGCCACGCCTTGCTGCATACCATATAGTGTCAGATAAGCAGCCTGTGGCGGCACAGCTCGCTCAGCCTGTGGATAGCTCTGGTAAACCACAGTACCGTCTTCAGTAATGATAGAACGCAGTGCAGAGAGTTTAGCCCGATTACCGCCACTGGCAATGGTCTGGAACTCTTGCGCCATTTCCATTGGCGTCAGATTAATCGCGCCCAGCAACATGGCAGGAACCTGCTGGATCTCTTTCGCCGGAATACCCAGTGAGATTAAGGTGCTGGTAATGCGATCCAGTCCAACATCCAGCCCCAGATTCACTGTTGAGATATTTATCGAACGTGCCAACGCATCAACCAACATCACCCGTCCGCTGAAGGTACGGCTAAAGTTCCTGGGTTCCCAGGATCGTCCACCGGTCAGAGGGACAGAAATGGGTTCATCTGCCAGCCAAGTATTCAGGCGATATTTATCCGGCTGGCTCAATGCTGCCAGATAAGTCGCAGGCTTAGCTAAAGAACCAATCAAGCGGCGGGCATCCAACGCCCGGTTAAATCCTGCGTATTGGGGTTGGGAACCACCAACCATCGCGCGAACTTCGCCGCTGAAGCGATCCACAACAACCATCGCGCCTTCAAGATCTTTGATCTTTCGCGTTTTTCGCAGAGCGGCGACACCTTCTTCCACTGATTTTTCTGCCGCATCCTGTGAAACAGGATCTAGGGTAGTGAAGATTTTTACACCTGATAAATCATTAATTTTATCACCTAACTTTTTCTGCAATTCCTGACGAACTAACTGCATAAAAGCAGGTTGTGGTGTAAGCCCCTCATTTTTCGGTTTTACCCCAAGTGGACGGGCACTCAATAGATCATACAATTCCTGATCGATAATATTTCGATTCTGGAGTATTTTCAGAACAATATTGCGCCGCTCCAGTGCTCTTTTCGGATTGCGCCACGGATTATATACCGATGCTCCTTTCACCATACCTACCAGCAATGCCTGCTGATCCAAACCTAGCTCATCAATCGGGCGCCCGAAATAGTACTGACTCGCTAAGGGGAAACCACGGATCTGTTCATCGCCGCTTTGCCCCAAATAGATTTCATTCAAGTACAATTCAAGAATGCGATCCTTGCTATAACGAGCATCCATCAGTAAGGCCATAAGCGCTTCATTCGCTTTACGAGTCAGGGTTCGCTCATTGGAAAGGAACAGGTTTTTTACCAATTGCTGCGTCAGAGTACTCCCCCCCTGCACTGTACGTCCCGCTGTCAGGTTAGCCAATATAGCGCGAGCGATGGAAAGTGGTCTGACTCCATCGTGTTCATAAAAATAACGATCTTCTGTTTCCAATAAAGTCTGAACCAGTAAATCGGGAAAGCCTGAACGCGGGACAAACAGACGTTGTTCACCGTTCGGTGATTGCATCATGGTAATTAATTTCGGATCAAGGCGGAAAAAACCAAACTGACGCTGGTTTTCCATATTTTCAATACTGGTAAGATGGTTATTATCAAAGGATAACCGAGCCTGAATCTGTTCTTCTTTACCATCAGGGAAATCAAATGGCCGACGCAACATTTCAATGCTGTTTCCCCTGACAACAAACTCACCGGCCCGGGTCGCTTTTGTCACTTTCCGGTACTGCATGCCTTCCAGCAAATGAATCATTTCGTCCTTGCTGTAATTCATGCCCGGTTCAAGATTGACCATCCGACCATACACTGCGGCGGGTAAATCCCAGACTTTACCATCAATGCGCTGGCGGATTTTGTTATCCAGATAGAAGCCATAAATAATAATAATTACCGCCAGCACAATAAAGATTTTCAACAGCAGCCATAAAATCCAATTCCCTCTGCTCCTTGATGCCTGAGCCTTGGATGGGCGGGTATTCCTCCCTTTTTTCGTCATGACTTCATCCTCATCGTCGTCAAAATCATCATTTTCATAATCATCATAGTCATCCCGCCGATTGCGCTTTTTTGATGTTCGCCTTTGCTATTCCACATACTCTTTTACATCATAAACGGGTAATGAGTTATAAATCGGTAATAACAAAGAATCACTATACACTTCGTCTTTCAAACTGCCTCTTTGTTGGCGGCACTCGCTTACCCCGGTCACATAGTTATCTATGCTCCCGGGGATTTACTCTCTTGCCGTCGCGATGCAACTTGAAATCCATTGTGTATATAATGGATTAACTTTCAATAAGAGCCATTGTAGCATTGACACATTTGATTTCATTTCATTGAATTTCAGCTCATTGAGACTATTGACTTTTTATAACGTCGGTCACTGGTTATGAAGGAAAGTTTATGGAATTTTCACCCGCTCTAAAGTCCGCTATTTTAATTCGCCGTTATAAACGCTTTCTTGCGGATCTTCTTACGCCAGAAGGAGAAACGCTCACTATACATTGTGCCAATACTGGCGCAATGACAGGCTGTGCTACACCGGGAGATACCGTGTGGTATTCCACATCGGACAATCCCAAACGCAAATATCCGAATAGCTGGGAGCTGACTCAGACTCAAACTGGACACTGGATCTGTGTCAATACGCTCAGAGCCAATGAGTTGGCCTATCAGGCCATTGAAAATAATGTAATTTCGGAATTATCCGGTTATGAGCACATCAATCGTGAAGTGGGATATGGAAAAGAGAAAAGCCGCATAGATTTATTGTTACAGTCAAAACAAAGAGTTAATTGTTATATTGAAGTAAAGTCAGTGACATTATTAGAGGGAAATTATGGTTTTTTCCCCGATACCATAACCATTCGAGGGCAAAAACATTTACGTGAGCTATCATTGATATCACAACAAGGTCAGCGTGCTGTCCTGTTATTTGTCGTTTTACACTCTGGGGTCAGTCAGGTTACGGCAGCAAAACATATTGACCATGATTATGCTTTTCTTTTGGAACAAGCGTGTAATTCTGGAGTCGAAGTAATTTGTTATAAGGCCAATATGACAGAAAACAGAATGGTTATAAGTGACAAATTACCTTTTTTATCAATAGGATAATTTGTAAACAGATCATACTGGCGAGAGTGGTTTTGCAATATATTTAAGCAGTAAACATGTCTGTCTTCACACCATTGCAAAACTAATGGCAGGAACAATTGCCAACCTCGCAGTCATCTGTTATTTATAGCGGCCTATTTTTTTCCCCCCTGCTGTTGGGGGGGGGGTCGTTTGATAGTGCGTGTGTAAGGAGAAGCATTATGCAAGAAGGGCAAAAACGCAAAACCTCGTCCTTGAGCATTCTCGCCATCGCTGGGGTAGAACCTTATCAGGAAAAGCCAGGCGAAGAATACATGAACGATGCCCAGTTAGAGCATTTCAAGCTGATTCTGGAAGCATGGCGCAATCAACTCAGGGATGAAGTAGACCGTACTGTATCTCATATGCAAGATGAGGCAGCGAACTTCCCTGATCCAGTTGATCGTGCGGCGCAAGAAGAAGAGTTCAGTCTTGAATTACGTAATCGGGATCGCGAGCGTAAATTGATCAAAAAGATCGAGAAAACGCTGAAAAAAGTCGAAGAGAACGACTTCGGCTATTGTGAATCCTGTGGAGTTGAAATCGGCATTCGCCGTTTGGAAGCTCGCCCAACAGCCGATTTATGTATTGACTGTAAAACGTTAGCCGAAATTCGCGAAAAGCAAATGGCTGGCTAACCAATAGGGCTAAATACGGCGCCCAATGGCGCCGTATCTCCCTATAATGATCTTGATATGACTCAATCTGAACATTCTTCGTTATATGTTGGGCGATTCGCTCCATCTCCTTCAGGTGATCTTCATTTCGGTTCCCTCGTTACAGCTTTGGGTAGTTATCTGCAAGCCCGTGCCTGTCACGGAAAATGGCTGATGCGTATTGATGATATCGATCCTCCCAGAGAAATTTCCGGAGCCGCCAGTCGGATATTGAAATCCCTTGAACATTATGGCTTCTGCTGGGATGGGGATGTTCTTTATCAATCCCAACGCCATGAAGCCTACCGTGCCATCCTCAATCAATTAAAACAGCAGCAAAAGAGCTATTGCTGTGCTTGTACCCGCCAGCGCATTCAGCAATTGGGCGGTTTTTATGATGGTCACTGCCAACATTTGCACCTATCCGAGCACCATGCCGCAATCCGCCTGAAGCAACACCATCCGGTATATGGTTTTCACGATAAATTACAGGGTTACATCACCGTTCCCGCAGCGATGGCGAAAGAAGATTTCATCATTCATCGCAAAGATAGTCTATTCGCCTATAATCTTGTCGTTGTTATTGATGATAACTATCAGGGCATCACTGAAATTGTCAGGGGAGCCGATTTAATTGAACCAACAGTCCGTCAGCTCTCTCTGTATCAGCATTTGAATTTTAAAACACCAGATTACGTACATTTGCCTCTCGTACTTAATAAAGAAGGAACTAAACTCTCTAAGCAAAATCATGCCCAACCGATTCCTTTGGGTGATCCAAGACCATTACTTATTGATGCGCTATCATTTTTAAATCAACCTATTATCACGGGCTGGCAAGACCTCACCACAGATCAATTGCTACAGCAGGCTATCGTTGGTTGGAATATAAATGTGGTTCCGCCTAAAAACATAACCAATCGCTAATTTAAATAAAGTGTTTCTATTAGCATTGTAAGCATTCTCAAAAAATGTCCAGTAAGTTATGATTGGCGGCTGTTTTTTTGTTTTAATTGATTAGTCACTATCGAGGTGTACCATTTTTAACCGAGTAGCAACTTTCTGCCGTAATCTGTTGATCCGTGATAACGGGGTAAAAAGCAACACACAGGTAGTCAGTGAAAGGCCAGTCACCGTATCGGACCGTTCTGCTCAAGCAGAGAGCAGTTCTCCGCGCAAACGTCGCAGAGAAAATAATTCATCTTCATCACATGCCTATAAAGACAAAATGAAGAAAAAATCCGTAAAGGCAAAGCCTTCGGACTCCCCGATCACTGTGATCCCACGGGAGCTGCATCCAATCTCACGCAAGGATATCAGTGATAATGCACTGAAAGTTCTGTATCGCCTGAATAAATCAGGTTTTCAAGCTTATCTGGTCGGTGGCGGCGTTCGTGACTTACTGCTGCATAAAAAGCCCAAAGATTTCGATATAGCAACCAATGCTACGCCAGAACAAGTTCGTAAGCTATTCCGTAACTGCCGCCTTGTCGGACGGCGCTTCCGACTTGCCCATATCATGTTCGGGCATGATGTGATTGAAGTAGCCACCTTCCGCGGATCTCACGATCAAGTTGAAAGCAACGACCGGAATCAATCACATAAAGCACAGAGCGGTATGTTACTACGCGATAATATCTTCGGTTCAGTTGAAGAAGATGCCGTTCGTCGCGATTTTACGATCAATAGTCTCTACTATGGCATTGAAGATTTCGCCCTGCGGGATTATGTCGGCGGGATGGCAGATCTGGAGGCAGGCATCATTCGCCTTATTGGTGATCCTGAAACCCGGTATCGGGAAGATCCTGTCCGTATGCTGCGTGCCATCCGTTTCGCCAGCAAGCTGAACATGACTATCGGGCCGGCGACTGCTGAACCGATCCCTCGCCTTGCGTTTCTCTTAAGCGATATTCCCTCAGCGCGCCTGTTCGAAGAGTCTCTTAAGTTATTACAGTCAGGGCAAGGCTACAGCACCTATAAACTGCTTTGCGAATATCATTTGTTCCAACCACTGTTTCCTTTGATTCAACGTAGTTTCAGCCACGATGGTAATTCACCAATGGAAAAATTGCTGGTGCAGGTGCTGAAAAATACTGACCACCGCATCCAGAACGATCAACGAGTGAATCCCGCGTTCTTATTTGCAGCCATGCTGTGGTATCCGTTGATTGAACATGCAGAGAAACTGTCACAGGAAGGCGGCTTACAGTATTATGATGCTTTTGCGCTGGCAATGAATGACATCCTTGATGAACAGTGTCGCTCGATTGCCATTCCAAAACGCTATACCACAACCATGCGCGACATTTGGTTACTCCAGCTTCGCCTGCCGCGCCGTCAAGGAAAGCGGGCAAATAAACTGATGGAACATCCGAAATTCCGTGCTGCATATGATTTACTGGAATTGCGTGCCAGCATTGAGCCGCGCTATGAACTGAAAGAACTGGTACATTGGTGGGCAGAATTTCAACAGTCAACGCCTCCCCAACAACGCTCAATGATCTCAGAGCTGGGCAATGAAATCATGCGCCGCAGAACACGTCCCCGCCGTGTTGGACGCATTCGCCAGAATAGGAACAATAGCTAATATGACGCGTGTTTATATCGCTATTGGCAGCAATATGTCCTCTCCTTTGCAGCAAGTCGATAACGCTCTTGCTGCTCTGACAATGATCCCTGACACTACTTTTGTTGCTCGATCATCTTATTATCGAACTAAACCAATGGGACCACAGGATCAACCAGATTTCCTCAACCTTGCCGTCGCACTGGATACTCAATTACCGGCAGAAACATTGCTTGATCACACTCAGGCAATCGAACTGGCACAGGGCCGGGTTCGCAAAGATGAGCGTTGGGGACCAAGAACACTCGATCTGGATATCATGTTGTTTGGTGACTATATAATCAATACTGAACGCCTGATTATTCCCCATTATGGTTTAAAACAGCGTGAATTTATGCTTTATCCACTCGCAGAAATTGCTCCAGACCTTGTATTCCCCGATGGAGAAATATTGGCAGAACGATTAAAGCAAGTTCCGGAAAATGGCCTGACTTTTTGGGTGGATACCCAATAAATTTCGAATAGCGGCACAACCAACAACAAAGTAACAACTTGAAAAATAATGGGGATAACTATTTATGGGGTAACTATTTAGAGGATAACTACTCAGAGGGTAACTATTCAGGGGATAACCACTCAGGAGAATGTAATGAAACCAACAACCCTGGCTGACCTGCGCCAGCTAAAAAAAGAAAAACACAAGTTTGCGACTATCACCGCTTACGATGCCAGTTTCGCCCAGCTTTTTGCCGAACAGGGTATTAATGTCATGCTCATTGGTGATTCACTCGGTATGACCGTACAAGGATTTGACTCTACCTTGCCTGTCACCGTTGAAAATATCTCTTACCATACCCGAAGCGTTCGCGCTGGTGTCTCTCACGCTTTTCTTATCGCAGATATGCCCTTCATGAGTTATGCCACCCCAGAACAAAGTTTTGACAATGCGGCAGTATTAATGCGGGCAGGAGCCAATATGGTCAAAATTGAGGGTGGAGACTGGCTGTGTGATACCGTTAAGATGCTGACCGAGCGTGCCGTTCCCGTCTGTGGACACTTGGGGCTGACACCACAATCGGTCAATGTACTTGGTGGTTATAAAGTTCAGGGACGCAGTGACGATTCTGCCCAGAAATTACTTAATGATGCTATTGCATTGGAAAAAGCGGGTATACAGTTACTCGTACTGGAATGCGTTCCGACCGAATTGGCAAGACGTGTTACCGAAGCGCTGGAAATTCCGGTCATTGGCATTGGGGCCGGTAACCTGACTGACGGACAAATTTTAGTTATGCACGATGCTCTGGGTATCACTGCAAGATCACCTAAATTTGCCAAAGATTTCCTCAAAGAAACGGGTAATATACGGGATGCCATCCGTCTGTATATCGAACAGGTAGAAAGCGGTATCTATCCCAGCGAAGAACACTCATTCAAATAATTATCCCCAGCATGACTGCTAATTAAAGGAGTAGAGCAATGCTGATTATAGAAACCATCCCTCTTTTGCGTCGTGAAATCCGCCGTTGGCATCAGGCAGGCAAACGTATAGCCTTTGTTCCTACTATGGGTAATCTGCATGATGGCCACATGGCACTGGTTGATACCGCCAAAGCACAAGCCGATGTCGTTATTGTCAGTATCTTCGTCAATCCGATGCAATTTGACCGAAAAGACGATCTGGTTAATTATCCACGAACTTTGCAGGAAGATTGCGAAAAATTGAACCTTCGCAAGGTTGAACTTGTTTTCGCTCCCGGTGCCAGTGAAATGTATCCCAATGAATCAAATGACAGCCAGACTTTTGTCGAAGTACCGGAGCTTTCTTATATGCTCGAAGGTATCAACCGCCCGGGTCATTTCCGCGGTGTCACCACGGTTGTTAGTAAATTGTTTAATCTGATCCAACCTGATCTCGTTTATTTCGGTGAAAAAGACTTTCAGCAATTAAAAATTATCCACCAAATGATTGCAGATATGGCTTACGACATTACGCTGGTTCCCGTGCCTATTGTCCGTGATAAAAACGGATTGGCATTGAGTTCACGTAATAATCTCCTGTCTGATGAGGAGAAAAAAATTGCACCTTTGCTGAATAAAATTATGCGGTTTATCGCAGAAAAATTGCAGCATGGTGAACAAAATACAGAACAATTAATTGAATTGGCATCTGTACACCTGCGGGAAGCAGGTTTTATGCCGGATGAGTTGTTTATCCGCGATGCAAAAAATCTGGCTCCACTGACAACACAAAGTAAAAAAGCCGTGATCCTGATGGCCGCATGGTTAGGGCAAACACGATTGATTGATAATCAGCAAGTTGATTTGACTATCTGATTTTTCATGGTGGAATATGTATATACCCAATGGATTTCGGGATATAACGCGACGGTAAGAGAGCGACAAATTCGTCGGGAACGAATTTGCCCAGCCAAAGGCTGGCCTCTGGTGAGAGGCAGGAGCCTCTTATTAATTCCCAGTCAAATAGCTAACTATGTGACTGGGGTGGACGGAATATTACATTTTTATTGTTAAGTTCTCAAACCCCGGCCAGATTCAATTAAATACCAAGCCAACCCATAGAATCCGATAATAAATGCACCCAGCATGCCTAACGTCATCCCCAGTGAAACATCAGCAATACCGAGAAAACCATAACGAAAGCCACTGACCATATAGACTATCGGGTTCAGCTTCGATACAACCTGCCAAAAGGCAGGCAACAGTGTAAGTGAATAAAATACACCACCCAAGTAAGTCAGAGGAGTCAGAACAAAGGTGGGGATAATGCTGATATCATCGAAGGTCTTCGCAAAAATAGCATTTAACAACCCAGCCAACGAAAATAGAATGGATGTTGCCAACAAGGTAATGACAACCATTCCCCATGAATGCATCTGTAGTGGTATAAACAATAGAGAAACCAGTGTCACCAATATTCCAACAAAAATACCACGCGCCACTCCGCCACCAACAAACCCAACAATAATAATATGGGTTGGAACCGGCGCAACCAGCACTTCTTCAATACTGCGCTGAAACTTAGCACCAAAGAACGAAGAAGAGACATTTGAGTAGGAGTTGGTGATCACTGACATCATAATCAACCCTGGCACAATAAACTGCATATAATCAACCCCACCCATTTCACCAATCCGGGAACCAACCAAATTACCGAAGATGACAAAATAAAGGGACATGGTGATCACAGGCGGCAACAATGTCTGTACCCAGATACGCCCAAAGCGGGTGACTTCTTTAATCCAGATGGTTTTCAGGGCCACCCAATACAGTTGGATCATGATCTCTCTCCTTGATTATTATTGGTCAAACCAACAAACAGTTCTTCCAGGCGGTTCACCTTATTACGCATACTGCTGATTTGAATACCCTGCGTATTCAGTTGGGAGAAAATATCATTCAACCCCTGCTCACGTTTTACATCCACTTCCAGTGTTGCGGTATCGACCAGACGATAATCGTAACCTTCAATGACAGGTATTGCTCCTTTCTCTGCTAAATCGAACAAGAATGTCTCCACTTCGAGTTGGCTGAGCAGATCTTTCATGCTGGTATTCTCGACCAATTCACCATGCTGAATAATGCCGATATTTCGGCACAGCATTTCGGCTTCTTCCAGATAATGAGTCGTCAGAATAATAGTAGTTCCCTGCGCATTCAGATCTTTCAAATACTCCCACATAGATCTGCGCAGTTCGATATCGACCCCCGCCGTAGGTTCATCAAGGATCAGCAACTTCGGTTGGTGCATAAGAGCACGGGCAATCATCAGGCGCCGTTTCATGCCGCCAGACAAACGGATGGCCCGTACGTTACGCTTCTCCCATAAATCCAGTTGAGTAAGATAAGTTTTAGCCCGATCCTGCGCCACATGACGCGGAACGCCATAATATCCCGCCTGATTCAGTACAATTTGAATCACTGTCTCGAATGGATTGAAATTAAATTCTTGTGGAACAAGACCAAGTTGCCGTTTGGCATTAACGAGATTTGTATCAATATCGTAGCCAAATACTTTGGCCTGACCGCTGCTCTTATTAACCAATGAACTGATAATACCAATTGTGGTGGATTTCCCAGCGCCATTTGGCCCCAAGAGCGCGTAGAAATCTCCCTCTTCGACACGCAAATCAATTCCCCGCAGTGCTTTCACCCCCCCTTCATAGGTCTTCGTGAGCTGCGTTAATTCCAGTGCATAAACCATAAGTAAAAGACACCTTTATTCTTTACTATTTTTGAGTGTAAGATGGAAATTATGCCATTATTTTTCCTGTATTTCTTTGCAATGACAGGGATCAAATAAAAAACATTCTTCAATTAAATATTAAATTCTCAATTAATGTTGTATATGATTCTATCTCAAAACCGTTGCCAGGCTATTAGTTATGATGAGAAAAATTGAAGATTTGTTTGCCAGGAACAAACAGTGGTCACAATCCGTAAATAAAGAAAATCCTCATTTTTTTAAGGAATTATCAAAAGTACAAAAACCTCATTTTCTATGGATAGGCTGTTCTGATAGCCGAGTTCCTGCTGAAAAATTGATAGATGCCGCACCTGGTGATCTTTTTGTTCACCGAAATGTCGCTAATCTGGTTATCCATACCGATTTAAACTGCTTATCAGTTGTACAATATGCTGTTGATGCTTTACAGGTTGAACACATCATTATTTGTGGTCACTATGGCTGCGGTGGAATTGAAGCTGCTGTGAATGGCACTGAATTAGGTTTAATCAATAACTGGCTGCTTCACATTCGTGATTTATGGTACAAGCATAGCTCTATGCTTGGTGAACTATCACCCAACGAACGATTGAATCGCTTGTGCGAATTAAATGTGATTGAACAAGTTTATAACCTCGGTCACTCAACCATTATGCAATCTGCGTGGAAACGTGGGCAGAAGGTAATGATTCACGGGTGGGTATATGGTTTAAAAGATGGCGAGCTGCATGATCTGGATATTACAGCTGACAGCCGTGAAAAACTGGAGCTCAATTACCGTCAGGCTATTTCCAAACTTTCTCAAATCAAATGACAACCTGTACCCTTCATCTTTCAGGTTGCAATTCAAAATCCCTTGGTTATGGAATAGTAGGTTAGTTTAAAAAACAGATGGCAGCTCTCCGCTGCCATTTGCTCACCACTTTAAAAATGATGTCTTCTACCTTCTACTACAAAATCAATCTTCCAGCAGAGTAACGTGCCCAATATAAGGCAGATGACGGTAATGCTGTGCATAATCAATACCGTAACCGATTACAAACTTATCTTCAATCGAATAACCAACCCACTCAACTGGAACATCGACTTCACGACGGGATGGTTTATTCAGCAAAGTACAAATTGCCAGTGAGTTTGGCCCACGCAGTTTCAAAATCTCACGGATTTTTTTCAGTGTATTGCCTGAATCGATAATATCTTCAACAATCAACACATCTTTACCACGAATATCTTCATCCAAATCTTTGAGGATTTTCACATCGCGGGTAGAACTCATCTCATTGCCATAGCTGGATGCAGTCATAAAATCCACTTCGTGAGGAACCTGTATTTCACGGCATAAATCTGCCATAAAGATAAACGATCCCCTCAACAGGCCAACCAGAACGAGTTCACGATCGCTATTGCGATAGTGTTCTGTAATTTGTTGTCCCAGCTCAGCAATACGCTGCTTAATCTCCTGTTCGGAGATCATAACTTCTACAATATGTTTCTTCATCAAGATAACCAGTTGATTTATTTTTGAATAATTACAAATTAAATCATAAATATATGTAATTATTTACACACCGCTCAATACCATAAGCTCATCAAACGCATAAAATAACATTCTATGCTATCAGAACAAACCCCATTCATTAATGCACCGTTAAATTTTTTAATGACATAAAAAATGGTAATTTTCCCAAAACTAAGGAAATAAAGCTTAGCTAACTGAGATATTAATATGTTAATTTAGGCAAAACAGTAGAAAATCAGTATATACCCAATGGATTTCAAGATGCAGCACGACGGCAAGGGAATGAACCCCCAGGAGCATAGCTAACTATGTGACTGGGGGTGAGTGAGCGCAGCCAACAAAGCTGCAACTTGAAAGACGACGGGTATAATAGAAATTATGCAAAAAATTGCCTTACTCACATACATTCTGGTTTTGTTTGGTTTCGCGCAACCCGCACATGCCCTAACCGAAAATGAAGCTGAAGATCTAGCGGATCTGACGGCGGTCTATATGTACCTGAAATATGACTGTGGCTATAGCCAAATCCCAGATCGTGAGATCAGACGCACAATTATCTATTTTGCCCAACGTAACAAGCTGGATCTCAGTAATTATGATGGCCAGTTAATGGAGAAACTGAATCAATCAGGATACAACGACTTGAAAGGAATAAATCTGCCCCATGAGGTTAAATGTCGTTCACTTGCACGGCATTCTCTTAGTCTACTCGCCTATGTAAAATAGTTCCCTTTTAAGGGCATTCATTTCATGCAGGAAGTTTTTCCGCCAGTGCTTCGACAACTTCAGCATCCCATGTTCCCTCTAAGGCATATTTTCCCCAAATATCTATTTCCCGATCATTTCAACTCATTACTAAACCCTGTAGAATCATCTACACTTTCTGGGTATGTCACACCGCAAAAAGACCATTAATTTCACTTCTAATAATAGGTTTTCACAATGCATCAGTCTGATGTTGTTGATCGCTCGCTTTTTTCATTAAGCTGGCCAATTTTCATTGATATCTTTCTGCATATGGCGACGTTATTGATCAATACATATATGGTCAGCCATATTTCTTCTTCTTATCTCGCTGCAATGGGTGTAGGTAATCATGTTTTTGATCTCTTTATTACTATTTTCAACTTTATTAGCGTGGGTTGCAGTGTTGTCATTGCACAATATCTGGGCTCAGGAAAACGTGATAAAGCCAGTCAGGCAATTCATATTTCCATTGCGTTTAATTTTGTGCTGGGTTTCAGTTGTGCGCTGATCACGGTTTTTTTCGGTTATAAGATCCTGCATATCATGAATCTGCCGGAAAATCTGAGAGAAGATGGATTCGCGTATTTGCATATTCTCGGTATCTGCCTGATACCTGAAGCTATTTCGATTATTCTGGCGGCCTGTTTACGGGTTTATGGCAAGTCAAAAACAGCCATGTATGTCACGTTAATTGCCAACTTGCTCACTATTGTCGGCAATATAATCGTTCTATATGGATTCTTCGGATTACCTCAATATGGGCTGGAAGGCGTGGCATGGTCTACGGTATTTGGTCGTACTGTTGCGGTTATTTTACTTTGCGGGTTACTGTTCTACGGCCTGGGAATCAAACTAGAGTTCAAATTGCTTATATACTGGTCTAGAAATATACTGAACAAAATCCTGCATATCGGTTTGCCTGCCGCTGGTGAAAACCTGGTGTGGATACTGCAATATATGACTGCACAGGCATTTATCGGTTTGATGGGAGAAACTTCTCTGGCAGCGCAAACGCTATATTTTCAGCTATCGCTGTTTATTATGCTGTTTGGTATTTCAACCAGTATCGGCAATGAAATTATGGTTGGTCACCTTGTCGGAGCAAAACGCTTCGAGGATGCTTATATTAGAGGACTAAAAAGCCTGCGGATAGGTGTTATTGTTACCGTTGGTGTTGTTCTGGCGTTCTGGATTTTCAGGGAGCCTCTCCTTGAGATCATGACGGAAGACAGGAAGATTATCGAGCTTCTGCTGCCACTGTTCCTGCTTTCCGTCTTTCTGGAGCCGGGGCGTACTTTCAATATTGTGATGGTCAATGCCTTGCGTGCTTCTGGCGATGCCCGTTTCCCACTCTATACCGCGATGATTTTTATGTGGGGTATCTCTATTCCTGTCGGTTATTTTCTCGGAATTACGATGGGCATGGGAATCTTGGGGATCTGGATCGGATTTTTCTGCGATGAATGGATTCGAGGATTAGTTAACGCCTGGCGCTGGAAATCTAAAAAATGGCAAACCAAGCGATTGGATGTTTGATTTAAACACCATAGTAAAATCCACCTGCATAGCAGATGGTTTTGACACTGCCCCCTAAAAGGGGGCTTACTGATGACTATTCCAGCCCTGGCTGATATTGTCTTTCCGATTCCTCTTTCGATACCTTATTTTGATTATGACGATATCATCCAGGAGGTAGTTCTTCGTTATTGAAGAGGTTGTTCTCTCAAAAGTCGTATCAGATGGAATGGTGAGGGGAATTTTTTCTCCTCAGCATATTTCCTATCAACACACGATAATTTCATTACTAAAAAAATGGTTATTGAGCGTTTACGTGCTGTATTTCTCCCTGTATCTATTCAATACCTATTACAACACCAAAGATGTAAACAAGAGCTATTATGAAAACAGCAAAAAAAAACAATGATGTCACCCCCCGCTTATCTCTGGCTGCCAAACGAGCCAATTTGACAGAAGACGAATGGAGAAAAGCGATACTATTCGATCGTATCGATATGGGCTGGGTCATCATGAGTATTGGCATGGCTATCGGGGCTGGAATTGTTTTCCTGCCTGTCCAGGTTGGGTTGATGGGATTGTGGGTTTTCCTGCTCTCTTCCGTTATTGGTTACCCCTCCATGTATCTTTTTCAGCGACTTTTCATCAACACCCTCGCAGAGTCACCGGAATGCAAGGATTATCCCAGTGTTATCAGTGGGTATCTCGGTAAAAATTGGGGCATTTTATTGGGAGTGCTCTATTTTGTTATGCTGGTGATCTGGATGTTTGTTTATTCCATCGCCATAACTAATGATAGTGCGTCTTATCTGCAAACATTTGGCGTTACCGATGAATTAATGTCTAAAAATCCATTTTATGGGTTGGTGTTAATCTGTGTTTTAGTCGCTATTTCCTCTCGAGGTGAACAATTACTGTTCAAGATATCCAGCCTGATGGTGATGACAAAATTATTTGTTGTCGCATCATTGGGATTATCCATGACAGGCATGTGGCATTTATATAATATCGGGGCATTCCCCCCTCTCGGGCTATTGATAAAACAAGCCATTATTACATTACCTTTTACACTTACCTCCATTCTGTTCATTCAAACGTTAAGTCCGATGGTGATTTCTTATCGCAATCGTGAACAAAATCGCGAAGTTGCCCGCCACAAAGCACTGAGAGCGATGAATATTGCCTTTGGTGTCCTGTTTTGTACCGTGTTTTTCTATGCAGTCTCTTTTACGCTGGCAATGGGGCATGATGAAGCCCTCAAAGCCTATGAGCAAAATATTTCTGCACTGGCGATTGCGGCTCAATTCTTTCCTGATGGCTGGGTCATTGGCGTTAGTGTCATGCTTAATATCTTCGCTGTGATGACAGCTTTCTTTGGTGTTTATCTCGGTTTCCGCGAGGCCAGTCAGGGCATCGTCATGAATATTCTTAGCCGCCTGATGCCTGTCGAAAAAATCAATGAAAAATGGGTGCAAAAAGGCATCATGATTTTTGCCATCTTGTTGGCATGGTGTGCCATTATCCTGAATGCGCCAGTGTTGAGCTTTACTTCCATTTGTAGCCCAATATTTGGCATCGTTGGCTGCCTAATTCCTACCTATTTGGTCTACAAAATCCCTGGTCTTCATCACTACAAAGGGGTATCACTCATCTTGATCATCTTTACCGGGATCTTATTATGCATCTCCCCTTTTCTGGCCTTTTCCTGATACAGGACAGCTTCATATATAAGAAGGTAAATGTCTGAAAAAACCAATTACGATCAGTTTTTTATTAAGGTTTATTTATGTGATTCAGAAACAGAACACACGGTTGTGGAGTCATTTTATCCGTGCAATAAACTGATATACAAATCATCGAAATTACGGTGCACAAGGTAATTTTTACTGAAGTAATCTGATAAGGCCAAAAAATTTTCTGTTTGTGGATTTTTTGGCCTTATCCCTGCCATATTCTGCAACACTTAATTCAACAAATAATCATTATAATAATGAAATTATATTTAATTAATCATGGCAGTAATCTATTGAATTAAACTTGGTTAATTCAATAAAAAAACGATACAAATTTAACTTAAATTAAGCACCTTACGATAATCCATTTTCCAGCATTTCTCTTAAATTACCTAAGACTCTTTCTTTGATTATGCGTTCACCTCATGGCATTTAGAATAAAAACCCATTTAATGATTGAAAACTAAAATATTACACTAAAAACAATATAAGAAAGATATCTTTCAATCAAATGTAGCGTGTTATCTAAACAACTTAGATAAATCATTTACTTTTTTAGCTAAATGCAGTAAAAATACAAACTCAATACACCTAAAAGGAACTTTTAGAGAATAAAAAACTAAAAACAAAATCAACCTGAACAATTAGTTGTAAAGTTCAATAGATAAGTTTTTTTATGTGGAATTATATTTATGATTGTCCCATTCTGTACATCAAGGATTACATATCACGCATTTATACAAACTTAATTAGTATGTTCATTTTAAAATAATGACAAACAGAAGCAGCAAATTTTTATTTGCAGTATTTCAATTAAATTAATCTGGTATTTTGCCAATCATATTCAAAGAACACTGATGGATTATTGTATTCAGTTGGTTTAAATACCTTGCTATTTACAATTAATCTAATTTGATGTCATAGGAATGATAATTTCATGAAGCAACGTAAATTTTTAACCCGATACGAAATAGACGCAATTTTGGCAGAAACAAAACAAGGGCGTCACGCAGAAAGGGACTACTGCATGCTATTAATGTGTTTTATTCATGGATTTAGGGTAAGTGAGCTGTGTAATCTGCGTTTATCTGATCTCGATCTAAACTCAGCGATTATTCATATCAGACGATTAAAAGGTGGTCTTTCAACCACACATCCTTTGATTCCAGAAGAAATTGAAGCATTAAAGAAATGGCTTAATATTCGCCAAAAATGGCGGGAAGCGGATTCTCCTTGGGTATTCCTCTCGCAAAAATCCGGGCCAGTTTCACGGCAGCAAGTTTATGGATTACTAAAACGTTATGGAAAAAAGGCTTCAGTCAGTGTCTCTCCACATCCTCATATGTTAAGACATGCTTGTGGCTATGCATTAGCAGATCTCGGGCGGGATACACGTTTGATTCAGGATTATCTTGGGCATCGCAACATTTCACATACTGTGATTTACACCGCCAGTAATGTGAAGCGTTTCTCCAGAATTTGGGAGACTCAATCTAAATAAATATTTATTTTTCTCTACTTCTTTTACTAACATGACTTGTTATTGCAACAATCTCCACTTATTACTCTGTGGAGATTGCAGGTGGATACAATAGACTATTTCACCATGACCTAACGTGAGTCAGTATTTTATACTTATGATAAATTTAGTTTATGGATAGGTTTTATTTTTATTGCTTTATATTTGTTAAAATACCCGTTGGATTTTTACATAAAATTAAACCTAATAACTAGAATATATAATATAAGTTTCTATTTAAACACGAGCAGCGAATTTATACAGGCTATTTCACTGCTCAATAAATGAATAAAAAATGAGCAATTATAATTTGGTAATCAATGATCTACACATCATTATTCTACAAACAACTCCGCAAATTTTTCACGAATTTTCTGTTCAGGCAGCTCCATGCCAATAAAAACCAATACACTCTCACGGACTTCATCAGTACGCCATTCCCTGTCCCAATCTGCACTATACAGGCGTTGCACCCCCTGGAACAGTAATCGGCGAGACTCATCTTTGATGGCAAGTATGCCTTTGTAACGCAGTAAATTGTCCGCGAAGCTCAGTAACAACTCTTCCATCAAGTCCGAAATGTCGGATAACTCAACTGGGTTAGGCAAGTTAACAATAATTGACCGAATAATGTTTTGCTGTTCAGGTACAAATCGGTATACCGGTGTCGAAACAGTCAGCTTATCATTCAGTATGAAGCCTTCAATATCGAACAGTATGTTTAGATCTGCATCACCTTGAATGACTTTATGAATAGGTGCTCTGGCGTTGATTCTCTGCAAACGTTCAATTAAGGCATCATGGGCTGGAGCAATATCTGTTTTCGTCAGAATAACCCTGTCGGCGTATCCTACCTGAGCTTGCGTAATGGAGAAGCGATCTAATTGTTGTTCTGCATGGGCTGCATCCACCAATGTGATAACTCCATCCAATAAAAAACGCTGGCACAGTACTTCATGGGAAAAAAAAGTTTGGGTAATCGGGCCGGGATCAGCCATACCGGTACATTCAATCATCAGACGGTCAAAGTAGATTTGCCCTTTATCCATGCTATCCAGTAAATCCAGCAGGGCATCTTCCAATTCACTTGAACGACTACAACAAATACACCCATTGCTTAATGTTTTGATCTGGGTTGCTCGATTGCCAATCAACTCATTATCGATAGGAACTTCACCAAATTCATTTTCAATAACGGCGATTTTATAACCATGATTGGCATTGAGAATATGACGCAGTAGCGTCGTTTTGCCTGAACCCAAAAAACCGGTCAGGATTGTAACTGATATTGGTTGCATTGTAGTTTCCCACTGGTTATTCGTTTTTCTTTTTGTTCATGGCACTATCCGTGTTTATTAACAACAGCGCATACCCCCCTTCCCATCACCGCCATAGCGGGCATTCTGACGTTCACGGAAAAATTCCTCATAGGTCATATAAGGTTGATCAGGATGATTTTCCTTCATATGCTGTACATAAGTGTCGTAATCAGGGACGCCCACCAACATGCGGGCAGCCTGCCCCAAATATTTGCCAGCCCGGCCAAGATTACCAAACATAATCACTCTCCAAAAAAATACCCCACATAATACAAAGCTGATTATGCGGGGTACATACCCTTCGTCTTTCAAACTGTAGCTTTGTTGGCTGCAACCCGAAACTCATTAGGTATAACTATTACTGATTCACTTGGTCAGAATCAACTTAAGTATCAAATCAGTGCGCAGAAGAAACTTTTACTCCACCTTCTGGAATGGGAATATAAGGAGTTTCGTTATCAGTGCGCTCTGGATTTTTACTCGCTTTTATCGCAGTTTTGATACCATAAATAATGATGCTATACACTACCACAAAGAACAGGATACTTAAGCCCGCATTAGTATAGTTGTTCACAACAATATGGTTCATGTTACTGATTTGCTGAGCAGTCAATTCTGCGCCACCTTCTGCAATCCGTTGCTTATACTCCTTCGCCAGAAATAAGAAACCTTCGAGCCGTGGGTCATCGCTGAATAATTTCAGCCCCAATGCCCATGTTGTACAAATCAGCAGCCAGACCGCAGGGATCACAGTTACCCAAATGTATTTAGTGCGTTTCATCTTGATCAGTACAACAGTTCCCAACACCAGCGCAACGGCTGCCAACATCTGGTTAGAGATACCAAACAGAGGCCACAGGCTCTTAACGCCGCCCAATGGATCAACGACACCTTGATACAGCAAGTACCCCCAAAGCCCCACACAACCTGCGGTACCGATAATACCGGCAATCAGGGAATCAGTTTTTTTCAGGAATGGTACAAAGTTACCCAAAAGATCCTGCAACATGAAACGACCAGAACGTGTACCTGCATCCAGAGCTGTCAGAATAAACAGCGCTTCAAACAGAATACCAAAGTGATACCAGAATCCCATATCCGCTGCCGGGATAATCTGGTGGAAGACGTGTGCGATACCCACCGCCAAAGTTGGTGCGCCTCCTGCACGGTTCAGAACAGAGGGTTCACCAATGTCTTTTGCCGTTTGCAGAATTTGCTCAGGTGAAATAACAAAACCCCAAGAACTTACAGTCGCTGCCGCATGGGTTGTTACTTCTTTCAAAGATTCCATGATCATCGGAGCTTCTGCTGTGCCCAAATTATGCAGATCAGGCATGGTGATACCCAACGCTGCCGGAGGTGTATTCATGGCAAAGTACAGACCCGGCTCGATGATAGATGCAGCAATCAATGCCATGATCGCAACAAATGATTCCATCAACATCGCACCATAACCAATGAAACGTGCATCTTTTTCGTTTGCCAGCAATTTAGGTGTCGTTCCCGAAGAAATCAGAGCATGGAAACCAGATACCGCACCGCAGGCAATGGTAATGAACAGGAATGGGAACAGTGTGCCTTTCCAGACTGGCCCTGTACCATCAATGTATTGTGTTACGGCAGGCATTTTCAGCTCAGGGTTCAGGATAACAATCCCGATCGCAAGGCCAACAATCACCCCAATTTTCAGGAACGTCGCCAGATAGTCACGCGGTGCCAAAATTAACCATACTGGCAACAATGCAGAGATAAACGCATAACCAATCAACGCATAAGTAATGGTAGTATCTTTGAAAGTCAGCGCAGGCCCCCAATAAGGGTCAGCCGCAACAACACCACCAAACCAAATAGCAGCAACCAGCATGATAATGCCAATCACGGAGACTTCACCCACACGCCCCGGACGGATATATCGCATGTAGATCCCCATGAAAAGCGCGATCGGTACCGTTGAGCAAACGGTAAATACGCCCCATGGGCTTTCCGCTAATGCTTTCACGACAATCAAGGCCAGCACTGCCAAAATGATGATCATAATTAAGAAGCAGCCAAACAAGGCTATTGTACCCGGTACACGCCCCATTTCTTCTTTGATGATCTCACCCAATGATGCACCATTGCGGCGGGAAGAGATAAACAGCACCATAAAGTCCTGTACCGCGCCGGCAAGCACCACGCCAGCCAATAGCCACAAGGTTCCCGGCAGATATCCCACCTGTGCCGCCAATACAGGCCCTACCAACGGCCCCGCACCTGCAATGGCTGCAAAGTGATGACCAAACAAGACATTTTTATTGGTGGGAACGTAGTTCAATCCATCATTATTAACGACAGCAGGGGTTGCCCGTGTGGCATCCAGCTTCATCACTTTGGTTGCGATATAAAGGCTGTAATACCGATAAGCAACCAAATAAACCGCTACGGAAGCAACAATGATCCATAAGGCACTAACGTGTTCCCCCCGACGGAGCGCAACAACGCCAAGACAAAATGCGCCAATTATCCCCAATATCATCCAGGGGATATGTTTTAACAATTTATTATTGTTCATAACACTTCCTTTCCAAGGTAAGACGAACAGCAAGTCATCATTTAATTTTTACTTCCTTTTCCATAAACCGACTATCTGATAGCCGGAAGGAAGCCATCCCCATGAAGGGCATATACTCCTCGCCACATTGCACCATGATATAAAACTCTCCCTGCAATTATAGAAAGGATCTGAGCCAGCGGTTGAATACTCTATTAAACGGTCAGAATCCTTCTATTAGTGGTTCTTGCAGTGGTTCTTGCTGAGGAAAAACGAATCAGATTTTGTGAGATAACTCACTGTCTATAAACCGGGATCAATCCTTGGTTAGAAAGCCAGTAAGTTTCAAATCCCACTTTTTTAGCCAGTGAAATGATACTGTTATTCAATTGAGTTTCATTTACTGTACTGATTGCCAAAGAATTCGTCAGTGATAAGATAGTGTTTTCGCCCAGGATGAGATTTATTAGTGTGCCATCCTTAGCTGATTATACCCAATGGATTTCAAGATGCAGCGCGACGGCAAGGGAATGACAAATTCGTCGGGAACGAATTTGCCCAGCCAAAGGCTGGCCTCCGGTGAAAGGCAGGAGCCTTTCATTAATCCCCAGGAGCATAGCTAACTATGTGACTGGGGTGAGTGAGCGCAGCCAACAAAGCTGCAACTTGAAAGACGACGGGTATATATTTAAGTTTTGTCATTTAGATGGGTTGACTGAGCATTGATGGCCCAACGGAGTCAACAGGAATAGTAAAATTGAATCAAATCAATATGAAAGGATCACCAGCAAAGGATTTAGATAGCCATACTCCCATGATGCAGCAGTATCTGCGCCTGAAAGCACAGCACCCGGATATCCTGCTGTTTTATCGAATGGGGGATTTTTATGAGTTATTCTATGACGATGCCAAAAAGGCCGCGAAGTTATTGGATATTTCCCTAACCAAACGTGGGCAATCGGCAGGTCAGCCCATTCCTATGGCGGGCGTTCCTTATCATGCGATTGAAAACTATTTGGCAAAGTTGGTACAGCTGGGTGAATCGGCGGCGATCTGTGAACAGGTCGGAGATCCTGCCAGCAGTAAAGGCCCTGTTGAACGTAAAGTTGTCCGTATTGTAACACCCGGCACAGTAACTGATGAAGCCTTGCTACAGGAGCGACAGGATAATCTTCTGGCTGCTATCTGGCATGATAATCAAGGTTTTGGTTATGCGACTCTGGATATCACTTCTGGTCGCTTCCAGATTTCCGAAATGGCTGACCAAGATACTATTGCCGCAGAATTGCAACGTACCCGTCCCGCAGAACTGCTCTATCCCGAAACGTTTGGTCATATGACGCTGATTGAACGCTGTCATGGGCTGCGTCGACGCCCAATGTGGGAATTTGAACTGGATACGGCAAGACAGCAACTGAATTTACAGTTTGGTACTCGTGACCTGATTGGCTTTGGCGTGGAAAAAGCGACGCTTGCCCTGCGTGCAGCTGGCTGTTTACTGCAATATGTAAAAGACACCCAGCGCACCAGCCTGCCCCATATCCGCAGTATTACGATGGAGCGTCCGCAGGAAACAGTCATTATGGATGCCGCAACCCGCCGTAATCTGGAATTGACGCAAAATCTATCAGGCGGCATCGAAAATACTCTGGCATCTGTACTCGATCAGTGTGTGACTCCGATGGGCAGCCGTATGCTAAAACGTTGGTTGCATACGCCAATTCGCAATAAAGATATACTGGAAAATCGCCAGCAAGCCATTTCTGCATTACAAGATATTGGTTATGAATTGCAGCCGTTTTTGCGTCAAGTTGGTGACTTAGAGCGTGTACTCGCCCGTCTTGCACTCCGTTCGGCCCGTCCCCGTGATCTGGCCAGAATGCGTCACTCTTTCCAGCAATTGCCAGATATTCACCAAATCATGGAGTCCTCTGAGTCCCCTTATATTCAGGCGCTACAGCAACGCGTGGGGAATTTTGATGAGTTACAGGTGCTATTGGAAAAAGCAGTTGTCGAAACACCGCCTGTTCTGGTGCGTGACGGGGGCGTGATTGCTACTGGCTATAATGCTGAGCTGGATGAGTGGCGGGCACTGGCAGATGGTGCCACCGATTATCTGGATCGACTGGAGATCCGCGAGCGTGAAAAACTTGGCATTGATACTTTGAAAGTCGGCTTCAATGCCATACATGGTTACTATATCCAAGTCAGCCGCGGACAAAGTCATTTAGTGCCAATGCATTATGTCCGCCGTCAAACACTGAAAAATGCAGAACGCTATATTATTCCTGAGTTAAAGGAATATGAAGATAAGGTTCTGACCTCCAAAGGCAAAGCGCTTGCTATTGAGAAAGCCCTGTATGAAGAACTGTTTGATTTGTTACTGCCGCATCTGGCCGAATTACAAACCAGTGCTGAAGCGCTGGCAGAACTCGATGTGCTGTCAAACCTTGCCGAACGCGCAGAAACCCTGAATTACACCTGCCCAACCCTGACAGATAAAGTCGGTATTCAAATCACTGGCGGTCGTCACCCCGTTGTTGAACAAGTGTTGAGTGAACCCTTTATTTCTAACCCATTGATGCTCGCGTCACAACGTCGCTTGCTTATCATCACGGGGCCAAATATGGGGGGTAAAAGTACTTATATGCGTCAGGCAGCTTTAATTACGTTACTGACATATATCGGGAGTTTTGTACCAGCCGAGAAAGCGGTTATCGGCCCGGTAGATCGTATCTTCACCCGTGTGGGCGCTTCCGATGATCTGGCATCAGGCCGTTCTACGTTTATGGTGGAGATGACTGAAACCGCCAATATTTTGCACAACGCTACCGAATACAGTCTGGTTCTGATGGATGAGATCGGGCGTGGTACTTCAACTTATGATGGCTTATCGCTTGCCTGGGCTTGTGCCGAAAGTCTGTCTAACCGCATCAAGGCAATGACTCTGTTTGCGACCCACTATTTTGAACTGACAATGTTGCCGGAAAAACTGGAAGGCGTCGTCAATATTCATCTGGATGCCGTTGAGCATGGTGACACAATTGCTTTCATGCACAGTGTACAAGAAGGTGCTGCCAGCAAAAGTTATGGACTGGCAGTAGCTTCTTTGGCAGGTGTTCCCCGTGATGTGATTAAGCGCGCGCGGCAGAAACTAAAAGAGCTGGAATCACTCTCCAATCATGCAACGGCAAACCATGTCGATACACCACAATTAACCTTGCTGGCAGAAGATACATCTCCGGCAGTTGAAGCATTGGAAAACCTGAATCCAGATACACTAACCCCACGTCAGGCACTGGAATGGATTTATCGTCTGAAGGATATGGTGTAGCCTTGGAAGGCATAGCAAGGGATGGGGTAACGCTAAAACTTGATAGTAACCTGTTAGCGCCCATTTATCAGTTTCTACAAGAGTGAATTATTTCGGCCGTATTGAAGCAGAACTTATTCAATCCCCTGATCATGATTTTAAATTTCATAACGGTATTCCCATTAATTACTATTAATGGGAATGGATAAATAAAAGGTGAGTCTAATGTTGCCAAAAAAAGCACAAGAACTGGCTACACGGCTGACTGATAATTTTCAGCTTTTAAAATCTGCATCTTCAAGTTAATTGCGTATATACCATAATAAACACCTAGAGTTTCCTTAAATTAATCAGAGGATTTTTAGCAAAAACTATCCATAAATTGCTCGGTACAATACCCAAAAAACTTCTCTCAGTAGGATTTTGGATACAGAATGAATTTCTTTCTCACCTTAAATAATCTTTTTGCAATAGACTGAAATAGAACTATTAATTACCAAGCGCTGCATCAATTGTGATATGTGAACCCGAATGCCCTAATCAGGCCATCACAATTTTAGCTTTCCAATATCACCGTTGCACAAGCATAACGACGCTCATCCGCCAAAGTGACATGCATGGATCTTACATTCAATTTGTTAGCTAATATGCCAGCTTCCCCATGAAGTTTTAATGTGGGTTTTCCCAGTTGATCATTAATCACTTCAAATTGATTAAAGGCCAGACCATTGCGAATGCCTGTACCAAGCGCTTTAGCTGCCGCTTCCTTGACAGCAAACCGTTTTGCAAGGAAGCGGATTGACTGGTTATGTTGTTTATATTGAGACCATTCCCCATCGCTCAAAATTCGTCTTGCCAGACGTTCTCCAGAACGCCCGACAATCTCCTCAATACGGGATATTTCAACAATATCAGTACCTAATCCAATAATAGCCATTAACGGTGTGCTTCCCGCAGCAACGTTTTCATGTCAGCTACAGCCGCAGATAAGCCGCTGAATACAGCACGGCCTATGATGGCATGACCAATATTCAATTCATAAATCTCAGGTAAGGCGGCAATACGCTGTACATTATGATAGGTTAAACCGTGACCTGCATTGACCTTAAGGCCTTTTCCTGCCGCGTACGTTACCGCTTCTTTAATGCGCCGGAATTCTTTTTCCTGCTGTATCTCATCCTCGGCATCGGCATATGCACCAGTATGGATTTCAATAAATGGTGCTCCGACTTCAACAGCAGCATCAATTTGCTGCGGATCTGCATCAATAAACAGAGAAACCAGAATGCCTGCTTCTGATAAGATCTTTACTGCCTCAGCAATGTGCTCTTTTTGTCCAAGCACGTCCAATCCTCCTTCTGTTGTTACTTCCTGACGTTTTTCAGGAACCAAGCAACAAAAAGCAGGTTTGATTTGAGTCGCAATACCAACCATCTCGTCGGTTACTGCCATTTCGAGATTCATGCGAGTTTGAATCGTTTTTTTTAATAATTGAACATCTCTATCAGTTATATGGCGGCGATCTTCGCGCAGGTGAATCGTTATACCATCAGCTCCCGCCTGTTCTGCTATAAATGCAGCCTGAACGGGATCGGGATATTTTGTCCCACGGGCATTACGTAAGGTCGCAATGTGATCAATGTTGATACCTAGCAATACCTCAGCCATTTTTATCTCCTGCAATAGTATAAGATTAAGTAAAGTTTATATTCTTCATTACCGAGAAGTGACTTACTTTAATTTTCGTTTTTTTTGTTGGGATTATCAGTTTTTTTACGCACGAATTGACGAAATAGTTCACGGCTTTTTAACGGTTTTCCCCCCAAATAAGGCTTCAATGCAATGCGGGTAAAACGTTTAGCCGATTTCAATGTAGCATAGTCAGGAAACTCACCGACTGATAACGCTTTTAGTTCATAACCAGTAAAGCTGTAGTTATCAATAATCAGACTAGCAATAAACCCTTTTTCTTCACGATAACGATAAGTCATGGTATCTGTTACAGGCTCACTACTGCCTGCGCAGTGAAGATAATCAACACCGTATCCCATATTGGTAAGTAAAGCTAATTCAAAGCGGCGTAAAGCATACTCTGGCGTGTATTCACTCGCCGCGAGCACTTGTAAGCATTGGAGATAATCGAAAAAAAGTGCAGGATACGCTGTTCCTTGTTCAAGAACTCTGGACAAAAGTTCATTCACATACAATCCACTGTAAAGCACGCTTCCCGTCAAGGGAAGAGCTAGCGAAATAGGCTCTGCATCTCTTAGCGTTTTGACTTCACCCCGTCCGCTCCAACGGATGAGTAACGGGGTAAAAGGTTGTAAACAACCTTTTAGGTGGGAACGACGGCTGCGTGCTCCTTTTGCTAAGACACATATCCGACCCTCGTTTTCAGTAAAAAAATCCAACAGCAAACTGGTTTCACTGTAAGGGCGTCCATGAAGCACAAAGGCTCTCTGCCAGCCGTCCACAAATCAGCCTTATAAGTCGTCAATGTAACCGAGGCTGCGAAGCGCTCGTTCATCATCAGCCCAACCAGCTCTAACTTTTACCCACAATTCCAAATGGACTTTGGTATCAAACAGCTTTTCCATATCTTGACGGGCTTCTGTACCAATTGTCTTGATTTTACTGCCTTTATTACCAATAACCATTTTCTTCTGGCCATCACGTTCGACCAGAATCAAACCGTTTATCGTATAACCACCACGTTCATTGGCAGCAAATTGTTCAATTTCCACAGTCACGGAATACGGCAGTTCTTCACCCAAAAAACGCATCAATTTTTCACGGATAATTTCTGACGCCATGAAACGCTGTGAGCGATCAGTGACGTAGTCTTCGGGAAAATGGTGTTCTGCCTGTGGTATATAATCACGCACGATTTTGGCAATCGTATCAACATTCATGCCTTTTTCTGCGCTGATTGGTACAACATCAATGAAATTCATCTGCTGACTAAGAAAACCAATGTGTGGCAGAAGAATAGTTTTATCTGTCACGTTGTCCACTTTATTGATGGCAAGCAAAACAGGACAACGCAAATGACGCAACTTATTCACCACCATTTCATCATCTGGTGTCCAGTGCGTACCTTCTACAACAAAAATAACCAGTTCGACATCACCAATAGAGCTGCTCGCCGCACGGTTCATTAAACGGTTAATCGCTCGTTTTTCTTCAATATGAAGACCCGGTGTATCTACATAGATAATTTGGTAAGCCCCTTCCGTATGAATCCCCATGATGCGATGCCGCGTCGTTTGAGGTTTACGGGAGGTAATGGATACTTTCTGGCCCAATAATTGGTTCAATAAAGTCGATTTACCAACGTTAGGGCGCCCGACTATTGCAACAAATCCGCAATAGTTTTTTTCTTCGCTCATTCAAGCTCCAGTTGTTTTAATGCTTGTTCCGCTGCCGCCTGTTCTGCCTTGCGGCGGCTGGAACCTACTCCTCTGACTGGTTGTTCAAATCCACTGACCTGACAATGAATTGTAAATTCCTGATCGTGAGCTTCCCCACGAACTTGAACAACCAAATATGTTGGCAACGGCAAATGACGCCCTTGCAAATATTCTTGTAAACGTGTTTTGGGATCTTTTTGCTTATCACCAGGGCTAATTTCATTCAAACGAGCTTCATACCAATTCAAAATAATTTGCTCGATTGTCTGAATATTGCTATCAAGGAAGATAGCGCCAATTAAAGCCTCAACACTATCCGCTAAAATGGATTCTCGGCTGTGTCCGCCACTTTTTAACTCCCCCGGCCCCAGACGCAGGCATTCACCTAACTCAAATTCTCTGGCCAATTCCGCTAGTGTATTACCACGAACCAATGTTGCACGCATACGGCTCATGTCCCCTTCATCAACACGGGGGAAACGGTGATAAAGCGCATTTGCAATGACAAAACTCAGAATAGAGTCGCCGAGAAATTCCAGACGTTCGTTATGTTTACTGCTAGCGCTGCGGTGAGTCAACGCTTGGAGCAATAAATCGTGCTGTGTAAAAGTGTACCCGAGCTTATGTTGTAACCGGTGCGTTAGTATGGCGTTCATGTGCTACCAATTCAGTTAGAATTTATCAAATAAAAGCACACGCAACAGACCTGTGAAGCTAATCTTAGATTGTGAAACTATCCTAGATTATATGCCTTACAAAACTGTTGCGTTTGCACTAGCTCCCTAAAATATCATCATTAGGGAGCCAGTCATCTCGTTTGAAAGAATATTCTACATTGTGAGATAAATTAATGCTTCGCTAATATATAAATATTAGTGAATTCCACCAATTCGCTCCAAACGAACACCAGTAGGCCACTCACCTTCCTGCTTTTCAAAACTCATCCAGATAGCAGTGGCGCGGCCTACCAGATTTTTCTCCGGCACGAATCCCCATTCACGGCTATCGGCACTATTATCACGATTATCACCCATCATAAAATATTGGCCTTCAGGAACAACCCAGGTACCAAGCGGCAAGCCTTCTTGGCGGAAATGTGGTGTAGATATAAACGGAGGTATGGTCAAAATATGATGTGACACATTACCTAAATTTTCTATCCGCTCGCCTTGACGAATAGTATATGGTCCCAATAGTTCATCGAGAGGAACTTGGTAAACACCTTTTAAACGAATTCCCTCTGGTGTTATATCTTCTTTAATGGACCATTCACTTGGGAATATATCCCGATAGACGACGGGTAAAGCGCCTTTACATTCTGTGTTCCAACCACAGCCAGGGAAAACCTGAAGCTCTTTTTGGGCATAATCATAAATAATCTTATCCCCGGGCAAGCCAATAACCCGTTTTACAAAATCCAGGCTTGTATCAAGCGGATATTTGAAAACAGCAATATCACCGCGCTTAGGCTCACCTGTTTTAATTAAAGTGGTTTGCGTAATCGGGTCTTTCAAGCCATAGGCAAATTTTTCTACCAGAATGAAATCCCCAATCAACAATGTTGGCATCATTGAGCCGGAAGGGATCTGAAAAGGTTCATAAATAAAAGAACGTAAGACCAAGACAATGGCTAACACCGGGAAAACAGATGCAAGTGTATCAACCCATGCCGATGAAGGTTTGTTAATTTCTTTAGCCACAGCTTCTTGAGCTTCTGCGCCTGTTACCTGTTCCTGAATTTGAGCAAGTTTTTTCTTGCGTTCAGGAGCGAGTTTGAACCGATCTACACACCAAATAATACCGGTGATTAACGTTGCTAACGTTAAGATCAAGGCAAAAGTGTTAGCCATTTAAACTCCTTACAACCTTGTTAGTTATCTTTTCCAACATGCAGAATTGCTAAGAAAGCTTCCTGAGGTAGTTCAACATTTCCTACCTGCTTCATGCGTTTTTTACCTTCTTTCTGCTTCTGCAATAGCTTTTTCTTACGGCTGACATCACCACCATAACATTTTGCCAGTACGTTTTTACGTAACTGTTTTATAGTAGAACGAGCAATAATGTGAGTTCCTATGGCTGCCTGAATTGCAATATCGAATTGCTGACGTGGGATCAATTCTTTCATTTTTTCCACCAGCTCACGCCCACGATATTGTGAATTCTCACGATGAGTAATCAATGCCAATGCATCCACACGTTCACTATTAATCAAAACATCCACACGTACCATGTCTGAATTTTGGAAGCGGGTAAAATTATAATCCAGAGACGCATAACCACGAGAGGTTGATTTCAAGCGATCAAAGAAATCTAAAACAACCTCAGCCATCGGAATTTCATAAGTCAGTGCAACCTGATTACCGTGATAAATCATATTAGTCTGTACGCCACGTTTTTCCACGCAGAGTGTAATAACATTACCAAGATATTCCTTAGGCAACAACATATGACATTCCGCAATAGGTTCACGCAATTCCTGAATATTATTTAATGCCGGTAGCTTAGATGGACTATCGACGTAAATAATATCCCCATCGGTTGTCTCAACTTCATAAACAACTGTGGGTGCCGTTGTAATTAAATCGAGATCATACTCACGCTCCAGACGTTCCTGAATAATTTCCATATGCAGTAAGCCAAGGAAACCACAACGGAAACCAAAACCCAATGCAGTAGAACTTTCTGGTTCATAGAATAATGAAGCATCATTTAGGCTCAATTTACCCAACGCATCGCGGAATGCTTCATAGTCATCAGAACTGATCGGGAACAGACCCGCATAGACCTGTGGTTTAACCTTTTTAAAACCCGGTAGTGCTCTTTCTGCTGGTTGACGCGCAGTTGTCAGGGTATCCCCTACTGGGGCTCCCAAAATATCTTTGATAGCACAAACCAACCAACCCACTTCACCGCAATTCAGCACATTACGATCGATACGCTTAGGTGTGAAAATACCCAGACGGTCAGCGTTATATACCTGCCCTGTGCTCATTACTTTGACTTTATCACCCTTACGCAATGTACCGTTTTTAATACGGACAAGTGAAACAACGCCGAGGTAATTGTCAAACCATGAGTCAATAATCAAAGCCTGTAATGGTGCATTAGGATCACCTTTCGGTGGCGGGATCTCTTTCACCAGACGCTCAATGACATCCTGTACACCTACACCAGTTTTTGCTGAACAACGAACAGCGTCTGTTGCATCAATGCCAACAATGTCTTCAATTTCTTCTGCGACACGTTCTGGTTCAGCAGCAGGAAGGTCTATTTTGTTCAGAACTGGAACGACTTCCAGATCCATTTCGATGGCGGTATAGCAGTTAGCCAATGTCTGTGCTTCAACACCCTGACCTGCATCAACAACTAACAAAGCACCTTCACAAGCAGCCAATGAGCGGGAAACTTCATAAGAGAAGTCAACATGCCCCGGGGTATCGATAAAGTTTAATTGATAGATTTGCCCGTCATACGACTTGTAATCAAGAGTCACACTTTGTGCCTTGATAGTGATACCACGTTCACGCTCAAGATCCATTGAATCCAGTACCTGCGCCGCCATTTCGCGATCTGACAGTCCCCCACAAATTTGAATAATTCGGTCAGATAGTGTGGACTTACCGTGGTCAATGTGGGCGATAATGGAGAAATTTCGTATTTGCTTCATTATTAAATCTTTTTTGCCTTAATATTTCTGAATCATTCGCCTATGGACACACTGATGGACATAAAGCGACAGTTTATTAGTTCGGCCACTGGCCTGAGGGGTCGTATTCTACATGCCAAGCCTATAAAAACCTAGTCATGCCTGTGGTTTTAGGTGCGACTCGATAGTTTTCAGTATGAAAAATAACATTGAAGCACGTATGGTAAAACAGATTATTCTTACTGCAGAACCTTAATCGTATCAGGAGGTAAACCAATTTGTAACACAACTGGTTGATAAGCCTGTAAGGCATCCCAGTATACAGCAATTTTGCGGGCTATTAAGAAACCAGCAAACCCGCCGCCAATTCCGCTTAAACATACCCATAATTGGTCAGATGTCCAAAATTGGAAGAGGGCACTTCCCAAAAATAATCCCAACAATGGTGTTAAATAAACCAACATTGCTGAACGTAACAAACTGCTCTCAGGAATACCCACTTCAACTTTTTGACCTGGCTGAAGAGGCTGGGAAATTTCCAATTCCAACTGATGGATGCTTTCGGGTCCTATTTTCTCCAGCAAATAAGAACCACAGGTAGCTTTAGCCCGACAGCTACTACAACCTGAAGATGAGCCATAGCGCAGTAACGCGCGGCCTTTTTGCCAGCGGACAACCGTTGCCCATTCCTTAACCATCATTTCTCTCCTGTAAACATCACGCTTGCCGCAATTCGCTTGGCTGTTGCGAAAGGCAGCTCACCAATGACAGTGATACTATTTTTACTTCTGGCTAAAGTATAAACCGTTCGTCGGCCTTGTCGAAATGGTTGTTTATCAACAGACTTTTTGCCTGAATTCACGACATTTACAGAAAAGTTAAATAGACCATCGCTGTACATGATGGATTCTAACCATTCCGTTTCTGACAACTTACGACTGTTACGGGAGATTTCTTGAAAACCTTCAGGCATCGTGCCAACCTGCCAATTAAACTTCAATTTTTCAGAAGGAGGAATTAGCAGCATAGGTGGTAATTTTAAATCAGTAATAGCTCGTAGCTCTTTCTTAACATAATCACCAACAATTAATGTTACGATTCGGGATTGCTCAATTACTGTAATATTATCTCTGTCCAATAATTCAATCAGCAGTGGGAGATGGGTTTTCTCATCGATCAAAAGGTTATAGTTATAGCGGGATTCATCCTTCGATATGATACGTACAAAGCTCGTTGGATGATCACCAACATGGGTGCTCCCTACATAAATAAAGCGATAGAATTCCTGCAATTGAGTAAAATCTGCAAAAATGATCGGTGGAAAATAATCCACAATATGATTGCCATGTAAACTGAATGAATCTAAACCTGGCTCATAATAACTGATCTGATCACCGCGCTGAATAATTTCTCGGCGTGAACCATCCATTTGTATAATTTGAGCAATCGGTTGACCATCAATAATGGCATGGCGGTAACGTAGAGGAATGAGGAATTGCTGCGCTAAGTTAATGAAACCAAGCTCATAATTAAGCGTTTGTACAGCGCTGTTCATATCTTGCAGCAAAGCTTCGACGCTGCTTTGCTGTGCCGAAGCTTTGAAAGGGTTTAACAGACCACCCACCAATAAGAAAATGAAAAACCAAATACGTTTCATTACTGTTGTTGTGCCTGCACTCCAAGAGGCTGATTGATCTGAGTAGCTTTATGATTTTTTTCAGAGTGAATACGTCGCTCAAGCTCATACTGCTGTAACATCGCATCAATTCGTTTATTACTTTCACGAACTTGCATACCAAAATCCCCGCCGAAGGCTTCGTCATCGACTGGGGCTGCTAAACCAACAGGTGAGGCTGATCCTATAACAGGCAATGTATTGAAAGCCGGGACATCAGATTGAGTCTCTACATCAACACTATTCCCGCCATTATATTGTTGGACACCAATAATTACGGCCAGAGATACGCATGCAGCCATGCCGACTTGTGTAATCTGACTCGCCCATGGCCGAATTTTCCCCCAGAACGGCATCTTTTCCCATATTTCAGGTTTTGGCTGAGGTTCTAAAACAACCTCTGGCTTAATATGAACAGGCTCGTCCTCAATTGCCTGTGCCACTTGACTCGCGATGTCCAAATGTAGCACTTCTCCTACATCACCACGCATAACATCACGGACAAGATGATATCTTTCCCACTGTTTCTGCATGGTTGCATCTTCAGAAACCAAATGAACTACTTCACTATCAAGAGCTTCTCCATCCATTAATGCGGAAAGTTTCTCTCTTTGCATGCCAAAGTACCCTTAAATAATTGTTTTGTCCCACTACTGCTGGATTAGCGGTTGAACTTTATTATCAATGGCTTCCCTTGCCCGGAAAATTCTTGAACGCACCGTACCTACAGGACATTCCATGATGTCGGCTATCTCTTCATAGCTCAACCCATCCAACTCCCTGAGTGTAATTGCTACCCTCAAATCTTCCGGAAGCGATTCAATTGTTCGGAAAACCACTTCCTTCAATTCCTCAGACAACATTAAGTTCTCAGGGTTCGAAATTTCTTTTAATGAACTTGATGAATCATAAATTTCCACATCATTAGCATCCAAATCGTTGGATGGCGGTCGGCGTCCCTGAGCGACTAAATAATTTTTCGCAGTATTAACGGCGATACGATACAACCAAGTATAAAAAGCACTATCACCTCGGAAAGAAGAGAGCGCACGATAAGTCTTAATGAAAACCTCTTGGGCAACATCAGGAACATCGCTTTGAGGTACATAACGAGCAATCAAGCTCGCCACTTTATGCTGATATCTTATTACCAGCAAATTAAATGCCTTTTGGTCGCCTTTCTGGACCTGCTTGACCAGCATTTGGTCCGTTAACTGCTCGCTCATCCGAGGTTCACTCTCCTGAGATAAAACTCTACATTCATACTAATTTAAACTGAAATGATGTCTTGCTTTCTCGAACAAGCATGACTTTGAGTATCAATTTACTGTGAAGTTCAATTTTGACTATAATTTTATATTACATCCACCTGTCATTTCGCATCAAAGATGCTATATCAAATTGATATTAAAAATTATTTATATTTATGGCATTCATGTATCACTACGCAGAAATTAAAAATTTATCGAGTGAATATAATACAAATCATAGCCTCTATTTCATAGGACACGAGATTTTAATCCAAGAAAAAAGAAAGCACTGTTCTATTTATTACTAACTGCGCAGGGAAATTAATTTTATTGACTCAATAGTGCTAACGTTATCAATAATAAAGATAAAAATCTGTTATTATCTGACGAAACTCATCTGAATATGTACCATCCAGGGCACGAATCGTTAACTCAGATAATTCGGTTTCCTGCTGTTGTAGGGATAATCCCAATAACAGACGGTGCAACGGTTTATTCTGTCTGTCACGAATATTGACACGATGATGGGTAAACCATCCTAGTTCTGACGCCATTTTTTCAAAACATTCACCAATGTCATAAGGTAACACAACACAAAATAACCCTGTTGATGTGATCAACTTTCGCACACATGCCAATAGCCCCTGATGAGTCAATGATTCCGTATAACGGGCCTGATTGCGTGCTTCATTCCGGCATGCGATGGCAGGCTCAAAATACGGCGGATTACTGACAATTAAATCATACTGAGTACTGCTTTTCCGTAATTCATTTTGTTGCACATTCTGCTGCGCAAAGTCATTAATATCCTGCTGGTGTACCTTAATTCGGGAGGGCCATGGCGATTGTTGCACATTGTCAGCCGCCTGCATTGCTGCAAGAGCATCCAGTTCGACTGCATCAATAACCGTATTCTCCTTTGTACGTTGAGCAATCATCAAGGAAATCAGGCCACTACCACATCCAATATCCAGACATCGCTTCCTGTTATATACTGGTGCACAGGCTCCCAATAGCACACCATCCGTCCCGACTTTCATCGCACATTTATCATGTCCAACAAAAAACTGTTTAAATGTAAAGCCACCGTGGCGAAAAGTGGGTTTATGTATTGATGCCATGAGTCATATCGCTGAGATAAAATTTGTCATAGCATAAATCTTATGGCCCGCGGATAAAAGCAACCTGCTCATTGGATGCTTTTATAGGATGAAGAATGTTCCCAACCTGTTTATAATCGGCGGCCCAAACAGAGGTATATGATGACTGCTACAAACTTTTCCGAATTCGAACTTGATGAATCCCTGCTTGATGCATTGAATGACAAAGGCTACGAACGCCCGACAGCAATTCAGGCAGCAGCAATTCCTGCTGCTATGGATGGGCGCGATGTACTTGGTTCAGCGCCGACCGGTACAGGCAAGACGGCTGCTTACCTATTGCCAGTGCTACAACACCTGCTAGACTTTCCTCGTAAAAAATCGGGGCCTCCGCGCATCCTGATTTTAACGCCTACTCGTGAGCTGGCAATGCAGGTTGCAGAACAAGCAAAAGCGTTAGCGGCCCACACCCATCTGGATATCACCACTATTACCGGTGGTGTTGCCTACATGAATCACGCAGAAGTATTCAGTGAGAATCAGGATATTGTTGTCGCAACGACCGGGCGTTTGCTGCAATACATTAAAGAAGAAAATTTCGACTGCCGTGCAGTGGAAACGTTGATCCTTGATGAAGCTGACCGCATGTTGGATATGGGATTCGCTAATGATGTCGAAACCATTGCAGGTGAAACTCGTTGGCGCAAACAAACACTGTTATTTTCCGCAACGCTGGAAGGCGAATCCATTCGTGATTTTGCCCAGCGTTTGTTAACCGATCCTGTTGAGATCGATGCTGAACCTTCTCGCCGTGAACGTAAAAAAATTCAGCAGTTTTATTATCGTGCCGATACGTTAGAACATAAAACAGCCTTGCTGTGTAACCTTCTTCAGCAACCTGACGTGACAAAATCCATTGTTTTCGTACGTAAGCGTGAGCGCGTACGTGAAGTTGTTGATTGGTTGAGCCAAGCTGGAATCCGAGCAGGTTTCCTTGAAGGAGAAATGGCTCAGGCCAAGCGTACAGATGCCGTGAAACGCCTTAATGAAGGTAAAGTTAAAGTTCTGGTTGCGACAGATGTTGCTTCCCGTGGGTTGGATATTGAAAACGTCAGCCACGTCTTCAACTTCGATTTACCTCGTACTGCCGATGTTTACCTGCATCGGATTGGTCGCACTGCCCGAGCAGGTCGCAAAGGAACAGCTATTGCTCTGGTTGAATCCCACGATCATCCTCTGCTGGGTAAAATTAGCCGCTATCTCAACGAGCCTCTAAAAATTCGGATTGTTGATGAACTCCGTCCACAAACGAAAGCACCAAGTGAGAAAAAGAGCTATAAACCTTCCAAGAAAGTATTGGAAAAGCGTAAAGAGAAGAGAAAAATAGAAGAAACGAAGACAAAACGGGTGAAAGTACGTCATCGCGATAGCAAAAATATCGGTAAACGCCGAACACCTTCTGATAACCCTAAACCGGAAATCACTGAATCCGACAACAATTAATTATCAGAATTTAATCAGAAAAATAGAGGCGAAGCCATTAAATGACTTCGCTTCATTCATCATTTCTCACTCGATAATCACTTCACTCCAGACACCGTGCTATCTGGTACTGTTCACTCCTTTTCGATGTAATTTGCTGATAGGTTTCCGTAAGTTCCTCTCTAACAGCAGAGTCATCCATATCCATTACTAATGCTTACAAAGAGGAGTTTCACAAAGGAAACATGCCCCCATTCATCGTATCAGTTGACACCAGCATTGTTTCACGATTATTCAGCCAAGGCTGTTGCTCCGTCATTAACTCCAGAACAGCTTCCAGAAAATGAGCTTTAAATGAGTGCAATCCATATCGATGTGGCAAAAAATCCCAAATACTGCTCCATTCATACTCATATTCAAGATCTATTGTATTTCCCATAGGTTGAGGGATAGGCAATTTTTTTTGCAGGTTCCCCAGCCAATCGTGCTGGACGGAATAGTGACGAACCAAACCACTATCCGCCATTTCATGGGCGACTTGAGGTGATATACCCATACGTTCTAATGTAGCATCTGAGATACCAACGGAATTATAAATAACGGCGGGTTTCCCTGTTGTGAATGCAGCTACAGTCGCCAAACCTCCCCCCAATGAGTGACCAGTAAAAATGATATTTTCACCAAATATCTTTAACGCTTTATGCGCCAATTCCACAGCTTGGTTATATTGTTTTGTATTGTAACCAAGGCTCTGACGAATGCTTACCATAAAATCCTGCAATTCATTCGAGCCAGTGAAAGAAACAATATATAACCCGTTATATTTATACACTCCAGCTTGAAATCCTGTTGAATAATCATTCAATGTATCAGGATCAATACCTGCCTTTGATAGCTCATCATCAGACACCCGCTCATAACTTGGAATTCCTAAACTTTGCTCCCGATAAACATCGCGGGTAACCAATGTTAGCTCGTAGTCGATTCGCTTAGATTGTTTTCCTGCAATATCATTGGCATTCAATCCGGGAGAGACCATTTCACTGACATTAAGATCATTGATCAATGATTGGTAAACCGCATTGGCTTGCTTAGTACTTTCTGAAAGGGAAATGTTTGAAGCGGTAATACTGTCAACTTTATCTGACTGTGGTGAAACTTGAGAGCTAGCTTGAGATTGTAGAGAATTTCCTTGTAACGAATACATCCCTAATTCACTAAAAATATTGGTATTTATTGATAAAGTCATAAAATTCTCCTACAGATTATTCAGGTTAGACATAACTAAAAACCCCAAATTATCTATCGGCAAAACCATTAACACTATTAACACGAATTTAATTATTAATTAACAAAATTAATATCCATAAGTAATAAAAGGGTTTAGTCAATCTGTTATTTCATCAACCATCATTCTTGACTTCCTGTTATAAATTTTAAAAATAATTTATAAAATCAATTTTTCATCCTATAAACTAAACTTGGATTAAGATCAGAGGGTTCCCCTATTCACTTGGAATCGGTAAGCTTAAGTCCATCTGATAATCATCTAGAAAGGGATTGGCTATGTCTGTACCTCTCACATGGCACGATGTCATCGGCAATGAAAAGAAGCAGCCATATTTTGTTGATACATTGGCTTATGTTGCTAATGAACGTAATGCTGGCAAAACCATTTATCCGCCACAACCGGATGTTTTTAACGCATTCCGCTATACCGAATTAGCCGATGTAAAAGTAGTGATTTTGGGACAAGATCCTTACCACGGCCCAAACCAAGCTCATGGGCTGGCATTCTCTGTACAACCGGGCATTCCTGCCCCACCTTCTCTGGTCAATATGTATAAAGAATTGGAGTCGGATATTACTGGATTTACCCGTCCCAATCACGGTTGTTTGATTAGTTGGGCAAAGCAGGGAGTATTATTACTCAATACCGTGTTAACCGTTGAACGAGGCAACGCTCATTCCCACGCTAATTTGGGATGGGAAACCTTCACTGATAAGGTCATTGCATCAATTAATGAACATCGCAGTGGGGTTATTTTCCTGCTTTGGGGTTCTCACGCTCAGAAAAAAGGCCGTTTTATTGATATCCAACGCCATCATGTGTTGAAAGCACCTCATCCGTCACCTTTATCAGCTCATCGAGGTTTTTTAGGCTGCAAGCATTTTTCTCAAGCTAATACCCTGCTGGAAAAGCAAGGATTATCATCAATAGATTGGACACCTCAATTACCTCAGTAACCAATCACTGACCACAAAAATGCCGCCCTCTGAACGGCGGCATTACAATCACGAAATCCGTAATTTTATTTAGAAACAGCAACCATTGCAGGACGTAATAAACGGCCATTCAAGGTATAACCTTTCTGCATTACCAACATAACATGATTAGGTTCATGCTGTTCAGACTCCATCATAGTCACTGCTTGGTGAACCTCAGGATTGAAAGGCACGCTAGTGTCATCCACAACTTCAATGCCAAATTTACCTACTGCATCGATAAAGGATTTCAGGGTTAATTCAATACCTTCAATCATCGGTTGCAGGGATTCATTAGTACGATCTGCCGCCTCTAATGCCCGTTCCAAATTATCGATAACAGGCAAGAGTTCATTGGCAAATTTTTCCAATGCAAATTTATGGGCCTTTTCTACATCCTGCTCAGTACGACGACGAATATTTTCTATTTCAGCACGGGCACGCAATATAGCATCACGTTCGTTAGTTTGAGCCTGTTTCAGTTGTTCTTCTAGCTCAGCAACACGCGGATCGACAACATTTTCAGTCTCTGCCGCGTCTGCCTTTTCTTCTGCATCCATTTGTTGCTCTAATACATCTGCTGTATTTTCTGGGACTTGCTCGTCAGGTACTTTTTGGTCTTTACTACTCATGAATATCTCCGCGTATTTTGTATTATCTTCGCCATTCTCGCTTATTATGGGGATCAAAACGCGGGATTCAAGGGAACACATCATATTGTGAGGGCAAAACCATATGCTAAAGGAAATAACAGCAATGAATAATGAATTCAAATGCATCGGTATTGTCGGTCGTCCACGTCACCCTGAGGCACTGGCCACCCATGAAATGCTTTACTATTGGCTGGTATCTAAAGGTTATTGCGTCATTGTGGATAGACAAGTTGCGAAAGACATTGATTTAAAAGATGCCCAAACTGGAGGGTTGACTGAAATCGGTAAAATTGCCGATCTCGTCATTGTTGTAGGTGGAGATGGCAATATGCTCGGTGCCGCCAGAGTATTATCCCGCTATGATATCAAAGTCGTCGGTATCAACCGCGGTAATTTAGGCTTTCTGACTGATTTAGATCCCGATAACGCCTTACAGCAACTCTCTGAAGTTCTGGATGGTGAATATCGGGACGAAAAACGTTTTCTGCTCGAAGCTCAAGTCACGAAAAAAGGGCAAAAATCGCGACGGAGTACTGCTTTGAACGAAGTGGTACTACATCCAGGTAAAGTTGCTCATATGATCGAATTCGAAGTTTATATTGATGAACGTTTTGCTTTTTCCCAGCGTTCAGATGGCCTGATCATAGCAACCCCTACGGGTTCCACAGCCTATTCTCTATCTGCCGGCGGGCCAATATTAACACCAAACTTGAATGCTATCGTGCTGGTACCGATGTTTCCACACACCCTCTCTGCCCGTCCTCTCGTTATCAGCAGCGAAAGCAGCATTCGCCTAAAATTTTCCCGAAACAGCAATGACTATGAAGTAAGCTGCGATAGCCAAATCGTCCTGCCAATACAGGATGGTGAACAAGTGATTATCAAGCGTAGTGAATATAATCTGCATTTGATTCATCCGAAAGATTATAATTACTTCAACACACTGAGTACAAAATTAGGCTGGTCGAAAAAAATGTTCTAAAAACAAGCCCTCCTACTTTACTGTATAAAAAACCAGTTTATACTGTATGAAAGCACAGACATGTTTTTATACACAGCGACATGTTTTTATACACAGTAAAAAGCAGGAGGGGCATGATGCTGACTCAGTTAACCATCAGTAATTTTGCTATTGTTCGTGAACTTGAAATTGATTTCCGCTCAGGAATGACAGCAATAACTGGCGAAACCGGGGCCGGTAAATCTATTGCGATTGATGCATTGGGTTTATGCCTCGGCAATCGCGGCGAAGCTAATATGGTTCGGGCAGATGCTTCACGTACTGATCTTTGTGCCCGTTTTTCATTGGCTGATGCCCCTTCAGCACGTAAATGGCTCGAAATTCACCAGCTTGATGGCAATTTTGATGATGATAATGAGTGCCTACTGCGCCGAACAATTACCTCTGATGGGCGCTCTCGCGGCTTTATCAATGGCACAGCCGTACCTCTTTCTCAACTGCGTGAATTGGGTTCACATCTGATTCAAATCCACGGGCAACATGTTCATCAATTGTTGCTGGAAAATCGTCACCAAAGGCGTTTACTGGATATTTACACGGGCGATTTTGAACTCCAACATGAAATGAAGCTGGCTTACCAACAATGGCAACAAAGTTGTCAGGCTCTTTCTCAATTTCAACAACAAGCCCTCGAACGTCGTTCGCGCCAGCAATTATTGGAATATCACCTGAAAGAACTCAATGAATTGTCACCACAATTAGGCGATTATCAGGAACAGGATAGCGAATATAAACGTCTGGCAAATTGTGGGCAATTCTTGTCCGTCAGTCAAAATGTTCTCCAAATCCTAAACGATAACGATGAGCAGAACATCGTCAGCCTTCTCAACTATGCGCGAAGTGAATTAACAGAACTTGCCAGCATGGATCATAAGCTCAGCAATTTACTGAATATGTTGGAAGAAGCGGCTATTCAGATTAATGAAGTCAGTGATGAATTGCGTCACTACAGTGATCAACTGGAATTAGATCCTAATCGGTTATTCGAGCTGGAACAGAAAATATCCCAACAGATAAGCATTGCACGCAAACATCACGTGGCCCCAGAAGAACTGCCAGCTTTGCATCAACAATTGCTGGAAGAACAACACCAATTATCCCGGCAAGAAGATGATTGTGCCCATCTTAGCGAACTTGTCAGCCAACACTACCAACAAGCCCTGAATGTGGCAGAAAGACTGCACCATATTCGTCAGAAATATGCGGTGGAATTAAGCCAGCTGATAACAAACAGCATGCACCAACTTTCCATGCCACATGGTCGCTTTACCATTGATATTACTTTTGAGCCAGAACACCTAAATATTGATGGTGCCAGTAAAGTTGAATTCAAAGTAACAACCAACCCCGGTCAGCCTCACCAATCACTGGCAAAAGTAGCATCAGGTGGGGAACTTTCCCGTATTGCTTTAGCAATTCAGGTGATTACAGCTAAGAAAATGGAAACACCTGCACTCATCTTCGATGAAGTTGATGTAGGCATCAGTGGCCCGACAGCAGCGATTGTTGGGCGTCTATTGCGTGAATTGGGAGAATCAACCCAAGTCATGTGTGTCACTCATTTACCTCAAGTCGCCGGATGTGGTCACCAACACTTTTATGTCAGTAAGCAAACTGATGGGGAAAAAACTGAGACCCAAATGCAACTGTTGGACAAAAAAGCACGACTTCAAGAGATTGCAAGGCTTCTGGCAGGCAACGAAGTAACAAAAAACACACTGGCTAATGCAAAAGAACTGTTAGCGGCATAAATTAATACAACTTTTTTGTATACTTGAAGTCATAGGTAAACGTGTAGAGGTTTTCAATCTCTTCAATGTTTATTATTATCGACGGCTTAACTCCTAAAGGAATGTAATTACTATGCGCTGTAAATTGTTGACTGCCGCTACTGTATCACTTGTTATGCTGACTGCGGGTTGCTCCATGTTTGAGCGAATTGTTTATCGTCCTTATATTAATCAAGGGAATTACCTGACGTCGGCTGCGGTATCAAAAATCCAGAAGGGAATGACCCAACAGCAAGTTGCTTATACTTTGGGAACACCAATGCTGACCGATCCGTTCGGAAGCCAAACTTGGTATTACATATTCCGCCTGCAACCTGGGCATGGAAAAGTCTTTCAGGAATCCCTGATACTTACCTTTGATAACGCAGGCATACTGACCGACATCAAAAATGAAAAATTACTGCCAGAGAAACAGTAATGTTTGGATTTTATTTATTCGCCAGTAGTTGCTCTGGCGAATAAATACGCATCATTGAGCATTATTTTTAGCTCGTTCTGCTCGCTTACGTCGCATTTCTTTTGGATCAGCAATCAGAGGGCGATAAATTTCTACACGATCCCCCTCTTCTAACATATCAGTCAATTTGGCAGGGCGGCTATAAATACCAATTTTATTCTTGGTCAAATCGATATCTTTGCGTAATGTCAAAAGACCTGATGCAACAATTGCCTGCTCGACAGTTGCTCCCTGAGGTAATTTCACATTACACAGATATTGCCGTTCAGGCAGAGCATAAACGACTTCGATATTGATCTTAGACACGGTAAACCTCACGTGCCCGTTGAGTAAACGCCTGAACCATATTGCCTGCCAATTCCTTGAATAATTTACCAAAAGCCAATTCAATCAACTTGTTAGTAAATTCAAAATCGAGATGTAACTCAACTTTACAGGCATCCTCACTCAGCGGAGTAAAATTCCATCCACCCATCAATTTACGAAAAGGCCCATCAACAAGCTGCATATTAATGCTTTTGTTATCGAATAACGTATTACGCGTCACGAAAATCTTACTTATTCCAGCCTTGGAGACCTCAACAGAAGCTGTTATTTCATTATTACTGCTGCTGATTACTCGACTCCCCACGCATCCCGGTAAAAAATCCGGATAAGACGTTACATCATTGACCAATTTATACATTTGTTCCACGCTGTAAGGCACTAACGCAGAGCGATTAATCTGTGGCATATCATTTCCTGTTAAACGTAACAGCGCTGAATAGTATCACTTAAATGTGGTTACATAAAAACCTGGTGACATTTGGAACAATAAATAACAATAAATGCGTACTTGTCGCTAAATATCATACAGAAGAGATTTCTTTCATCAACGCATACAGTATAATACAACGCATTATGACAAAGAAAAAAGTACACAAACCCGGTTCGGCAACAATTGCCATGAATAAGCGAGCCCGCCACGAATACTTCATTGAAGAAGAATTCGAAGCAGGTTTATCCCTACAAGGTTGGGAAGTCAAATCACTGCGCGCTGGCAAGGCTAACATCAGTGAGAGTTATGTTTTGCTCAAAGATGGTGATGCTTATCTTTTTGGTGCCACAATCACACCATTGAATGTTGCTTCTTCCCATGTAGTTTGTGATCCAACGAGATTGCGCAAATTACTCCTTAACAAGCGTGAACTTGATTCTCTGTATGGTCGGGTTAATCGCGAAGGTTATACCATCGTTGCGCTTTCCATGTATTGGAAAAATGCCTGGAGCAAAATCAAAATTGGCGTTGCAAAAGGTAAAAAAGCGCATGATAAACGTTCAGACATCAAAGAACGTGAATGGAAATTAGACAGAGCGAGAATTATGAAGAATTCAGGGCGTTAATAGCTAGCATTATCTCCCAATATTCTGATATACTTGCGTTTAACATACTTGGGGCTGATTCTGGATTCGACGGGATTCGCGAAACCCAAGGTGCATGCCGAGGGGCGGTTGGCCTCGTTAAAAGCCGCAAAATAATAGTCGCAAACGACGAAAACTACGCACTGGCAGCTTAATAACCTGCGCAGAGCCCTCTCTCCCTAGCCTCAGCTCTTAGGACGGGGATCAAGAGAGGTCAAACCAAAAAGAGATCGCGTGGATGCCCTGCCTGGGGTTGAAGCGTTAAATCCAATCAGGCTAGTTTGTTAGTGGCGTGTCTGTCCGCAGCTGACAAGTGAATGTGAAGACTAGACTAAGCATGTAGTACCGAGGATGTAGGAATTTCGGACGCGGGTTCAACTCCCGCCAGCTCCACCAAATTTGGCAGGACAGTATCAGGACAACAACTTGAAAAACAGCAAGTTAGCAAAGTTGGTTGGTCACTGTCATGACAGTAAAAGGCCTTAAAAAGATACGCAAAAGATACGCAAAAGATACGCAAAAGATACGTGGCTCTTTTTCTAAACACCTCAGACTCCTCCTCTGAGGTGTTTTTATTTATAGTTAATGTGTTTCTAATTGTAAAAAAAATGTAACAAGAATACACGCCATTTTTGCCCGTTTTGAGTCTCACTTACCCCTCCGATCACCTTCCCCAAAAGCGATATTGAAGAACGGTCATTATAATAAAATCTGAAAAATCCACGGCTGAAATTCATATCAGAACCATCCTCTATCTGTACATATAAACAGTAGTTTTAAATGTTCAAATTTTTTGATGATATTTGGCAATCAGGTGTAACTTTGTCAAAGAAATGGAAGCTAGTTCAAAGGCAAGGATGGGAAGGAAGAATAATCACCATCAGGCAGTCCATTTAACATATGGAATTATCCGTATCTAAACCTGCACCATACGGAAATTAAGAGAAATCAAAGCGTTAAAGGTGAGAAATCCACCTTATCCCATAGTTTTATCAGTGAGATATGGATTTTATTAATTTCCAAACAGCCATTCAGTGCCATCCTAATCAGAAGCTCTCTCCGGTATTAATGAACCTATTTTATTGATGTTCACAGGCGGAGAAGTAGACCGCTTTCATGTTATTTAGCAATACATATTGTTGATTAAATAAGGGAATAAATATGAGCATTCAAGATAAAAAGCCTGATGTACTAGTCTCAGAAGATGGTGATCTTGTTGTCGTTTCAACCCCTAAAGATGGTTATTTTGTTGCTGTTCCAACCCCTGAATATGTCAAAAAAGCTATTGAAGAGCACGCCCTAAGCCGCAATCATCCAAATGCAACACTGCAAGATAAGGGATTTGTTATCTTGAGCAATGATGTCGGTAGTAATAGCGAAACTATGGCAGCAACGCCAAAGGCAGTAAAAGCAGCATATGATTTAGCCAGTACCGCTAACCAAAACGCCACAAAACCTCAAACTAAAGGCTCTATAAAATCAGTCATTGGATCTTGGAATGTGAACTCAACCATTTCTATTCCTGCTGATTTACGTGGACAAGTAATCACTTTTATCAGATTGAGCGGGTTAAATGCACGGCATCAAGCACTACCAGTTCCTCTTGTTGATGGCATAACTGAACAAAGATTAGCTGGCCCTAATAATTACTGGGTGTGGTTAGAATTCAAATTCTCTGACAATTCGACACATATTACTGTAATAAATGGCCGTGGTGCTAATTTTATTCAGATTTTTTATCGAGAATAACGAAAATACGCACTAACCTTCAGGGGCATACCGCCCCTGTTTTCACCCCACTACCCGCTAATCTCCTCTATTGGCTATTTATTGACGGCTGACGTGGCACTATGTGCCTGCTGAGGATCAGGCACCAATACCTGTTCCTGATTCCACACCGAATCCTCCGGCATCTGGACACGGACGTCTAGTGCTACAGTCATAAAGTTCATAAAATCAATGTGTTGCCCAGTAAGCAATAAGCAGCGGGTTTGCATGATTTCAATCTGTTATATGAAGTAAGTTCCTCATCAGAATGATCAGTACGTCTGTAGTACTAGGCGATAACCTTCGGGAATTATAGATGAGTTCCAGCCCGTTGTTATTCTTCGGGGAAGAGATGCCGCCATGTAACACCCCAAGCCAATAACCCCCTGTGTCAGCAGACATCGTAGTAGTGCTAATTAACTGATAGCACGAAGGACTGAACCTATCACGAGTGGCAAGTCACATGTGTTCTCTGAGCGAGTTGTAGGCATAAGCTATGTGAATAACATAGGCCTGAATAATAAAGCAAGAAAGAACGGAAGTTTGGAAGGCTTATTGAGGTGCTTAGATTACGCGGACAACACAATGAACGAAACAGACTCATGTATTGAAATTGAAATAATTTTTAATGCAGATAGGAACCGCCGTATACGGAACCGCACGTACGGTGGTGTGAGAGGACGACGGGAGTGATCCCGTCTCCTACTCGATTAAAATTAACAGCTTTGATTGTTAATTGTTCTCCATTGTCTTTCAGACAGACTTCTTTTGCAGCAACGTTGCGTTAATTCTGCGTTATTATTATCCAAAATATTATTTTACCGTTGTGTGAGTTTTTTGTGCGTATAAGATTGAAATCAATCATGGCTATGTCATATTAGTTAAATCGAATGGAGGAAGATGTATAGTGGAGGTAAGCTTGGCAATAAAAAGCTATGCGAGAAAGTTGTATGAAAGGAAACTTATAAACACAAGGCGCGCGAAAAAAAATTATGCCATGCGATATTCTGCGGGGCAGACAGCGGAGCATGTTTTTCCCACTTCCAGGAAATTATTAGAGGAGGCAGCGTTACCACATGGAGAACCAATTCTTGCTGATAATAGTGAGCTTTCTGTCGCTATTTGGAATATTTACAAGCAGCAACGCCCATTATGGAAAAGTGTTCTGACTTCACTGATTGAGAAGAGCGACCTTATTTTATTGCAAGAAGCACAAACCAGCCCAGAGTTATTAAAATTTCTTTCAATCAGCGGATTAATCGCAGATCAAGTTCCAGCGTTTGCCATACCTCAGCATCCATCAGGCGTAATGACATTAGCGTCATCTGCACCGATTTACTGTTGCCCACTTCGTGAAAAAGAGCCGATACTCAGGTTATCTAAATCATCATTAATCACTATTTATTTATTACCAGATAAACGCCAGCTAATGGTAATCAACGTGCATGCCATTAACTTTAGCCTCGGTGTTGATGTTTATAGCCGACAATTGAATAACATCGGTATCTATATAAGCTTACATCATGGCCCTGTGATTTTTGCTGGGGATTTTAATGCGTGGAGCCGACAGAGATTAAAAATCTTGGAGCATTTTGCATATCGAATGCAACTAAAAGAAGTGTATTTTAATGACGATCATAGAACGATCGTCTTTGGCAAACCGTTGGATTTTGTTTTTTATCGGGAATTAAAAGTGTCGCGGGCGACAGTTGTAATGACGGGGGCTTCTGATCATAATCCGCTGATGGTGAATTTTTCTTTGTGATACTATCTCATAGACAAAAAAATTCATTGATCTTGCAGTAAAAAAATAAAAAAAGCGCCAGTTAATTCCGACGCTTTTTGAAACATGAGTCATTTACTGATTAGAGCCGATCTATTGATAGTTTTCTCTTCACACTACAGAAATAAGCCAGGGTTAGAACGAATACCCAACCTAGACCGACATATAACGCATCTCTTGTTTGTTCAAAATAACCCAGCAATACGATGACACTGATCATAAAGAAGATTGTCATTATAGGAGCTATTGGCCACATCGGTACAGGGAACTTCAATTTCTTGGTTTCTTCAGCACTTATTTGGCGGCGCATGGCAACGTGGGAAACTAAGATCATCAACCATACCCAGACAGTTGCAAATGTAGCGACAGATGCAATAAGGACGAATATTTCCTTAGGGATCAAGTAATTTAAAACCACGCCAAACAGCAAAACTATAATCATGACGAGGACAGTCATCCACGGCACACCGTTGCGGGTTAGTTTTTTAAATGACTCGGGTGCCTGCCTTTCCTGAGCCATGCCATACATCATTCTACCAGCACCAAAAATATCACTGTTAATAGCGGAAATAGCCGCTGTAATTACCACGACATTCAGGATATTCGCGGCGAAGTTAATTCCCAGGTTGGAGAAAATCTGTACGAATGGGCTTCCATCTTGACCAATTTGATTCCACGGATAGATACACATCAGGATACACAGCGTCATGACATAGAAAATCAAGATACGAAATGGGACAGCATTGATTGCCTGAGGGATCGTTTTTTCTGGATTTTTAGCTTCACTGGCAGTAATACCAATAACTTCTATACCACCAAAAGCGAACATAACAATAGCGAGCGAAGCTATTACTCCAGTGATGCCATTTGGCATGAAACCGCCATGTTCCCATAAATTGGACAGACCAGTAGTATGTTCAGTGGATTGCCCGAAACCATAAAACATAATGGCAAGCCCGCCGATAATCATGGCAATGATGGCAGTAACTTTAATGATAGAAAGCCAGAACTCCATTTCGCCAAAAATTTTTACGTGGCATAAATTCAGGGCACCAATAAGGCATACAATACCCAGAACCCAAATCCATTGATCAACATGAGGGAACCAAAGTTTCATATACATGCCGAATGCAGTAATATCAGCTAAGCAAACAAACAGCATTTCAAGAACATAGATCCAACCAGTCAGGAAACCAGCTAAAGGCCCCAGATAATGACTGGCATATTGTGAAAAAGAACCGGAAACGGGATGGTGAACAGCCATTTCGCCAAGTGCTCTCATCACAATAAATACGGCAGCACCGCCGATTAAATAGGCTAGCAATACAGCGGGACCAGCTTGCTGAATTGCTGCTGCTGAGCCATAAAACAGCCCTGTGCCTATCGCAGAGCCTAAAGCCATAAAGCGGATATGCCGCCCGCTCAGGCCCTGTTTAAGCTGATTTTCATTATTTTGCATTCGTTATTCCCATCTATCCTTTCATGCCAGAGAGTATTTCAGGCATACGAAGCTCTGTCTGGCATCAGATGCCAGTAAAAGCAACCTCGTACCTTACCATAAAGAAGGATGTTCGCGGGATAGATATCTGTAATAATAACGGGTAGTTTAGTAAAACCAGAGTTTTTTTATGATTTACCCAATAAATGAAATCTTTCAAACTTTACAGGGAGAAGGCGTGTTTACCGGTGTTCCTTCGGTTTTCATTCGCTTACAGGGATGTCCGGTAGGGTGTAGTTGGTGCGATACCAAACATACGTGGGAAAAAGAAGCTGATAAACAGCAGCCGATGCAAAACATTTTACTGAAAACGCAAGACAGTGATCTGTGGGGAGTGGCTACAGCAAGACAGCTAATTAATATTTTCACTCGTCAAGGCTACAGTGCGCGCCATATTGTCATTACCGGGGGAGAACCGTGTTTATATGATTTGCGTCCTTTAACCGAAACATTAGAAAGTGAAGGCTATCAATGTCAAATAGAAACAAGTGGTACACATACCATCCTGTGTTCTGACAAAACATGGGTAACCATTTCACCAAAAGTGAAAATGCGTGGTGGATGTCAGGTCTTGCCTGAAGCCATGAAGCGAGCAGATGAAATCAAACATCCTGTCGGACGGGAACGCGATATCGAAGCTTTGGATGAATTACTAACGATGCTTGATGGAAATCCTGTTCCGATTATTGCTTTGCAACCCATCAGCCAGAAAGAAGAAGCGACCCGCCTGTGCATAGAAACTTGTATTGCCCGTAATTGGCGTTTTTCTATGCAGACCCATAAATATTTAAATATCGCTTAAAACTCATTCAGCACCAAGTTTTGGTGCTGAATTCTTACTCACCACGATAAATGCAACCCGCGCTACATGTTTCTTTGACCATCACAGCACTGAGTTGGGATAATGTTGGCTTTAACTGCCCCCATATCCACTTGGCCAAGACTTCGCTGGTTGGATTTTCAAGTCCAGGAATTTCATTGAGATAGTGGTGATCGAGCCGTTCCCAAATAGGTTTAAATGCAGCTTTTACATCGGCGAAATCCATGATCCAGCCAGTAAAAGGGTCGACGTCCCCAGTGATTTCCAGGCGTACCATAAATGAATGTCCGTGCAGACGCCCACACTTATGTCCTTCAGGAACATGTGGCAGGTGGTGAGCTGCTTCAAATTGAAAATCTTTAAAGATAGTTGTATTCATGATGCTTTTCCCTGAATTCAAAAGGCCGGCTATTCTACATGAACTTTGTCAGCTTAACGCGATTTTTCTGGAGGAATAAGACACAACACTTAACGACTTTATCGATATATTAAATCTGTAAATAAAGTTAGGCGTTTTGGTTATGAGATATTGCAATCCTTTCTTTAAATACTCACCCTGATCTGGGATAACCTGATAAGCACTCCATGTTTATGATTACTACACTTTTTAATGAACTTTTACAGCATGGAACTGGCTATAAGCATAGGGTACTGGACAATGACCGCTAAACCACCTTCAACTCCATTTTTACCTGTTCCTTCAGAAGAATTATCACGTCTGCAAACCGCAATCAGTGATTTTTCTCCACACCAATTAGCTTGGTTATCTGGCTATTTTTGGGGAATGGTAAACCACCAGCCGCAAACTGAGATAACTACATCTGTCGTTCCTGTGCAGGAAACAGTGACTTTGCTTTCTGCATCACAAACAGGCAATGCCCGTCGTTTAGCTGCACAACTTAGAGATTCGCTAAAGGCTGCGAATCTCAGTGTAAATTTGGTGAATGCAGGTGATTATAAGTTTAAGCAAATTTCCCAAGAACGGGTATTGATTATTATTGCTTCAACACAAGGTGAAGGTGAACCAGCCGAAGAAGCGATAGCACTCTATAAATATCTCTATTCTAAAAAAGCTCCATCAATGAAAGAGATTGTTTATGCTGTATTTGGTCTGGGAGATACTTCGTATGAAAATTTCTGTCAGGCAGGAAAAGATTTTGACAACAAACTGAATGAACTGGGTGCGCAACGCTTACTGGATCGTGTTGATGCTGATGTGGAATATCAAGAGCAAGCTGAACAATGGTGCCAGAAAATTACGGATATTTTGAAACAACGCTTATCAGTACAGGTGAAATCTCCTGTTTCTGGTCAACCCGTTGTTTCAACTGAGCAATTGAACTCAGTGAATGAAAGCGCATTGAAGGAGATATATACCAAAGAAAAACCTCTGATAGCATCACTGCTGACTAACCAAAAAATCACAGGATGCGGATCTGACAAAGATGTGCGTCATATTGAAATTGATCTGGGAGATTCTGGTCTGAGTTATCAGGCGGGGGATGCCCTTGGGGTTTGGTATGAAAACGATCCTATCTTGGTGGATGAATTAATTGCATTACTTTGGTTAGACGGTTCAGAACAGGTCAATGTACATAACCAGTTATTCACATTGCGTGAAGCACTGATCGGTTGTGTAGAACTGACTCAAAATACAGGAGTGATTGTTGAGAAATACGCAGCATTAGCAAAAGATGAAAAATTACTGGGATTAGTGGCTGACAAACAGGCATTGCAGCAATATGCCCAGCAAAAACCCATCGTGGATATGGTCAGGGAATTTGCTTCACACCCAGAAGCACAGCAATTTATTGATTTGTTGCGTCCACTGACACCACGCCTCTATTCCATCTCTTCTTCACAAGCTGAAGTCGAAAACGAAGTCCACATTACTGTGGGAGTTGTTCGCTATGATATTGAAGGGCGGGTTCGTACTGGCGGTGCATCAGGTTATCTGGCTGATCGGTTGCAGGAAGACGACAATATCAGAATTTTTATTGAGCAGAATAACAATTTTCGCTTACCCCCCGATCCTAATACACCCGTCATCATGATTGGTCCGGGGACGGGAATTGCTCCTTTCCGTGCATTCTTGCAACAGCGTGACAGTCAGGGCGCTGAAGGTAAGAACTGGCTGTTTTTTGGTAATCCACATTTTGTTGAAGATTTTCTTTATCAGGTTGAATTCCAGCGCTACGTGAAAGATGGCTTGCTGACTCGCATTGATCTGGCATGGTCACGAGATCAGCAACATAAAGTGTATGTACAAGACAAACTGCATGAACAGGGCGCCGAAATTTGGCGCTGGCTCAAAGATGGTGCACATCTGTATGTTTGTGGTGATGCGAATCGTATGGCAAAAGACGTAGAGCAAACACTCTTGGACATTATTTCACAACAAGGTGGTATGGATGCTGAGCAGGCTGATGAATTCTTGAGTGAGTTGCGCCTTGAGCGCCGCTATCAGAGGGATGTTTACTAATATGAGCAATGTGAATAATGAAAACAATGAAAAGATAGTTCCTTTGATCGTTGAAGGTAAACTCGCAGACAGTGAACGCATGAAATTAGAGAGTAATTATCTGCGGGGAACGATCAGTGAAGATTTGAAAAATGGGCTGACAGGCGGGTTTGAGGGGGATAATTTTCTCCTCATCCGCTTTCACGGTATGTATCAGCAAGATGATCGTGACATCAGGGCTGAGCGCGCAGAACAAAAACTTGAACCACGCCATGCAATGATGCTGCGGTGCCGCTTGCCGGGGGGCATTATTACCCCGAGCCAATGGCTGGGCATTGATCGATTTGCGACAGAAAATACGTTATACGGAAGCATTCGATTGACCAACCGACAGACGTTTCAGTTTCATGGTATTTTGAAGGACAATCTGAAACCTGCGCATCAATTATTGGCACAAATAGGGCTGGATTCATTGGCAACTGCCAATGATGTCAACCGTAACGTCCTGTGCACATCCAATCCGGTGCAATCTGTCTTACACCAACAGGCTTATGAATGGGCAAAAAAGATATCAGAACATCTGTTACCGCGCACCAGCGCATATGCTGAAATCTGGCTGGATAAAGAAAAAATCGTAACAACTGACGAAGAGCCTATTCTTGGCGCAACCTATTTGCCACGTAAATTCAAGACATCGGTAGTTATTCCGCCGCAAAATGATGTGGATTTGCATGCTAATGATATGAACTTTGTCGCCATCGCGGAAAATGACCAATTAATTGGTTTTAACGTGCTGGTGGGCGGGGGGTTAGCCATGACTCATGGTGACAAAAAAACCTTTCCGCGGTTGGCGAGTGAATTTGGCTTCATTGCACTGGAACACACACTGGCAATTGCGGAGGCAATAGTCACAACTCAACGTGATTGGGGTAATCGAACTGACCGCAAAAACGCCAAAACCAAATATACCCTTGAGCGCGTAGGCGTTGAAACTTTCAGACAAGAAGTTGAAAAGCGTGCTGGCGTGAAATTTGAAACAGTCCGACCGTATGAATTCACTGGCCGGGGTGATCAAATTGGTTGGTTAAAAGGTATTGATGATCAATGGCATTTAACCCTGTTTATTGAGAATGGCCGTTTATTGGATTATCCCGGTAATCCGTTGAAAACGGGGATCGCAGAAATTGCGAAAATCCATCAAGGAGATTTTCGGCTAACCGCCAACCAAAACCTGATTGTAGCGGGGATACCGGAAAGTGAAAAAACGCGGATTGAAGAAATAGCCCGCGCTCATGGCCTGATTGATGATAGCGTGACAACCTTACGGCATCATTCTATGGCTTGCGTCTCGTTTCCTACTTGCCCATTGGCAATGGCTGAAGCAGAGCGTTTCTTGCCGGCTTTTATCGACCGTGTTGATGCGTTAATGGAAAAACATGGTGTTGGTGACGAAGAGATCATATTACGTGTGACAGGTTGTCCGAATGGATGTGGCAGAGCGATGCTGGCAGAAGTTGGTCTGGTGGGTAAAGCCCTTGACCGCTACAACTTGCATTTGGGTGGAAACCGAATTGGCAGCCGAATCCCTCGTATGTACAAGGAAAATATCACATCATTAGCGATCATGGAGATACTGGACGAATTAATTGGTCGCTGGGCACAAGAACGTAGTGTCGATGAATGTTTTGGTGATTTTCTGATCCGAACTGATATTATCAAGCCGGTACTGAATTCAGCGGTCGATTTTTACGATTGGCAGGAGGCCGTATGAGCCGTTTGAATCTATCAGAGCTGATACTGTTGACAAAGGAGCAGCAAACCTCATTGCTGGCTGAAACTAATCAACAACTGGAATTTCTGAATGCCCGTGAGCGTGTTCGTTGGGCATTGGAACATATATCCGGCGAATTTGTACTTTCTTCCAGCTTTGGTATTCAGGCGGCAGTTTGCTTGCATCTGGTGACACAGGAATATCCTGATATTCCTGTGATCCTCACTGATACAGGGTATTTATTCCCTGAAACCTATCAATTTATCGATAAACTAACCGAAAAGCTTAAATTGAACTTAAAGATTTTTCGTGCAGAACATTCCCCTGTCTGGCAAGAAGCACGTTATGGCAAATTATGGGAGCAAGGAACAGAAGGCATTGAACGTTATAACCAGATCAACAAAGTCGAGCCGATGAACCGTGCATTGAACACGCTGCAAGCACAAAGTTGGTTCGCTGGTTTGCGTCGTCAGCAATCAGAAAGCCGCGCTAATTTGCCAGTATTGGCAATTCAGCGAGGGGTTTTCAAAATTCTGCCAATTATTGACTGGGATAACCAGCGAGTGCATCAATACCTGACACAACATGGCCTTGAATACCATCCACTATGGGAGCAGGGTTACCTTTCTGTAGGGGATACTCATACAACCCAAAAATGGGAATTGGGCATGAGCGAAGAACAAACCCGGTTTTTCGGTTTAAAGCGTGAATGTGGCTTGCACGAAAGCTAAAAAACTAAATTACTTAATTGACTTTATGACGAGTTAGAAAATTTACCTTATGCGATTCAGGAACAAATAATTCCTTTTTGACATTTCATAACCTGATCGCAGCCTCATATATTTAAGTTTCATATCTTTATACACAATGGATTTCAAGTTGCTTCGTGACGGCAAGAGAGCAAATCCCCGGGAGCATAGATAACTATGTGACCGGGGTGAGCGAGTGCAGCCAACAAAGAGGCAGTTTGAAAGACGAAGTGTATATTATCTGGCAATCATAATAATTAAGAGCTTATGTATGATATTAGCTCTAATACTGGATGATCTCATTGTGGACTATTTACCCTTATTTGTTGAGCTTAAAGCTCGATCTGTACTGCTGGTGGGGGGAGGGGAAATTGCTTCCCGCAAGGCGGGCTTATTGTTGAGTACAGGGGCAGCATTAACGATTGTTGCCCCTGAATTACATGTTGAACTACAGCAACGTTATCAAAAGGGGGAATTTGAGTGGCGGGAAGGAACATTTAAAACAGAATATCTTGATGGTGTGTTTTTAGTGATTGCAGCCACTGATGATCACGAACTCAACCAGCATATTTTTGCGGAAGCCAACAGTCGCGCTATTTTAGTCAATGTTGTTGATAACCAACCTCTTTGTTCAGCAATCTTTCCATCAATCATCGATCGCTCTCCGGTAATCGTAGCAATTTCATCGGCAGGAAAATCCCCGGTATTGACAAAATTACTGCGAGAAAAACTGGAAACCTTACTGCCATTTCATCTTGGCACAATGGCAAAAATTGCAGGAAACTGGCGTGAACGGGTGAAACAGCGGTTTGCTGCCATCCGTCAGCGGCGCCACTTTTGGGAAAAGGCGTTTAATGGACGCTTTTCCACACTGATAGCCAATGGGCAATTACAACAAGCCGAAGAGCAACTCGAACAGCAATTGGTGCAAACTCAGATTCAGACACAAGGAGAACTGGCTTTGGTCGGCGCAGGGCCGGGAGACCCGGGATTACTGACGTTAAAAGGTCTGCAAGTCATCCAGCAAGCTGACGTTGTACTTTATGACCATCTGGTGAGTGCAGAAATTCTGGAGTTAGTGCGCCGCGACGCAGATAAAATCTGTGTTGGCAAAAGAGCAGGAAACCATGCCGTTCCACAAGAAGAAACTAATGCGCTTATCATAAAATTAGCGAATCAGGGGAAAAAAGTGGTTCGCCTGAAAGGTGGTGATCCGTTTATTTTTGGTCGAGGAGGAGAAGAGCTACTCGTTGCAGCAGAGGCAGGGATACCTTTTCATGTTGTTCCCGGAATTACTGCGGCGGTAGGTGCTTCGGCTTATGCCGGCATTCCATTGACCCACAGGGAACATTCACAAAGCGTCACTTTTATTACAGGACATTGCCGTGAAAATGGCAATGAACTGGATTGGCCTGCACTCGCGCGGGGCAACCAAACTCTGGCAATTTACATGGGCATCATGAAATCTGCTTTGATCAGCCAGAAATTGATTTTACATGGCCGAGATCCCAATGCTCCCGTTGCCGTGATTGGTTGTGGTACCCGCCCTGAACAGCAAGTGTTAACCGGAACGTTATCTGAACTGGAACGGTTGGCGCAGAAAGCACCATCGCCTGCTTTGCTTGTGGTAGGAGAGGTGGTTCAACTCCACCACCAGATAGCATGGTTTAGGCAGCAGTCCGTTGATCAAATTCAACTGATTGATCAAGAAAACGCTGGAGTTCAAGTAAGTCGCCCAGCTGTTATTGATTTCGTATAAGGAACAGTCAATGGACGAAAAAAGATTGACTCATCTACAGCAACTTGAAGCTGAAAGCATTCATATCATTCGGGAAGTGGCGGCTGAATTTGCTAATCCTGTGATGCTATATTCGATTGGAAAAGATTCCTCAGTGATGTTGCATCTCGCGCGCAAGGCATTCTACCCGGGAAAATTGCCTTTTCCTTTATTGCACGTGGATACCGGCTGGAAATTTCGGGATATGTATGACTTCCGCGATCGCACTGCGGAAAAATATGGTTTTGAATTACTGACTTACCGTAATCCGCAAGGAGAAGCGCTGGGGATTAACCCTTTTATTCATGGCAGTGCAAAACATACTGACATTATGAAAACAGAAGGGCTGAAACAGGCACTGGATAAATACGGATTTGATGCCGCATTCGGTGGAGCACGGCGAGATGAAGAAAAATCGCGGGCTAAAGAACGTATTTATTCGTTTCGTGACCGTTCCCACCGCTGGGATCCCAAAAACCAGCGTCCGGAGCTTTGGCGTAACTATAACGGTCAGATCAACAAAGGGGAAAGCATTCGCGTATTCCCGCTATCCAACTGGACTGAGCTGGACATCTGGCAATATATCTATCTGGAACAGATAGATATCGTTCCCCTCTATTTCGCCAAACCTCGTCCGGTTGTACAGCGCGAAGGAGCGTTGATTATGGTTGACGATGAGCGCATAGATTTAAAATCTGGAGAAGTCATCAGCCAGCGTAAAGTACGTTTCAGAACACTTGGCTGCTGGCCGCTGACAGGCGCTGTGGAATCGGAAGCAGAAACATTGCCAGAAATCATAGAAGAAATGTTGATATCGACAACCAGTGAACGACAGGGGCGATTGATTGACAGTGATCAGTCCGGATCGATGGAGCTGAAAAAGCGTCAGGGTTATTTTTAAGGAGTTCAAATATGCCAGCAGTTGCACACAACGAAATCATCGCCAGCCAGATTAAAAAGCAAGGCGGTGTTGAAGCTTACCTGCATGCACAGCAGGATAAAGGATTGCTGCGCTTTTTAACCTGCGGCAGCGTTGATGATGGAAAAAGCACATTGATTGGCCGTTTGCTGCATGACACCCGCCAAATTTATGAAGATCAGCTTGCGACGCTACAAAGTGACAGCAAGCGGATCGGAACTCAGGGCGAAAAACTGGATTTGGCATTATTGGTTGATGGGTTAGCCGCTGAGCGGGAACAAGGCATCACCATTGACGTGGCATACCGTTATTTCTCCACGGAAACGCGTAAATTCATCATTGCGGATACACCGGGGCATGAACAATATACCCGTAATATGGCGACAGGTGCTTCAACTAGTGATCTCTCCATTTTGCTGATTGATGCGCGAAAAGGGGTTCAGGAACAAACTCGCCGCCACAGTTTTATCAGCACCTTGCTGGGTATCCGCCATCTGGTTGTGGCGGTGAATAAAATGGATTTGCTGGGCTATCGACAAGAGATATTTGAGCAGATCAAACAGGATTACTTGAATTTTGCCGCTCAATTACCCGCTAACCTAAGTATTTATTTTGTTCCAATTTCGGCATTGGAAGGAGATAACATTGTTACTCGCAGCGAAAAGATGGCATGGCATACCGGGGAAACTTTACTGGATATCCTTGAGAGCGTGGATGTACAGATAAAATTGGCAGAACAACCCCTGCGTTTTCCTGTGCAATATGTTAACCGTCCGGATCTCGATTTTCGTGGATACAGCGGTACCTTATCATCAGGAGTTTTACGTCAAGGCCAAAAAATCAAAGTCATGCCATCAGGTTCAGTTTCTACGGTGGAAAGAATAGTCACTTTTAGTGGTGATTTGCCATTTGCTGTACCTGGAGAAGCGATCACCGTTGTATTAAAAGATGAAATTGATATCAGTCGTGGAGATCTGTTGATTGCCTTTGAAGATCAAATGAAGACCAGCCGCCATGCTTTGGTTGATGTTGTATGGATGTCAGAGCAGCCATTGATTCAGGGGCAAAGTCTGGATATCAAAGTTGCAGGCAGAAAGAGCCGAGGAAAAGTCGAGAATGTCCAATATCAGGTAGATATTAACAACCTGACGCAGAAGGTTGCAGTTGAATTGCCGCTGAACGCGATTGGGCTGGTGGAATTCTCATTTAATGAACCACTATTGCTCGACAGCTATGCACAAAATGAGGATATCGGCGGCATTATACTTATTGACCGCTTGACTAACGTCACTGTCGGTGCCGGATTAGTACGTGAAGTTCAAACCGATGTTTACGAAGAATCCAGGGAATACAGTGAATTTGAACTGGAGTTCAACCGATTAGTCCGCCGTCATTTTCCACATTGGGGCGCTCATGACTTACTGGGGGGAAAATAAGTGTCTCAGGATAAAACACCCGTTTCACCTGTTGCTTCGGATATCGTTTCCCCTGATATTGTCTGGCATTCACACGCCTTGGATCGGAAACAACGGGAAACTGCGAATGGGCATCCAGCATTTGTAATTTGGTTCACCGGGCTATCCGGTTCTGGGAAATCCACCCTTGCGGGAGCACTGGAACAGACCTTGTTTTTGCAGGGGATCAAAACTTACCTGCTGGATGGTGACAATGTACGTCATGGCCTGTGTAGTGATTTGGGGTTTTCCGAAGCGGATAGACGGGAGAATATCCGACGTGTCGGAGAAGTCTCTAAATTGATGGTTGATGCTGGATTGGTTGTATTGACAGCATTTATTTCCCCCAATAGAGCAGAAAGGCAAAAAGTACGTGAACTCATGCAAGCGGGGCAATTTATTGAAGTGTATGTCGATACACCATTAGAAGTGTGCGAAGCCCGTGATCCCAAAGGGCTATATAAAAAAGCACGAGCAGGAGAACTGCGTAACTTCACGGGCATTGATGCTGTTTATGAAGCACCTGAACAGCCTGATATTTATTTGGATGGTTCACAGCCAGTGGAGACATTGATCGAAAAATTGCTTTTTATACTGAAAAGCGATGGTATTTTGCCTGCTTAATTCTCTCCCCTGAACAAATCATCATGAAACACATTATTATTGAGAGTGGAATAATGTGTTTCTATACACTTCGTCTTTCAAACTGCCTCTTTGTTGGCGGCGCTCACTCACCCCGGTCACATAGTTATCTATGCTCCCGGGAATTTGCTCTCTTGCCGTCGCGATGCAACTTGAAATCCATTGTGTATATACCCAATGAATTTCGAGTTTCAGCAACAAAGTTATTAATTGGAAGACAAAGGGTACACAGACATTTAATTCCATCAATTTCCATTACATCTTATTACCATGTCTTTCGAGCATGTTTTATAAGCAGTTTTGGATAGTGAGTGGCGTCATGCTTTCAGTTGTGGGATGATTAGCGGGTTTTCAGGGGGGGAGATGGGCAAACTAACGCTACTATTGCTGCTTATACTTGGTTGGTTACAGTATTCGCTGTGGTTCGGTAAAAATGGTATTCACGATTATGTGCGGGTTAAGTCTGAGGTCGATAAGCAAGAGGTCAATAACCTTAAGCTTAAGGCCCGCAATGATCAGCTATTTGCTGAAATCAAAGATCTTAAAGGAGGGCAAGAAGCGATTGAAGAGCGTGCCCGTAATGAATTAGGCATGATTAAGCCGGGAGAATCCTTTTACCGTATGGTGCCGGATACCTCGAGACAAAGTGCACAATAGTCTTTGAATCAGAAAAATAAATTAATTGCAATGAATAATTCAACGTATCATTCTCCTGCTGATAGCTCTTTTGCTGATAGTTCTCTTGCCGACAATGCTTTTTCTGAAATAGTTGCATTGATCCCGGCTGCGGGCATTGGTAGCCGGATGAAATCAGATTGCCCAAAACAGTATCTCAAGGTTGCCGGCAAAACTATCCTTGAACATACTTTGGCTGCATTGCTTGAACATCCCCGTATTAAGAGCATCATTGTTGCTCTTAATCCTGCTGATACACAATTCGAACAACTGAGTATCGCTTCAGATCCACGCATTACCACAGTGAAGGGCGGAGAGGAACGAGCAGATTCCGTATTGTCTGGGTTGGATTACTTATCTGGTTTGCCGACAGACAGACAAATCTGGGTTTTAGTACACGATGCAGCCCGTCCCTGCCTCCATAGAAGTGACCTTGATAACTTGCTACGGTTGATTGATCAAAGCGAAGAGTTTCCTGATGTGTGTGGTGGCCTTCTGGCATCACCGGTGAGGGATACCATGAAGCGCATGATGCCGCCATCAGAAGAAGAATTACCCACAAATTACCATTCCGCCATTGACTATACTGTTGACCGCAATGGGCTTTGGCATGCCCTGACCCCACAGCTATTCCCTTTGCAGCTATTACGGGATTGCCTGATCAAATCACTTGCAGAAAATGCCTGTATCACCGATGAATCTTCGGCACTGGAGTATTGCGGTTATCATCCTGTATTAATTAATGGACGAGCAGACAATATTAAAGTCACTCAACCTGAAGATTTGGCATTGGCTGAGTTTTACCTATCCCGAAAATTTAAGGAATCTATTGTATGAGAATTGGACACGGTTTTGATGTGCATAAATTTGGCGGAGAAGGGCCGTTGGTTATTGGGGGTGTTCGTATTCCTTATGAGCAAGGACTCATTGCCCATTCAGACGGTGACGTTGCTTTACATGCTGCCACTGACGCCCTGTTGGGCGCGGCCGCGCTGGGTGATATTGGTAAATTGTTTCCTGATACCGATCCTGTCTTTAAAGGGGCAGATAGTCGTGAACTGCTGAAAGAAGCTTACCACCGTATCCGTGCAAAAGGTTACCGGATTGGGAATCTGGATATCACCATTATTGCACAGGCCCCGAAAATGCTGCCTCATATTCCCCAGATGCGAGTCAATCTGGCAGAAGATCTTGAATGCCTTATGGATGATATTAACGTTAAAGCAACAACCACAGAAAAACTGGGATTTATTGGTCGTAAAGAAGGTATTGCCTGTGAAGCAGTGGCTTTGCTGGTAAAGGAATAAGCATGATATTAAGTGAATTACATTGGCTTTATGGCCAACCGCAAGCGACTGGTGTTGTCAAGGCCTCACCAGAAGATTTTATTGTTCGTGAAGATCTGGGATTTTCTCCTGATGGAGAAGGTGAACACTTGATGGTACATATCCGCAAGACGGGATGTAACACCCAGTTTGTAGCTGATCACCTTGCCCGCTTTGCAAAAATCCCGGCTCGTTCTGTGAGTTATGCAGGATTAAAAGATCGCAATGCGGTTACAGAACAGTGGTTCTGTCTGCACTTACCGGGAAAACAAGATCCGGATTTAACTGCATTCCAGCTTGAAGGTTGTGAAGTACTGGCTACTTCCCGCCAGAAACGAAAATTACGGATTGGCGCATTGAAAGGTAATGATTTTACTCTGGTGTTAAGAGCAATTTCAGACCGGCAATCTGTGGAAAAACGTTTGCAGCAAATATCACAGGGTGGTGTTCCAAATTATTTTGGCGAGCAGCGTTTTGGACGTGATGGACAAAATCTCGTACAGGCTCAGCGCTGGGCTGCTAATGAAATTCAGGTCAAAGAACGTAATTGGCGTAGTTTTTACCTCTCTGCCTGCCGCAGCGCTATGTTTAATGCCATTGCCAGTACACGTATCGAATTGGATGAACACCGACAGGTAAAAAATGGTGACGCTTTGCAACTAACCGGACGTGGTAGCTGGTTTGTGGCTGATGAGCCTGAATCGGCAGTATTACAGCAGCGGGTTATGGATGGAGAATTACAAATAACTGCACCTTTACCGGGTGACAAGGAGTTGGGAACACAGGATCAGGGTCTGGGTTTTGAACAGCAGTGTTTATTGGGCTATGAGTCATTTTGGGCGCTGGTTAAACGTGAACGTGTAGAGAGTACCCGCAGGGCAATTCTGGTAAAACCACAAAACCTGAAGTGGGAATGGTTGGATGAACACACTGTTACTCTCCATTTTTCACTGCCATCCGGTAGCTTTGCAACCAGTGTTGTCAGGGAATTGATCAATCAGGATCAAAATAACGTTGCCGATATTGCGGAGTAATACCTTGTGGTGCATAGCCACAGTGAAGCTGAAAGCAAAGCGCTCTACAAAACTGATAGCATCATGCTAACATCAGACGATTTTTCAACAGATTTAATATTGTCTGAATGATTGTCTGAACGCAGATATACTAAATAATTTGGACAATATATAAGGTAAGTAACAGTATCAATTTATGTTTTATTTAATAAAATCAACGAGATAATTCAATGTTGCGGATATTGCTGAGTAACGATGATGGTGTCACCGCTCCGGGAATTCAAACTTTAGCGGCAACATTACGTAAATACTATCATGTTCAGGTGGTTGCACCTGATCGTAACCGTAGCGGTGCGTCTAATTCTTTAACACTGGATCGTTCCTTGCGTATTAATACACTGAATAACGGTGATATTTCTGTCCAGGAAGGTACACCGACTGATTGTGTCTATTTGGGTGTAAATAAATTAGTTCGTCCCCGCCCTGATATCGTCGTTTCAGGGATCAACTGTGGCCCTAATCTTGGTGATGATGTGATTTATTCCGGCACAGTTGCGGCTGCGATGGAAGGTCGTCATTTAGGGTTACCCGCACTCGCGGTATCACTAAATGGTGACAGACATTATGAAACCGCAGCAGAGGTGACAGTAAAATTATTGACTTTGTTGCAACAATTCCCATTGAGAGCGGGCAATATTTTGAATATCAATGTGCCTGATATTCCGTTTGAACAAATCAAAGGCTTTCGGGTAACGCGATGCGGCAGCCGCTGTGCTGCGGAAGAAGTCCATACTTTACAAGATCCCAAAGGCAATATGCTCTATTGGATAGGTCCTCCGGGTGAAAAAAATGATGCAGGGCCTGAAACAGATTTTGCTGCGGTAGAAGAAGGATTTGTATCTATTACTCCTTTACAGGTGGATTTGACGGCTTACAAAGCATATGAACTGATAAACGATTGGTTGGCAAAGGTCGGGGATATTGGGGAATGCTGAGCCGGGCAGTGAAAAATTTGCTGGTTCAATTACGCCAGCAAGGTATACATGACGAGCACTTGCTGGAAATAATGGCCAGCGTTCCTCGGGAATGTTTTGTTGATGAAGCTCTTGCACACAAAGCCTATGAGAATACAGCATTGCCCATTGGACATGGGCAAACTATATCTCAGCCTTATATTGTTGCCCGCATGACAGAATTGCTGAATTTAACGTCTGAATCCAATGTGCTGGAAATTGGGACAGGGTCTGGCTATCAGACAGCGATACTTGCTCATCTGGCCAAACATGTTTTCTCCGTGGAGCGTATCAAGGGATTGCAATGGCAGGCAAAGCGGAGGTTGAAGCAACTCGACCTGCACAATATCTCAACTCGTCACAGCGATGGTTGGAATGGATGGCCATCAAAAGGCCCATTCGATGCCATAATTGTTACAGCGGCACCACCAGAAATTCCACAAGCTTTGCTTCATCAGCTTGCTGATGGTGGTGTCATGGTTTTACCTGTTGGCGAGAGCTCTCAGTCATTGAAAGTGGTGCATCGTTATGGAAATGATTTTCATAGCGAAGTTATCGAATCTGTCCGTTTTGTACCTCTAATTCAAGGCGAGCTAGCATAATTAGCTGATTTATTTGAGGCGTAATTTTAAAATTGGCTGTCGTTTTGTTTGAAGTTGAGCAAAATATCTCGCTTTAAATCTTTTGTAATTCTAAATTTCTTTATAAATCATCATTATTAGTACTTATATTTGCCTTTGTGGGGGAATAAGGTATGAATTCAGGAAACCCAATGAAAAAAATAAAGTGGATAATCATCAATATATTTATAGGGAGTATATTGGTTGGTTGTAGCAATACACCAAATCGTCCGGCTCCGATAGTGAATATTGATAATAAGGAAAAAAACGGAGGAATATCCTCCAGACCGTCATCAATTTCGACTCCTATGCCGTCTTCTCCTGCAATCATTTCAAAAAATAGTACGCCAGATAATCGTGCTGTAGAAAACCGCCAGACAGTGAATCCTGCTACTATTGTGAGTTCACATCAAGGAAGAATTACCTATAGTCGTAACTACGAAAACATCCCGAAAGGCAGCTATAGCGGAAATACCTATACAGTCAAACATGGCGATACACTATTTTACATAGCCTGGATTACGGGCCATGATTATCGTGATTTGTCTCTCAAAAACAATATTTCAGAGCCTTATAGTTTAAATGTTGGTCAAGTCCTGAGAATGGATAATGTAAACTCCAAGAATGGTGTATTAATAGCATCAAATAGTACCCAATCTGAAATTAAGCAGGTTGATTTTCAAAAAATTAATGCGTATCCTGCAAACATTGATAGACCTAGTGCCAAAAAAATGTTGCCAAGAGCAACTATTGCTGATAGCGACAGTGCCAAATCAAAAGCACCTACAGTAACTAATACGGGTATAAATGGTGCTGACAATCTTGGCACTATTAGTAGTAGCTGGAGATGGCCTGCGGAAGGAAAGATTCTTGAAGGCTTCTCTGATTCTCAGGGAGGAAATAAAGGCATTGATATTGCGGGAAGCCGTGGCCAGTCCGTATTTTCAACTGCCAGTGGGAAAGTAGTTTATGCTGGGAATGTATTACGCGGATATGGAAATTTAATAATTATAAAACATAACGATGACTACCTGAGTGCCTATGCTCACAACGACACTATGTTGGTACGTGAGCAGCAGGATGTCCAGGCGGGGCAAAAAATTGCCACCATGGGTAGTACCGGAACAAGTTCCGTGAGATTACATTTTGAAATTCGCTACAAGGGAAAATCCGTAAACCCGCTGCGTTATCTTTCGCAGCGATAAACCAGGGCAGGATCTGAAATTCCTGCCCGTATTATCATGGGTAGGAGCAGCTGATGAGCCAAAGTACGCTTAAAGTTAATAAGTTGTATGATGATGCGGATTTAGACGAAAGTGGCATGGAAGCCGATGACTTTGATGAAGCGTTGCTGAAAGATGGGGATGATGTTACCAATCTTGATGAAGATTTGGATTTGTTGCAAAGTGTAAACCAAAGAGTTCTTGATGCAACCCAACTTTATCTCGGAGAGATAGGTTTTTCCCCTCTGCTGACAGCAGAGGAAGAGGTTTTTTTCTCTAGAAGAGCACTGCGTGGAGATATTGCGGCGCGCCAGCGTATGATTGAAAGTAATTTACGTTTGGTCGTCAAAATATCCCGTCGATATAGTAATCGTGGATTAGCTCTGCTAGATCTGATTGAAGAAGGGAACCTTGGGCTTATTCGTGCGGTAGAAAAATTTGATCCTGAAAGGGGATTTCGTTTTTCCACTTATGCGACATGGTGGATACGTCAAACTATTGAACGTGCCATCATGAATCAAACCCGTACAATTCGTCTCCCTATTCACATAGTCAAAGAATTAAATGTCTATTTACGTACTGCAAGAGAACTGGCACACAAATTGGATCATGAACCCAGTGTTGAAGAAATTGCGGAAAAACTGGATAAACCAGTTGAAGATGTAAGTCGTATGATGCGGCTTAACGAACGCATTACTTCTGTCGATACACCAATTAATGGCGATTCAGATAAAGCATTATTAGATATTTTATCTGATGAAAACGACTCAGGGCCTGAAACAACCATTCAAGATGATGATATGAAAAGGAGCATCGTGAAATGGTTGTTTGAACTGAACGCAAAACAGCGTGAAGTTTTGGCACGTCGTTTCGGTTTACTTGGGTACGAAGCAGAAACATTAGAAGATGTTGGGCGAGAAATAGGATTAACAAGGGAGAGAGTTCGTCAAATTCAAGTTGAAGGGTTGCGTCGCCTTAGAGATATATTGCACACCCAAGGCCTGAATTTAGAATCATTATTCCGTACTTAATTAACCCGAATTCTGGATAAGAAGTTGACGAGAGGCCTGTTCCCGGAGCCATGTTTTGGTGCCCACCAAAAACCGCTCCGAGGGGGAACAGGCCATGAACAACTTAGTTGAAATCTTCTGTGATGTCGATGATTTTTGCCGTTTTTTTATCCCACAATGGATGCAATTTTGTCTTGATAACAAAGGTTATCTCAACAAGGAATTAGCGGAGGATTTAGCCCAAAATGGTGAGTGAATCGATAGAGATTTATAATCGATATCGGCCGCACTTAGCGCTAAAATATAAAACGCCCGATGAAGTCCATTATCAGGCGTTAAGTAAAAATAGTGTCAACGTATATCAGGACTAGACACCTGTACCTGAATTCGTGTAATTGCCTGTATTTGATATGTTTAATTTATCAACTTCTGCATCTACCTTATCTTTTAAGTATCTGTTTTTTTCCAATCCCAAAATATGGCTAATTCTGGATTATGTCTCTGAATGAATTTTTTAAAATCAGACTGAACCAGAGCTATCTCTTTATCTATATTGTTCTGCATTTGTGCAATACTCCAATTAGAAGTTTATATAGCCTTTAACTCATTCACGATATTAGGGTTCTTTTCCATAAAATATCCTCGTTATGGAGAGGTTAACCGCCCGAAGGCGGTGTTTTTATTTCATATATTGAATAGCATTCCTCAATTGAGCCTTTTGAGCTTGTGTTAAGTCAGCTTGTGCATTTTCCATCAAATACTAAAGTGATCACCACTCATGCGCTGGCTTATCGTTTTCTGAAGAACTTGAAATTAAAAATAAAGTTTAATTTCAATGAGTTTGATGTTGCGCGATTGCTAAATATCACTTCAATTCAATTGCAATTCCTCATAATCGAAACACTCAATAATTACTACAGATCAGCAGACTACACGTTACAGATTCAGCATGTTCTAACTGAGAATGCGAGTAGCGGTAAAAAACACTCTGAAAATCTGAGAAAAGATGCCTTAGAAAAAGCGAGACTGATTTTTGAGTTACAGGCAGATCCCAAAAGCCAGTTCCCGGCTCCACCGGATTTCTATATAAAGTATTTTCAGTTGGTAGCACCGCCACTTGATACATGGTTCGATATCATTCTTTTTGATGAAGCACAGGATGCTAACCTTGTGACTAAAGCCTTGCTGGATAAGTGCCAGTGCAAACGGATTTTTGTTGGTGACACCCATCAGATGATAAATCGTTGGCGTGGTGCTAATGACGCTCTGGAATGCGTCTGTACGGGACGGAGCCTTACTACCTCTTATCGGTTCGGACGCTGTGTTGCAGCAATAGCTAATGCTATTTTGATGCTAAAAGGCGAAACCGTGAGTCTGAAGACTACAGGGATAACAGATAAGTTGGTCAGTAAAGCAGAAATTATTTTGGCCGAACATCCTCTTCCACCTTATTTGGTGCAAATATTACTAAGGTTACAGGCGCATTATCACTATCTGGTTGGGCGAATCACCGAGATTGAGACCGCACTGTCACAGGAAATCATTCAGGATGATACCGGACATCGGCTGATGACGATCCCCGGTATTGGTCCCATCACGGCGAGTGTGCTTTCCTCACAACCGGGTGATGGAAAACAATATTCTTGCAGCCGGGATTTTGCGGCCTCGATGGGTTTGGTTCCCCGCCAGTACACTAATATCGTGGCCTGTGCATTGGCTAATAAACTTGCCCGGATAGATTTAAGCAAGCCAAAAATTTATCAAAAATTAGTGTTGCAAAAAAGAGGGGAACCATAGATTTTTATGCTATTCCCAATATGAAGTCCATAAGTTGATGTACTGACAGGTAGTACCGACTTTCTGTGAACCTGGTAAACGGCTTAGTCTAACGAGATTATTGTCATGATGAGGCCAGAGAGTGCGGATTTTCATCAGGATTCATTGAAGCCGAATATATGTTTGCGACTACGTTGTCAGAAAAATTTATTCATCCACTTGAATTGAGTCGGCGTCCATATATGCCGTTTAATCTAGACTCGTTTGCTCTGCCGGTGAATGGTTACATTCTTTGCTTCCTGAAAAATCGGTAAAAGCAAGGGTTTTTACGCCTAATCGATAAATTTCCTCATATCCTACGACCTCCCCGAATTCCGCTCTGACAATCATACCTTCTAGAAAGGTTATGATAGCTTTGGTCTTAGTATTTACTCCTGATTGCTCTGGTTCAAATACTGAGAGTAGCAGTGATTCGAACCAAGCTTTATGTCGTAACGCTTGCTGCGTGAGTTTTTCATCAAAACCCTTAAATTCTGCCAAAGCATGCATGAACATGCATCCTTTAAAATCCGCAGATCTAAACCAAGAAAAGTGCCAGTCCAAAATGGCATTCAATCGACTCTCGGTATTAGATGCAGAGGAAACTGCCTCAGTCAGTCCTTTTTCAAAAAACTGATGTCTCCTAACGAGAACTGCTTCTATCAGTTTGTTTTTTGAACCAAAATATCGATACATTGATGTTTTGGACACTTGTGCCTTGTCTCGGATCAAATCAACCCCAACAGATGTATATCCAAACTCACTAAACAAAGCTTCAGCTGTGTCCAGAATGTGTTCTCTCTTACTCATCACGATCTCTTATTAAATTTTATAAATTAAATGTTGCCTCTATGTGAGCAGATGTGTATCATTTTTTGTAATGTACAGATCTGTACATTCAATTATAGCACAGTACTTAATGGTATTTCCGTGACCTTTTTAAGGAAATGTAAAGATGAAGAAACTACGAGGCGGTGGAGCACTTCCGCCAAGACCGAAATTTATCCAACTAATGAAAGGATTAGTCGGCGGTTTTTTCGGTATTTTAATTCTTGGTGTTCTTAGCCAACTAACTGAAGTTCCTTGGCTGATGGCTCCTTTTGGTGCTACCTGCGTGATTCTATTCGCGGCACCTGCTTCACCATTGGCACAACCACGCAATGTTATTGTTGGTCATCTCGTGACCTCAGCCGTGGGTTTGACTGCCTTATATGGTTTTGGCGATTCCATTATCGTGATGTCATTGGCTGTTGGTGTAGCCATCATGTTGATGCAATGCCTCCGTGTGGTACATCCGCCCGCTGGTGCCAACCCGTTAGTTATCATTCTCGCTGGGCAAGGTACTGTAGGTTTTGATTATTTATTTATGCCAGTACTGATTGGTAGTGTCGTTTTGGTTGTGATCGCATCTGTTGTTAATAACTACGGAGAAGAAGGCAATTGGCCGATTTATTGGCATGGATTAAGTCGCGGGAAGAAATAGTAATTATGCCTAAACTAGATCTTACGCTTAATACACAATTGCCTGAAGAAGAGGTAAAGAAAGTAGTTACAGAATTAACATCTTTGACTCAGGTATTACTCGGAAAAGACCCCAAAGTTACTCGGATACATATTTATCAAAATAGAAGTCAGTGTTTCGTGAATGCAGCTTATATAAATGAATCATCTGTTTTTGATTTAGTCATTTACATTACTAAAGGAACTAATACAGAGGAGCAAAAAGCGCAGTGGTTACTCGCAACTTATCAGTTTCTTAGTGAAGTACTGGGAGGACGAGGATCACAACAGCCCAATTACATCTCCATATTTGAATTAGATGCGCGTAACTGGGGCTACAATGGCCTGAGTCAATATACAAGAAATCATTAAGTCTATAGCAATAAGGAGTTATATAGATGGAGTTCGTTGTTCCACCCGAATCAAGGGATGTGGTTTTGAAATTAGGTGTTGGTGATATCAACTTACCTGCGGAATTAGAATTTCGACCATATCAACGCGGCCTTCGGGAAGGCGTTGATATCGCGGTGCTGTTTGATGAAACAATCAATAATCCCAAGGGACCAGATATGGCTTTTCTGCGTTATGAGGCTGGCGCATATGTTCCTGGTCATGTCCATATGGGATTCGAAAGTGTTTTGGTTCTGCAAGGCGACTATATTGAGAACGGGCAAACTTTTACATCTGGCTCATTAATCGTCCGGGCGCCCGGCACTTGCCATAGCATGGCATCCAAAAACGGTTGTGTGATACTGGCCTCTCGTTACCAACCGGTTAAGCAGTTAAGTGAGTGATAAAATGAGACGGATTACAGCAAAAGCTGTGGCTGAGATGATCACAAATGACTCGGTTGTGATTCCTGGGGGATTTGGGTGTTGTGGGCACCCAGATCTACTAACTCAGGCCTTATCTGAGCGATTTTTCCGTGAACGACAACCAACAGGACTAACGTTACTTTTTGCGTCTGGTGCAGGTGATAAACAGGGAAACGGATTGGATAAACTTGCTCATCCCGCTCTAGTGAAACGCGCTATAGGTGGCTTCTGGGGATTCTGTCCAGCACTGACCAAGCTTGGCCGGAAAGGAGAGATTGAAGCTCACAATTGGCCAATGGGAGCAATTAGCCACCTGTTCCGCGATATCGCCTCAGGCTTGGATGGTCACTTTAGCCGAGTAGGATTGCATACCTTTGTTGATCCGCGCCATGAAGGTGGGGGGCTAACAAAGGATACTGCTTCCCTAGTTGAGGTTGTTACCGTCCGCAACAAAGAACTGTTGTATTATCCCAGCCCGGGTGCAGATTTCGCGTTGTTGCGGGGAACTTTGGCAGATGAGCACGGTAACATTTCGATGTCAGGAGAAGCTGCTCTACATGATGCATTCTGGCAGGCTATGGCGACTCGTAATTGCGGAGGGCGAGTGGCAGTTCAGGTTGAGAATATTGTACATTCTTTACCTGCTGAGCAGGTTGATATTCCTGGGCATTTGGTGGATTTCATCATTGAAACCAATGATCACCACTACCCTAGCTACGGAGCTGCTCAAAATATAACTACCGAACAGATGCCTGTACTGTCTCTGGAAAAAACACTTATAGTGAACCGAGCATGTACAGAGCCGATTCAACCTGGCGCGTTTCTAAATTTTGGGATTGGAATTCCTGCGTTGATTGGGAGAAGGCTGACCAACCGGAATGATCAGATTTATACATCTGTGGAATCAGGGGTGATAAATGGTAGGCCAAAAGAAGGTATAGCTTTCGGAGAGGTTTCAGATTTCAGTAGTATTGTTCAGCAATCTGATCTCTTTAGTTATTATAATGGCGGAGGAATTGATGTCGCGTTCCTAGGGTTTGCCGAAATTGATCAATATGGAAATATTAATGCCAGTGCTTTTGGAGAAAAGTTCACCGGTGCGGGAGGTTTTATTAATATTGTCAGCTCAGCCAAGAAGCTCGTCTTTTGCGGCACATTTACAACTAAGGGCTTACAATTAGAAATGCAAGGACACAATATATGCATTCGTAGTGAAGGGAAAATACCGAAGTTTGTCGAACGGGTTCAGCAAATAACTGTTGCCACTAACCATTCTGATTTTTGGGATAAAGACATCAGAATTATTACCGAACGAGCCGTATTTTCTTTACATAAAGGTGAATTTGTTCTGGAGGAGTTGACAGAAGGGATTTCTATTAACGACGTCCTTCAAGCAATACCATTTTCCATTAAGATTTCACAAAAAATTCGGCAATAGATAGAAAATTAGGATATTAGAAAGTGAAAACTAACATCGTTATTATTGGCGGTGGGGCTTCGTGCATATCTTTTATGGATGCCCTGTTGAAAAGAAACTTACAAGAAAAATTTAATGAATTGTCACTTACTATTTTGGAAAAATCTAGCGAGATTGGGCCTGGTAATGCTTATATCAGTGATTTAAGTTCGAATATTCTAAATACGAAAGCGGGTTATATCACAATTTTCAAAGATCATCCTGGTGATTTTTATAATTGGTTAGAATGTAATGAATATAAATGGAAACTAAATTTCCCTGATTTAAAAATAACTCGGGATACCTATGTTCCTCGTCCACTGTTCGGTATGTATATGAAGGATGCTTTTGCTTACATTTGTTCCTCTTGCCAACACAGAGGCGTTAGAATCAAAGTAATTCGTGATGAAGCCATTGAGATCGAGCAATTAGAAAAAAATAAAGTAAATGTTATAACTAAAAACGGTATTTCTATCGTGGCCGACAAAGTAGTGTTGGCTTGTGGAACACAGCAGCGATCTAGTATGTTACCTCCATACAGTCCTAACATAATTAGTACACCCTATCCTACTCAATACTTGAACCAAAAGATCAGTACTGATGAGAGCGTAGCAATTATAGGAGCTAGACTCAGCGCGATTGATGCTACCATCGGTCTCATTGAGAATGGTCACATTGGTCCGATAACAATTTATTCCCGTAGTGGTTATTTCCCTTGCGTGCGGGGAATACAAGGACGATATAAGAATGTCTACTTAACACCAGATTATATTGCCAAACATTACCCAAAACTTGATTTTTATACTTTAGGCTGTTTGTATCAGCAAGAACGAGAACACTACCAAATGCAATCCGGCGAAGATTATTTTGAAGATTTGCCTCTACCAACCAATCCGATTGATAATTTGGAAGAATTCTTGGTAAAGGAACTGGGTCTGGCTAAAAGAAATAGAGGTTGGCAGGCCATTCTATATGATACTAATGCCAGCATTGATCAGATGTGGGATCGTTTATGTGCTGAAGACCAAGAATTGTTTGTTAAACGATATCTTTCATCTGCAATGTCGATGAGAGTATCTATCCCGGTCGAAAATGCTGAAAAAATACTGAGTTACCTTCGCTCAGGACAACTGAAGTTTGTGACGGGTCCCTCCTCTGTAGGATTAAAAAACAATCAATTAGCGGTGCATTGTAATAATGTTAGTGTCCCGACTGATAAGGTCATTTATGCCGTAGGTAGCCCTAAATATCTCGATCAAATTGACTCGCAATTAATTCGCAATCTGATTGGTAGTGGCATTAGTGTAGAAAACAAGTTCGGTGGTATTGATGTCTGTAAGAACAATTACGGCTTATTTTGCAAAGAAGGTGAAATGAGCACAAATATTTTTGCTATCGGTGAACTGACCAGTGGTCGTTTTTTGTTTACAAGTGCTTTAGATATCATTATCCGACATGCCCATGCATGCGCCGCCAGTATTGAGAAATTTATTATTCAGCGTGATCGTTCCGAGTCACAAACCGGCTTTCAGGAGTTAGCATGAGTCTTTCCTTTATTCCTCAACCCACTCTGTTATTAGGGCCAGGCCCATCGCCAGTACATGAGTCAGTTCTAGCTGCTACATCACAACCGACTATCGGCCATCTTGATAGGCAGTGTTTTGTACTTATGAATGAAATCAAGCGGATGTTACAGCAGCTATTTCAAACGGATAATTCCCTAACTATCCCGTTATCGGGACCTGGTTCTGCTGGGATGGAGGCTTGTGTATCTAATCTAATTGAACCAACCGAAAAAGTCATAGTCTGTATCAACGGTGCTTTTGGAAAACGTATCGCAGAAAACTCTCGGAAAGTGGGAGGTAATGTGATTGAAGTGAGCGCTGTGTGGGGAAAACCTATTGAACCTAGTGTCCTGCGTACAACTCTGGAACAACATCCAGATGTCAAAGTGGTTTGTTTTGTACACGGTGAAACTTCTACAGGAGTGCTCAATGATGCAAAAGCACTGTGTGCCGTTGCTCATGAATTTGGAGCTTTGACGATTGTAGATGCGGTTACCTCGTTGGGAGGTGTCGAAGTTAAGGTCGATGAATGGGGTATTGACGCCATTTTCTCGGGAGCCCAAAAGTGCCTATCCTGCCCGCCAGGTCTGGCACCGATCAGCCTAAATCAGCGTGCAGTGAATAAGCTTCAGCAAAGAAAATCTCCGATTCCGAGCTGGTTTTTGGATTTATCTATGATCAACCGCTACTGGGATGTATCTTCTCGAGCTTATCATCATACTGCTCCAATCAACGCTCTTTATGGTTTACATCAAGGTTTGTTTAATGCCTTAAATGAAGGAAAAGAGGAGCTGATAAAACGGCATAGGCAATGTCATGAGTTGTTAGTAACCGGATTGGATGCATTAAATTTGAAACTGTTAGTCGATGAAAGCTACCAGTTACCTCAACTTACTACAATTATAATTCCTGGCTGGGTGGATGATTTAGCGTTTCGTAAGCAACTAATGGATGATTATCAAATCGAAATTGGCGGAGGCATCGGTGATTTAGCTGGGAAAGTTTGGCGTGTGGGGTTGATGGGTAATGGGGCAGTACCGGAGAATGTGGAGCAATTACTTTATGCGATGAATTCAGTCCTCCATTCTTGAGATGTTGGGTAAGCTTTCACTGAACTAGCTACATCACCGTAGAAAGTAGTAGTACTTATCGCGAAGGTACTCAACAACCGCGACTTTAGTCAGCGGTTGTTGAGTTTCCATTAAATACTCTATTGCGTACCAACGTTCGGTAAACTGTGGGCCTGGATACTGAAAAAAGCTCGGCCAAATCACCGATCGAATAATCACCCGTGCCGTGCATCCGGCATAATTCTTTCTGTTGCTTATTGGAAAGTTTAGTGTTGTGCTTTAATAAATTCGGACACTTTGGTGCACATGAGTACTGAGCATAATCACGTTTAGTGCAGCCGACTTCTGAAATTCATCATTTGATGAAATTCAAGTTGAGTCAGTAAATTGAGATGAGCGCACACTATTGATGATGAACCGTTATAATAAGCGAGATTTTCATAATCAAGAGAATATGCAGTGACCGAAAGTTATAGTGATAAATATTGGATGCGCCGGGCAATGGCGTTGGCTATGCAAGCACAGGCACAAGGTGAGATCCCTGTCGGCGCTGTATTGGTGGCAGATAACAAAATTATTTCGCAAGGGTTTAACCTTCCGATTACCGGGCATGATCCTACTGCTCATGCTGAGATTATTGCCTTGCGACGGGGTGGTATCCAATTGCAGAATTACCGTTTACTGAATACGACGCTATATGTCACTTTGGAACCCTGTGTCATGTGCGCAGGAGCAATGGTACACAGCCGGATACAGCGGCTTGTTTATGGAGCCAGTGATATGAAAACGGGCGCAGCAGGATCATTGATTGATATACTGCGTCATCCCGGCATGAACCACCAGATTGAAATTATCGGCGGTGTTCTGGCCGAAGAGTGTTCTACTATGTTGAGTTCTTTTTTTAAACAACGCAGGGAGCAACATAAGGCATTGAAGAAGATGTTGAAAGCTCAACAACAGAAAATGTCATAATCAGTTACAATCAAAAAACCAATTACGATTGACGTATTGTTGCAGATTGCGCCGATGTTGTCTCTTCCGGCGCTTTTTCATTGGAATCGGTTTTAGTGCCTTCCGCTTTATCATCTGTTATTTTATCACTTTCAGGTTGGGAGCCACTGGTTGTGTCCGCCGGCACTTCTTCTGCTATTTTCTCACGGTTGGCTTTTGCCTGTAGATATCCTTCCAAACTCAGATAGTAACGCCGGATATTTTCAACATAGCGATAAGCCTCATAGCCGCGGGCATAACCATAAGTCGTATTGGTATAGTATTTTTTCTTGCTGAGCAGGGGAAGGCGCGCTTTAACATCCAGCCAACTGTCAGGATTACCTTTTTGCACCGCCGTTAACTTACGAACATCAAGAATATGCCCGTATCCCATGTTATAGGCGGCGAGAGCGAACCAGATACGTTCATCTTCAGGAATGGTTTTTGGCAAGCGATCCATCAAATAGTGCAGATAAGCCATACCACCTTTCACGCTTTCTTCTGGGTCCAGCCGATCGTGGATCCCCGCCCATTCTGCCGTTGGACGAGTCAGCATCATCATACCACGAACGCCAGTAGGGGAGGTCGCTTGCGGATCCCAATGCGATTCTTGCCATGCAATGGCTGCCACTAATTGCCAATCCAGTGATCCCGCATATTTCTCAAAAATAGGCTTATATGTAGGCAAAATATTATTGATAGCACGGATAAAAGAGATGGTATCAAAATAGTCGAATGAATTGACATGGCTGAAATACTTTTCCTGTAGCCGCGACATAATGCTGTTTTCAGCCAGCATGCTGAAAAAATCAAGCATGGCGGAATAAAGACTATAATCATCATTGCGTTTTAAATACCAAGTCAGGGGACGTTCTTCACTGACATCAAAAGCAACTGCCAGATTGGGATGAACACGTTGTTGCAGGGCCAGACTGATTGAATCGCTGATTGTATAGTCGATTTTTCCCTCGGACACTTGTTCGAGTAACTGTTGTGTATTTTCGTGCGATGTCTCTTCCCAGGTTAAATCAGGATAAGATTTCTCTTTCCATTTTTTCAGTTCGCTTACATGGGCCGAACCCGCTGTGACGATGAACTTACCTTTTAAATCATTAAACGAACGCGGACGTGTTGTCCCTTTGCGATAAACCAGTTGTTGTAAGACTAAATAATAGGTTGGACCAGTGTGTGTCTGATCTAACCTTTCTTCATTGTAGATAAGGCCCGCAGCCAAGAAATCGGCTTTATCGTTTTCCAAATCGTCAAAAAGCTGATTAATGTTGGCGCGAAACTGAATGACAAGTTTCACACCCAGATAATCAGCAAACCGTTTGGTCAATTCATAGTCAAATCCTATTGGCTTATTTTTGCTGTTAAGAGAAATCAGAGGAGAAGAGATGGTATTAACCCGAAGTTCTCCTCGTGCCATAATTTTGTTTATCTGCTCCTGCTGTTTATTGGACCAATTAATGTTGAGACCAATAATAGCAGCGGAAAGGAGCGCGATAATAACGATAACAAAATAATTTATCTTTATATTACTCAAACAGTTATCTCTAGCCAGTGTGGTTAGGCTCCGTATGAAATGTAAGATAATAGCATGGTTAAATTTCCAGTAATCAAGAATTTTGCTGAATAAAATAGCGTAACGCAACTTGATTAAACCAATTTTAGAACTTCATTACGTACATTAATAGGGTGTTAAATAACCACGCAAACGGTTTCGTCGGGGAGAGCATTCCTCTATAATGTCTTCAGTTTCCCCTGAGGCATCAGTCAGGCTTTGCTTCTAAAATGAGAGAACCTATTATTATGGAAATTCTGCGTGGTTCGCCCGCTTTATCAGCGTTTCGTATTACTAAGCTCCTTTCCCAGTGTCAAGATCAGTGCCTTCCCGTTACAGAAATCTATGCAGAATATGTGCATTTTGCAGAAGTTAATCGTCCTATCACCGGAGATGAACGGGAAAAATTAAATCAATTATTAAAATATGGTCCCGCTTTGGCTGTGCGTGAGCCTAAAGGTCAACTACTGTTAGTCACACCTCGCCCGGGCACTATCTCTCCTTGGTCATCGAAGGCGACAGACATCGCTCATAATTGTGGACTGAATACGATTGTCCGTTTAGAGAGAGGAATTGCTTATTATATCCAATGTATTGAAATGAATACCACTCAGTGGCAAACCTTATCCGCGTTACTGCATGATCGTATGATGGAGAGTGTATTTACTCAGTTTCAACAGGCTGAAATATTATTTTCTCACCAAGAACCTACTCCATTGAAGCAAATTGATGTTTTGCAATCGGGACGGGCAGCACTGGAATCTGCCAATATTGAATTGGGATTGGCTTTGGCCGCAGATGAAATTGATTATTTGGTGAAGGCTTTTCAGATATTGGAACGTAATCCGACAGACATTGAGCTTTATATGTTTGCACAGGCGAATTCTGAACATTGCCGCCACAAAATTTTCAATGCAGATTGGGTTATTGATGGGCAGGCTCAACCTAAGTCTCTGTTCAAGATGATAAAGAACACATTTGAACAAACGCCGGATTACGTGCTTTCTGCTTATAAAGATAACGCGGCCGTAATGGAAGGCTCTCATGTTGGTCGCTTTTTCCCTGCCCTTGAAACCGGGATCTATGATTACCACCAAGAACCCGTCCATATCTTGATGAAAGTTGAAACGCATAACCATCCGACTGCGATATCACCGTGGCCGGGTGCTGCGACAGGTTCAGGAGGGGAGATCCGGGATGAAGGAGCGACAGGACGAGGTGCTAAACCCAAAGCTGGATTGGTCGGCTTTTCAGTATCAAATTTGAAAATCCCTGGATTTGAACAGCCGTGGGAAGAGAATTTCGGTAAGCCTGAGAGAATTGTCAGTGCTCTGGACATTATGCTGGAAGGCCCGTTAGGTGGCGCGGCTTTCAACAACGAATTCGGGCGTCCGGCGTTGCTGGGATATTTCAGAACCTATGAAGAAAATGTATATTCCCATAATGGTACAGAGCTGCGTGGTTATCACAAACCCATCATGCTTGCGGGGGGTATTGGAAACATTCGTGAAGAGCACGTTCAGAAAGGAGATATCCCGGTTGGCGCAAAACTTATTGTGCTGGGCGGGCCAAGCATGAATATCGGCTTAGGGGGCGGCGCAGCATCGTCAATGACCTCAGGTCAATCCGATGCTGATTTGGATTTTGCGTCTGTGCAACGGGATAATGCAGAGATGGAGCGCCGTTGCCAGGAAGTCATCGATAGTTGCTGGCAGCTGGGAGACAAAAACCCAATTCTGTTTATCCATGATGTAGGTGCTGGTGGATTATCAAATGCCATGCCTGAGTTAGTCAATGATGGCGGTCGAGGCGGTCGTTTTGAGCTACGTGATATTCTGAATGATGAGCCGGGAATGAGTCCATTGCAGGTATGGTGCAATGAATCTCAGGAGCGTTATGTTCTGGCCGTGGCACCCGAACAACTTACCCTGTTTGAAGAATTGTGCCGTCGTGAGCGTGCTCCTTATGCTGTGATTGGAGAGGCTACGGAAGAACGACATCTGCTGCTGAATGACAGACATTTCGAGAACCAGCCAATCGATATGCCTCTGGATGTTTTACTCGGCAAGACACCAAAGATGTTGAAAAATGTACAGGTTTTGCAAGCTCATGGAAAAAGTCTTGAGCGTAAGAGCATTGATCTCGCGGAAGCGGTAAAACGAGTCCTGCATTTACCTGCTGTTGCCGAGAAAACATTCCTGATTACAATTGGCGATCGTTCCATAACAGGCATGGTTGCCCGCGATCAAATGGTTGGCCCGTGGCAAATTCCTGTTGCGGATTGCGCTGTGACTACAGCCAGTCTTGATAGCTATTATGGTGAAGCCATGTCAATAGGTGAGCGCGCTCCAGTTGCATTACTGGATTTTGCTGCTTCGGCACGCATGGCTGTCGGGGAAGCGCTGACCAATATCGCTTCTGCTTACGTGCAGGATCTGAAACGAGTGAAGTTATCCGCTAACTGGATGTCAGCATCAGGCCATGCAGGTGAAGATGCGGGCCTGTATGCTGCGGTAAAAGCTGTGGGAGAAGAATTGTGTCCTGCACTCGGCCTGACCATTCCGGTAGGCAAAGACTCTATGTCAATGAAAACCCGTTGGAATCAGGATGGAGAAGAGCGTGAAATGACTTCGCCACTTTCATTGGTTATCAGTGCATTTGCTCGTGTGGAAGATGTACGTTGCACAGTGACGCCAGAACTATCTGCGGAAGATGATAACGCATTGCTGCTAATCGATTTGGGGCAAGGGCAGAATGCCTTGGGAGGAACCGCATTGGCTCAGGTTTATCGCCAGCTTGGTGATAAAACCGCAGATGTTCGTGACGTTGAGCAACTAAAAGGCTTCTTCAATGCAATTCAGCAATTGATTGCAGAACAAAAACTGTTGGCTTATCACGACCGCTCTGACGGCGGCCTGCTGGTAACATTAGCAGAAATGGCTTTTGCCGGACATTGTGGGCTGCATGCTGATATCAGTGCTTTTGATGAAGATGTTTTGGCTGCTCTGTTTAGCGAAGAATTAGGGGCAGTGATTCAGATTCGGGAAACGGACAGGGAGTGGGTTGAAAATCTACTGGCAGATTATGGTTTGAGTGAAAACGTACACTATTTAGGTAAAGCTCAAACAGGCGATAATTTCGTCATTTCCAGTAAAAATATGGAAGTTTACCGCCAAAATCGCAGCACTTTGCGTTTATGGTGGGCAGAAACAACATGGCAGATGCAAAGTTTACGTGATAATCCTGAATGTGCTGACCAAGAACATCAGGTGAAACAGGATGTGAACGATCCCGGTTTGAATGTGAAGTTATCTTTTGATCCTGGCGAAGATATTGCAGCCTGTTACATTTCGAAACAGATACGACCACGCGTTGCCGTGCTACGTGAACAGGGCGTTAACTCTCATATTGAGATGGCGGCTGCATTCCACCGCGCCGGTTTTGAGGCCGTAGATGTTCACATGAGTGATTTGTTGAGTGGCCGGATCACGCTTGAGCAATTCCAAACATTAGTCGCTTGTGGTGGCTTTTCATATGGAGATGTACTTGGTGCGGGTGAAGGATGGGCGAAATCCATTCTGTTTAATTCACGGGTACGCGATGATTTTGCGAATTTCTTTGCAAGGCCGGATACTTTGGCACTTGGGGTGTGCAACGGTTGTCAGATGATGTCTAACCTGCATGAACTGATTCCGGGTACAGAGCACTGGCCTCGTTTTGTCCGTAACCGTTCAGAACGCTATGAAGCACGTTTCAGCTTAGTGGAAGTGGCAGACAGCCCTTCACTGTTCTTGACAGAGATGGCAGGTTCTCGTTTACCAATTGCCGTTGCCCACGGTGAAGGCCAGGTGGAATTCAGAAACAGTCAAAGTTTGCAGGAACTTGAAAAACACCAGCAGGTAGCACTGCGCTTTGTGGATAACTACGGTTCGGTGACTGAAAATTATCCGGTAAACCCGAATGGCTCTGTCAATGGCATTACCTCAGTTACCAGCCTTGATGGTCGAGTCACAGTGATGATGCCTCATCCTGAAAGGGTATTCCGTACTGTCAGTAATTCCTGGCATCCTAAAGAGTGGGGAGAAGATAGCCCGTGGATGCGTATTTTCCGCAATGCACGTAAACAATTGGGGTAATTCATCTCTGCATTTTATGCTGAAAAGGCCCTGAAAATTTCTCAGGGCCTTTTTAATAAAAGTATTTCGTCGTCGATTTGGCATTGTTTTGGCATTGTTGATGAATGTTATTATCAGTGTTTCCATATTGAGACAACGTGATTTCTGATGTCTCAAATAGGAGACATTTAATAGCATGATATTAATGAGAAAATATCTAAGTATGGCTAAGTGTCATAAATTGACGACAAAAATGCAGATCAGGCACCATAAAATTTTAATCAGAAAAATAAATGAATATATTTATTTTTAAATTAACAATAAAATCAATGCATTAAAAAAATATTTTACAAGTTGGCACGCAATGTGCTTAATACAGGCCAGTTGCTCATTCAATTTTTTATGTCGGCCCGCAATTAGGTGGAAACATGCCACATAAGCCCAGAATGATGCCGAAGTAAGGTGCCTACCGTCCACTTAATGATACTCGCTTTCGGGCTTTATCAAACACAGGGCGACACGTGGAGTGAGGCACCACCTATATGCTATAGGTTCATCAGGTAGCATGAGGTTCCTCACTGGCGGGATAGTAAACAAAGTTACTATCCCGCCGTCATTATTACAGGTGACTCCTGTCCATCGTGTTTATGTACGTACCCACGTAACTTCAAACCATCCACTATTTTCAATTATTATTTTCAAACGTTTTCAAAAAAGAAGAGAAAGAGTAACTTTAGAATTCATCATTTGGCAGACGTTCTTCTTTGTTTTATGCCAATTGGCATCAATGTAATTGCAGGTTATAAGATGATTTCTTTGAAAAAATGGCGTTTATTTCCGCGCTCACTGCGTCAATTGGTTGTAATGGCTTTCTGGCTAGTATTATTGCCATTATTGGTGTTGGCTTATCAGGCTTATCAGAGCCTCGACCAGCTCAGTACTCACGCCGCAGAAATCAATAGCTCTACCCTGGCGGATGCCCGTCGTAGCGAAGCGATGAGTGGCGTTGTCTTTGAGATGGAACGCAGTTACCGCCAATATTGTGTATTAGGTGATGCCAGGCTGGAGAAACTTTATCAGCGTCAATATCGTCAATATACGAGTATGCTCGGCAATCAGATAACCATGCTGGGTAATACTGAATATACAAAAAAGTTTAACGAATTACTGGCAGGCTTGACCAAAATTTCCTGTAACAACGGTGTCCCAGAACCTACCTCATCCAAATTACTTGAAGAATTTTCTACCACTAATAATCTTCTGGTACAGGAAATCCGTAAGATCATTTTTAGTCGGGGTGAACAATTACAAAAAGATATTGCAGATAAAGGACAATTCTTTGGTTGGCAGAGCCTTATCTTATTCTTGCTAAGTGCATTCTTGATAACTCTATTTACACGCATGATCATCGGGCCAGTGAAACGTATCGAACGGATGATCAATCGGTTGGGAGAAGGGCAGTCATTAGAAATTGAGTCCTTTAAAGGCCCACGGGAATTGCGATCACTGGCACAGCGTATTATTTGGCTGAGCGAGCGTTTATCTTGGCTGGAATCTCAGCGGCATGAATTTTTACGCCATATCTCCCACGAATTGAAAACACCTCTGGCAAGTATGCGTGAAGGTACTGAGTTATTGGCGGATGAAATAGCAGGGTCACTGACAGAAGATCAAAGAGAAGTCGTGAGCATTCTGGATAGCAGTAGCAGGCATTTACAGCAGCTCATTGAACAACTGCTCGAATATAATCGAAAATTGGCAGATGGTGCCGCAGAACACCAGATTGTGTCTTTAAAAGAAATTGTGGATGGTGTTGTATTATCGCATCAGCTACCGGCACGCACAAAAAATATTCATACGGAAATTCAATTAGATATGGATATGTGCTGGGCGGAACTAAATTTATTGACAAGAGTGATTGATAATCTCTACTCCAATGCAGTGCACTATGGCGCTGAATCCGGTAACATCTGGATTGCCAGTCGGCAAGTGGGAAAAAATCTTCAGATCGATATTGCCAATACAGGAACGCCTATCCCTGAATTAGAAAAGAGTATGATTTTTGAGCCGTTTTATCAAGGAAAGCTCCAGCGAAAAGGGGCAGTGAAAGGAAGTGGGCTTGGCTTGAGTATTGCGCAAGATTGCATTAAACAGATGAGGGGAGAGCTTCATTTGATAGAACCCGAATTTGCTGACGTATGTTTTCGAATTGAACTGCCATTAACCGCAGAGAATGACTAGATAATATGTATAACAGATTTATTTACCGCTTTATGACGAAGACGGAACAGCAGGGTATTGTGACTCAGCCGGTTTTGGCCCGGGTTCCGGTTTTACGTTTTCGTACCGTGTTGTTATTGCTCGTTCCCTATTTACTGGCCGGGTGTGCTAAAACGAGCGGAACAGATAAATTGGCAACAATTGCGGAATCTATTCTACCGGAGCAGCATGTCACGGATTACCGTTTTAAAGAGTGTGATGTAATCTGGGATATGACGAAACCAAAGGCACTGGAAAACGGGCTTTATTGGCTGAGACTTATAGATTGTACGGATCGGCTGTCTTCAGCAGATGCTCGTGAGATGGCAAAAAATTTCACTATGACTGATTGGGAACAGGTATTTAAACAGAGTATCCTGATTAACAGGGCTACGCCTGCATTAGCTGAACGCCGGAAAATTGTCGAAAACCTCAACCAGTATAGTGTCCAGTTTCCTGTTGCTTTGCGGCCATTATTACAATTGTGGCGTGAACAGCAATACTTGAAAATTAACCTCGCCGAAGAAAGAACTAAATTCCAGCGGCTCCAACTCGACAGTGATAACAAAATAGATCGCTTGAAAGAGATTCGGGCTCGCTTAGAATATGATCTTCGCTCAATATCCCGCAAACTCGAAAATCTGACAGATATCGAACGTCAGCTTTCCTCCCGCAAACAAGATCAGAGCAATGCTGCTACTTCCGGTGATATAGGTAACGTGAGTAACACAAACTCCCCATCCAGTAAATTGATACCGGAAGATAAATCAGCAACAAGCCTGGAGCTTAAAACAGAAATTAACTCTCCAGAAGAAAAAGGAGCTGAATAATAATGACAGTACGCAATCCCGCCCATCTTCTCTTAGTTGATGATGATCCTAGCTTGTTAAAATTATTGGGAATGCGTCTGACCAGCGAAGGTTTCCGTGTCACGACCGTTGAGAGTGGTCATGAAGCATTGCGAATGTTGGTGAAAAAAAAAGTAGATTTAGTGATCAGCGACTTGCGCATGGATGAAATGGATGGAATGGCATTGTTTGCTGAAATACAGAAACAACATCCTGGCATGCCAGTGATCATTTTGACCGCACATGGTTCTATTCCTGATGCAGTAGCGGCAACTCAGCAAGGCGTATTTAGTTTTTTGACCAAACCCGTTGATCGTGAAGCACTTTATAAAGCCATAGATGCAGCACTGGAGCTATCAACACCCGCTGTAGATGGGCAATGGAACGAGCAGATTGTAACCCGCAGTCCTTTGATGTTACGTCTGTTGGAACAGGCAAAGATGGTGGCTCAATCGGATGTCAGTGTCCTGATTAATGGGCAAAGTGGAACCGGTAAAGAAGTAGTGGCTCAAGCTATTCACCGGGCAAGTCCCCGGGCGAAAAAGCCTTTTATTGCGATTAACTGCGGCGCTTTACCTGAACAGCTGCTTGAATCTGAATTATTTGGTCATGCCAAAGGCGCATTTACTGGCGCGGTCAGCAGTCGGGAAGGGTTATTTCTGGCGGCTCAGGGAGGAACATTGTTCCTTGATGAGATAGGTGATATGCCATTGGCGCTGCAAGTAAAATTATTGAGAGTTTTGCAGGAGCGCAAAGTTCGTCCGTTGGGGAGTAATCGTGACATAGACATTGATGTCAGAATTATTTCTGCTACTCACCGTGATTTGCCAAAGGCGATGCAACGAAATGAATTTCGTGAAGATCTCTACTATCGATTGAATGTCGTTAACCTGAAAATCCCTACACTGAATGAACGTGCGGAAGATATTCCCCTATTAGCCAATTATCTATTGCGGGTATCAGCCAAACGTCACAAACCCTTTGTTCGCAGCTTTTCCACTAATGCGATGAAATGTCTGATGGCGGCAAGTTGGCCGGGTAATGTTCGTCAATTGGTTAACGTGATTGAGCAATGTGTCGCATTGACAACTGCTCCTGTAATCAGTGATGCGCTAGTGATACAGGCACTGGAAGGGGAAAATACGGCATTGCCGACATTTGTGGAAGCTCGTGGGCAATTTGAACTGAATTATCTGCGCAAATTACTGCAAATAACCAAAGGCAATGTAACACATGCTGCTCGCATGGCAGGGCGTAACCGGACTGAATTCTATAAATTGCTGGCCAGGCATCAGTTGGATGCCAGTGATTTTAAAGAATAACTTTTTGACCATTTCAAAAACCCTTACACTGAATAAAAATTGTATATATTTAATATACCTAATGAATTTCAGATTGCAGCGTGGCACCAATGCTGAAATTTGAAAGACGAAGGGATAGATGCGCTGTCTTGCTAAGACGAAGTAAGATAGATAGATGAATTATGGCCCAGGAGAGCCGCATTCTATGAGTCGTACTCTTAATATCGGTCTTGCCCAGTTAAATTGGCTGGTGGGAGACATCGAAGGCAACTGCGAGCGTATGTTGCAAACAGTCAAGGAACAGCAAGAAAAAAATGCTGATCTGGTTATGTTTTCAGAACTGGCACTGTCTGGCTATTTTCCTGAAGATTTACTGTTCCGTCCCGATTTGCATCAACGTTGCCGTGAACAATTGATACGTTTGCAGGAAGCAAGCTCTCAGGTCGCTATTTTAGTGGGGCATCCGTGGCAACAAGATGGCAAACTCTACAATGCCCTTTCACTGTTTTGGAAGGGTGAAGTTGTTGCCAGATATTTCAAGCAGTTACTGCCAAACTATGGCGTCTTTGATGAAGAACGTTATTTCAAGGCGGGTAAGCAAAGCTGTGTAATACCATTTAAGGGTTATAATCTTGGTTTATTGATTTGCGAAGACTTGTGGTTTGATGCGCCAATTGATGCCCTGAAACAGGCTGGTGCAGAAATTGTTCTGTCGATTAATGCTTCTCCTTATAATCGTGAAAAACCGAATATTCGCAGTACCTTAATTAAATCCCATTGCCAGCGCACTCAACTGTCGATCATCTATCTCAATCAGGTTGGCGGACAAGATCAGCTTATCTTTGATGGTTGCTCAAAGGTTTTTGATACAAATGGTGAAATTACCCATCGTATGGCAGCTTTTGAAGAGCAGATTGAACAATGCCGCTTCAATGACATGAATATTGAACCGATGGCGAACCCTACACCTCAGCTGCCACTGCTTGAACAAATCTACAAGGCACTGGTGCTCTCTGTTCGTGACTACGTACAGAAAAATGGTTTCAAAGGCGCTTTGCTTGGCTTATCCGGCGGGATTGATTCTGGTTTGACATTGGCGATTGTTGTAGACGCGCTAGGTAAAGAGCACGTGCAGGCGGTTATGATGCCATTCCGCTATACCTCAGAGATGAGCATCCACGATGCCAGGGAACAAGCAGAAATGCTGGGTGTTGAGTTTGATTTGGTATCCATCGAACCTATGTTTGATGCGTTTATGGCGCAACTTGAACCGATGTTCGCGGGAACAGAAAAAGATACAACAGAAGAGAATTTGCAGGCCCGCTGTCGTGCAGTTATTTTGATGGCGATGTCAAACAAACACCGCCGCCTTGTATTGACGACCAGTAACAAAAGCGAATCAGCAGTAGGATACTCCACTTTGTATGGCGATATGGCGGGGGGCTTTAATGCGTTGAAAGATGTGCCAAAAACGATGGTATTTGCATTGTCCGAATACCGCAATACAGTATCTCCGGCTATCCCTCAGCGGGTAATAGATCGTCCACCTTCTGCGGAACTGGCACCGGATCAGCTGGATCAGGATAGTTTGCCGCCATATGACATGCTGGACGCTATCCTCGAAGGATATGTTGAAAAAGACAAATCAGTGGCTGACTTAGTAGCTGAAGGTTTTGATGAAGCCATTGTTCGCAAAGTGATCCGACTGGTTGATATTAACGAATATAAACGTCGTCAGGCACCTATTGGCCCACGTATTACACAACGTGATTTTGGTAAAGACCGTCGCTACCCGATTACTTCTGGTTTCGGGCATAAGAACTGGTAATAACAGGAAAACTTCATGAAAAAGATTGATGCAATTATCAAACCTTTCAAGCTGGATGATGTACGTGAGGCTCTGGCTGAAGTGGGGATCACTGGTATGACCGTGACAGAAGTAAAAGGGTTTGGTCGCCAGAAAGGACATACTGAGCTTTATCGCGGTGCGGAATATATGGTGGATTTTCTGCCAAAGGTCAAAATAGAAATTATTGTACCGGATGATATTGTTGATACCTGTGTCGAAACAATCATGCAGACCGCACAAACCGGCAAAATCGGTGATGGCAAAATTTTTGTTTTTGATGTTGCCCGTGTTGTGCGTATCCGTACTGGTGAGCAGGACGAAGAAGCGATTTAACTGAAATTCCGAAAAAAGTGATAACGGAAGCTGGGCAATGACCCATATTCAAACGGGAGTGCAACTGTTTTAGCCTATAATTTATAAAGCAACCTGATGGTACGGCTCATTCTATTTATGACCTCGAAATTTATAAATTGTATTTGGGAATACACCAAATAAAAAAAGAAGATCATATTGATTTAAATCAAAAATCTGAAAGGATCTTGTCTTTTTATGAGCATAAATTTTGATTAAGATCACAAATATTAGTGATAAATCTGAAATTGTTGATTTTATAGTTAGTTATTTAGCCGCAAAGAGGCAATCAACAAATAATGCAAACGTTTGCGTAAATTATCTTGTCAAGACTATCTCATTAGAGAAAAAGAGTTTACACTGTGTGACATTCTGGCCCTCAGGGGTAATTTTTAGTGATGTAGCTGAGTCAGGAGAACCAAATGTTAAAGCGTGAAATGAATATTGCGAATTACGATCCCGAACTGTGGCAAGCGATGGAACAGGAGGTTTGTCGTCAAGAAGAACACATTGAATTGATTGCCTCTGAAAACTACACCAGCCCAAGAGTTATGCAGGCTCAAGGATCTCAACTCACTAACAAGTATGCGGAAGGTTATCCGGGTAAACGCTACTATGGTGGCTGTGAGTATGTCGATGTTGTTGAACAACTTGCGATTGATCGTGCGAAAGCGTTGTTTGGTGCAGATTATGCTAACGTCCAACCACACTCTGGTTCTCAGGCAAATGCTGCGGTGTATATGACATTGCTGCAACCTGGAGATACTGTTTTAGGGATGAATCTGGCTCACGGCGGCCATTTGACTCACGGCTCTCCAGTAAATTTCTCCGGTAAACTGTATAACATTGTGCCTTATGGCATTGATAACAGAGGTAAAATCGATTACGACGATATCCGTACCCAAGCGCAAAAACACCAGCCAAAAATGATTATCGGCGGCTTCTCTGCTTACTCCGGTGTTGTTGATTGGGCGAAGATGCGTGAAATTGCCGATGAAATCGGGGCTTATCTGTTCGTTGATATGGCTCATGTCGCTGGTTTGGTGGCTGCGGGTGTCTATCCAAACCCAGTTCCTCATGCCCACGTTGTCACAACCACAACGCACAAAACACTGGCTGGCCCGCGTGGTGGCCTGATTTTAGCAAAAGGTGGTGATGAAGAGTTTTACAAGAAAATAAACTCTTCTGTTTTCCCCGGTTCTCAGGGTGGCCCGCTGATGCACGTTATTGCCGGTAAGGCTGTTGCTCTGAAAGAAGCGATGGAGCCTGAATTTAAGGTTTATCAGCAGCAAGTCGCCAAAAATGCGAAAGTCATGGTAGAAGTGTTCCTGCAACGCAGCTATAAAGTGGTTTCTGGTGAGACTGAAAACCATCTGTTCTTGTTGGATTTGGTGGATAAAGACATTACCGGTAAAGAAGCAGATGCAGCATTAGGGCGCGCCAATATTACTGTTAACAAAAATAGTGTGCCTGACGATCCTCGTAGCCCGTTTGTAACCTCTGGTATTCGTATCGGTACACCTGCTATTACCCGGCGTGGCTTTAAAGAAGAAGAAACCCGAGAACTGGCCGGTTGGATCTGTGATGTGTTAGATAACATCAATGATGATGCGACGATTGAAAGTGTTAAACAGAAAATATTGGCAATCTGTGCAAAATATCCGGTTTATGCATAAATATACCAATTTAAAATAAAATACTGACAGTGCTTTGAGCTGCATTGTCGATATTACTAAATCCCGACTCATGACATTCGTTTTGAGCGGGTTTTTTGTATTTTCCTGCCATTTTAGGCCACAGACAAACTCCGTTTAAAACAACGGAGTTTTTTTATCATAAAAATATTTTCGTAAAAATATTGTCTAAAAATATTGTGGATGATGAAGATTCATTCACTCACCTTGCACTCTGCAAATAATCAACAACACTAATAAATGATCTTTTTATATTATTCTATTCCCAGAGCCGAATGGAACTGGCTTTTTATCGCTTTCTGGAGGTGAATACCATGCTAAAACGTAAGTATCTGACTCAGCCTGAGATAGAAATTCTGCTCAGGGAGTTGGGCAAGCATGCCCATGCAGAACGTAATATATGCATGATTTTTATGTCTTTTATTCACGGTTTTCGAGTTTCTGAACTGTTGAGTCTGAAACTGTCGGATGTGGATTTGGATGGCAGAAGTCTGCGGGTACAGCGGCTGAAGAATGGCTTTTCCACCATTCACCCTATGGTACAACGTGAAGTCCAGCTTATTCGTCACTGGTTGGTATATCGACAGAATTATTTATCAAAAGCCCCGCCACACCAACAATCCGGAGAAGAGGCGGACTGGTTGTTTCTCTCCCGCAATGGTCAGCGTATGTCGCGGCAGCAGATGTATAAAATCATCCGGCAGACCAGCCAGAAGGCCAGATTGTCGATTTGCGCTAATCCACACATGTTGAGGCATGCCTGTGGCTATGCACTGGCGGACAATGGTGTCGATACCCGCTTGATTCAGGACTATTTAGGCCACCGTAATATTCGTCATACTGTCCGTTACACTGCGAGTGATGCAGGTCCTTCGAGACGATATAAGATCAAAAAGGAAAACGCGCTTATTTGACAATTAGTACCAAACTGTCAAGTCACCTAAAATGGCTCTTCTTAACTTTAGTTTATGTTTTTCTCCATCGGTAAAAATCAACTCATCTTATTGTTTCTTAACTAATAAATTTCCCTTGTTTTTCGTCTTGCCTTACGGTGCCAGCCAAATTATTTCTACTTGATTTTTCTATTTATTTTTCCCCTTTACATAATATTCTATTTCGAAAGAGTAATTCCCTGCATTGATCAATCTTCAGTGGTCATTTTGTCTGCCAATCTTGTTTGATTCGCGCAAATCGCAATTTGTGCATTGATACTTGTGTTCCTGATGATTTTATAGATATTAATTACCTCCCATAAAAATACAAAAAAATCATCAAAAAAATACGTTATACAGTTAGATTATTATTTTCATTGTCAGTGATCGCAAAAAATAGCATAAAAAACCTAATATATTAAATAATGCGACAAATAAGGCAGTCAGGTAATCTCTTTTAATCATCCAACACATAAAAAGATAAAAAATAACCATTTCTGATCTGATATACTGAAAATAAATAAAATAGAACATTAGAGATGAAATAAATAACAGTTACACGATTAATTCATATCATAAATGTGGCAACGTACTTAAAAGGTTCTGGAATACGTTTCATTCAAATTTACCTATTAAAAAAACAATACCATAATGATTATTTATATAAATTAAATCATTGGATACTCATTAATGAAGATACCAGAAGATCTCTGTTATTTATATAACCACCGTCTTTCAAATGATAGTTTTATTGGCTATATCCCAATATCCATTGGGATACATGAAACATTTTATTTCCAATAAAATAAAAAACATAACTATGTTAAAAACAATTGAAAAAGTATACCAGGAAAATAATAACTATAAAAAACACTATAAAATCATTCAAAAAATATGACTAAAATAAATCAAGCTATAATCCGCCAAATAAATTCCCCCTACTATTACGTTATGTCGTCTATTTACAAAATGATTTCGCAATGTAATTGAAACAAAAATATTTAAAGTTGTATAAATATACAGTGATTTTTTGCGAGTCACTTCTCAAAGAGCAACATTGTCGATAGCATGTTAGTCAACTAAACGCTAGTGTAGATATCAATCATTAATCAATGATATGCGGTACAGATAAAAACACATATAATTCCGCGGTGCAGTGCGGGCAAAGTGCTGATAAAGTATCGTCGTATACCCAAATAACACAAGGAACGTATAAATGAGCCTTCATGTTTCATTTCGCCAGACTGACATTGATATTCCGGAATTAATACTTAATGGCTGTGAACTCCGCGATGCTGGGTTTACCGCAAATGAGTTATTTCACATATCACAATTTTCCAATGGTCTCATTATCTCTCTCGTTGCTCCCAATGTAGATTTAGTCAGTTTAATCAAAGAAGTAGAAGATAATCCCTATGAAGGGATCGATAGCATTCGTGAGAATGGTGAGCTTTATATCGCGGGGGACTGGTTAACAATCAGCAACTTAATAGAACAACCTATTCATATTGAGGTGGAACCCGGCAAGGTTATTCTTAAGCCAAAGCTGATGGAAAGGCAGGCTTAATACTATTGTCAATTTAAAACCACGGTTCATTTAAATGATGCTATCTGTTTAAAAACCTTCTATGTTTAAAACCTGAGTTTAAGGCAATATATTTAAAAATCTATGTAGTTAAAACCATGTAGTTAAAACCATGTATTTGAAACCACATGTTTAAAATAATTAGCCGGAAAATTATTGAAAAAATTCCGGCTTACGGAACCCGGATATGTCCCATTGGTCTCAAGTTGCTGCGTGGCAAACTATGTCCACAATAGTGTTTATTTCCCACCAGCCAAGTCAATAAAATTGCCCGTAACATAGATGATTCATCCTATAGTAGCCATGCAATAGCCTGAGCAATTTCTTCTGGCTAACTACTCGCTTCATCGGTAAAAAATCCTTGATTCGATCAATGCGTTCAGGTTCTTCGCTATCAGCATGCATGTCAGTATAGATAAACCCCGGAAGTACTGTATTTATTCTAATACCCTGTGCAGATATGATATGTCCTCGTTTTGCCAAACAAAACGCGATAGTCTTACTAATACCCCGTGAACCACCTGTAATGACTGTCACTTTTTGCACAATGTCATTATTGTACCCGTGACTTCCCGTTGTCCAATTGCTTTGATAAGTAGTATCGCAAATCTGTCAGTAGAACAAATACAGAAAATAAAATAGTCAATTGATCGCTTCCCCAAGATTTCCATTCAAGGCTAATTGCATAAATTACGTATTCATGGAGTAGTTCTGTTGTGAAATTAATGTAACGATATGGAAAATAACAAATATTATACGATTTTCACTATTTATTCAAAACATATACCTCTCACGATAATTGTTATCCCATCCCTCAGAAATCTGTAATATTTATTTGATTTTCTTTGTTTATTTCAATGTGAAAATAGCAGGGTAAAATTTAAATACAATTAGTTACCGATAAAAACGATTTAATAATTAAAAGTAAACATCTATAAAAATATTACCTATATCAAATTTACAATCATATCATTCAAAACTATACTCCGAACTGCAAGAGTAGACTTCGTGTTTACGTACTCTAACCAGAGGATATAAGTGATGAAAAGCTTAAAGTTATCAGTTACAGCATTACTAGTGTTATTTTCAAGTACAGTACTTGCAGCGCCTGCGGTATCCACTTCAGCTGGGGCCGTTTCAAAAACCGCAACAGCAGTTGAACATAATGTTAAATCCACAACAAACAAAGTTAACCCGCTAGAGAAAAAAGTAACCAAAAAAGCAAAGAATCAAAAAGCATCCAAGAAGAGTAATAATCCTGCAAAAAAAGGCGCCAATACGGCACTTTGTAAAGACGGGACTTATAGCAAGAGTAAATCTAATAAAGGAGCCTGCTCTCGCCACGGCGGCGTTGCTAAGTGGTTATAATATGATATTTATTTTTCATAATATATAATTAGGGAGATTAATCTCCCTAATTCTTCTTGCATCTGAACCTCATTTTTTTAATCGAATTTATTAAGGATAATTCATTTCTTAACCAGAAAAAATTGGAATGATAATGTTATTTACTGGTGATTATAAAATAAGAAATTCCATAATTAAGTTAGTTACCTATACTGAACACTCCATTCTGTTCAAGAACTTTGAATTAGTTAGAAATTAAACCAGAGATGATGTTACCAACTAGCTAAAGGGTATATATCCCAGTCATCGTTTTTATAAACATACGGTTAGCTATGTTTTTGATAAGGATTTGCATAGAACACAATATAGAATAGACAGAATAAAATAATAAATAAAAACAAAATATTAGATAGAAAACCCAGAGATAAAAAATAAAATTCCAAAATAAAAAAACATTAAATTTATAGTTAAAATCACCAGATAAAATCCCAAAAATCATTACATTAACTTACCATACAACATAAAAAATATAGATATTTGTCAGTAGAGTGCCAATATTCGTTTGTTTTTTTATCCGTTTTTTATCCATAGTAATAAAACATAGTAATAAAATGAGGAGAAGCAAATGCCTTCTCGAATGATGAGGACAACTGTGGTCTTCGCTTTCTTTAGCTCATTAATCTTTACCAATCTGAGCGATGCCTCGACCAGTACCACAGAAATGAAAGAGTATTCTCACAATGGCATTCAGAAAAATTTGCCTGATTTGCGAAAATACCCTTCAGGTACACCCCGGAAGAAAGCGTTTTTAAATATTGTTGTCCCTGTAGTTGATCAGCATAACCAAAAAATTATGCAAGACCGCAAATGGCTCCTGTCACACCAGAAAACAGTCCACTGGTCTGTACAGGATATCGATCGGCTAAAAAAGATCTGCATGGATTATAAAATGACCTGCAATTCACCAAGACAGGTCAATTGGGATAGCCTGCTGAGTCGGGTTGACATTATACCGACCCATTTTGTTGCCACTCAAGCGGCAGCAGAATCAGGCTGGGGAACTTCGGAACTTGCCCAGAAAAACAATAACCTGTTCGGAATGCGTTGTGCTTCTTGTGGCAAGACTAAAGGAAAGATCAAAGGTTATTCTGTTTACCGTACGATTGATGATTCTGTCGTTGCTTATATGAAAAATCTGAATACGCACCGTGCCTATAAGTCATTACGCTCTTCACGGGCAAACCAGAGAACAACGCAGAAAACACTGAATACCAGTAAATTGATTGATAATCTCAATGGTTATTCCGAACTGGGTGCTAACTATAATAGGTATTTACACCGGGTATTTAATGGCAATAAAAACCTGATTTCGGAAGTACAGGAATTAGGGCGTGTTGACGTTTGATCTGACCCCAAAAAGTTAGACAAGTGGTTATATCGTTACCGCCATTTAGTGGAGAATGCGTTTGCAGAAACAAGCATTTTCGTGCTATGGCAACGAGATAAATTAGAACGAAATTATGCCAGCATGTTAGCACTGGCGTTTATCATTGTCTGGCTACCCAGGTAATGGAGGGGATAAATCGCCATTTTGTTAACTTACTCTTATTTCATTTCAAAAGGTATGCCGTTCCACTTTAGTACAACCCAAAGCAGTTAATGTGGACTCTGTGGCGCTCCACTGTGATAACTGACTGTTTTTACTTTCAACCAGCACGGCCCGTTTGATGGACTGACAATCACTACCCGACATGTTCATAAATATCAAAGCAGCCTGCAATGGTGGCAAACTTGGATTGAATGCAGCATTTTCCGCATAACGGCCAGTATAAATTCTCCCTTGCTCATCTTGTAATGCGATACCAGCATGGGATTGGCTGTAAGGTGCGTGGCTGCGGTTCGCAGCATCTAATGCGGCTTGCACTAAATTGTCATGGGTAGCCAACTGATAGTTATGATTAACTGTATCCAACAGCAGTGGGGCATCAGCTAAATCACGCGGACCGAAGGCTTCTGGCAGATAATCGGCCAAAGTTAATGGTGGGCGATCGGGTAAGTGAACCTCTAATTGTGTTCCACTGTTCAATTCATTCATAAATTGTCGGCAGTGACCACAAGGTGAATAGTTGATAGTGATGGAAGCCAGTTTTTTTTCGCCATGGAGCCAAGCGTGAGTGATTGCTGATTGCTCGGCATGAACGGTTTGCTGCAATGGCACTCCCGGAAATTCCATATTGGCGCCAAAATAGAGATTACCACTTTCTCCCCGTGCAATTGCACCGACATAAAAATGAGAAATAGGAGGAATGGAGCAGGCAGCAGCCAATGGCAATAAGGCAAATGCCAAAGCATGATCATCAAAGCCACTGTTCCGCTTGATGGATTCAACCTGCTCCGTTGTCAGCATGGCTGGAAAATCGTCATTTCCAATATAAGGTAACAAAGCTTGTTGCAGTTTAGGGGTGATTTCTGACCAAATAGTGTTAAAACGAGCTTGCATAGAATGATCTCCGAATTAATTAAAGGCCATTCTAGGATGTCTGTTTGGGTTTGTAATGTGATAACAGCCATAAAATCAATGGAATTTGTGTAATAAAGCTATTATTTTAGCCATGCACATCAAATTTTTATGATTTTTATTAATCCTTTCACTTTTTTATTACGGTTTGGTAACTATTTAGATAAAAATCATTTGTAGAATAATCAACTAAACAGGTGAAGTAGTATCGGGAATAAAAAAGGCGCAACCAGTGAAGTAATAATGCCGCAGGTCATCAGGGCCAGTGAACTATATGCACCTTCAGTATGATCTACCTCAGCACAGCGGGCGGTTCCCACAGCATGAGCTGCTGTACCCATAGCCAGTCCTCGGGAAAACTTCGTTTTTATTTTAAGAAGATTAAATAGGTTATGACCGAAGATAGAACCTAAAATACCCACCATGATCACACAAGCAGCGCTGATGGCAGGAATCCCACCGATGGAATTGGCTACTGCCATAGCAATAGGGGTTGTCACAGATTTAGGCAGAATTGAAGCTGCGATTTCAGGTGTTGCACCTGCCCATAATGCTATAGCTGTACCGGTCACCATTGCGACAATACAGCCGATAAAACAAATGGTAATGATTGATTTCCACCGAGTACGGATTTGGTGAAGTTGTTCATAAAGAGGAAAAGCAAGAGCGACCACTGCTGGTTGCAGCAAATCGTTTAATACCCGGCTGCCTGCAAAATAGTGTTCATATGATGTATGTGTCATCAGGAGTAAAGGAATGATAATGACTATTGATATCAATAAGGGATTAAATATAGGAAATTTTAATCGTATAGATAGTTTTTTGGCTAGATAAAATACAAGTAGTGTTAATGGCAGTGACCACCAGATATAGCTCAACATTTTTCTTTCTCTTCAAGTTGTTGTGATGTAGTAATTGCTTCTTCTTCTCGTTTGGAACCAATAATGATGCGTTCGCGATGGATATAGTGGGAACTATAAGCAACGACAATCATGACAATCACTGTACTGACGACACAGGAAAGAACGATTGGGAACATTTGTTGGCTGAGTTGTGGATAATAATTCATGATCCCCACCCCAATGGGCAAAAAGAGTAATGTCATGTTCTTCATCAACAGGCTACAACCTGGCTTCACCCAATGTGGGGGAATAATCTGGAATGCCAGTAAACCGAAAAGGATAAGTAAACCAATAATACTACCGGGAAGAGAGAAAGGAAGGAATGTCGAAATGATATTCCCTGCAATCAAGCACAAATAGAGCAGTGCGAATGCGCGCAGGTATTGCCAGCCTATCATCAGCATGTTTTGGAAAGACATAATCGATAATTCCTCAATATAGGGAGAGTTCATCATACGATTAACTTTCTAAATGTGCCATACATCACATAAAAAAGCGGGCTTTTTTTAGCCCGCTTTACTATTTTTACAACAATAATGTTGTCTGATAATAATTAATATCTTGTCAGAATATATGAATTATTTAACCTGCATGCCTGGTTGTGCGCCGCTGTCCGGGCTTAACAGGAAAATTTCTTTTCCGCCAGAGCCTGCTGCCATTACCATGCCTTCTGAAATGCCAAAGCGCATTTTGCGTGGTGCGAGGTTGGCAACCATCACGGTCAGACGGTTTTCTAACGCTTTCGGATCAGGATAAGCAGAACGAATTCCAGAAAAAACCTGACGAGTTTCGCCACCGATATCAAGGGATAATTTCAGCAATTTGTCTGAACCTTCGACAAAATCTGCCTGTTTAATCAATGCGATCCGCAGGTCAATCTTGGCAAAATCATCAAATGTGATGGTGTCCTGAATCGGATCATCTGCCAGCGGGCCTGTTACCGTTTTTTTAGGCTCGATGTTCTCTTTTGAATCAGCAACCATCGCTTCGATTTTAGCCATCTCAATGCGGTTAAACAGAGCCTTGAATGGGGAAACGTCATGGCTCAGCAGAGGTTGACGGATACCATCCCAAGTCAGTTCTGTATTCAAGAATGTTTCTGTACGTGCGGACAAGCCCGGAAGGACGGGTTTCAGGTAAGTCATCAACACACGGAACAAATTAATGCCCATTGAACAGATAGCCTGAAGATCGACGTCACGGCCTTCTTGTTTCGCTACAACCCACGGTGCTTGTTCATCAACATAGCGGTTAGCGAGGTCAGCCAGTGCCATGATTTCACGGATTGCTTTACCAAATTCGCGATTAGTGAAATCTTCTGCGATAACCTGTGCGGTATCAACAAACTTCTGGTACAACTCAGGATCAGCGAGTTGATCAGCTAGTTTGCCACCAAAGCGCTTATTAATGAAACCCGCATTGCGTGAGGCAAGATTCACTACTTTGTTAACGACATCACTGTTTACACGTTGAACAAAATCTTCCAGATTCAGGTCTATATCATCAATACGGGAAGAAAGCTTAGCAGCATAATAGTAACGCAGGCAGTCTGCATCAAGGTGTTTTAAATAGGTTTCGGCCTTGATAAAAGTCCCACGAGATTTAGACATCTTGGTGCCGTTAACGGTGATATAACCGTGAACAAACAGATTGGTTGGCTTGCGGTAGTTGCTGCCTTCCAGCATTGCAGGCCAGAACAGACTGTGGAAATAAACAATGTCTTTGCCGATGAAATGATAGAGATCAGTCTTGGAATCTTTCTCCCAGAACTCATCGAAATTCAGGTCACTCCGCTTGTCACACAGGTTCTTGAATGAACCCATATAACCAATCGGAGCGTCCAGCCAGACATAGAAATATTTGCCTGGTTGATCAGGGATCTCAAAACCGAAATACGGCGCATCACGGGTGATATCCCATTGTTGCAGACCTGAATCGAACCATTCCTGCATTTTGTTCGCTACTTGTTCCTGCAACGTGCCGGAACGAGTCCATTTTTGTAGCATATCGCTGAATGCAGGCAGATCGAAGAAGAAATGCTCTGTCTTACGCATTTCTGGCGTTGCCCCGGAGACAACAGAACGAGGGTTGATCAATTCGGTTGGGGAATAAGTGGTTCCACAGACTTCACAGTTATCGCCATATTGGTCTTCTGCCTTACATTTTGGACAGGAACCTTTGACGAAACGGTCTGGCAGGAACATTTCTTTTTCTGGATCGTACAGTTGAGAAATCGTCCGGTTCTTGATGTAACCGTTCTTTTTCAGTTCCAGATAGATTTGGGATGCAAACGCTTTGTTCTCTTCGCTGTGTGTAGAATGATAGTTATCATAACTGATTGAAAAACCGGCAAAATCCTGCTGATGCTCTAGATTCACCTTGGCAATCATCTCTTCTGGTGAAACACCAGTTTGCTGGGCTTTCAGCATGATTGGCGTACCGTGGGCATCATCGGCACAGACAAAGTGAACCTCTTTGCCGCGCATTCGATGATAACGGACCCAAATATCAGCCTGAATATGTTCCAGAATATGACCGAGATGGATGGGACCGTTAGCATAAGGCAACGCACAGGTCACCAATAATTTGTTCGCGACTTGAGTCATAGTTAGGATCTGACTTCCGTAAAAATGAAAAGGTTTTTGATGTTACCTGATAAGGCGCGTTGCCGCTAGGGTAACGCAAGAACTTCGTTACTTTTACTTGTTGCCTTATCCGAAGTCGCTAGCTTCTGTTATGATGACCAAACAGTTTTATACCCGCTGTCTTTCAGGCTGCATTTTGAAATTCATTGGGTATACACTTCGTCTTTCAAACTGCCTCTTTGTTGGCTGCGCTCGCTCATCCCGGTCACATAGTTATCTATGCTCCCGGGGATTTGCTCTCTTGCCGTCGCGATGCAACTTGAAATCCATTGTGTATATAAATTGAAAAAAGATAAATCAAAAGGAGCCGGGATGAACTCACAATCCCCCGAGCAGACCAATCCTGACCTGCTGAAAAAACACGTTGCGAAAATACTGGCAACATTCAAACATCCAACATTAGAGCGGGATTTGATTGCTCTGAAAGCATTGCATCACTGCACTATATTGGATGGAACACTGCATATTGAATTAATGATGCCGTTTGTCTGGAAAAGGGCCTTTGAAGTTTTAAAGAAAGAAACGACGTTATCTTTACAAGCTGCGACGGGAGCAAAATCCGTTGACTGGCGATTAACCCACGATATCAGTACATTGCGCCGTGCCAATAATTTGCCGGGCGTTAAAGGTGTGCGCAATATTGTGGCGGTGAGTTCAGGAAAAGGGGGGGTGGGGAAATCCAGTATGGCGGTGAATCTGGCACTGGCGCTGGCACAGGAAGGTGCGAAAGTCGGTATTCTGGATGCAGATATCTATGGGCCATCCATCCCTAATATGCTCGGTACAGCCAAAGAACGGCCGACTTCTCCTGATGGCCAGCATATGGCACCGATTATGGTGCACGGCATTGCAACCAACTCCATCGGTTATCTCGTTACTGATGATAATGCAATGGTCTGGCGTGGCCCGATGGCGAGCAAGGCTTTGATGCAAATGTTGCAGGACACATTGTGGTCTGATCTGGATTATCTGGTGATTGATATGCCGCCCGGAACTGGGGATATTCAGTTAACGCTGTCCCAGAATATTCCGGTAACAGGGGCATTGGTTGTCACAACACCACAGGATATTGCCCTGATTGATGCGATGAAAGGCATCGTTATGTTCCAGAAAGTCAATGTACAGGTATTGGGTATTATTGAGAATATGAGCAACCATATTTGCAGCAATTGTGGTCATCATGAGCCGATTTTCGGTACAGGCGGAGCAGAAAAACTGGCAGAAAAATATAATTGCCAATTATTGGGGCAGATTCCGCTGCATATCTCATTGCGTGAAGATCTTGATCGTGGTGAACCGACAGTAAGCAGCCAGCCTGATAGTGAATTTGCGGATATCTACCGTGAAATTGCAGCCAATATTTCTGCACAGATGTATTGGACTGGTGAAAAAATTCCGACGGAAATTTCCTTCCGTGCTGTTTGATTTAACTAATTGAATGAATAAATAAATGCCGTTTTGTTAGAATTTTCTCTATTTAGAGCATAAAACTGCGGGATTTTTATGCGAAGTATATTGAAAAAACGGGACTTATCTTGTTTACTCTGGAATAGAAGTCATTAACTCCCTATAATCCGCCAAACATGGTGTATCGAGTGCCATGTTCCCGCTTTATTTTTTCTTTTTTAACCAGGTTATTTCTATCATGGCTGATGAAGCACATAAGTGTACAATTGTAGGTATTTCAGGTGCCTCTGCCTCAGGCAAAAGCCTTATTGCCAACACGCTTTATAGAGAATTACGTGCTCAGGTAGGTGATCACAATATCGGCGTTATTCCAGAAGATTGTTATTACAAAGATCAAAGCAATACCCCGATGGAAGAGCGTTATAAAGTCAATTACGATCATCCAAATTCAATGGATCACAGTTTACTGTTCGAGCATCTTCAGGCACTGAAAGCCGGAAAATCCATTGAATTGCCGCAATATGACTATACCAAACACACCCGCAAACCCGAATCCATCCATTTTGAACCGAAAAGAGTCATTATCCTTGAAGGTATTCTACTATTAACGGATAAGCGCTTGCGCCAAGAGCTGGATTTTTCCATTTTTGTCGATACACCACTGGATATATGCCTGATGCGCCGTATCAAACGTGATGTAAATGAACGCGGACGTTCGCTGGATTCCGTCATAGAGCAATACAATAAAACTGTGCGCCCAATGTTTCTGCAATTCATCGAGCCATCAAAACAATATGCAGACATTATTGTTCCTCGTGGAGGGAAGAACCGCGTAGCCATTGATATCTTAAAAGCCAAGATTGGCCAATTTTGCGAATAATATGCTGTTTGTTATTCATAAATATTATCTTATTTGAGAGGAAATAATGCGACTCTGTGACCGTGACATTATTAAATGGCTAGATGACGGTAAACTGGTAATTACTCCACGTCCTCCTGTCGAACGTATTAACGGGGCAACCGCTGATGTGTGTCTTGGGAACCAGTTTCGTGTTTTTCGGGGGCATACTGCTGCCTATATCGACCTGAGTGGCCCTAAGGCTGAAGTCAATGCAGCGCTTGACCGTGTCATGAGCGATGAGATCACTTTGCCGGCTGGGGAAGCGTTTTTCCTTCATCCGGGTGAATTGGCTCTGGCGGTGACACTGGAATCTGTCACATTACCTGATAATTTAGTTGGCTGGCTGGATGGACGTTCGTCTCTGGCACGTCTTGGTCTGATGGTTCATGTGACGGCACACCGAATTGATCCGGGCTGGCAGGGGCAAATAGTCCTGGAATTCTATAATTCAGGCAAGCTGCCTTTAGCTTTGCGTCCCGGCATGGTCATAGGTGCATTAAGTTTTGAACCGCTGTCAGGTTCTGCTGAGAGACCTTATAATCGACGTCAGGATGCTAAATATAAAAATCAGCAAGGAGCTGTAGGCAGCCGAATCAGCGAGGATTAATCTTTTCTGGTAAAGCTTTCCGGTGACACTTTTTGGTGAAGAATAGTCATCTTGTGGACATGAGACTGGAGAAGTCATGAAAAGATTATTGACGACACTCGTTATTTTGTTGATTGTTATTGTTGCCGGCTTAACTACGCTGGTCATGCTGGTTAATCCTAATGATTTTCGTGACTATATAGTTAAGCAGGTACAAAAGAAGAGTGGTTACCATCTCGTTTTGCAAGATGATCTGCGCTGGCATGTTTGGCCAAAATTGAGCATTCTGACCGGACAGATATCACTGACTGCTCAGAATGCTAAACAATCTGCGATTATTGCAGACAACATGCGATTGGATGTGGAATTATTACCTCTATTATCTCACCAACTTTCTGTTAACGAAGTGATGCTGAAAGGAGCTGTTTTGCGAATCACGCCGGATAGCCAACCTCAGAAGCGGACAGAAGCCCCCATTGCACCCGAAAGTGGTATTCATTATCCAATGGTTGCAAGTGATCAGCCTTGGAAACTGGATATTGCCAAAATCAAAATAGTTGATAGCTTACTGATTTGGCAAACCAAAGATCATTCTCAATTTAATGTCCGTGATATCAATTTACTGTTAGCACGCAGTGATAAAGATCACGTTAGTCTTGAAGTTAGCAGTAAAATCAACAAAAACCAGCAAGAATTGGCATTTGAACTTAATGCATCAGTGGATACTTCAGATTATCCGCAGCAGATATCGGCTGATATAAATTCCCTCGAATACCAGTTGCAGGGTGTCGGGCTGCCATCCGAAGGGATTAGAGGGGCAGGTAGCGCTGTAGCCAAATATCAGGCGCGATCCGAATCACTTGCATTGCAAAAAATAGCGTTAACCGTGAATGGAGAGAGTGACCTGAAAGGGAATATTACTGCTGCCTTGAAAGATAAGCCGCAATATGTCATTCATCTGGCCTCTTCGAAGTTGAATCTGGATAATCTACTGGGCTGGGATACCTTACCTAAAAACAGCCTACAGGCAAAACATGATTACCGAATCGAAAATAACTCATTAAAACCGGTAATTGCGACATCAGTATCGCCCTTAACCAATTATGATCTTACGTTTTTGCAAGGATTTGATGCGAATATCTCGTTTACAGTAGGTAAATTGATTTATCAGGGTATGGATATTGATAATTTTGACCTGAAAGCTGTAAATAATGATGGTGTGACGGAAATTGAAACATTAAACGGAGATGTGTTTGGTGGACATTTTATACTTCCGGGCACAATTGATGCCACGATAATACCTGCAAAATTACATATAAAACCACGCTTGCAGAAAATTGAATTGCAGCCTTTGTTAACCACTTTGGCACTGCCGACGGTATTCAGTGGTCAGCTTAATGTAGCTGGTGATTTGGTTGGTGAAGGTTATGATGAATACGCCATTTCCCATTACTGGCAAGGTGATTTGAATCTAGAGCTGAAAAATGTGCGCCTGGAAGGATTGAATATTCCTCAGCTTATTCAGCAATCTTTTTCACGAGTGACAGATAGAGTTGACCAACCGACAAATACAGATAGTTTTACTGAAGCGGAAAATATGTCGGTGAAAGCGAAATTGGATCGCGGGGAAGTTAAAATTGATGAGCTTACTGCAACTTCAGGTATGTTAAATATTCGTGGGCAGGGTAAAACAAATTTACTGAAGCAGAATACCGATATGGCATTGTTGGTGCAATTAACAAACGGGTGGGGCAAGCAGAACGAATTTGTACGCCAGTTGGCGAAATTAAACATTCCTTTGAGAGTTTATGGCAGCTGGGATAATTTGCAGTATACGCTGAATGTAGAATCTTTGATGCGCGATGAATTACAGCAAAAAGCCAAAAAATCAATCAAAGATTGGCTCGAAAGGCATAGTAGTGAGAATCATAAAGCGCTAAAGGATTTGCTGAATAAAAAATAGCTCTTATCATAGTATTTAAGGTTAACTTTTTTATTCCTTTATAGTGGATAGTGGATAGTGGATAGTGGATAGTGGATAGTGGATAGTGGAGAGAGATGATTATGACTCTCTCCACAGCATAATATATTGTTTAGTATTAAAATGCAGTGGTTTCCCTCTAATCTTATAAAACTTATGGGAATAAAAAACCGACGTTATGCCGGTTTTTCATTAGATAATTAATTTTATAACCAGGGATTATATTTTTGCCTCTGTTTCAACTTTCAGTGAGTTAATCTTCACTTTATTGATGCGATGGCTGGTGATTTCCAGTGGTTCAAACAGGTAATCACCAATCTGTAGCTGCTCACCTTGTTGCGGAATATGTTGCAAATGTTCCATCAACAGGCCTGCAAGTGTCTGGTATTCGCGTTTTCCGTCCAATGGCAATGGTACGTAAAGAACTAAATCTTCTAGTGGCATAAACCCATTGGCAACCCAATATCCCTCTTCCATGACTTGAATATCATGGCGAGCATCCAGCTCTCCGCTACCTACCGGCAAATTACCAGTAATTGTTTCCATCACGTCTGTTACCGTAACTACACCTTCAACAGAACCAAACTCATCAACGACAAAAGCAAAGTGTGTTTGGGCTTGACGGAACTGCTCCAGTGCTTGCAGCAAGGAGAGAGATTCCGGGAAAATCAGCGGTTGTTGCACTAATTGCCGTAAATCGAACATATTATGGGTCAGTTGCTGATTAAGGATATCGATCACATGCACAACACCGAGAGGCTCATCGCTGGTTTGCTCATCAGTGACGACAATCCGTGTATGGGGTTTTTGTTCCAGCAGCATGGTCAATTTTTCGGCCGGAGCATGGACATCAAGATAAATAACATCATGGCGTGAAGTCATGATGCTACTGACGGTACGTTGTGCCATGCTGAGAACGCGGGCGATCATCTGACGCTCTTGAGGTTCAAAGACTTCTTTGTTATCCGAATCATCAGCAATCAGATCGGAAGTATGATTATCCAGTGTCGTGTTTTCACGTTTGCCATTTAAAATGTGCAGAACGGCCTCTGCGGTTCTTTCTCGCAGAGAGCGGGAAGCGCTCAAGAACTTGCGGCGATTGAACTGGGCGAATTGGTTCAGTGCTTCAATCATGATGGAGAAGCCGATGGCAGCATAAAGATAGCCTTTCGGAATATAATAACCAAAGCCTTCTGCAACTAAGCTGAAACCTATCATCAGTAAGAAGCTGAGACATAGGATAACGATCGTGGGGTGTGCATTGACGAATCTCGTCAGAGGCTTACTGGCCCATATCATCAGGATCATGGCAACGATAACAGCGGCAATCATGATACCAATATGATCGACCATACCCACGGCAGTAATGACGGAATCCAGAGAGAATACAGCATCCAAGACTATAATCTGCACAACAACAGGCCAGAAACTAGCTCCTTTGCGTTGTTGATTGGTATGCAGGTTTTTCCCTTCCAACCGTTCATTTAACTCCATTGTGGCCTTGAACAACAAGAAAATACCCCCTATCAGCATAATCAAATCACGAGCGCTGAAAGAGTGCTCCCACAGGGTAGTCAATGGATTAGTCAGGGAAATGAGCCAGGATAGGCTGAATAACAGCAATATCCTCATGATAAGGGCGCAGGAAAGCCCTGTAATGCGAGCTTTATCTCTCTGTTTTTCAGGAAGTTTGTCTGCCAGAATGGCAATAAATATTAAGTTGTCAATTCCGAGAACAATTTCTAAAACGATAAGTGTGGCCAAACCAGCCCATATCGTAGGATCAGCGATCCATTCCATACAATTTATTTTACCTTTTAATGTGACGGCTTTTGCCGACTGTTGAATAATGCGTATTGAAGTTCAAAATATCAATAGATGATTTATCTCAGTTGGAAATTTTTTCAGCGAAAGAACGTTACGACGGTATCGATTGCATCAATAACTACCTTCTATAGCCATTCCTGAGTTAACATGTGACCTCATTAACAAATTGTCCACTCTGTTTTGTTGCATACGGAATGTGTCACATATGCACAAAGTTACATATGAAATATAGCGTAACGTACTGCATTTTGGGTGGACAGCAGTCATTATTAGACGGGAGTTATTCATGTCCAAACAACAGATCGGTGTTGTCGGTATGGCGGTAATGGGGCGTAACCTGGCGTTGAATATTGAAAGCCGTGGTTATTCTGTATCTATTTTCAACCGCTCCAGCAATAAAACTGATGAAGTTACTGCTGAAAATCCAGGGAAAAAATTAGTTCCAAGTTATTCCATTGAAGAGTTTGTCGATTCGCTGGAAAAGCCACGTCGTATTCTGTTGATGGTTAAGGCAGGTGAGGCTACGGATAAAACCATTGCATCACTGACGCCATATTTGGATAAGGGTGATATTCTGATTGATGGTGGCAACACCTATTTTCAAGACACTATCCGTCGTAATCGTGAATTGTCTGCTCAGGGCTTTAATTTTATCGGTACGGGTGTTTCCGGTGGTGAAGAAGGTGCGTTGAAAGGCCCTTCAATCATGCCTGGCGGCCAGAAAGAAGCTTATGAACTGGTAGCGCCAATTCTGAAAGAGATCGCTGCGCAGGTTGATGGTGAGCCTTGTGTTACTTATATCGGGGCTGATGGTGCAGGGCACTATGTGAAAATGGTTCACAATGGTATTGAGTATGGTGATATGCAACTGATTGCGGAAGCCTATTCCTTGCTGAAAAATTCATTGAACCTGAGTAATCAGGAACTGGCTGAAGTATTCAGCGACTGGAACCAGGGTGAATTGAGTAGTTACCTGATTGAAATTACTTCTGATATCTTCCGTAAGCAAGATGAAGAAGGTAAATATCTGGTTGACGTGATTCTGGATGAAGCTGCCAATAAAGGGACGGGCAAATGGACTAGCCAAAGCGCTTTGGATCTGGGCGTTCCTGTGACACTGATTACCGAATCCGTATTCGCACGTTATATTTCTTCGCTGAAAGATCAGCGTGTGGCTGCGTCTAAAGTTCTGTCAGGCCCGGAAGCTCAGCCATTTAATGGTAATAAAGCAGAATTTATCGAGAAAGTTCGTCGTGCCCTGTACCTGGGTAAAATTGTTTCTTACGCACAAGGTTTCCAGCAGTTAAAAGCAGCATCGGATGAATATAACTGGGATCTGAACTACGGTGAAATTGCTAAGATCTTCCGCGCGGGTTGTATCATTCGTGCGCAATTCTTGCAAAAAATCACAGATGCATACAATGAAATCCCGGCTATCGCTAACCTGCTGTTAGCTCCTTACTTTAAACAAATCGCAGATGAATATCAGCAAGCTTTGCGTGATGTTGTTTCTTATGGCGTGCAGAATGGTATCCCAACTCCAACATTCTCTGCTGCTATTTCTTATTATGACAGCTATCGTTCAGCGGTATTACCCGCCAATTTGATTCAGGCACAGCGCGATTACTTTGGTGCGCATACTTACAAACGTACTGATAAAGAAGGTGTCTTCCACACTGAATGGTTGGACTAATCATTCAGTGTTTTAATTTAACATTGAATGATTAAAAATAAGGTGCTGATTTTTCAGCACCTTATTATTAGATAAAAGTGCTAATTTGAAGGTGTCCACTTGATTAATTTCTGTGCACACATCTTTAGCCAGTGCTCTAGGTCTGCATCATAACTGTAAAGAAGAACAGCTATACTGAGAGTAGCAAGACCGAATATTACTAGAACAAAAATATTATTCATATAATAATTCGCCTATTTTCATCTGGTTAAATTATAGCAAAATGTAAATTTTATTTAAGTTAACCTTAATTAATTACGTATTTTCTTTGTATTAACTTCAATCTGCTCTTTTCTGAAAAGCAACTAATTCAGGCATAGCGATACGGCGATAGTCCCCCGTATTTTTGCTACCTCTTCTGAACGGCCACCCGTAGAGTGCTCTATAACGCGATAGCGGGCATTATGTGTATCTATACACTTCGTCTTTCAAGTTGCAGCTTTGTTGGCTGCGCTCACTCACCCCGGTCACATAGTTATCTATGCTCCCGGGGATTTGCTCTCTTGCCGTCGCGCTGCATCTTGAAATCCATTGGATATAGCAGGGCAGTAAGACGCTCGAATATGTTATTTTTTAGCAAAATTTTCTCCAACATAAACCAAAAGTAAAAGCAAATGCCATTTTTTGCTCTTACATAGGCAATTATTGATTCTGGTCAAAATGACTGAAATAAATAAGTGTCACATTGTAATTCAATTCTCTTACATCTAGATTTGAAATACTTCAGTAAAATCTAAGGAGTTCCAAATGGCAGCATCCACTTTCTTTATCCCGCCAGTGAATAAAATTGGTATGGGGTGTATGACTGAAGCCGTCGAGTTAATAAAGAATTATGGCTACAGACAGGCTTTAATTATCACTGACCGCGTGCTGAACGAGATTGGTGTTGTTGAAAAGGTTCAGACTTTACTGGCGGATGCAGGGATAAAAAGTGCGATTTATGATGGAACGAATCCAAATCCAACCACCATTAATGTTGAGGAAGGATTGAAAATCCTACTCCAGAGTAACACTGATTGTGTAATCTCTTTAGGGGGTGGCTCATCACATGATTGCGCAAAGGGTATCGCATTGGTAGCTACCAACGGTGGGGATATTCGTGACTATGAAGGGGTTGATCTTTCAGCCAAACCACAGTTGCCTCTGATTGCTATTAATACTACCGCAGGTACAGCGTCTGAGATGACACGTTTTTGTATCATTACGGATATTGAGCGTCATATCAAAATGGCGATAGTGGATAAAAACGTTACACCTATTTTGTCAGTCAATGATTCTGCCTTAATGGCGGGGATGCCAAAAGGGCTGACAGCCGCAACGGGGATGGATGCACTGACTCATGCTATTGAAGCTTATGTTTCTACGGCGGCAAATCCTATCACTGATGCCTGTGCGTTGAAAGCGGTGACAATGATTAGTCACTATTTACGCCGTGCCGTTGAGGATGGTAATGATATGGAAGCGCGGGAAAATATGGCTTATGCCCAGTTCTTAGCTGGTATGGCGTTCAATAATGCATCCTTGGGATATGTTCATGCGATGGCACATCAGTTAGGCGGATTTTACGATTTACCACATGGTGTCTGTAATGCGGTTTTACTGCCACATGTACAAAGATTTAATGCCAAAGTGTCTACGGCTCGCCTGAAAGAGATTGCGGCAGCGATGGGGGCTGAAGTCGCAAATCTGAATGATGGGCAAGGCGCTGAAGTTTGTATCCAGACCATCAGTAAATTGGCCGCAGACGTGAATATTCCAGCAGGTTTGTCTGAATTGAATGTAAAAGAAGAAGACTTGCCAACATTGGCGACTAATGCTTTGAAAGATGCCTGTGGTTTCACTAATCCGGTTCAGGCTTCACATGAAGAAATTGTAGCTATCTTTAAGGCTGCAATGTAACTTACTGAACAATGGTTTTAATCACCGAGTATTCAAGTAACACTGGTTAAGATGATTTTTTTGGTAGTTCGTATTTCCAAAAGTGTACAGATGCATTACACATATATGTTCTTCTTTTCAGAGCTACTATGGGCTTACTCTGTACACTTGATGGGAATATTATCTTCCGCTATCACGTACTATATTTCACGCACTATATTTCACGTAATCCACATGATTGCGCGGTGAGACGTTCAACTGAAATCCCTACACAACATTCTTCTTGCAAAAAGCTGATCAGGTTTTTCAAATGCTGATATTCAGGTATGCATACAATAGTACGGCTGTGTTTCTCCTGACGGATCAATCCGACCTTTACCAGACGAGCGAGATGATGTGATAGCGTTGAAGCTGGAATCCCTAAGGCTTTCTGAATTTCCCCGACAGAGGCTCCTTGATGACCGGCTTTAACTAAATATCGAAATATGGCTAATCGGTGAGTGTTCCCTAGTTCAGCCAGGCTTTGTGCGACTTCTTCGTGTTTCATTCTGGTCTCTAAACAAAAATTTCTATGTTTCTAGAAATATACTTGACAGTGATTGCAATGGCAATCTATCATCCACCGATAATTCCATATTACTAGAAATATAGATACTTGGAGAATTAGAATGTCTTCTCAATTGCAAGAAACCCTAAACATGTTTGTCTTCCTTGCCATAGAATTATCAGCCTTATTCATTGGTGTGAGTTTATTGATAGGTCTTCTCCAGCGACATATACCTCCATCCAAGGTGGAAGCCTTACTGAGCACTAACCGGAAAAGAGGATATTTTTTGGCTGCAGCTCTCGGATCTATTACTCCTTTCTGTAGTTGTTCGACTATTCCGATGTTGAAAGGGTTAATTCGTGCCAAAGCTGGTTTTGGCCCAATGATGGTATTTTTATTTTCCTCCCCTTTGTTGAATCCCATCATTGTTGTATTGTTTGTTGCTACTTTTGGTCTGACGTTAACAGCTATTTATGTACTATCTGCCCTTCTAGTCTCACTTGGAGCTGGATGGTTGCTACAAGTATTGGGATTTGAACGTTATATACGCCGTGCAGAGGCGTCTGATGGCGGTAATTCTGGAAGTAATTGTGGTATTAAATCCACAATATCAAACAGTTGTGAATCAATAGCGACTTCCTGTTGTCCTGTTACTCAAACCACTACACAATCGACAAGTTGCTGTGATAACCAAATTATTAAAACTGATCGCCAGAAAAGTAAATACAGCGGTTTATGGCAGGAAGTTTGGTCAGATTTTAAGGGGGTACTACCGTATTTATTTATCGGTATTGCAATCGGCAGTGTTATTTATGGTTATATACCGACCAGCCTGCTAGAACAATATGCTGGCTCAGATAATCCTTTTGCTATCCCCGTTGCTGCTGTCATTGGCGTACCGCTATATATTCGTGCCGAAGCTTTGATCCCCCTTTCAGCAGCTCTGATGGCGAAAGGAGTCGGTGCCGGAACAGTTCTGGCGTTAATTATTGGTGGTGCCGGTGCCAGCCTGACTGAGTTAATTTTATTACGCTCCCTATTTACATTTAAGCTCTTGGCCGCCTTTGTCGCTGTTATCTTTGCTATGGCAATGATCGCAGGTTACACGACTTTCCTGTTTTTCTGAATACTCCCTTAGATGGCAAGCAAATAAACATATTGAGCCCAGAGGCCACTAGAATCATATCTGGCCTGAAGTTGGATTTTATTAGAGGAATGGAATGATGAAAACCAAAGAACAAGAATTATCTCAGCGAGTTGAAAATGTACAGCACTACTATGGTACAACTCTTTCAAGTAAGGAAGACTTGGTAACCAATGTTTGCACTGTCGATGAATCACCTTCCGATGAGATAAAAGACATATTAAAGACAGTTCATCCAGATGTGCAGAAGAGATTTTATGGTTGTGGTACTCCCTTTCCTCCTTTACTGGTGGGTTCAACTGTGTTGGATTTAGGCTGTGGTAGTGGGCGGGACTGCTTCATTTTATCTAAGTTGGTAGGGCAAGAAGGACATGTTATTGGCATCGATACTACACTTGAACAAATTGAATTTGCCAAGAGTCACATTGAATATCATCGGGATGCCTATGGTTACAACGAAAGTAATGTACATTTTATACACGGTAATATTGAGTCCTTGGATCAACTCAATTTACCGTCGAATAGTGTTGATATCATAGTTTCCAATTGTGTCATTAATCTGGCAGCTGCAAAATTTAATGTGCTTCAGGGGATGTTTCAGTTGCTTAAATCTGGCGGCGAAATTTATTTTGCTGATATTTTCTCCGATCGCAGACTCTCACCGGTGTTGAAAAATGATCCATTGCTGATTGGAGAATGTATTGGTGATGTGTTGTATTATGGCGACTTCGTGAAAGTCGCTCGTGATGCAGGCTTTCGGGATATACGGGTTGTTTCAAGTTATTTAAAAACCATCAACAACAAGCCCATTGAAGAAAAGTTGGGGGGCGCAAAACTGTATTCAATGACTCTCAGATTATTCAAGATTGATCTAGAGGATAGTTGTGAGGATTACGGTCAAGTTGCTATATACAAAGGTAATCTTCCCGGGGCTTCCATTCGCTTTATGCTTGATCAAGAACATATATTTGAGACAGGGAAAGCGGTGCCGATATGCCGAAATACAGCAGATATCATTTGTAAAAGCCGATACCATAGCTTGTTTAGTGTAATTGGTGAAGGACACACACATTTTGGGATTTTTAATTGTGGAACAGCTTCAAACAACTTTTCAGCCTCAAATGAGGTTTCCATGTATGCATCGAGTGGCTGTAGTTGCTAAGCACTGACAAACTCAGATACAAAAGGTTATCTCATAAGGTTGCAAGAGGCCACTCCGGATATAATTTAGTGAAGTGGCGGATACTTTGTGAACTTTGTCTGGCAATCTATTATTGTTGGTTAGATTGCCGTTCCTGCAATCGACGGATAATTTGACTGAGATCCAGTTCCTGATCTTGCAATAAAACCAGCAGATGATAAACCAAATCTGCGGCTTCGCTGGTTAACTCTTCTCTATCATTCACTGTGGCTGCCAGTGCTGTTTCTAGACCTTCTTCACCTACCTTCTGAGCAATCCGTTTTGTTCCGCTTGCGTACAATCGTGCGGTATAAGAGCTGTCTGGAGAAGAGTTTTTTCGGCTTGCCAGTAGTTGTTCCAATTGATAAAGAAAACCCCAGTCAGTTTGTGCAGGGGCAAAGCAACTTTCAGTGCCATTATGGCAAGTTGGGCCAATAGGATCTACGAGAATAAGTAAGGTATCGTTGTCACAATCAGGATAGATGGCTACCAGATTGAGGAAATGACCGGAGCTTTCTCCTTTTGTCCATAACCGTTGCTTGGTACGGGAAAAAAAGGTCACTTTTCCAGAATCAAGTGTGACATTCAGTGCTTCCTGATTCATGTAACCCATCATCAATACTGATCCGGAAACGGCATGTTGGACGACAACAGGCATTAAGTTCTCTACTTTTTCCCAATCCAGTTTCTCGATTTCTTGTGTTGTGAATTGTTGTGTCAGCATGTTCTAACCTCGATACCCTGTGTAGCAAGATATTGTTTGAGTTCACTGATCTTGATGATTTGTTTATGAAAAACAGATGCAGCCAGAGCACCATCAACGTTGGCAAATTTAAAAGCATCCAGAAAGTGTTCGGGTGTTCCAGCGCCGCCAGAAGCGACCAGTGGCACAGAACAGATATCACGGACTCGTTTTAATTGTGTAAGGTCATAACCATTGCGGACACCATCCTGATTCATCATATTCAGGACAATTTCACCAGCCCCGCGTTGTTGAACTTCCTTGACCCAATCCAGTGTTTGCCTGCCCGTGATAGTTGTACGCTGTTCATCTCCTGTAAATTGGTAAACCTGATAACTATTTGTTTTTTCATCAAACCAGGTATCAATTCCTACAACGACACATTGAACACCGTAGCGTTCAGCCAGACGGTTAATCAATTCCGGATCAGTCAGGGCAGGGGAGTTGATGGAAATTTTATCTGCACCGAATGATAAAATCTGGCCTGCCTCCTCAATAGTTTTAATGCCACCTGCTACGCAAAAAGGGATATCAATGACTTCAGCAACTTTCGCCACCCAGCTTTTATCCACTACGCGACCATCAGAAGAAGCAGTAATATCGTAAAATACCAATTCATCAGCACCTTCTTGAGCATAGCGTTGTGCGAGGGGAACAATATCACCAATAATTTCGTGATTGCGGAATTGAACACCTTTGACGACGTGTCCATCACGGATGTCAAGGCATGGAATTATGCGTTTTGCCAACATTGGATAGCCTCCGTCAGTGTGAATTTGCCTTCAAGCAACGCGCGCCCGACAATAACACCCGCTACGCCAGATGCAGGCAGAGGAGAGATATCGGTGAGGCTGCCAATACCTCCGGATGCTTGAAACTGGATTTGCGGGTACTGTTGGCTGATCTCATGATAAAGTGTGATGTTAGAGCCGTTTAATGTGCCATCACGGGAAATATCAGTACACAACACATGTTTTAATCCAACAGGAAGATATTGCTCAATGACATTTTCAAGCGTGGCATTGCTGTTTTCCTGCCAGCCGCTGATGGCAATTTGTTTAATTCCATCTTTTCTTATGCGAGTATCCAGCGCCAGTACAATCGATTCAGCACCGTAACGTTGAAACCATTGCATAACTAATTCAGGCTGCGTAATTGCAATAGAACCCATCACAACTCGACTGGCACCGGCTTCAAGAAGTGCTTTGATATCATTTTCTGAGCGAATGCCTCCACCGACTTGAATCGGAACGGTGACTCCCGCGAGCAGTTGTTTCAAAAGTGTAATCTGGCGATTGGCTGGATCTTTTGCTCCGGTGAGATCCACCAAATGCAGTAAGTTAGCACCTTCCTGTTCATATTGTTGCAAACGAGAGAGGGGAGAATTGCCATAATCCCGCCGCTGGTCGTAATCTCCCTGATGCAAACGCACCACATTACCGTCAATTAAATCTAATGCAGGTATAATCATGTGATTACATCCCCAAAAAGTTTTTCAATAATTGTGCACCCGCTGCGCCAGAGCGTTCAGGATGGAATTGCACACCAAAGAAATTATCTTTCGCAATGGCGCTGCTAAATGTGTTGCCATATTCTGTTTGAGCAATCGTATATTCACCAACAGGCAGGGCATAACTGTGAACAAAATAGAAACGGGCATTGTCAGCGATATGCTGAAATAGAGGATGTTTTTTTTGTACCTTCACGTGGTTCCAGCCCATGTGTGGCAATGGCAAACCAGTGGTTGCCATTTTTTCGACAGGAGCATCAATTAATTTCAGCAGTGGGGTGTTATCACTTTCTTCACTGACGGAAGCTAATAATTGCATACCGAGGCAAATACCCAATACGGGTTGGGAAAGTGAGTTAATCAATGGAATTAATTGGCGTTGTTCGAGTTGATCCATTGCGGCTCTGGCTGTTCCTACTCCCGGCAACAGTAGTTTATCCGCTGAACACACAATTTCTGTGTCCAAACTAACAATCGGTTGACAACCTAATCGCTGAACTGCATAGGTAACAGAAGCAAGGTTGGCACAGCCTGTATCCAGAATAACAACGTTCATCATGGCTTCCTTTTAAGCATTACCTTATAAAACACCTTTGGAACTCGGCAAAGTGTCACCTTCTACACGAATGGCCTGGCGTAATGTCCGACCAAAGACTTTGAACAGGCTTTCTGCCCGATGATGGTCATTCTTTCCTTTAGTTTTCAGGTGCAAGGTGCATCCCATCGTGTAAGAAAGGGAGCGGAAGAAGTGTTCAATCATCTCTGTACTTAAATCTCCGACGCGCTGATATTTAAATTCGGCTTTATATTCTAAATGTGGGCGACCGGAAATATCTAAGGCACAGTGAGCAAGGCATTCATCCATTGGCAGCGTGAAGCCAAAGCGGGTAATACCGCGTTTATCCCCCAATGCTAGCTTCAGGGCCTCACCCAGCACCAAACCTGTATCTTCAACGGTATGATGATCGTCAATATAGAGGTCACCTTTGACTTGTATGTTCATGCGGAAGCTACCGTGAGTTGCGATCTGATCCAGCATATGATCAAAAAAACCAACACCTGTATTGATGCGGCTTTCACCTTCACGATCCAACCAAACTGCAATATCAATCGTAGTTTCTTTGGTTTTCCGTTCAACATGCACGTGGCGATCTTTACATGTCAGTTTTTCACAAATAGCTGACCAGCCCAGTGATTCTGGCTGATAGCGAATGCCTTGAATCTTCATGTTTTGCGCTAATTGCAGATCGGTTTCCCGATCACCGATGACATAACTGTTTTCGGTATCCATGACATCTTTTGCCAGATATTTTTCCACCAAGCCGAGTTTTGGCTTACGGCAATTACAGTTATCTTCAGGTTTGTGCGGGCAGATCAATATTTCTTCAAAACGGATGCCTTGTGAGATGAAAATTTGCATCATAAGGGCATGCGGAGGCTCAAAATCAGCTTGTGGGAAACTGGTGGTGCCCAATCCATCCTGATTAGTGATCATGACCAGTTTGTATCCTGCTGTTTGCAGGGATAGCAGGGCAGGAATAACCCCTGCTTCGAATGCCAGTTTATCCAGGCGATCAACTTGATAATCATTGGATGGTTCAGTGATTAACGTTCCATCGCGGTCAATAAAAAGTAGTCTCTGTCTCATGGATTCTCAGTTTCCTTGATTTGTTGAGTTTGGCTGGAAAGCACATTGATGGCATTGATCAACTGTTCACATTCATTTCGGCTGCCAATAGTGATACGAAGACAATTATCCAATCCCGGTTGTTTGCGTTGATCACGTAATATGATCCCTTGATCCCATAGGGTCTTGAATACCATTTCTGCATCAGTAAATTTCACCAGAATATAATTAGTTTCACTGGGAAATACGTTTTCAACCAGTTCTAATTTAGTCAGTTCTCGCTCAAGATAAGACCGATTGTTCACAATTTCTGCTACTCGATTTCTCATCAAACAAATGCCAGTTTCTGTCAGTGCTTGTGCTGCGATATCCGCGACAGGTGTAGCCAGTGGATAAGGGGCAATCACTTTTAATATCAGCGTGATGATATCGGCAGATGCCAACGTAAATCCACAGCGCAATCCCGCCAAAGCAAAAGCTTTCGAGAGGGTTCGCAAAATGACTAAGTGAGGGTAGTCTTGCAGCCAATGGGTGATAGTATGTTGCGGACAAAATTCGATGTAGGCTTCGTCAATGGCAACAATCGCACGATTGCGCGAGAGTTCAATAATCTGGCGTAATGCTGCGGGATCGATCAGGTTACCTGTGGGATTGTTGGGGCTACAAATATAGATAAGTTTGACGCGATCAAGATTATTTTCGATAGCGGTAATGTCGGGTTGCCAGTTAGCGCTGACAGGGATTTTTTTCTGTTCTACGCCGAAAGCTTCCGCGCTAACACTGTACATGCCATAGGTTGGGGGGCAAAACAGGACGGCATCACGCCCCGGTTCGCAAAAAACACGGATCAGCAATTCGATGGATTCATCGGCACCACGGCTGACAAGAACTTGCTCAGGTGTAAGGCCGACATAATTTGCATAACGTTGAATGACTGTTGTCGGCTGACATTCAGGATAGCGATTCAGTGTGTTTTCGGTAAGTTGGTAATCGGTCGCTATCGGATATTCGTTCGCATTTAACCAAATATTACCATTACCGCCTAAGCGTCGGGCTGACATGTAAGGGACTAAGTTACGAACATTTTCTCTTGCTAATGAATTGATATCAAACACTGTATTCATGATTGATCCTTAGCTTTGTGATTCCGATTTTGTGTTATTCAAGGCTGCTATGCGTAATGTAACGGCATTTTTGTGGGCGATAAGTTGTTCTGCCTGCGCCAGTGTTTCAATGGTTGGAGCGAGATTTATCAACCCCTGCGGTGTAAGACGTTGAACCGTCATTCTTTTTAGAAAGTCAGCCAGTCCCAAACCGGAATAGGTTGAAGTATAGCCATAGGTGGGCAGAACGTGATTAGTGCCGGAAGCGTAATCCCCTGCGGATTCAGGTGACCAATCACCAAGGAAAATGGAGCCAGCACTGGTGATTTGTTCTACTAATTGCTCAGGCTGGCGGGTTTGAATAATCAAATGTTCCGGGCCGTATTGGTTGCTGATCTCCACGCATTGGGTGAGATTTTCAGCAATAATGATCCGGCTGGCTTGTAGCGCTTGGGTTGCAATTTGCTGGCGTGGTAATGCGTTAAGCTGGATTTCAATTTCACCAATCACTTGCCTGGCAAAGGTTTCATCAGGTGTTACCAGTATGACTTGAGAATCGGGGCCGTGTTCGGCTTGGGAAAGTAGGTCAGCCGCAGTAAAGATGGGATTGGCTCCGCTATCCGCGATGACCAATACTTCAGATGGGCCTGCGGGCATGTCAATTGTCGCACCATTAATGCATTGACTCACCTGACGTTTGGCTTCCGTGACCCATGCATTGCCGGGGCCAAAAATTTTGTCCACTTTAGGAACAGATTCAGTTCCAAAGGCCATGGCAGCAATGGCTTGCGCACCTCCAATGTTGAAAATCTCGTTGATCCCGCATAGTTGTGCAGCATAAAGAATTTCATCGGCAATGGGTGGTGGAGAGCAGAGGATGACTTTACGGCATCCCGCAATATTGGCTGGTATACCAAGCATAAGTACTGTGGAAGGCAAGGGCGCAGAGCCACCGGGAATATAGAGACCAACTGAATCTATTGGGCGAGTGATTTGCTGGCAACGAACGCCCGGTAATGTTTCAACATCAATTTCTTCTGGTTTTTGTGCTTCATGGAATCGGCGGATATTGTTCATTGCCTGCTGTATCGCCTGCTTAATCTCTGGTGTCAGGCGGCTGGCGGCTGCATCTACTTCATTTTCATTGGCTGCAATTTGGATAGTCTCAACGGCTATTTTATCGAAGCGTTGGTTGAATTCCCGCAATGACTGATCACCACGTGCCTTTACCGTTTCCAGAATCTGTTTAACAGTATATGAAATATCTTCAGATGCAGCGACAGCAGGGCGTGTCAGCAAAATTTTTTGTTGCTCTGGCGTACATTCTTGCCAGCGAATGATGGCCTTGAAATTAGTGTTCATCAACGTTACTCCATCATTTTTTCGATTGGCAGAACTAAAATGGAACTGGCACCCAATGATTTGAGTTTTTCCATCGTTTCCCAAAACAGTGTTTCACTACTGACCATATGCATAGCGACACGATTTTGCGCGCCAGCCAGTGGCAAAATGGTGGGACGTTCAGCTCCCGGCAGCAGGGAAATAATCTCTTCGAGCTTATCACTGGGTGCATGTAGCATGATGTATTTGGATTCTCGTGCCTGGATGACACCCTGAATGCGGATCATCAATTTGTCGATAAGCTGTTGTTTGTCTTCTGGCATCTTTCCATCACGTTGGATCAGACAGGCTTTTGAACGATAGATGATTTCCACTTCCCGCAAGCCATTGGCTTCCAGTGTTGCGCCTGTTGAGACTAAATCGCAGATAGCATCTGCCAGCCCAGCACGAGGAGCAACTTCAACAGAACCATTGAGGAGGCAGGATTTGAAACGTATACCTTTTTGATCGAGATAACGCTTCAATAAGTGAGGGTAAGATGTAGCGATACGGGAATTTTGCAGGCATTCTACACCGGTATAGTCGCAGTCGAAGGGCGCGGCAAGGGAGAGACGGCAGTCGCCGAAATAGAGACGGTGCAAGGTTGAATAACGGGGATCTTCTCCTTGTGCCCGACGTGTCAGTAATTCTTCTTCAAGAACATTTTCACCGATAATACCTAAATCGACAACACCATCCATGATAAGGCCGGGAATATCGTCATCGCGGACGCGCAAGATATCAATGGGCATATTTTCTGCAAATGCGATCAGACGTTGTTGTTGCAAATTAATTTTAATACCACAGCGTGCAAGTAATTCCCGTGAATCATCACTAAGGCGACCTGATTTTTGAATGGCTATCCGTAAGCGTGTTTTATCTAACATGTTGTGTTTTACCCTATCTCAATTTTCGGTCATATAAATCAGAAATAAAAAACCCCCGGAAGATCTTCCGAGGGTTTTTCTTTGTATTCATACCACCGGAAGACGGGTTAAATGTCTTCCAGCACACAGCAGCCTGAAAGACTAGTCAGGATGATGGTGATGATGATGGTTAAATTGAATACGGTTCATAATATGTAAGCTCTCTGTCTGCTTTTTTGAGTTTAATTCTATGTTCGGCACTGCTTTCAAAAAGATGAATTGTGCGTTAAATAGTGCTGTTTACACTGCCTATAAATGAAAACTCTGTTTGCGAATAAGGGGGTGGTTGCTTGTTGTTTAACCTATACGATTTTATGTATAAAAAGCAAACTTTTTTTGGGAAAGATATTTATTATGCTCTAGTACTACAGCCGTAATCCATATTGTGCCATGATGGGGCTCTTCTTCCTTAAATAAAAGGCGGTGTCACATGTCATCCCCTGCCAAAATCTGGGAAC
>NZ_FPBJ01000067.1:2221-5411 GCF_900116635.1 Xenorhabdus koppenhoeferi | reverse complement strand
TGTCTGGCAGTGCCCTACTCTCGCATGGGGAGACCCCACACTACCATCGGCGCGACGGCGTTTCACTGCTGAGTTCGGCATGGGGTCAGGTGGGACCACCGCGCTCTTGCCGCCAGACAAATCCTGTTTTCAATCCCGAACAAGCTGCTTCTTGTCATCTGAAACCCGGCTTCTCTCTCAAAAACCCGCCAAAACCCCTTCGGTGTTGTCAGGTTAAGCCGCACGGTTCATTAGTACCGGTTAGCTCAACGTATCGCTACGCTTACACACCCGGCCTATCCACGTCCTCGTCTCGGACGTTCCTTCAGTGTCCTCACAGGACAAGGGAAGACTCATCTCAAGGCAAGTTTCCCGCTTAGATGCTTTCAGCGGTTATCTCTTCCGCACGTAGCTACCGGGCAATGCCATTGGCATGACAACCCGAACACCAGTGGTGCGTCCACTCCGGTCCTCTCGTACTGGGAGCAGCCCCTTTCAATCTTCCAACGCCCACGGCAGATAGGGACCGAACTGTCTCACGACGTTCTAAACCCAGCTCGCGTACCACTTTAAACGGCGAACAGCCGTACCCTTGGGACCCACTTCAGCCCCAGGATGTGATGAGCCGACATCGAGGTGCCAAACACCGCCGTCGATATGAACTCTTGGGCGGTATCAGCCTGTTATCCCCGGAGTACCTTTTATCCGTTGAGCGATGGCCCTTCCATTCAGAACCACCGGATCACTAAGACCTACTTTCGTACCTGCTCGCGCTGTCACGCTCGCAGTCAAGCCAGCTTATGCCTTTGCACTAACCTCACGATGTCCGACCGTGATTAGCTAACCTTTGTGCTCCTCCGTTACGCTTTGGGAGGAGACCGCCCCAGTCAAACTACCCACCAGACACTGTCCGCAACCCGGTTCACGGGCCGGCGTTAGAACATCAAACCTTCAAGGGTGGTATTTCAAGGATGGCTCCGTGCAGACTGGCGTCCGCACTTCGCAGCCTCCCACCTATCCTGCACATCAAGGCTCAAGGTTCAGTGTCAAGCTATAGTAAAGGTTCACGGGGTCTTTCCGTCTTGCCGCGGGTACACTGCATCTTCACAGCGAGTTCAATTTCACTGAGTCTCGGGTGGAGACAGCCTGGCCATCATTACGCCATTCGTGCAGGTCGGAACTTACCCGACAAGGAATTTCGCTACCTTAGGACCGTTATAGTTACGGCCGCCGTTTACCGGGGCTTCGATCAGGAGCTTCTCCCGCAGGATAACCCCATCAATTAACCTTCCGGCACCGGGCAGGCGTCACACCGTATACGTCCACTTGCGTGTTTGCACAGTGCTGTGTTTTTATTAAACAGTTGCAGCCAGCTGGTCTCTGCGACTGGCCTCGGCTCCGGAAGCACGTTCCTTCACCTGCCGCCAGCGTGCCTTCTCCCGAAGTTACGGCACCATTTTGCCTAGTTCCTTCACCCGAGTTCTCTCAAGCGCCTGAGTATTCTCTACCTGACCACCTGTGTCGGTTTGGGGTACGATCCAATGTGACCTGATGCTTAGAGGCTTTTCCTGGAAGCAGGGCATCAACCACTTCAGCACCGCAGTGCCTCGTTATCACGCCTCAGTGTTATCAGCGGTCCGGATTTACCAAAACCACCCACCTACACGCTTTAACCGGGACGACCGTCGCCCGGCTGGCCTGGCCTTCTCCGTCCCCCCTTCGCAGTCACACCGGGTACAGGAATATTAACCTGTTGCCCATCGACTACGCCTGTCGGCCTCGCCTTAGGGGTCGACTCACCCTGCCCCGATTAACGTTGGACAGGAACCCTTGGTCTTCCGGCGAGCGGGTTTTTCACCCGCTTTATCGTTACTTATGTCAGCATTCGCACTTCTGATACCTCCAGCAACCCTCACAGGCCACCTTCAACGGCTTACAGAACGCTCCCCTACCCAACAACACATTCATGTCGCTGCCGCAGCTTCGGTGCATGGTTTAGCCCCGTTACATCTTCCGCGCAGGCCGACTCGACCAGTGAGCTATTACGCTTTCTTTAAATGGTGGCTGCTTCTAAGCCAACATCCTGGCTGTCTGAGCCTTCCCACTTCGTTTCCCACTTAACCATGACTTGGGGACCTTAGCTGGCGGTCTGGGTTGTTTCCCTCTTCACGACGGACGTTAGCACCCGCCGTGTGTCTCCCGTGATAACATTCTTCGGTATTCGCAGTTTGCATCGGGTTGGTAAGTCGGGATGACCCCCTGGCCGAAACAGTGCTCTACCCCCGAAGATGAGTTCACGAGGCGCTACCTAAATAGCTTTCGGGGAGAACCAGCTATCTCCCGGTTTGATTGGCCTTTCACCCCCAGCCACAAGTCATCCGCTAATTTTTCAACATTAGTCGGTTCGGTCCTCCAGTTAGTGTTACCCAACCTTCAACCTGCCCATGGCTAGCTCACCGGGTTTCGGGTCTATACCCTGCAACTTAACGCCCAGTTAAGACTCGGTTTCCCTGCGGCTCCCCTATTCGGTTAACCTTGCTACAGAATATAAGTCGCTGACCCATTATACAAAAGGTACGCAGTCACCCTGATAAATCAGGGCTCCCACTGCTTGTACGTACACGGTTTCAGGTTCTGTTTCACTCCCCTCGCCGGGGTTCTTTTCGCCTTTCCCTCACGGTACTGGTTCACTATCGGTCAGTCAGGAGTATTTAGCCTTGGAGGAGGGTCCCCCCCTGTTCAGACAGGATACCACGTGTCCCGCCCTACTCATCGAACTCCCACTGCCAGCGTCTTCAGATACGGGGCTGTCACCCTTTACTGCCGGCCTTTCCAGACCGTTCTCCTGACGCTGACACTGCTGTTGGTTCTGGGCTGCTCCCCGTTCGCTCGCCGCTACTGGGGGAATCTCGGTTGATTTCTTTTCCTCGGGGTACTGAGATGTTTCAGTTCCCCCGGTTCGCCTCATCCACCTATGAATTCAGTGAATGATAGTGCAACGGATTGCACTGGGTTTCCCCATTCGGGTATCGACGGGTATGGCGGGTCATATCCCCTTGCCGTCGCTTATCGCAGATTAGCACGCCCTTCATCGCCTCTGACTGCCTAGGCATCCACCGTGTACGCTTAGTCGCTTAACCTCACAACCCGAAGAAGTCTTCGGACCGGGGTTTTTGAGAGACTCATCAATACCGTCATTAATGACCAGTAC
>NZ_FPBJ01000067.1:0-1744 GCF_900116635.1 Xenorhabdus koppenhoeferi | reverse complement strand
CATTTCATCAGACAATCTGTGTGAGCACTTCACAATACTGCGCTCGTTTGGTAAGGAGGTGATCCAACCGCAGGTTCCCCTACGGTTACCTTGTTACGACTTCACCCCAGTCATGAATCACAAAGTGGTCAGCGCCCTCCCGAAGGTTAAGCGGCCGGCTTCTTTTGCAACCCACTCCCATGGTGTGACGGGCGGTGTGTACAAGGCCCGGGAACGTATTCACCGTAGCATGCTGATCTACGATTACTAGCGATTCCGACTTCATGGAGTCGAGTTGCAGACTCCAATCCGGACTACGACAGACTTTATGAGTTCCGCTTGCTCTCGCGAGGTCGCTTCTCTTTGTATCTGCCATTGTAGCACGTGTGTAGCCCTACTCGTCAGGGCCATGATGACTTGACGTCATCCCCACCTTCCTCCGGTTTATCACCGGCAGTCTCCCTTGAGTTCCCACCATCACGTGCTGGCAACAAAGGATAAGGGTTGCGCTCGTTGCGGGACTTAACCCAACATTTCACAACACGAGCTGACGACAGCCATGCAGCACCTGTCTCAGCGTTCCCGAAGGCACTCCTCTATCTCTAAAGGATTCGCCGGATGTCAAGAGTAGGTAAGGTTCTTCGCGTTGCATCGAATTAAACCACATGCTCCACCGCTTGTGCGGGCCCCCGTCAATTCATTTGAGTTTTAACCTTGCGGCCGTACTCCCCAGGCGGTCGATTTAACGCGTTAGCTCCGGAAGCCACGCCTCAGGGGCACAACCTCCAAATCGACATCGTTTACCGCGTGGACTACCAGGGTATCTAATCCTGTTTGCTCCCCACGCTTTCGCACCTGAGCGTCAGTCTTCGTCCAGGGGGCCGCCTTCGCCACCGGTATTCCTCCACATCTCTACGCATTTCACCGCTACACGTGGAATTCTACCCCCCTCTACGAGACTCCAGCCAACCAGTCTTAGATGCCGTTCCCGGGTTAAGCCCGGGGATTTCACATCTAACTTAATTGACCGCCTGCGTGCGCTTTACGCCCAGTAATTCCGATTAACGCTTGCACCCTCCGTATTACCGCGGCTGCTGGCACGGAGTTAGCCGGTGCTTCTTCTGCGGGTAACGTCAATCGTCAGCCGTATTAACGCTTACGCCTTCCTCCCCGCTGAAAGTACTTTACAACCCGAAGGCCTTCTTCATACACGCGGCATGGCTGCATCAGGCTTGCGCCCATTGTGCAATATTCCCCACTGCTGCCTCCCGTAGGAGTCTGGGCCGTGTCTCAGTCCCAGTGTGGCTGGTCATCCTCTCAGACCAGCTAGGGATCGTCGCCTAGGGGGGCCGTTACCCCGCCTACTAGCTAATCCCATCTGGGTTCATCCGATGGCGTGAGGCCCGAAGGTCCCCCACTTTGCTCCCCAGAGGTCATGCGGTATTAGCCACCGTTTCCAGTGGTTATCCCCCTCCATCGGGCAGATCCCCAGACATTACTCACCCGTCCGCCGCTCGCCGGCAAGGAAGCACGCTTCCTCCCGCTGCCGCCCGACTTGCATGTGTTAGGCCTGCCGCCAGCGTTCAATCTGAGCCATGATCAAACTCTTCAATTAAAGGCTTGATGCTCAAAGAATTAAACTGTTCATTCATAATGAATTAACTGTTGTTCACTCTTCAAGACTTGGTTATCTTTTTCGCCTTTCGGCGTGAGATACAGTCCTGCGAGTGCCCACACAGATTGTCTGATTAAGTTGTTAAAGAGC
>NZ_FPBJ01000030.1 GCF_900116635.1 Xenorhabdus koppenhoeferi | reverse complement strand
TCGTCTCTGCTTATGGAAGCTGCGTCAGTCTCGATACTATCGAGCAACGGCTAACGAAATAAGAAGCATCGCCCGATAGGGCGGTGAGAAGTCACCTAAATAAGTCTCCCATTTTCACCCGACCATGAATACACAATGCACTGTATTTCTGTCTAAAATTTAATATAGTTACTATTCAAATTGGAATTTTTTCTATTGGTTTCTTCTTTACTGGCTGTGTTTGCAACCACAATAATTAGGAGGAAGTATGTTCAATACTGTGGTTCTCTTTTGGGCTGTTTTCCTCATCTGCATTGTTAACATGCTACGTTACTTTTCTTCGCTCCGTGTGCTCCTGTCAATCCTGCGTGAATCTGACCCCATGCTATATCAATCTGTTGATGGCAATGGCTTTTTTACCACTAATAGTCAGTTCAACAAACAAATCCGGCTAGTGCGCTACATTAATTCGCAAAGTTATATTAAGCATCACAATCCCAATGTCATTTTGTTGTGCGAAAGGTTGAGGAAACAATTTATGTTGACGGAAATTCTTTGTGGCATCGTTGTGCTGTGCCTGATAGCAAGCGTCTTTTAAGGGGTCTTAGAGTGTAGTGAGGGTTTGAGAATTAACGTGAACAAAAAAAACAGATGAAAATAAAAAACAGATGAAAATAAAAAAGGGTTGACTTGCAAATACGCAAAGCCAACCCCTTTTTCCAAGAGGTCGTTAGATCAGTTTCAGGGCAATCCAGTACAGCATGCCTGACAATACAATTGAAATTGGCAGAGTCAAAATCCATGCCAACATGATATTTTTGATGGTCTTGTTTTGCACACCACCACCATCAACCAACATCGTACCCGCTACCGCAGAAGAGAGTACCTGTGTTGTTGACACCGGCATACCTGTATAACTGGCAACACCAATAGAAACCGCTGCTGTAACCTGCGCAGAAACACCCTGGGCATAAGTCATGCCTTTTTTGCCAATCTTCTCACCGATGGTGACAGCTACGCGCTTCCAACCCACCATAGTGCCTAAAGACAGAGCAAGTGCCACAGCAACGATGATCCACAACGGCGCATATTCCACCGTATTCAGCAGATCTTTACGCAGCTTATTCAGGAAACGAGCATCTTCATGACTTGTTTCTGGCAGTTTAGCCACAGCACTAGCCGTATCTGCGATGCACATCAGCATACGACGCATATTGTTGCGCTGATCCGGATCCAACTCGCTGTAATTCTGGATACTCACCAGCATGTTTTCGGCTTTGTTCAGAACCACTAATGCGCGTGAGCTGTCACAGCGGAACTGCATATCCAATTGATCTTCTACATTAGAAGTGGCTGGAGCCAGCTCAATCGCATGAGCCAGTGCCGGGCTGTGCTGCTCATAATACTGCTTCAAATGGACAACAGCATCGTGAGTACGGGCAATGTCGTAGCTGGTTGAGTTCATATTGACGACAAAACCCGCAGGTGCAACGCCAATCAGCACCAGCATGATCAGACCGATACCTTTCTGGCCATCATTCGCACCGTGGGAGAAACTCACACCAACAGCGGAGATAATCAGGGCAGTACGTGTCCAGAATGGCGGTTTACGTTTACCATCCTGTTTTTCACGTTCAGCAGGTGTCATGTGGATACGACGACGTTTTTTGGTTCCGCTCCAATAAAGGCGCAGCAAAAATACCATCGCTCCGGCAATGATCAGGCCAATAAGAGGAGACAGGATCAAGGACATGAAAATCTGTATCATCTTCGGAATATTCAACGCATTAACCACCGAAGAACTGGTCACTATCGCATTGGTCAAGCCGATGCCGATAATAGAACCGATCAACGTGTGAGAACTAGATGCTGGAATGCCGAAATACCACGTACCTAAATTCCAGATAATCGCCGCCAGCAGCATGGAAAAAACCATAGCCAAACCGTGAGCTGAACTGACATTTAGCAGAAGATCCGTAGGCAGCAGATGCACAATCGCATATGCGACACTTAATCCACCAAGGAGAACACCAAAAAAGTTAAAAATCCCTGCCATGACAACGGCAAACTGCGAACGCATCGCCCGGGTATAAATAACAGTTGCTACTGCATTTGCGGTATCATGAAACCCATTGATGGCTTCATAGAAAAGCACAAACAACAGAGCAAGCACTAACATAAGGCCGGTATAAAATTCCAGGCCAGTAAACAGATGTAGCATAAACGTTAAGCCAGTTAGTAGGACATGAACGCGCGCATTATCAGTGACAATCGTGAGCGGGAAAAGGAAAATATGACCTTTTTTTGATTTAAAGGCAATAAAGCAACACAAAAAATCTTACATTTATCAACCATATCAAATAGTTAACTAATTTTAATATTTTGATATTTTTTTGAAGAAAAATAACTTTTTTAGCAAAAAATCAAAACAAATATGTATTTTTCTCTGTAGTTCGTGAGCGCTACACCTCCACAATACAGTAATTTCCTACAAAATAACCCGGTCAAAAGAGACAGACTAATGGAAAAATTTGATGTAATTATTATTGGTGCTGGCGCTGCCGGCTTGTTTTGTGCTGCTCAGGCAGGGCAAGCCAGACTCAACGTTCTGGTTCTGGATAGTGGTAAAAAAGCAGGCCGTAAAATTTTGATGTCTGGAGGCGGGTGCTGTAATTTTACCAATATGTATACCGAACCGACGGCCTACCTTTCTGCTAATCACCATTTTTGTAAGTCAGCACTTGCTCGCTATACTCAATGGGATTTTATTGATCTCGTGCAACGCTATGGCATCCCTTATCACGAAAAAACCTTGGGACAACTTTTCTGCAATGACTCCGCCCAACAAATTATAGACTTACTATTAAAGGAGTGCGAAATAGGGAAAGTCACTATTCGGTTGCGCAGTGAAGTCACACATGTAGAGAAGAAAGAACAGGGCTTTGTCGTTACCACAGAAGGAAAACAAGTAAGCACACACTCACTTGTTGTGGCATCCGGTGGTTTGTCAATGCCCGGCTTAGGCGCATCACCTTTAGGTTATCGCATCGCAGAGCAATTTGGCCTTAATATCCTGCCCACACGAGCGGCATTGGTTCCCTTTACTCTGCATAAACCGCTATTGGAACAACTGCAAACACTCTCAGGCGTGGCTGTTCCTGCTGTGGTAACCGCGAAAGATGGCACAGTATTCAGGGAGAATATCCTCTTCACCCACCGCGGTCTTTCCGGCCCTGCTATCTTGCAGATCTCCAGTTACTGGCAACCCGGTGAGTATGTGAGTATTAACTTACTTCCTGATACAGATTTAGAGGGCTTTTTGGATCAAGAACGGGAATCTCATCCGAATCAGGGTTTGAAAAATACGCTGGCTAAACTACTGCCTAAACGTTTGGTTGAATGTTTGCAGTCGCTTGGTCAATTGCCGGCACTTTCCCTGAAGCAACTTAACCCTGCCCAGAAAAAAGATCTGATCACAACCCTGCAATGCTGGCACGTGCTGCCGAATGGAACAGAAGGCTATCGCACGGCAGAAGTGACTCTCGGCGGTGTAGATACGAATGAGTTGTCATCAAAAACAATGGAAACCCATAAAGTGAAAGGGCTCTATTTTATCGGTGAAGTAGTCGATGTGACCGGCTGGCTCGGCGGGTATAATTTCCAGTGGGCATGGAGTTCAGCCTGGGCTTGTGCGCAGGCGCTGGCTGCCCGTGAACAAATCGTACTATTTTCTCGTAAGGCAAGCTGAGAACAGTTAGTGCTGTTGAGTCTTCATTAATGGCGGGTAAATATCACCCTATCTATACCCGTCGTCTTTCAAGTTGCAGCTTTGTTGGCTGCGCTCACTCACCCCAGTCACATAGTTAGCAGTCACATAGTTAGCTATGCTCCTGGGGGTTCATTCCCTTGCCGTCGCGCTGCATCTTGAAATCCATTGGGTATATACAAAATATTAACTCCGCTTTTTTCTGAATCAAATGCGCCAACCAAATTGAGTATTCATTTATATAAACAAGTGACGCATTACCACTCCTCAGACCACTCCTCAGACTATTGCCATTTTCTGTCTCCTTATTAGTTAAAATCATAAATAATACTATAATAAATATTGAAATGAACCTATTGAACAATAATCACCTAAAACATCTGAATTAGCACAAAACATTAGAAAAAAAGTTTGATTGTTACGTTAGGCTTTGGAATAATGCGCCCGCAAGCACCAGGCCGATTTTAACTACAAAAACGAAAATACGCTATCTAATAGCGATATATTGAAGATATATTAAATAATAGTCTTCATTTATGTCGGTTATCTACAACATCATTCCCCCATAATGCCTCGAAGACCAACTAAATCAGGCATTTTTATTCATTATATAAAATAATAAATAAAACCTATTGGAAATCATTACGCTCAGCATAATAATTAGCAAATTTATTAATTTTTTTACTTAAATCCGAAAATAGAAAACAAATGTAGTGAGCAATCTGAACTATTTATCAGCGGTATTGTTTTGCTGATCGCCCGATTACCGTCCCTCTGTCATTGTTACTGAGAATGAGTATGAATATGCAAAATCTACCTCACGTCAAAGCGCTGTGTGCTGTCACACACCCTTATCGTGCTTGTGACGAATATGATGCATTATTTGATGCCGCCATGCGGGAATTAACGCTCTATCACTGTGAACATACCTCTGGTTATAAACAGTGGCTGACCGAGCATGGACTGGATGAACAAGCGATAATAGCGCAGGACGATTGGTCAAACCTGCCTTTGCTATTTGCCAATTATTTCAAACGTAATCTGATACTCAGCGACAGCGCGAAAGATGCGCTGGAACTGACATCCTCCGGAACGACCGGGCAGAAAAGCCGCATGCGCTATGATACCGACAGTATTACGGCTGCCCAACATATGGTGGATTGTATTTTCGATTATTATGGCTGGAATACCCCAGACCAACCTTGTAACTATTTGCTGCTGAGTTACGAACCCGCAGGTGCCATCACTTTAGGTACGGCCTATACCGATCAGTTTTTATGTAAATATGCCCCAGTGAATCGGGCTTATTATGCTTTGCGCCATAATGGGCAAGGTAATGAATTCGACCCTTTCGGCACCATTGCGGCGCTTCAGCAATTTGCTGAGGAAGGGTTACCTGTGCGTATTTTCGGTTTCCCTGCCTTTCTGTGGTTTACCCTGCAAAGAATGGAGCAAATGGGACTGCCATCACTCAAATTACATCCTGAATCTTTGGTTTTCCTCGGCGGTGGCTGGAAGACTCATGCCGATAAATCCATTCCGAAAAAAGAGCTGTATCAGCGCCTGGCTGAGCAACTCGGTATCCCCGATATTCGCTGCCGTGATGGTTATGGTTCAGTTGAGCATCCGGTGCCTTATGTTGAATGTTCACACCATAATTTTCATGTGCCAGTTTATGCCCGTGCTTACACTCGCCACACCACTGATTTATCCCGTCAGCCTTATGGAGAACCGGGTTTCCTGCATTTTACATCTCCTTTTATCACTTCATGCCCTGCCCACAGCATCGTCACCAGCGATCTCGCTGTGCTGCATTCCGGTGAAAGCTGTGGTTGTGAACTGAATACTGACTGGTTTGAACTGCTTGGTCGTGCTGGCACCAGTAAAACGCGTAGTTGTGCGATTGCCGCTTCTGAATTGATTAAGAGATCTTGATATGTCTTCCGTGAATACAATTAATACCCTAATTTCGGCAGAACACAAAATCGCAGATTTGCGTGAACGGCTACCTGAGCTACTGGCACACCCGCATACTTCCGGGCAGGTACTGGATTGCGCACAACGCTTTGCTGATTATCTGTCAGGTCTTGACGATCATCCTCTGTTCAATGCCAAAGTCCGTGAAGCGCTGATCGCCTTCTGCCAGCGCGAAGTCCTGCAAACAAAACTGGAGCGGGAACTCGGGCAGAATGCCTTTTCGCTGCGTCGATTCGATTATGATGAGAATCGCTATGAAGCCTGGAAACCTCTGGGACTGGTTGTCCATATCACCCCATCCAATGCTGAACTCCTGCCCTTTATGGCAGTGATAGAAAGTTTGCTGGTCGGCAATATTAACTGGTTACGTCCCAGCAGCAGCGATAAAGGATTTAGTGCACAACTCTTGTCTGAGTTTTTGGCACACGATATTTCAGGGGCTTTAACTGATCGGATAGTTGTACTGCCGTTACCTGTAACGCAATTAGCCGGGTTACTTGTTCAGGCGGACGCGGTTTCTGCCTGGGGCAGCGATTCTGCTCTGGAGTCCATACGCGCTCAACTGCCATCCGGTTGTCGCTGGATAGATTGGGGACATCGCATCAGTTTTGCCTGGTTGAATCCTGAAGCCACCGATGATGCCCTATTGGATGCACTGGCCGATGATGTTTGTTGTTATGACCAACAAGCCTGTTCCAGTCCGCAATGTTTACTGGTCGATAGTGACAAACCCGAAGTTTTGCGAAACATCGGACAGCGTATGGCTGCTGCGCTGCAACGTCGCTCTGAATTGCATCCGGCTTTGAAACCAGATATTCAGGAAGCGGCTGAAATTACGACCCAAACAGCATTCCAAAAACTCGATCTTGCCTTTACGCAGGTACGCGGCGAAATCTGGCAGACCGACGGATGGCGGGTAATATGGCGACATGAAGAGGAACTGGCGGCTTCCCCTTTGTTCCGCACATTGCAGATACGTCCGGCACCCCGCCAACGCTTGTGTTCTATTTTGCTGCCTTGGCGTAACCATCTGCAAAGTTGTGCTTTGATTACTCATCAGAAAGATATCACTGAAATGAGCCACGCCCTGTTTGCAGCCGGCGTCAGCCGCATCGCGCCTCCGGGACAAATGCATAGCGGTTATAGCGGAGAGCCGCACGACGGTGTTTACGCGCTGTCACGCCTGACCAAGCGCGTCTCTGTAAGCCTTGCCCCCAACTTGATGGCTGGCTGCGCTCACCTTGATATTCCACCAGCCCGTCCACATGGGTTGGAAAATTTGCCGGTACTGAACAAGGCGGATTTCCACTCTCTGGTGCCGAATGATAAATCCCGCCTATTTTTCCGCAGTGGCGGAAGTAGTGGCGAGCCTAAACTGGCCGCTTACAGCTATCAGGATTATCACCGCCAAATGCAGGCGGCTGCCGATGGCGTATTTTCATCAGGTCTTGAGCCAACAACCGACCGGGTGATGAACCTGTTATATGGCGGAAAATTGTATGGGGGGATGATGAGCTTTTTTACCATTCTGGATAAATTAGGCGTAGCTCAATATCCGATGGGCGGTCCTGACGACAATGATTTCAGCGAAATTGCCGATTTGATCGTAAACCAACGCATTAATACGCTGGTAGGAATGCCAAGTACGTTGCATCGGTTATTTCTGAACGAAGAAGCCAGGCTGCGTGAATACGGCGGCGTTCGTAAGCTGTTTTCGGGTGGGGAACACTTGAATATAAATCAGCGGACTTTCCTGACCAGTTTTGGCATTACTCTGATCCGCTCAACGATCTACGGTTCAGTGGATGCCGGTCCGGTAGGCCACGCATGTGCTGCCAGCGAAGAGGGAGTTTTCCATTTAATGGCTGATACCCAATGGCTGGAAATCCTCAATGAAGAAAATGATCAACCTGTGGCCGATGGCGAGACGGGTCGTCTGATTTTTACTTCTCTGCATCGTGAGGCACAACCTGTCCAGCGTTATGATTTAGGCGATCTCGGCTACTGGGTAAACCAACCTTGTTCCTGTGGCCTGTCCTCGCCACGTGGGGCGCCACGGCTCTTCATTACGCATAGGCAGTATTTTCGTCAATCTGGCTGACTTCTCTGAACAATTGAGATTACCGGTTCAATGGATAATTGATCATAACAGTAACGGCGTCGATAGCGTTCTGTTGTTAGCTGACCATTCTGATCCGGCCGCTGTACGTCAGCGTTTGTTGCAGGATGAAAAACTCACCGAAGTCGTTGAAGGAGAATTACTGAGTTTAGATGTGATTTCTACCTCAGCCACTGAGTTCCAGCGAAATGCACACAGCGGAAAAACACCATTGTTCATTGACTTGCGTAAATATTGATTTGCGTAGATATTAGTTGAGTGACATTAAGATGATGACCAGAACGACATTGATTGATTTGTTCCATCATGCGCGCGAGCATTCTGCCTATTACCAAGATCTCTACAAGTCCGTTTCGGAAAACTGGACTATGGAAGATTTGCCTCTCGTGGAACCCGATAATTACTGGGCACAATCAAACGATTTACAAGCATGGCCGGTTCTGACTGCACCATTGGAAAGCGGTCATGTATATAAAACAGGCGGCTCTACCAGCGATGGACGATTGTCAGTTTTTAGCCAACAAGAGTGGAAAGCATTTACTCACACCTTTGGTCAGGGTATCGCACATCAATTAAAGCCAGGAGATCGGGTAGCCAACCTATTTTTTGCCGGCGACCTTTATACCAGCTTTATATTTATCCACGGCGCATTATCAAAAGCACCACTCCCTATCGTGGAATTTCCTTTCACCTGCAAGGTTGAAGACGAATTACTGACCAATAATATTAAACTCCACAATATAAACGTACTGGCGGGTGTACCGATTCAATTAATTCGATTTGCCTACTACCTGAAAGATACGGGGCAAACTTTGCCGATGGTAGAGACCATTCTTTACGGGGGAGAAAGTCTGTTTGATGCGCAAGCCGCCATTATCAGACAAGTTTTTCCTAAAGCACGTTTGGGATCAATCGGTTGTGCCAGTGTTGATGCGGGTTTGATCGGCTTTGCTGATCCTGAGTGTCAGCAAGGAGAACACCGGGTATTTGATGAAGATACGATTGTTGAAATCGTGGATGAAATTACCTACCAGCCGATCACGACACCGGGGCACAAAGGACTATTAGTTGTGACTAATCTGCAACGTCGGCTGATGCCTGTTATTCGCTATCCTACCGGCGATTTGGCTTGCTGGTGTGAGCCGGAACAGGAATACCGTAGATTTGCCCTGCAAGGGCGAGCCAATCAGGGCTATCGGATTCGGTTTGGGACACTGTCATTATTCCCTGACGATTTGGCCGCACAGTTATCACAACAGACTGAGCTTCTGGCCTGGCAGTTAGAGCTATCCCAACAGGCAGGGCAAGATAAAATCAGATTATTGGTGGCAAGCCTTCAACCTGTCGATATCGGCAAGATACGCCATAGGGTACTGGCTGCCCTTCCAAGCTTGGGCAAGGATTGCACAGAGCAAAATATGTTGGAAATCGTTCAGACCAATATTGATGATATGTACACGCACCCACGATCAGGGAAATTGCAACGGGTTGTGGATCTGCGTAGCTATAATTAAAGGTTGAAATCGATGACTATCTTCCCTTCCGCTATTCAGATTCAAAGCTATCAGTCGGGTGATGATAAAAAAATCAGCCAATTGTTCCGTGAAGTCTACGGCGATGCGTATGTCTATCCTGACATCTACCTGCCCAGACTGATTGATGATTATCAAGTCACAGGACAGTGGTATTCAGCCTTGGCGTTCTATCAAGGATGCCTCATTGGTCATGCTTCGTTGGTTAAGGATGCAGTGCACCAAAACCATGCTGAGCTTGCACTCATTGCCGTAGAACCTGATTTTCAGGGCTATGGCATAGCTAAGTCTCTCAGCAGTTATTTATGCCATTATGCGAAAGAGCAAAACTATAAGTTGCTGACGATGAAACAGGTATGTTCGCATCCGAAAAGCCAGTATATCGCTCGAAATTTAGGCTTTTATTCCACAGCACTGATGCTGGATTATGTTGATTCTCCATTTGGGTTGCCAGAGCCTGAAAGTATTGTACAGGGCATCTTACCTCTGAAATCATTGCCACTGCCTAAACTGAACTGGCCTCAGCCTTGGCGCAACTGGGTTGACCAAATCAGACAATATGTTGGTGAATCATTACCTTATGCACAACAAGTATGTCGTCGTTCTTTTACCTCAGAGCCATTTAGCATCAAAAAATCCGGGCATCGCCTGGAAATTACGCTGTACAATGTTCCATCTGATTTTTTGTCAGAAGTCATTGATTTTCCAGCCGGACAGTTAGTCTACTTAAAACTGCCTGCCTGTGAAGAATCTCTGACATTGTGCCCATCACTCAAAAAAGGCGGATTCCGGTTCGCAGGGCTGTGCCCCGATGAGCATAATGGGTGGTTTTTGCTGTGGTTACGAGGCTACCAATTGGCACCATACCAGTTTCACGACAGAGGCACACAACACCTCTATCAAATGGAATTGGGAGAGTATTAACCACTCCAATAACAAAATAAGCTAAATTTGATTAAAAAAACACTTTACAAATGATATTGAGAACGATTATCATTGCTAACACTTTCGGTGCACTACCTTCAAGGTTCATGCGAAAGTACGACATTGCTCACATTGCTTCCAGTGTTTACTTTATAAGCCAACTTAATGTTGGCTTTTTTTTGATTAATCAGAGCGGTATTACAGCTTAGGTCCTGCTTTCACCAATGCCGCACCCGCAGCGGTATCAGTGTATTTATCAAAGTTATCGACAAAACGTTGTGCCAGATCTTTTGCTTTAACATCCCATTCGGATTTATCCGCATAAGTGTTGCGGGGATCCAGAATAGTCGTATCTACACCCGGTAATGTAGTCGGTACAGACAAATCAAAAATCGGCAGTTCGATGGTATCCACGTCTTCAATATCACTATTTAAGATAGCATCAATAATCGCACGGGTATCCTTGATAGAAATGCGTTTTCCAGTGCCGTTCCAGCCAGTATTGACCAGATAAGCTTTTGCACCTGATGCCTGCATGCGCTTAACCAGCACTTCTGCATATTGAGTCGGATGCAGCGACAGGAATGCCGCACCAAAGCACGCAGAGAAGGTTGGTGTTGGCTCTGTTACACCGCGTTCAGTTCCCGCTAGTTTTGCGGTAAAACCAGACAGGAAGTGATATTGGGTCTGTTCTGGTGTCAGGCGAGAAACCGGAGGCAATACACCGAAAGCATCTGCCGTCAGAAAAATGACTTTAGTAGCGTGCCCTGCTTTTGATACAGGTTTAACAATATTGTCAATATGGTAGATAGGATAAGAAACGCGGGTATTTTCTGTCTTGGAACCATCATTGAAATCAACCGAACCATCAGCCAGTACAGTGACATTCTCCAGCAGGGCATCGCGGCGAATAGCGTGATAGATATCCGGTTCAGCTTCTTTGGATAAGTTGATGGTTTTTGCGTAACAACCACCTTCAAAGTTAAATACACCGTCATCATCCCAACCGTGTTCATCATCACCGATAAGCTTGCGCTTAGGATCTGTGGAAAGGGTGGTTTTACCTGTACCGGAAAGGCCAAAGAAAATGGCGACATCCCCTTTTCCGCCTACATTGGCAGAGCAGTGCATGGAAGCGATACCTTTAAGTGGTAGCAGGTAGTTCATCATTGAGAACATCCCTTTTTTCATTTCACCGCCGTACCAAGTACCACCAATCAATTGCATCCGTTCTGTCAGGTTAAAAGCAACAAAGTTTTCTGAATTCAGCCCTTGTTCTTTCCATTGTGGGTTCGTGCACTTAGCACCATTCATCACAATAAAATCAGGCGTGAAGTCAACCAGCTCTTCGTCAGATGGACGAATAAACATATTTTTCACAAAATGTGCCTGCCACGCCACTTCCGTGATAAAACGTACTTTCAGACGCGTATCTGCATTGGCCCCGCAGAAAGCATCCACGACAAACAGACGTTTGCCTGAAAGTTGTTGAGTAACCAAGCCCTTAAGATGAGACCAAGTTTCCTGACTGAGCGGTTTGTTATCGTTCTTACCTTTACCCTGATCTGCCCACCATACGGTATCACGGGTAACATCATCGCGGACGATGTATTTATCTTTCGGAGAACGTCCGGTGAAAATGCCCGTATCCACTGAAACAGCACCAAGGTTAGTTAATGTGCCGCGCTCATATCTTTGTAGTGAGGATTGGGTTTCTTCAGAAAATAGCAATTCATAACTTGGGTTATAAACAATTTCACCAATATCACGAATACCATAAACCGCAAGTTCCTGCTCAGTAATACCTGTAACGCTCATTTATTGCTCCTGGTCAGTTATACCTTATCTATACCTGTCGTCTTTCAAGTTGCAGCTTTGTTGGCTGCGCTCACTCACCCCGGTCACATAGTTATCTATGCTCCAGGGGATTCGCTCCTTGCCGTCGCGCTGCATCTTGAAATCCAATGGGTATATCTCTGTGGGGGATAATAAATAATTATGACTAATTAACAGCGATTGCTATCAAAAAATTGAAATTGCATTAATTTTTTTGAGCTTATATGAGACACAGAACACGGAATGAGAAAGGGATTAACAGTAAAAAGGGCGTATGCTACGCCCTAATAAACAGTTATTCACGCGATTAGTACAACCGCATCTATTAGTGAAACCAAAAGATCAGTGCAACTGTTCTTTTTTCACTGTCTTTATTTCACTGATATCTTTCTCATCGAAAATATAATGCGTGCCACAAAACTCACATTCCATATCGATTTTGCCATCTTTATGCAGAATTTCCTGAAGATCAGCATCAGGCAGTGTCACCAACGTATCAGCGCAGCGTTGCTGGGAACAGGAACAACGGAATTCGACCTGCTGAGGCTCATAGAGTGTGACATCTTCTTCATGATAAAGACGATGCAAAATCTCTTCCGCGTTCAGTGTGAACAGCTCTTCCCCTTTGATGGTTGCAGTGAGTTGCACCAGATGTTCAAGGACATCGTCACTGCTTTCCTGAGCATCCGGCAGAATCTGCAATAACATGCCGCCTGCCGCCATTTTCCCATCCTGAATTCCGGTACGGATAAACAGACGGGTCGGTAGCTGCTCAGACTGTTTGAAGTAGGCATCCAGACACTCCGCCAGCGTTTCACCTTCCAGTGCTACAACGCCCTGATAGCGTTCACCTTCTGTCGGAGTCACAGTGATGACCATGTAACCATTACCTACCATGTCATGCAAGCTGCCCGCAGCATTTACTTTGCCATCAATGCGGGCTGTTCCACGCATCTGCTGCTGGTTATTACCATTAATCACCGCCAGTTTGACCGGCCCATCACCTTGAATTTGTACCGTAATATCCCCGTTGAATTTCAACGTGGCCGTCAACAAGCTGGCTGCGACCAACAATTCACCCAATAGTCGCTGCACAGGTTGCGGAAGGTCATGATTTTCCAACATACGCTGGTACGTCTCACTGACGGAAACCAGTTCTCCCCTGACAGAGTGGCTTTCAAATAAAAAGCGGTATAATTGGTCATGCTTATTCATAAATCTCTCTCATTTTCTGAATTCGACATGGTTGTTTCTCCCAAATGTCTAAATCGTCGCTGGCAAAAAACCGTCTGAGGGTAACACAGCACACCGGATCACCGCTAATCCACTGACCGTGCAGTAGAACCGAAACAGTTATCATAATATTGAATGATGAATTTGAGACGGCGCCGGTTCTTACGTATTTTATTTATTATCAGAATAATGTTGGTTGTAAATGTCACCAGCAATATTGCCACCAGCAAACAGCTACTCAGATAGCGAATAAGATCTGTGGTCTTCGGCTCGCGGTGCAGCACAATGTTAAGAGTTCCATTGGCATCCTCAGATAAGCCCGTGATAATCCCTTCTGTTTCAAATGGAGTTCGCATCAGCATCTCTGAGAAATTCAATAATTCCTGCCACCTGTCCATAGCAGAATTTTCAAACATATTGCCTGTCCGCAGCGGATATTCAACCAATGGCATTCTTTCATCACTGAGCAGCAAGACACCTCCAGGAGATGGGCTGTTCATTAAAATAGACATCCTCTGAATTTCCTGATAAATAAAGGATGCCGTAGTAGCATCAACCAATTTTTGTAATGCTTCCGCACTGGCGGTCCGCAATAATACTCTGGTTCCATTCAGCGTCCCTTTTTCCACTTTACTCAGTAGATCATTCCAACTTTTGGCATTACCCAGATTGACCAGCGCGTTTTGCAGGCGAATGCAGGCTTCATCTTTATGACATAAACTATTCGTCTTCAAAATAATCTGTGAAAAGTTGTCGAGCAGAGTCATGCCCGACTTAGCAATCGCTTCATTCAGGCTGGGATTGACTTTCCGGTTACGTTCAACCCGATGTAATTGATCATTAACCGTCGTGATCAGTAGCGATGCCTTATCGATAACATCTGACTCAATCAGAGGTAACGGAATCTCGTTATTCCAATAAATACCCATACAATCAAATGGCGCAAATATTGTGGCATAGTTGTATTTCGGTACAATTTCAGGCGGAAAATAGCACATTCCTACTCCCTTGACCTTCAGGACATCCCCTTCCTGCAACGATATATTTTGCAGTTCAGTGACACTGCTGATGACCTTAGTATTGCTCCCATGTAGCCAGGCAAAACTAAGGCGCATCGATAAGCTCACAGGCTGATAAAAATAAAGCAGTAACATGGCTGTTACAGAGAAAATCACCAATAGCAGGTTCTTCCTGTAACGCTGGTAGGGATAGTGTTTTTCTTCTTCATGTAAGGAAAGGTGATGTCCCTGCCGGATGACATGGAAATTAGCATACATATCTATATTGGTATTTTGGTCTAAATCATGGGAAACATAAGGTTCCCAATGTGGTGGATAGATAAGATCAATCCCACCGAGCGATATATTTTCTCTCTGCTCCAGTTCAAACTCACTGAATATTCCCCAACGTTTCGGAATACCGCTGAAACAATGGATACTTGATAGTTTCCGTTCAGGAGGCAACCGGAAACTCAGCCAGAAACTGCCCAATATGAGTGTCAGAGATGCCGGTATTAACCACGGAAACGTTGGAATAGGTAAAAAAAGGGCAGTAAACCACAGTGACATCCCTACACACATAAGGATGCCTTCCTGAATACCTGTTGAATGTCGAAGCCGATGCTCTTCGAGTGTTTCCTTGCGGACATTCAGTAAATTGGCACTCAAATTACCATTTTTTTGAATTGAGGCATGTTCATTCTTTGCCATGACCCGGGCAATGGACAAATCCTTCTGATAATCTTTCAAAAAATGGCCATTGAGTGCGATGACAACCGGCATTGATGAAGTCTGGACGATCTCAATGATATTTTGCTGCTTGATAAACGGCTCCAGCCATACAGGCAGATGTATTTCCGTTTCATCAACATAATGACGCCAATGGTGCGATTCATCCATAGCAGCAGAAAAACGGGTGATAGGATGGTTGATAGTATAAACATCGTCGCTTTTGATCGTTAATGCCGGGTAGCCTGATTGTTGTCTACCGTCCGGCTTAATCAGAAAGCTGGCATTTCTTAAGTAATATTCAATGGCTTGATATTCATCAGCATTCAGTTTACGGCGACCAGTCTTGGTGATTGATGGTAGATAACGCGCGTTATCGAGCCGTCTCCATCTGAAAGCCAGAAAGGAAGCCATTATAATCAGACTAATGATAAAAATAGCCAATATAATGACCAATAAACTCATTTTTTCCCCACGCCCATAACAGCAGTACAGAGACTGGCAGAATAACAATCTCGTGAAACACTCAGAATCAGGCTATTCCTATTCTTGCCTTCTATTTTTAATTTTATTTACAAAAGATTATGTAAATTTTCTCATATCTTTCCAGGAAATAAAATTTTGTTGCCAGAGTAAGATATCAACAAAAATATATTCAAGCGATAATCGCTATCATTTATTAACATAATCAGCCATATTAAGGCAAAATTTGGATGAGTATCCAATTTCATCATCATTCCTTGAATTAGCTAAGATAAATTAACTAATTCAGTGCATTATTATTTAAAATTGACCAATATATGATAACCTTCAGGGGCAAGCATGACTGTTCTAAAAAAACCTAAGATTCTGAATGTAAATGATATTGCCCAATCACGTTTATTCAATATTCAATCTGTTAATCTTGAATTCAGCAATGGTGTGAAAAGAGTTTACGAACGTATGAAACCCACAAACCGTGAAGCAGTCCTAATTATTCCTGTTACCGGGGATGAGCTGGTTCTTATTCACGAATATGCTGTTGGCATTGAGCAATACGAGTTAGGTTTTCCCAAAGGTGCTATTGATGCAGGGGAAAACGTCTTTGAAGCGGCCAATCGTGAATTAAAGGAAGAAATTGGTTTCGGTGCAAAAAAATTCGAACTGTTGACGAAATTAACTATGGCACCATCCTATTTCTCCAGCAGGATGAATATTGTGATTGCCCACGGTCTTTATCAAGAACATTTAGAAGGGGATGAGCCAGAACCCTTAGTACAGGTACGCTGGCCTATCTCTGACATGATGTCACTACTGGAGCATCCCGATTTCAACGAAGCCAGAAACATCAGTGCCCTGTTTTTTGCTCAGCAATATCTGCACAAACAAAATAATGGGAAAGTTTAATCAGATTGCTTTCTAAATATGGGTATTGAAAATACTAACTCGGTACCCATTTTGCTACTATTTTAAACAAAAATCAGGAAATAAAAATAATCACCTTAATAAAACAATGTTTAATTTTATTAGTAATCTCATTCTCCTATATATTCACTAAAAAATTCAGTTTATTAAGAACAATAAATAAACATATTTACTATATCTTTAAAATTAATTCACACCATAATTATATCTCTAATAAAAACACCTTATTTTCTGATAAATTCTATATTTAAAGCAAATCACATTGAAATAAAATAATTTTTTAAGAAACGATCAGATCCTAAATATATTTTAAGCGGGATCACCATCATTAACAGGCCATAGTGTAACCATGCTCATCAGTCAATAATACATAAATCATAGTTATGAATTGAAAATAGAAATGTTGTTCCCTCTAACCACGTTTTCTATTTAAAAGGTAGTCATTTTATGGCAAATAAAATATATACCCATTGGATTTCAAGATGCAGCGCGACGGCAAGGAACGAATCCCCGGGAGCATAGATAACTATGTGACCGGGGTGAGCGAGCGCAGCCAACAAAGAGGCAGTTTGAAAGACGAAGTGTATAGATACAAGAATCAGCTACAAAACGCTTTTTAATGATAATCCTGATCTCTATTGCTTTCCTGGTTTACCTGAACTTGCTTATCTGTTTGATCTATATCAGCAAGTTAGAATGTTTGAGAATAAAGCAGACAAAGATAGTGCTCAATTTCTCTCTCAGCGACGACCCGATATTGAGAAACTCAATCAAAACAACTCATGGCTTTCACCATTCTCGGTAACCGTTGTACCCACATCCGGCATTGCATATTCCATCGGCTGTGTCCCTTCAATGAAATATTCTTCACGGGTATTGCTGCCACCGTTAGATAACTTACCCGTTGCCCGATCAATCGTGACGGAAACAATGCCGACAGGCTGCTCCATTATTTTCTCAGGAACACCTCCCAGCACAACCTTCATAAAATCATCCCAAATTGGTTGGGCCGTTTTCGCTCCCCCTTCACCTTTCAATACCGGAGTACGTCCCAGACTTCTGCTGTGCTCATCAAAACCAATCCAAACCGTTGCCACCCTATCTGGGCCATAACCGGAGAACCACGCATCTTTCGAACTGTTGGTCGTTCCCGTTTTGCCGCCAATATCACGACGCTTCAAGTCACGGGCGGCACGCCAGCCCGTTCCCATCCAACCCGGTTCACCAAAGACATTGGTATTTAAGGCATCATGGATCAAAAATGCCAGCGGTGTGCTGATAACATGAGGCGCATATTGCTGGTCATCAACGTTAGTATTTGTCGAAACACGCTCTAAATCAGGCTGAGGAGGCAAAGCTGAATCTTGTGGCTCATCGGAATGAGCCACATCCTCAATGGAATCTTCAGACAATTCGATGGAACGTGCCGTCTCACCATAAATCACCGGAATGTTTTCACATTGCGGACACGCCAGTTTAGGCCTGGCTTCAAACAGGACTTTCCCTTCATTATCTTCAATTCTGGTAATGAAGTAAGGGTCAACCAAGTAACCCCCATTCGCCATTACCGCATAACCACGGACTAACTGCATTGGTGTAAATGAAGGGGAACCCAGTGCCAAAGATTCTGTGCGCACAATGTTTTCGCCCGGCAATCCGAAACGTTTCAGGTAATCAGCCGCGTAGTCCACCCCCATCGCCCGCATGGCACGCACCATCACCACGTTCTTCGATTGCCCCAATCCCTGACGCAGACGAATCGGCCCGTTGTAAGTCGGTGGTGAGTTCTTCGGACGCCAATCTGTTCCTGCACCTGAATCCCAGCGGCTGATAGGTGCATCATTCAACAGAGATGCCAGCGTCAGCCCTTTATCCATCGCAGCGGTGTACAGGAATGGCTTGATATTGGAACCAACCTGACGCAGTGATTGCGTCACACGGTTAAATTTACTCAGTTCAAAATCAAACCCGCCCACTAGCGCTTCTACCGCACCATCCATCGGATTGATGGAAACCAGCGCTGCATTGACTTGAGGGAGCTGAGCCAGCCACCAGATATCATTGACTTTTCTGACCCAAATCTGTTCACCAGCATGAATGACTTCAATGACGCTACGCGGAGCAGCCCCCTGCAAGCCATCGGTTTTGAATGGCCTGGCCCAACGGACACCCGCCATCGTCAGTTCAACTTTACTGCCATCCGCCAACATAACTTCTGCTTGGTTAGTGCCGGATTTAGTCACAACCGCAGGCACCAGAGGGCCATATTTAGGCAACGTTTTCAGCTTATTGATAATCTGTGCCTGATCCCAGGCTGGCTGGCTCGCCTTCCACAACACTTCCTGCGCACCGCGATAACCATGACGAATATCGTAATCAATCACATTAGTACGAACGGCATTCACCGCGGCCAACTGAGCTTTGTGTGTAATCGTAGTATAGACCTTATATCCATCGGTATAAGCATTTTCACTATAACGATTGATCATTTCCTGACGCGCCATTTCCGTCAGATAAGGCGCGGAGAAAACAATTTGCGGGCCATGATAACGGGCAACCAATTTCTCTTCTCTGGCTTCATTGTATTGATGCTGGGTGATGTACCCCTCTTCCAGCATCCGTCCCAATACCACATTACGGCGGTTCACAGCCCGGTCATAAGAATAAAGCGGGTTAAACGTTGACGGGGCTTTCGGCAATCCGGCAATCATTGCCATCTCACTCAACGTCAGTTCATTGACTGTTTTGCCGAAATAGACTTGAGCCGCAGCACCAACACCATAGGCACGTTGCCCCAGATAGATCTTGTTGAGGTACAACTCAAGAATTTCATCTTTCGTTAGCAGTTGTTCGATCTTAATCGCCAGAAATGCTTCTTTCGCTTTACGTATCAGCGTTTTTTCTGGGCTGAGGAAAAAGTTTCTCGCAAGCTGCTGCGTGATGGTACTCGCTCCCTGAGTAGCCTGACCGGACATCATTATTACAGAAGCCGCACGAATAATCCCGATAGGGTCCACACCATGATGTTCATAAAAACGACTATCTTCTGTGGCGATAAAGGCTTTCATCATCAAGGGAGGCATTTCGGACAAGGTAAGGGGCAAACGACGTTTTTCACCATATTGGGCTATCAATTCGCCATCAGCACTGAACACCTGCATTGGTGTTTGTAATCGGACATCCTTTAAAGTCGCAACATCAGGCAACTGTGGCTCGATATATTTATACAAACCAAAAATCGAGGCGGTTCCCAATAAAATGCAAACAACAATAAGGATCAAAAAATACTTTATGAACTTCACCTGAAATTTCTCACGCCATGTTAATCGGGCAGTTTATAAACGATCAGTACATAGTATAAAGGGAACAGTATAAAGGCTATACAGCACTATGAATATGACCTTTTCATGAACAAAATTTTCATAAACAACGGCTTTCATGAATAACCGTTTTTATTAATAGTAGATAGGGAGATCTCTACATGTATCCATCTAAATGGTATATCGGACTGGATATCCAAGATCATGACATCCGCGCTCTTGCAGCCACTAAGCGTCGTGATGGCTGGCAACTGCGACATTGCTGGCAATACCGCTTATCAAACGAAATTATTTCCGGGGGACGGCTGCAATATCCTGAAAAATTACGTCACATCTTAATGCAATGGCGGCAAATATTACCCAAAAATATTAGCCTAAGATTAACACTCCCTGTTCAACAAACCTTACAGAGACAAATCCCCTTACCTAACCATACGACAATGCAAGAACCCGAACTTGGCTGGTTTGTACATGCCTGTGCTGAAAAACAGTTTCCCGTCAGGGAACTTGCATTGGACTACCGTATTCATGGTCAGCAAGTTTACATCAGCGCCACGCGCCAAAAAGATCTCGAACTTTGGGTGAAATTATTCACGGATATCAATCTATCCCCTGACGTTATTGATATTGCGCCTTGTGCGTTACGTTATGCAGCCAGGCTCGCAGGTATTCCTGATAACAGTTGGCTGGTTCATAAACGCACAATGGACTGGCTATGGGTTTCCCCCGCCAATCATCCTTTTGGCTATGGGCTGATAGCATCACAATCACATCCTGATCTGGCTCAGGTCATCAAGCAATTACCCATTACATCAGAAACAGAAAGCTGTGCGATTTATTACAGCAATGAAGGGGAGGATGAAGAACAAACAACATCAATAAAGGCGATACCAGAACCCACAGAATCAGCTCATCCTTGGCAGATTTTATCAGCATTCCGCCATTATCAGCCTCCGTTACCAAAACCAATAAATGCGTTTATTGTTGCCGCTGGGTTAGCTCTCAGGCCGGATGATCAATGATGTATCAAGTCAATTTTTTGCCTTGGCGACAGAAAAAACTGAAACGTCAATGTCAGAAGTGGGGGTTGTTGCTCTGCTTGCAACTCACATTATGGGCTATTGTGTTGCTGTGTATTTCTACGCAGCAAACCAACCAAATTGAGCAATATTGTAGGCAATTAACGGAAATTAAGTACCAATCAACACTATTAGGACAAACTATCAAGGAAACGGATCATGCAGTACAACAGCATGATCAATTGGGCCAATTATTACGGAAAAAACAGATATTCATGGAACAGAATCAACGCTACTTACAGTTATTTCGTCAACTTCCCCATTTATTACCGGAAAACAGCTGGCTCACAGCATTTAGCGATGACAACGGACAACTCATTTTTACCGCCCATAGCCAAGACTACGCAGAAATCTCTGATTTGTTAGATAACCTGACCGACGATCCGGCTCTCATCAATGTTCAACTTAAAAAAATGACCACGACTGAAGATCAGATCAAAGTCTTTACTATTGATGCCGACTGGCTGATAGGAGAAGCCCGTGAGAAGTAATTACCTTGAGTGGTTTCATCGACCTGTGTGGCAACAATTCCTATGGCAGCAATTAGTTATCATTTTGCTGCTGATGAGTTTCTATTTTTTTATTTGGCAGGAAAACCAGCATAAAATCCATGCCTTTCAGCGCCATATTACAGAACAACAGAATAATGCTACACAATCTCAACAGCGAATCAAAGAGCTGCCATCCTTGTTTGATATTCAGCAGAAAATCCGGCAAATCACGGCAGAACTTGGCCAAAATAACTATATTCATTCAAGGGACGTTTATTCAAGGGACATTTCGCCAAAGGGTATTCCATCAAAAAATGAACCATCCCACAAGGCAACCGTACTCAAACGACTGCATTTACCCCTGATCCATTCAGGCAGCCAGCTTATGGAATGGAAAAGCTATAAAGAAAATAATCAGATTTTCTGGCATATCGTACTGTCACTGAATTATGATCAACTTCTCCATTTCCTGAGTGAAATTCAGCAGTTGCAGCCTCCATTACTGATTAAACATCTCACCATAAACCCTATTGATGGCAACCTTATCGTCCGCATCGTTTTATCAGATATGACCTTATCAGACTTAGAACCACCTGATATGAACTTGCCAAATAAAATACAGCCTGCTTCTGTTAACGGTAATGGGGAGAAATCATGAACAGACGACATTCATTGAGCCTGCTTATCTGTCTGTTACTGCCAATTTCCGGCTCCGCCATAGAAAATAGCCCGGAGGCAGAAAACAGCTATAACGTAGAAAATCGTTCTGAGGTCGAAAGATCTGTAAGAAATCCGTTCCAGCCCCCCATTGACCCAATAGCAGATGACATGGAATTTTCCTCAACGGAACAACAGGAACAGGAGATCGAATATCAGACAATTACCCTAAAATATGCCGATGCAGAACAGGTTGCAGAACGGCTGCAAAAAAATCGCCCTGCTCTGCTGACAAAATGGGGAAAAGTTGAGCATGACCCCTTGACCAACAGTGTGATACTGGAAGACAAGTTTGATGCCATTACCCGTATCAGAAACTGGCTGAAAGAAGTCGATACTCCGCAGCAACAAGTGCAGATTACCGCCCATATTGTTACCAGCAGCAGAGAAGCATTGCATGAATTGGGGATTCATTGGGGCATCATCGCTGATCCTCTGAATCGCGCAATCGGGCTAAATCGCTTGAATCTACATCAACCAGCAGGCAATCAACGCCATCGGTTAGTATTGAATACCGCACGCATTCACGCAAATCTGCTGGAAATGGAGCTTAGCGCACTGGAGCAGGAAAATCAGCTCGATATTATTGCCAGCCCCCGGCTGACCGCATCTCACCAGCAATCCGCCAGCATCAAGCAAGGTTCAGAAATCCCCTATATTATTCAAGACAAGGACAAAACGACGATCCAGTTTAAAGAAGCAGTATTAGGCATGGAAGTGACACCCCATATTTTGCGGGAGGGTAAAATCCGGCTTGCCCTGAAAATCAGCCAAAACGCACCTGGTTTTCCTATCAGTCAGGGAGGAAATGAAAATCTTGCCATAGATAAACAGGAGATCATAACTCAAGTCACGGTCAGAAATGGAGAAACACTGATTCTGGGCGGTATCTTTCAACAGAAAAAAACAGCAAACCAGCAAAAAGTCCCTTACCTATCAGATATTCCCCTGATAGGTACATTATTTAATCAAAATGGAGAACAACACAGCCGAAGAGAACTCGTAATTTTTATTACACCTCAATTGATCAACATTTAATCAAATTAAATATATCACATATAAATCAGTATATTATTGAAGTTAATTGTGATTTCTTTATCAGTTCACGCACCATTTTTCTTGGTCTGGCCTGTTTATGGATTTGACGCTGAGTGTAATTTAGCATACAAGGATTACCTAATTGAGTGAGCAGGTCTAACATCACAAGTAAGAGTCTACAGATATTAGGCTCTCAATCAGCCAGCAAAAGCATGGGGCAGATAACAAAAGCTCGTGCCAGATTTATATAGTTGCAATACAGGTTGATGTGCTGAGATAATTTTCCTATCTGATCTCACATTATCACTCATGAGGTTTCAGTTTAGGTCCCGCGGCTAATCTGATTGGCGGGGCGGGTTATCATTAACAAATAGTCTTAGTAATACCAAAAACATGGCAGAGAAACGCAATATCTTTCTGGTTGGGCCTATGGGTGCCGGCAAAAGCACTATTGGTCGTCAGTTAGCTCAGCAACTCAATATGGAGTTTTACGACTCTGATCAAGAAATTGAGCGACGTACCGGAGCTGACGTGGGCTGGGTATTTGATGTGGAAGGCGAAGAAGGCTTCCGCGACCGCGAAGAAAAAATAATTAACGAACTGACTGAAAAACAAGGCATTGTATTGGCTACTGGTGGGGGTTCAGTTAAATCGAAAGAAACCCGTAATCGCCTGTCTGCCCGTGGTGTGGTCGTCTATTTAGAAACAACCATCGAAAAACAGTTGGCTCGTACTCAGCGCGATAAAAAACGCCCTTTACTTCAGGTTGACGCACCAGCACGTGAAGTTTTAGAAAATTTGGCTGATGAGCGTAACCCTCTTTACGAGGAAATTGCTGACGTGACTATTCGTACGGATGAGCAAAGCGCCAAAGTCGTCGCTAACCAAGTGGTTGAATTATTGGAAAAAAACTAATTATAGCGGATTCGCTCTGCGGCAAACGATAAGGCGAAAGCTGATATGGAACAAGTGACTGTTACGTTAGGTGAAAGAAGCTATCCGATCACCATAGCCGAAGACCTATTTTCTACCAATGAGGCGTTCAAGCCCTTGCAAGCAGGCCAACAGGTCATGATTGTAACTAATGAAACGCTGGCTTCCCTGTATCTTGAGCAGGTGAAATCCACATTGCAGGAAATGGGGCTTCGGGTAGATGAGGTTATCTTGCCTGACGGCGAACAGTACAAATCGCTTTTTGTGCTCAACGACATATTTTCTGCCCTGCTGGAAAATAATCATGGTCGTGACACAACGCTTATCGCTCTCGGTGGTGGTGTAATCGGTGATATGACGGGGTTTGCCGCAGCCAGTTATCAGCGTGGCACTCGTTTCATCCAAGTACCCACCACATTACTTTCTCAGGTTGACTCTTCTGTCGGCGGGAAAACAGGGGTCAACCATCCCCTCGGCAAAAACATGATTGGGGCTTTTTACCAGCCAGCTTCTGTAGTTGTCGATCTCAATTGTCTGAAAACATTGCCAGCTCAAGAGTTATATGCTGGCCTGGCTGAAGTCATCAAATATGGCATTATTCTGGACGGTGAATTCTTTAGCTGGCTTGAAGACAATATTGAGAAATTACTGGCTCTCGATAATCAATCAATGGCTTATTGCATCCGTCGCTGCTGTGAACTCAAGGCAATGGTTGTCACAGCTGATGAGCAAGAACGCAATGGAATACGGGCGCTGTTAAACCTTGGTCACACCTTTGGCCATGCAATTGAAGCCGAAATAGGTTACGGTATCTGGCTGCATGGCCAGGCCGTTGCTGCTGGCATGGTAATGGCGGCACGGACTTCTGAGCTTGTCGGTACATTTTCACAACAAGATACTCAACGTATTATCCGCCTGCTGGAACGCGCAAAACTACCTGTCAACGGCCCAGTGGAAATGTCCCCAGATGACTACTTGTCTCATATGATGCGCGATAAAAAAGTCTCCGCAGGAAAATTACATTTAGTGCTGCCTACAGCTATTGGGGAAGCCAAACTTCGTTCTGATATTAGGAAAGAAGTTATATTGGAGGCTATTCACCTATGCCAACCATCCACCAACTAAAATACGTAATTATCTGAATGATGAATCATTCCTTAGCTGTTATGCTATAAAATAGCTATATTATCTATCAGATAGCTCTATCAGATAGTGCATTATCGGTTTTATTTAGTTAGGTCAGGCTGCCAAAACCTCTTAAATAGTAATTGGCAGTATTATCTCTGCTGGGAGGGCATATGGACGAATTAGAATCAGAAAAGAAACAAAAGACAGAAACTGAATTTAAACCCGATACTTCTGATCGTCGTCCTCCGCGATCGAAACGCCAATCCAATCAACCTAAACTTGCCGTATCCCGTCAGCAAATGATGATCGGCGTTGGTATACTAGTACTTTTGCTTCTGATTATTGCCATCAGCTCTGCATTAAAATCACCCACTGAGCATGAAAAACAGCAATCTTCAAATGCAACCGAAAAGAGTATCGACTTTTCTGGTTCCCCTGCATCCTCTGATAATCAACAAGATAGCGTTCAGGAAAACCAATCTGTGCCTGCTACCAATAGTACCACCAATAACGCGCATGAAATCGGTCTACCACCGCCGATTAGCAGTACTCCAAGCAGAGAGCTTCCTCCAACGACTGGGACCGGTGGCTATAACCAACGTATAGAATTACCCGGTGATATTACTGATGCTTTGAATCAACAACAGAGTAATATCAATAATTCAGTACAAAACAATCTGGCTCCGTCACAGACCAAACCTGTAAAACCCGTGATAACCCCATCTGTTGAGCAAAAAAAACCAGAAAAAATAACGCCACCAGGAATAGAAAATAAGGGAAGAGAAGAAAATCCGCCCAAGGCAGCGACTAAACCTGTCACAAGTAATCATCAGCCCAATAAAAATAGCGAGGCTAATGCAGACGGTGATTTACTGAAAGCTCCCGCCAACCGATTCACACTCCAACTGAGCAGCGCCAGTCGCTACGATACCTTAGTTGCTTTCGCTAAAAAGCATAACCTTTCTAATTATAAGGTTTATGAAACTAAACGCGACGGTAATACATGGTTTATCTTGATTCACGGTAACTACCGTTCCGTTTCTGATGCAAAAAACGCCATTTCTTCATTCCCTGCGGAAGTTCAGGCCAAAAAACCGTGGGTAAGGAAACTACAACAAGTTCAACAAGATCTGAAAAAATAAAACTATTTTGATTAGGCGCTGATATGCTGTCCTAAACAGAGTACAATCTGCGGCTCTGAAATTATTGAATAACTAGTTTGGCGGCATGAAAAAAAAACGCGCTTTCTTAAAATGGGCCGGTGGAAAATACCCCTTGGTAGATGATATTAAACGTCATTTGCCAGAGGGCGATTGCTTGATTGAGCCATTTGTTGGCGCAGGCTCGGTATTTCTAAATACCGATTATGATTCTTATATCTTGTCAGACATCAACATTGATCTGATAAATTTGTACAACACCGTAAAATCTCGTGCGGATGAATTTATTAGTCATGCCCGTCCACTATTCTCATCGGAATTCAACAACTCCGAAACCTTCTATCTCCTGAGAGAAGAGTTCAACACAAGCAAAGATCCCTTTCGCCGCAGTCTGTTGTTTCTTTATCTCAACCGCCACTGTTATAACGGTCTTTGCCGTTATAATTCACGGGGGGAGTTCAATGTTCCTTTCGGGCGCTATAAAAAACCTTATTTTCCGGAATATGAGCTTTACTGGTTTGCAGAAAAGTCCCAAAAGGCAACTTTCATCTGCCAACATTACAAAATTGCACTAAACAATGCGTCAAAAGGCTCTGTAGTTTACTGTGATCCTCCGTATGCCCCACTTTCGTCGACGGCTAATTTTACAGCTTACCATACAAATAATTTTAACCTTCTGGATCAAGAAAATCTGGCTCATATAGCCTATCATCTCTCGTCTCAACAAAGCATTCCGGTACTCATTTCCAATCATGACACACCGATAACCCGGGAATGGTATCATCAAGCCTCCCTTTACATTGTTAAAGCCCGTCGGACAATAAGTAGAAATATTCTTGCCCGAAGTAAAGTTGATGAACTTTTGGCGTTATACTGCCAGAAGTGATTGAGGTTTCCTTCCCCTGAAATTAAGGGGATAAAACAATGAATTGGAGATGATAATAATGAAGAAAAACTTTCTGATCGCCCCATCCATTCTATCCGCTGATTTTGCCCGCTTCGGTGAAGATACCGCTAAGGTTCTGGCAGCAGGCGCTGACGTTGTGCATTTTGATGTTATGGATAATCACTATGTGCCAAACTTGACCATCGGCCCGATGGTCTGTCAGGCGCTACGTAATTATGGCATCACTGCCCCGATTGATGTTCATCTCATGGTAAAACCGGTTGATCGCATTATCCCTGATTTTGCCAAGGCTGGTGCAACCTATATCACTTTCCACCCTGAGGCTAGCGAACATGTTGATCGCACCTTACAACTCATCAAAGAACATGGGTGTAAAGCGGGTTTAGTTTTCAATCCCGCAACCCCCCTCAGTTACCTTGATTATGTTCTGGATAAGCTGGATGTGATTTTACTGATGTCGGTTAACCCTGGTTTCGGCGGTCAATCTTTCATTCCAGAAACACTGAACAAGCTGCGTCAGGTACGAAAAATTATTGATGACAGCGGATATGATATCCGTCTTGAAGTTGATGGCGGCATTAAACCTGGCAATATTGCCGAAGCAGCTCAGGCGGGTGCAGATATGTTCGTTGCTGGTTCAGCTATTTTCAGTCAGCCAGATTACAAAGCGGTTATTGATGAAATGCGCGGTGAATTATCAAAGGTAGCATAATGACAAATAATGTCGTGAAAGAAATCCGGGTTATTGCATTTGATCTGGATGGCACACTGGTGGATAGTATTGACGGTCTGGCAGATGCGTTGGATCAGGCCTTGATTGCTAAAGGATTGCCTGCTGCGGGTAAAAAGCAGGTCGCTGTCTGGATAGGCAACGGTGCTGATGTCATGGTTGAACGTGCATTGAAATGGGCGGGTGCGGAGCCTTCTCCTGAATTGCATCATGAAACTCGCAAACGGTTTGATGCGTTTTATGAAACCAGCGTAACAACAGGCAGTAAGCTGTTTCCTCAGGTCAAAGAGACTTTGGCTGAGTTGGCAAAACATAATTTGCCTATGGCGATTATCACCAATAAACCAACACCTTTTATTGCCCCATTGCTGGAATCATTGGGTATCAGTGAATATTTTTCATTGGTGCTGGGGGGTGACGATGTCAAAGAGAAAAAACCCCATCCCGCTCCACTCTATCTCACAATGGGAATGTTTGGTTTACATAAAGAAGAATTGCTTTTTGTTGGCGATTCCCGTAATGATATTTTGGCTGCACAATCAGCGGGTTGCCCTTGTGTTGGCTTAACATATGGATATAACTACGGAGAATCAATAGCATTAAGCCATCCAACTTATGTGCTGAACCATTTTTCGGATTTACTCCCAACGATTGGACTATCCACTTTGAAACCATTATCCACTTCTAAAAGACAGGAAGCATAATAAAATGAATGAACCCACTGCAATGAAACCAAACTCCCAAAAACCTATTGTATTCAGCGGCGCGCAACCTTCCGGTGAATTGACCATCGGTAACTATATGGGGGCGTTACGTCAGTGGGTTAAAATGCAAGATGATTACGATTGCATCTACTGTATCGTTAACCAGCACGCCATTACTGTACGACAAGATCCTACTGAACTGAAAAAACGCACATTGGATACACTGGCACTTTACCTTGCCTGTGGTATTGATCCAAAGAAAAGCACTATCTTCGTTCAGTCACATGTACCACAACATTCTCAGTTGGCCTGGGTTCTGAACTGCTACGCCTATTTTGGTGAACTGAGCCGTATGACTCAGTTTAAAGATAAATCATCCCGTCATTCAGAAAATATCAATGCAGGCCTATTTGATTACCCTGTACTGATGGCTTCTGATATTTTGCTTTATCAGGCTAATCAGATCCCAGTGGGCAGTGACCAGAAACAGCATCTCGAATTATCCCGTGATTTGGCGCTGCGTTTTAATACCTTATATGGCGATATCTTCACGATACCAGAGCCATTCATTCCACAAGGCGGTGGTGCTCGTGTAATGTCATTGCAAGATCCGGCCAAGAAGATGTCGAAGTCAGATGATAACCGCAGTAACGTAATTGCTTTACTGGAAGATCCAAAGTCCGTCGCGAAGAAAATCAAACGCGCCGTTACCGACTCTGAAGAGCCACCTCGTGTACGCTATGATCTGGAAAACAAGCCAGGCGTTTCCAACTTGCTGGATATTCTTGCTGGTGTAACAGGTAAAACTATCCCTGAACTGGAAGCTGAGTTTGAAGGCAAAATGTACGGGCATTTGAAAAGTGCTGTTGCCGACGCAGTAAGCGAAATGCTGACTGGTTTGCAGGAACGCTACCATCATTTCCGTAATGATGAAGCATTGCTTAACCAAATCATGGCAGAAGGAGCGGCTAAGGCACAGGCTCGTGCTCAAGCAACCTTGGATAAGGTCTATGAAGCTGTAGGCCTACTCGCCCATCCGTAATAGGATAAATAAATGCCAAAGAATATTAATTTATTCTTTGGCATATCTTTTTAACTGAGTTCTTGGCATTTTTAATTTTGCATTACCATTTTTATTTTTTATCATAAGATATAATTATTTTTTCTTCTTATTACGTTAGCCCAATTTGCATCACTATTAACTCTTTTAAACATTAAATCTAACCTACTATTCATTTGCCAATCTTTTGGAGGACCAATAACATCAATTTCATGTTGGTTACTCAATTCTTTATTTTTAACGATAGAAAAAAGTTCTTGATATGACTGTGGCCCAGTCATATCAACAGTCAAATTAAGACGGCGGTTTCTGCGATACTCAAGTGTGTTTATAGAAGGTAAATTAGGAACAATACCCGTTCTCCATTTCGAGCTTAATGTTTTATCGTCTTCATTATAAGAATTTTTTCTAATATTACTGGCCATAAAAACTAAAAGAGCCATAACTTTTTCTGATTGAGGTTGTGCAGCAATAATTCCATTTGCAAACTCATTGTAAACTAACTGTTTTATTCTACAGGAATCGAGATATCTTATATTCCATTTTTCATCGCTCTTGCTCACTCTCCCCCATCCCATTCCATGACAATCACCAAAACCTATATCCGATTCAAGTTCTAACTTTTCAAACCTTGCTCTTCTCTTAAAGCGCTTTTCAAAAGGTAAATTTTTATCAAAAACATGGGATTTAGTGTGCTTGATATCTGGATCAGTGAGTTCAACATCAACATCCAGATATATTCCTCCTTCCATATACAAAATAGCCAAACGAGCAATATCACAGGCAGATGCATAGTTTTTAAAATCACCATGCATTTGCAGATTAAATACATGATGTAAGAACCTATTCAGAATATTTTTAAACCTGAATAGTTTTTCATGTAAACTGGCGGGATGAGAAAAGTTTATACCAGTGACATTAGTCGAGAAGTGTTCATGGAAATTGAACCCCTGTTGCTCAGCAATAGGAAACGCACACGCCCCAGAAAAGTCGATGTCTACGAGGTATTTTGTGCCTTGCTATATTTGCTCAAGAGCGGTTGTCAGTGGGATATGCTGCCCAGCGATTTTCCCCCAAAAAGCACGGTTTATTACTACTTCAAACTCTGGAAAGAAAAACCGTCAGAAACAGACCCCAGTTTGCTTGAGCAGGCTTTAAAAAAATGTCGTTGGCGAGGACCGTATCAACCATGGTCGGAACGCCAACACTACTTTCTTGATAGTTGACTCGCAAAGTGTCAAGAACACAGACACAGCGCATGAAAAAGGATATGACGCGGGTAAAAAGATTTCCGGCATCAAGCGGCATATAGCCGTGGATAACCAAGGGCTTCCCCATGCTATCACGGTAACCACTGCTAATGTGACGGACAGAAAAGGGATGTTAGCGGCTTTTACTACACACAAGAATACCCTTACTGGTGTGAAAAATATCCTCGCTGATGGCGGTTACACGGGAGTCCCCTTCGCTGACAGTGTGAGTGAGATACTGGGAGCTACCGTCGAAATAGCCAAACGTGATGAGCTTCATACCTTCAAGGTTATCCCCAACCGATGGGTGGTCGAGCGTTCATTTGCTTGGCTGGATAAATGCCGCCGCTTATGGAAAAACTGTGAACGCTATTTAAATACCAGCCTTCAATTTGTTAATTTGGCCTTTCTTATCCTATTACTGCGCAGGAAAAATTCTGAATAGGTTCTTAGAAGTGTATTATCTTTGAATAATCATAATGAGGTGTATCAGAATAGTTTTTATGAAATAAACGATGGGAGAAACTCGCTCTCGTAGAGTCTTTATTAGTGTTTATATCAAATTTGTTTAACTGATTTTTCTTCCTTTCATATAAATCACGCATAAAATCAGTACGAGTAAGATGTGAAGCCTGACTAATTAAGAAAGAAAACGCAGTTTCAATATTCCTATATCTAAACTCTCTTACAAAGATTTCCCCAACATCAACAATATTTCCATTACAGCTGAAGGTGAGATTTCTAAACGTATGTGATATTAATGATTCTACATTCTTTATTCCCCAAATGTTAACCTCAAACCCAGGATTCTCTGATTTTATTTCTATGATACGCCTCAAATCTCTCTCAGATATTTTATTACCAACCCAAAAATAATGAATTTTCTTTGGAATATTCATAAATCACCGATTAGCTATGGTTGATACTTTAATGATAACGATAATATGGTTGTCGTCAGTTGTGCTCTAATGGTATGTTTTTATGATTTTCTTAATTATTTCCCAAATAAACGACGATTAAAATCCTCAATTTTCCCATGCAACAGGCGTTTTTGCATCGTGAGATTCCAACTGGCAGATAACCCTGCCGCTCCCATTAAACGACGATATTGCTCTTCATCAAATGGGCTATGAAAAGCAATGGAAATAGCTTCCTGAACAGAAACATCACTGTTCCGACTTAATAACCTTATCGGTTCACTTGTACTCACAAAACCCGGAGAAATAACCCGATATAACCATCCACAGCGCCCATTATTTTGCATCATCGCAGCAAAGGCACTTATATCGGTAACTAAGTTGAGTTTATAACAAGGAGAGCGTGGTTGAGTTATCTGAATCAGCGTTTCACCCCATTGAAAAATATCGCCAATATAGACAGTGTCTTCAGTCATTCCTTCAGTTGATATGTTTTCACCAAACAAAGGAGAGACAATCAATTCAAGTAACTCAGGAAATTGTCTTTTCCAAAACAAATAATGTTCACTTGGATAGTGGCAAAGCGCTCGATCAGGCCCGCCATGAAAACGCGTTTCTGCTTGTTCATCACCTTCCAGACCAAGAGAGGTGAGCTGTAAACGACCATTCACCAGCAGCTTACTAATTGCACTGGCACCCAATTTTTTGGAGGATATTGTTTTGCCTCTATATACCTGTGGGTAATACATTTCAGCTCCAACTCCTCCTCAATAGACGAGTATAAATACTACCCTGACAAAATAAACGCCGCAAGCGTTGCTTTAGTTCATTATAGCAGAGAGATAGCACTCTGTTTTTATGGATTTTTAAGGATTATTATATTGAGATATGTGGGTTATATGGAATTTAATTTGGAAAAATTACAATCAATTAAAGCGTGCTCCAGCCATGTTTATTATGGAGGATCGTAAAAACGGAAGGGATGCCAAATAATGGAGAAAAAATGTTATGAAAAAATAAAAATGCTGATCACTATGGTGACCAGCATTATCAAGGAAAGTGTTTTTTTAACGCTTATTTAATTTTTTCTTCATAACGTTTTGCCGCTTCGTCCCAATTTACAACATACCAAAATGCTTTGATGTAGTCAGGACGGCGGTTCTGATATTTCAGGTAATAAGCGTGTTCCCAAACATCCAGACCCACAATCGGGTAACCGGAAGCACCCGCTATTTCTTCATCCATCAGAGGACTATCCTGATTGGCTGTTGAAACAACAGCCAGTTTGCCATCCTTTTTCAGAACCAGCCACGCCCAGCCAGAACCAAAACGAGTTGCTGCCGCCTGCTCGAATTCTTTCTTAAAGCTGTCAATACTTCCAAAATCACGCTCAATAGCTGCTTTTAGAGTACCACTCAAGACCGTTCCTAGTTTTAAGCCCTTCCAAAACATACTATGGTTCGAATGCCCACCCGCATTATTGCGAACAAAAGTGCGCTTATCGGCGGGAAATTTATCGAGCTGTTGAATTAAATCATCAATATCTAATTCACTTAATTCAGGAAAGGCTTCCAAAGCAGTATTTGTGTTAGTGACATAAGTCTGATGGTGTTTAGTATGGTGAATTTCCATCGTTTGCTTATCGAAATGAGGCTCTAACGCATCATAAGAATAAGGTAGAGAAGGCAGTGAATAGCTCATGTCATATCTCCTGTTGTTTAGAATGTATAAAGCTCACACCTTGTGAACAACGCATTTATTATAGTGAATTCAACAATAATGAAAATGATAATCAATTCCATAGATTTATTATGGTTTCCATTACACATCTAAGTTTCATACTCTATTTAGAGTAAAAAAACCAAAAGATAACCAAAATAAAACACATTAAACCAATATAAGACATTTTAACCTTATTTAACTTCAATTAAATAAGACACATTAAATGATCATTCCATTAAATTAATTTTCTTTATTGCGTGATCTTCCGCGCAAAAAAGAAACAAAAATTCTTCATGCACTTTAGTTAACCTTGCTTTGACATAGTATTAACAATTGCAAGGAGATAAAAATATGACTCAAATAATCAAGCATCTTATTCCTGCTGTTATTGCAGATACGGCCCTGATAAGCAAGCAACAATATCTACAAGACTACCAATGGTCACTACAAGATCCTGAAGGGTTCTGGGGTGAAAAAGGTAAGATAGTGGATTGGATAAAGCCCTATACCAAGGTCAAAAATACCTCTTTCGATCCGGGGCATATCAGCATCCGCTGGTTTGAAGAGGGTACTCTGAATTTAAGTGCCAACTGTCTTGATCGCCACTTACAAGAGCGTGGCGATAAAACCGCTATTATCTGGGAGGGAGATAACCCCACAGAATCACGCCATGTTACTTATCGTGAATTACATCATGACGTCAACCAATTCGCCAATGTGTTGAAAAAAATCGGGGTCAAAAAAGGTGATGTCGTAGCCATTTATATGCCAATGGTGCCAGAAGCCGCAGTTGCAATGTTGGCTTGTACCCGCATCGGGGCTATCCATTCCGTAATTTTTGGCGGTTTCTCTCCTGACGCCATTGCAAGCAGAGTTATCGATTCCAATGCTAAGCTCGTTGTTACCGCAGATGAAGGTTTGCGAGCGGGTCGCACGATCCCATTGAAAAAGAATGTCGATGAAGCACTGAGCAATCCAGAGGTGACTGATGTCACTAATGTGATTGTCTTCAGGCGTACCGGAAATATCAAAAACTGGCATAACGGCCGTGACTTATGGTGGCATGAACTTATCGAAAATGTCAGTTCAGATTGCCCTGCCGAAGAGATAAATGCCGAAGATCCATTGTTTATCCTTTATACCTCTGGCTCAACAGGGAAACCAAAAGGTGTTCTACATACGACTGGCGGTTATCTGGTCTATGTTTCTTTGACTTTTAAATACACGTTTGATTATCGTCCTGGAGAAATTTACTGGTGTACGGCAGACGTGGGCTGGGTTACCGGACATAGTTATCTGCTATATGGCCCACTATCCTGCGGTGCGACTACCTTAATGTTTGAAGGTGTACCTAACTATCCCGATGTAAATCGTCTTTGTCAGATTATTGATAAGCATCAGGTTAATATTCTTTATACAGCACCAACCGCTATCAGGGCATTAATGGCTGAAGGCGATAAAGCCATAGTAGGAACAAAACGCACGTCATTGCGCATTATGGGTTCTGTTGGTGAGCCAATTAACCCAGAAGCATGGGAGTGGTATTACCGAAAGATAGGTAACAGTAAATGCCCAATCGTGGATACTTGGTGGCAAACCGAAACAGGCGGATTCATGATTACGCCACTGCCTGGTGCAACCGACCTCAAAGCAGGCTCCGCTACTCTGCCATTCTTTGGTGTCAGTCCAGCTCTGGTCGATAACGCTGGAGAAATATTGGAGGGAGAGAATGAAGGCAATCTTGTAATAACCGATTCTTGGCCGGCACAGGCACGAACTTTATATGGCGATCATGAACGTTTTGAACAAACTTACTTTTCCACTTTTAAAGGAATGTATTTCAGTGGCGATGGTGCCCGGCGTGATGAAGATGGCTATTACTGGATCACGGGTCGGGTTGATGATGTTCTGAATATTTCAGGGCATCGTTTGGGAACCGCAGAAATTGAGTCTGCTCTGGTCTCTCATCCCAAAATTGCAGAAGCTGCTGTCGTTGGTATTCCTCATCATATCAAAGGACAAGCTATTTACGCCTATGTCACGCTAATTCATGGTGAAGAGCCTTCTCCAGAATTGTATACCGAGGTCAGAAATTGGGTCCGTAAAGAAATAGGTCCAATTGCAACACCCGATATCCTCCATTGGACTGACTCGCTTCCCAAAACACGTTCCGGAAAAATCATGCGGCGTATTCTGCGTAAAATTGCGGCTGGTGATACCAGTAACTTAGGAGATACCTCCACTCTGGCCGATCCGGGAGTAGTTGAAAAATTGCTGAAAGAAAAACAATCCATAAATATGTCGTAAAAACATTTTATAAAACAAATAGGCCGCCAAAAGGCGGCTTAAATAACGTATCACCAAAAGTAACAAATTGTGCAGGGACGTGAATATTGGATCTGGCACTTGGTGATGTGACTTAAGGTGTGTCGTTTAAAATCAACAAGGAGACACTCTGATGAATAACGACATTTATCAAGAGATTGAAAATAATCCTCACTTTAAGGAATTAATTAAGAAACGAGGACGTTTTGCCTGGCTGCTATCCATCATTATGTTATTGATTTATGTTGGCTTTATTTTTCTGATTGCCTTTGCTCCTGAATGGCTTGGGACACAACTCCATGAAGATACCAATATGACCCGTGGCATACCCGTCGGTATAGGGATTATCTTTGCTTCTTTCATATTGACGGGGATTTATGTTGCGCGCGCGAATGGCGAGTTTGATCGTCTGATATCAACTATTATCAATGAGGTAAGAAAATGAAAAAAATTGTATTTTCAGTAATACCTCTATTTTCCTATCTCTTTCCTGTCTTAGCACAAGCCGATGCCATTTCAGGTAATGTAGTGAAACAACCCTTGAATATTCAGGCAATAGTCATGTTTCTGTTATTCGTTGGGTTAACTCTTGGTATTACTTATTGGGCTTCAAAAAGAACTATTTCACGCTCCGATTATTATACAGCAGGCGGACGCATTACAGGGTTTCAAAATGGTATGGCTATTGCCGGTGACTATATGTCAGCAGCCTCTTTTCTAGGGATTTCAGCATTAGTTTATACCTCAGGTTATGATGGTCTGATCTATTCGATTGGTTTCCTCGTTGGATGGCCAATTATTCTATTTCTCATTGCTGAAAGATTAAGGAATCTAGGTCGTTATACATTTGCTGATGTTGCTTCTTACCGACTGAAACAACGTCCCATCCGTACGTTATCTGCAATGGGTTCACTGGTTGTTGTCTCGTTATATCTGATAGCCCAAATGGTCGGGGCAGGGAAACTTATCGAATTGTTATTTGGCTTGAATTATTTCGTTGCTGTTGTTCTGGTCGGTATTTTAATGGTGCTTTATGTACTATTTGGCGGAATGCTCGCAACAACATGGGTACAGATCATTAAAGCAATTCTGTTGCTGGCTGGAGCAACATTTATGGCTCTGATGGTCATGAAAATGGTAAATTTCAATTTCAATGCCCTGTTTAAGGAAGCCATTGCAGTGCATTCTCTTGGATCCGCAATCATGAGTCCGGGAGGATTGGTATCCGATCCTATATCTGCACTCTCTTTAGGATTGGCGCTAATGTTCGGTACTGCCGGATTACCGCACATCATTATGCGATTTTTTACCGTCAGCGATGCTAAAGAAGCCCGCAAAAGTGTTTTCTATGCCACTGGTTTTATAGGTTATTTTTATATACTAACGTTTATTATCGGATTTGGGGCAATTTTATTGGTCAGCGCCAATCCTTCATTTAAAGATGCAAGCGGCGCATTAATTGGCGGAACTAATATGGCTGCTGTTCATCTGGCAAGTGCCGTTGGCGGTGATTTTTTCCTTGGCTTTATCTCAGCAGTTGCTTTTGCCACTATTTTAGCCGTCGTCGCAGGATTAACACTCGCCGGCGCTTCAGCTGTTTCTCATGATCTCTATGCCAATGTTATTAAGCAAGGGCAAGCCAATGAACAGGATGAGTTGAAAGTCTCTAAAATTACCGTCGTTATTCTGGGATTTGTTGCTATTGGCTTAGGTATTTTGTTCGAAAAACAGAATATTGCCTTTATGGTCGGTTTAGCGTTTTCCATTGCTGCAAGTTGTAACTTCCCTATTATTTTTCTGTCAATGTACTGGGGCAAGCTAACAACACGAGGAGCTCTGCTCGGAGGGGGACTGGGATTAATGACAGCGGTTGTTTTAATGATCCTTGGCCCTACTATTTGGATCAGTATTCTTGGGCATGAAAACCCGATTTATCCTTATGAATATCCAGCGCTATTTTCCATGTTTATAGCATTTATCGGAGCATGGTTATTCTCTGTTACAGATACATCAGAACAAGGATTACAGGAAAGAAAAATGTTTCGCAGCCAGTTTATTCGCTCACAGACAGGAATTGGAATTGAGCAAGGAGAAGTACATTGATAAAAATGCATGACTCTATCTAAACTAAGAGTGCAACATAAATGATTTTTCTAAAATGCGACGCTTACTTTTCTTCAAACGCAAAAAAGCCATCCGGTGAAGGATGGCTTCTCTGGCAAATAATTGTCTGGCAGTGCCCTACTCTCGCATGGGGAGACCCCACACTACCAT
>NZ_FPBJ01000022.1 GCF_900116635.1 Xenorhabdus koppenhoeferi | reverse complement strand
TGCATGCTTGTCTTTGTATGCCAGTACTCTTCTTCGAAAATCTAGACTGTAACCCATCTCAATTCTACCTTGTCATTGGGATTTAGGTATTATGACACAGTATTATGATTCTGCTATACTTCACGTTTAAAGTAATTTTCAATTAACTGGGTTGTAGTTGTTGCTGGATCAAGCGGCACGTTTTCGTTATCACGTAAATCACCATCCTGTTGGAATTCAACAACTTTATCTTGGTAGTTAAATGCACCATAAAGTGGCTGGGCTTTTTCTTTTAATACCCTGGCAATCACAGGTTCCGCATCCGGATTTTTCCACGTAATCGCATCAATGAATTGCTTTTTCTCTTTGGCATCAAGTTTGATATCTGCTGTTTTAAGCACGTCCTTAAGAACCTGCTCAAACTGGTTAAAATCATTAAATTGCTTTGATCTAATAATACCTTGCAGTTTTCGTGCCTTTTCCAGTAAGGACTTCTGGAATAACCACATCTTGCTATCCAAGAGATCTTTGATCTGTTTCTCTTTAAGTTCTGGAAAATTCCTTTTGATCATTGCGTGGATTTTGTCTTCTGCTTTATCCAAAGAACCATAAGTCTCTTCAGTCCATTCCGAGCCAAATGCTTCATAAATAGCAGCCATCACAGCATTAAACGGTTTTGGTGCAAAACGCAGTAATTCCACTGCTTGATCGGTAATTTGCGCAGATAAACGTAAGGGGCGCTCAATGGTTAAACGGCGGTAACCAAATGTGTGGGTTTCAAAGATCTTGCTCGCAAAAGGCTTTTTGCTATCAGTGGCACCATCTTGAATATGGGTATCAATTTCTTCAAATTGACCATAGTTACATGTGATCGTGCGGATAGCTTCATCGGTAAGGTAATTACGTTTTGAACCCAAAGATTTACGCATTTTGCTACCCAGATTTGTAGCATTAATCAGTTGCACTTTACCTTTTCGTTCTGGTACTTTTTTATTGCTCAGTATCCACACATAGGTTGCAATGCCTGTGTTGTAGAACATATCGGTTGGTAAGGCGACAATGGCTTCAAGTAAATCAGCTTCCAGAATATAGCGACGAATTTCACTCTCACCACTTCCCGCATTACCGGTAAATAACGGAGAGCCATTCAGGATAATCCCGATACGGCTACCTTCAATCGCCTTGCCATCAACAAAACGAAGATCACGCATTTTGCTGAGCAGGTGCATCAGAAATAGCAAAGAACCATCAGAAACACGTGGCAATCCCGCACCAAAACGACCATCAAAACCTTTTACAACATGTTCACTTTTGATGTCTTCTTCTATCTTTTTCCAATCCACACCAAATGGCGGATTTGACAGCATATAGTCGAATTTATCGGCTGGTAGTTGATCATTAGATAAGGTATTGCCCAGTTTAATACGGCTGACATCCTGACCTTTAATCAGCATATCCCCTTTACAAATCGCATAGGATTCAGGATTTAATTCCTGACCAAAAGCAACCATTCTCGCTAACGGGCTACCTTTCAGAACATATTCCATACCAGCAGACAAGAACCCGCCTGTCCCCACGGTAGGATCGTAAATTGTTCTAATTGAACCTGGTGTATAACTGTCTTCATCTCCAGTAAAAACAAGCGATGTTGTTAAATCGACAATATCACGCGGAGTAAAGTGTTCTCCCGCCGTTTCATTGGAGCTTTCTGCAAAGCGGCGGATTAACTCTTCAAATATCAAGCCCATCTCATGATTAGAAACCACATCGGGACTTAGAGAAGTTGTAGCAAATTTTTTCACTACCTTGTAAAGCAAGTTAGCCTCATCCAATAAGCCAATAAATTCATAAAAATTAAAATATTCGAAAATTTCACGTGCATCCTTGGAAAACGACTGTACGTAATTCTCTAAATTATCTTTGATGTCACTTTGTCCCATCTTGCCAAGATTCATTGGTGAGGTATTGAAGATAGCTAAGCCGTTGGCTGCACGAAATAAGAATTTCTCCTGCGCCTCTTCCAGTAATTTCATAGGCTTAATGCGTTCGTATTCAGCAACAACCGCATCTTTATTCTGTTCCAGTACACATTCCAGACGACGAAGCAGCGTAAATGGCAAGATCACCCGCCCATATTGCGATTGTTTAAAGTCACCACGAAGCAGATCAGCAATTGACCAGATAAAAGCAGCGGTTTGAGAAAAATTTGAGTTCGTCATAACAGCACATAAATTTGAGAAAATTAATTAAGCTGATTCACAAGTGGTACCAATCAGCATGATGAAAGTATCACTAAACTCAAAGAAAAATTAATGCAAGCGAACATAATTCCCCTTTTTGATTTAATTATGGCAGGCAATAGAAAAAGTGTTAGTTACCGATAAAGAAATTTTTACAGTGTTATGAATTTATGTTTGTTTTGTTGCATAGTTCTGCCTATGAGTATCAATAACGGATAAAATACTTTATTGATGCAACAATAAAAAAGTGTAAGCTAATTAAAAATATTTCAATTTAAAAAATTCCTCTTGGGAATCAACAATAAGAACGGAGATTGATTATTTCTATAGCAAACAGAATTACTGCAATATAGTATATGTGATAAATATAATTTAAAAAATTGCTAGCTTTTGACTTTATTAATTATTTTATCAATAATTATTTTTTTATCATTCGAGAGATTATTTCTGGTATATAAATAAGTTCCTGAACTACAATTTAAAAAACCAAATGGAGCATACAACAAACCTTTATTAATATCATTTTCGACTACAAATTTAGGCGCAATAGTTACACCCAAATTTAATTTGACCGCATCCAAAGCTAAAGATAATTTATCAAATATTATTTCATCTGACACATTAAGTATAATGTTAGATAAATAACTCCATTCATCCCAAGCTGAATATCTACTTTGAGAACGAAGTAATGTTATATCCCTGATGTCATTATTAAATATTTTTGTTCTGTATTCCACAGAACAAACTAAACCAATTTCATCCTTATGCAGTAATTCGCAGTCAACAAAATTATAATTAGATATTTTTTCTCCTGATATAAAAAAATCAACCTCTCCATTTATAATACTTTGAAATGATGCCTGAGAGTTATAATTTAGGACGAATTGTTTATCAGTACTAAAGAAACTATATAGCTTGGGTAAAAACCAGTAACTTAGTAAGCTACTAGAACAACCAATAATTATTTCGTTATGAGTGTGACTTTTTTTTCTCAAGTCTTCGCATTGCTTTTCAATAACAGAAAAAGCCAGATTGCATGTTTTCATTAACTTAGAGCCGTTATCTGTCAGCTCAATACCATTGGCACTCCTATTGAATAACTCAAATCCGAACCAATTTTCCAATATTTTTATTTGCTGGCTAATAGCACCTTTTGTCATATGGTTTTCTGAAGCTGCGCTAGAGAAACTTTTGTATCTGGCCGCAATATCAAAAATCTTAAGAGCATTTAGTGGAGGGATTTTTCTCATAATGTAGTCTAGATTATCTAAACGATAAGTTTAGTATAATAAGATTGATACCTATAATCAAATGAAATAAGATTATTCTTGATTGCTATAAGCACATTATTAAAATAGAAATATAAACTCAAAAGAATATTAATAATGGTGTTAGCATTTTTGTAAATACAAAATAAAATAACTATTCAAGGATAGAGTCATGACCACAATAATAAAAAAACCAATTTTTAATATTTCACAGGTATAACCTGTTAATTTACAACATGTTCAGAAACACTCCTTCTTATGCTTATAAAGATAATAGTCACCATAAGAAACGTTTAAGACACTCACTGTAATAATAAAAAATATATACCCAATGGATTTCAAGTTGCATCGCTACGGCAAGAGAGCAAATCCCCGGGAGCATAGATGACTATGTGGCCGGGGTGAGCGAGCGCAGCCAACAAAGAGGCAGTTTGAAAGACGAAGTGTATAATAACAATAACTTTAACTCTTCCATAAACATAGAAAAATATTATTGAAACATTTTTTATTATCCACCAGTTAATAAATTTAATGCTCCAGATGATTAAAACAAATTCATTAGCAGCTTCTATCCATAAAAATATAACACGATGAAAAAAAGGAATAAAAAATGAATAAACAAGCTCAGCTGGTCATGTTTACAGGTGGACGAGATAGCACTCTGGTCGCAGTGCACCTCATGCTACGAAACATTCCTGTTCATTTATTTACCGCAAGCAGCGGCTGTTCACTACACAGAGGAATTATTAAGCATCGAGTACAAGAGCTGAAAGATAGATTCGGTGAACTTGTAATCAAGCATAATATTGAAGATATAAGTGGCTCTTTCCGAACTCTGGCAATTGAAAATTTAGAAGAAGACATATTAAAAGATAAAAAAAATTTGATTCTTCTTGGTGAAAAAATTGCAATTCATGCACACGTCATTGACTATTGTATGAGAAATGAAATAAAAATCATTAATGATGGTATTACTCATTATCAAAAAGATTTTCCTGAGCAACGGCTAATAGCGAAAGAGTATTTCGTGGAATTTATGAAAGAGTACGGGATTGAATACAATAGCCCTATATATGAATTTGCTACATCGCAAGAGGATGTAAAATACCGTTTATTGCAAGCAGGTATCTCCACTAAATCTCTGGAAGGTATTTCCATTTTTGCGGATAGCTTCACTACAGCTTCTGATGAAACAATTCTCAATTATCTAAAGAGAAAAGAAGCCAAATGCAGAGATATCATTGAATTTCTCACTGGTGGTATTGTAATCAATACCACCAAAGATTATCTATAAAATAGATTATAACGAACAGAGGTTTTATGATCAGAAAATGTGCGGCAATAATTATTAACAATAAAAAATTACTTGTAGTCAGGAAACATAAAACCTCCATATACATATCGCCTGGTGGTAAAATTGAAGGAAATGAAACTCAAATTGAATGTTTGAACCGTGAGATTCAGGAAGAAATTGGAGTCACATTTATCAATCCCATTCATTTTAGTATCGACTATGCAAAATCAATTTTTGAGGGAGAATCAATAGAAATTAATTCATGGTTTATCGATATAATCGGAGATCCTTTCCCATGTTCAGAAATAATTGATTTAAAATGGATTACATCAAAAGAAGCAGAAAAAATGCAAATAGGAAGCATTTTTAAAGATAGTATTATTCCCAAATTAAAAAACATTGGTTTAATAGAATAATGAATTATCTAGATGACTCGTCTATAAACTCAAAAATTTCAGGGTTTAGTTTTGAAAATAACAGTGATACCAACTACTATAAACAGGTAAGTGCAATTAGAAAAGAAATAAAACAACATCTTAGAAAACATCTTTGTTTAGAACATGAAGAAATATTTTTGCTGAATAATAGTACTCACTGTTTATTGAATGTCATCTATGGGTTAAACATGCATTCGGTTTCTATATCCATTAGAGAAGGTTGCTATACGCCATATAATAATATCACTACTGGATATTTTCCACATTCCATACCTCTATTAACCCATATAGACCCTCAGACAGGGATAATTTGTTCACTAAAAAATGTTGACTTCGTTTTAGACGCTGCACAGTCAATAGGTACTATATGGCATCACAAAGCAGCTACTTCCTCTAAAATAGTGTTTTTTCCATTACATAAACATCTGGCTATTCAGTCAGGAATAGGCGTTCTCTGCATTCAAAATAAAGATCATTATCCTGAAATATCTAACATTGCCAAAATATCTGAATCCGGCACTGTTGATCTCAGATCATATAATGATGCTTTGAATAGATGCATAGAAGATCCTGATTTTTTTAATATTGCTTATTTTGATTTAACAGATAAAGAAGCAAATGAATTAGAGAAAATAGGATTTAAATGTATTACACCCTTACAATCTAAAACTCCATTTGTTGTTTTACAGTCTGATTTTTATTTAGATAAATCACCTTACAATAAAAAATCTGTTATAACCATGAAAAAAATAGGAACAATGATTTATAGATTTAGTTGCTATAAGAGCGGAACAATAAATTCAATAGCAGTAAATTGTAATTTTAATCTGATTAATTATATTAAAGAGTTATTATGAATAATGTAAATCATCCAGCCAAAGTAGGCTATCTATTCGCTCTTTTAGGTGGAACCATTCTAAGCTTCGATACCGTATTCATACGAGCCCAAGATGTTTTTTCTTTTAATATAAAGGAATTCATTATTTTTATCTTTAATTGGTATGTATCAGTAAATAACGAGTCATGCAGTGGCAAGATAATCGTCATCATTTATAACCCAGAGACAGTGAGGTATCGGGTGAATTCCACTCTTAAGCCTAAAACGTGTTAACATCAAAGCTATTAGCATCGTGTAGGTGTGAGAGGTGTAATGGAAATTATCAATCAACAAAAATTACTGGCACAAGCTGAAATAATTTGTCTTTCAAGAGGGGTTCGCTTGACACCCCAACGCCTTGAAATTCTTCGTTTAATTACGGAGCAACCCAGTGCGATAAGCGCTTATGATTTGCTGGATTTATTGCGTGAAGTCGAACCTCAGGCTAAACCGCCAACGGTTTACCGTGGGTTAGAATTTTTGCTGGAGCAAGGTTTTATTCACAAAATAGAGTCTACAAACAGCTATGTTCTTTGCCATCACTTTGAAGAACCCAGCCATACTTCAGCTATGTTTATCTGTGAAGATTGCGGCTCTGTAACTGAAAAGGATGCGAAAAATATTGAATCCGCAATTCAGCAGTTAGCGCAAGGTACAGGGTTCCATTTAAGAAATAGTGTGATAGAAGTTCACGGATTATGCGCTTCCTGCCATGAAATAGATTCCTGTACGGAACGCGATACATGCCAGCACAATCATGTTGTTGAAGAGAAGAAAAAGAAATAAGAATAAGAACTTGATTGGGCGGTGAGGCGGTCATAGCTGATATTTTTATGTATTCTCAAGTTCCCGCTGAATTCAAATTTAACGGGTACTGGAAAAATGACCGCCCCGGAATGGCAAAGTGTAATTATCCGTTTTTACAATCAGAACCAGTCTCCGTTACGAATAACGCCTACTGCCAATCCTTCAATAGTGAAACTCTGTTCGCGCAAATCAACTACAATCGGTGAAAATTCTGGATTTTCAGCGATCAATTCAATTTTGTTTCCTGTTTGTCTGAAACGCTTCACTGTGACTTCGTCTTCAATACGCGCCACAATGACTTGTCCATTATGAACATCCTGTGTTTTATGCACAGCAAGTAAATCTCCGTCCATAATACCGATATCTTTCATGGACATTCCACTGACACGCAATAGAAAATCAGCACTTGGTTTAAATAGTTCAGGATCAACCTTATAGTGACTTTCGATATGTTCCTGAGCTAGCAGTGGTTCGCCAGCAGCAACACGACCGATCAACGGTAATTTCATTCCGTCACCCGGTTCTTTGAGAAGCAAACGGATACCTCTGGATGCACCAGAAATAATCTCTATCACCCCTTTACGCGCCAGCGCTTTTAAATGCTCTTCCGCCGCGTTGGGTGAACGAAAACCAAGACGTGCTGCAATTTCAGCACGTGTCGGTGGCATACCCGTTTGCGAAATATGGTCACGCACTAAGTTATAGACTTGTTGCTGTCTGGCAGTTAATGCTTTCATTTCGCCCCCTGTTTGTTTATACAGTCAGGCTGTGAGTATATACAGGTAAATTCGAATTGGGAACCTGTCAGCACATAAAATGCGACCAAAGGATTATTCCCCAGATAAACAGGGCCAGAAGTATGGTAAGTAATACAGCCGCTGAACCCATATCTTTTGCCCGGCCTGATAACTCATGGTATTCACTGCCGATACGATCCACTACAGCTTCTATTGCACTATTGAGAATTTCGACAATCACGACCAGCATAACAGCGCTGATAAGCAGGATTCTTTCGACTATGCTGAGGTCTAAAGAAAATGCAATGATAATTGCAAATATGGCAGCAATTGCCTCCTGTCGAAATGCCGCTTCATTTTGCCATGCCGCTTTGATTCCTTTCGCCGAATACCCTGCCGCTTTAATGATTCGGGTCAAACCTGTTGATTGATTTGCCATAAGAATTATACTCAATCGCTTAGTATTTGTATGGTTATATAACTTTTAGTCCCCATTATTGTCTTATTTCCACAGATCTCAAAATCTGTTTCTGGTATCCTTGCGAGGCATTGCTAACAAGAGGCTTAAAGTAGTTATGTCAGGTTGGCGTAAAATATATTATAACTTATTGAATCTACCACTAAAATTTTTAGTAAAAAGTAAACTTATCCCCACAGATCCCATTGCAGAGCTGCGTCTTGATACGACACGGCCTATTTTGTATGTACTCCCGTACCACTCAAAAACAGACTTATTGACTTTGCGTCAACAATGTCTGGCACAAGATCTGCCGGATCCGTTGAATCCTTTGGAAATTGGTGATACGCAACTTCCTAGTTGTGTGTTTATCGATAACGGCCCACGAGTGTTCCGTTGTTATGCACCCAAGCATGAATCTGTGAAGATTTTTCATTCCTATCTGGACTTGCATCACAATAATCCCGATTTGAATATCCAGATGGTGCCAGTTTCCGTGATGTTCGGCCGCTCTCCGGGGCGTGAAGGGAAAGAAGCTAATACAGCACCACAATTACGTCTGCTAAATGGTGTGCAAAAGTTTTTTGCGATCCTGTGGCTGGGACGAGATAGTTTTGTGCGTTTTTCCACGCCTGTTTCTCTGCGTAAGATGGCAGATGAGCATGGTACGGATGATATCATTGCTAATAAACTCGCCCGTGTTGCCCGGATACACTATTCCCGTCAGCGTCTTGCGGCTGTTGGCCCTCGTCTGCCTGCCAGACAGGAACTGTTCAACAAATTACTCACATCAAAGGCAATAGAAAAAGCCATTGCTGATGAAACGCGCAGCAAGAAAATTTATCCCGAAAAGGCGAAGAAAAACGCCATCAACATGTTGGAAGAAATTGCCGCGAACTTCTCCTATGAAACAGTTCGTTTGACCGACCGTGTTTTAAGCTGGACATGGAACCGTTTATATCAGGGCATTAATGTTCATAATGCTGAACGGATTCGTCAGTTGGCGCAGGATGGCCATGAACTGGTTTATGTTCCATGCCATCGCAGTCATATGGACTACTTATTGCTTTCGTATGTGATTTATCACCAAGGATTGGTTCCACCACACATTGCAGCGGGAATTAACCTGAATTTCTGGCCTGCCGGCCCGGTATTCCGTCGTCTTGGTGCATTCTTTATCCGCCGTACATTTAAAGGCAATAAACTCTATTCGACGATATTCCGTGAATATCTCGGTGAGCTGTTTGTCCGTGGTTATTCGGTTGAATATTTTGTCGAAGGTGGTCGTTCTCGTACAGGTCGTTTGCTTGATCCGAAAACCGGTACACTTTCTATGACATTACAAGCAATGCTGCGTGGTGAATCCCGTCCAATTACGATTGTGCCCATCTATATCGGTTATGAGCATGTGATGGAAGTCGCGACTTACGCCAAAGAACTTCGCGGTGCGGTTAAGGAAAAAGAGGGCTTTTTCCAGATGGTACGCGGGTTGCGCAAACTACGTAATTTGGGGCAGGGTTACGTGAACTTTGGTGAACCAATTCCATTGATACAGTACCTTAACCAACATGTTCCTGAGTGGCGTGATTCCATTGATCCGATAGAATCTCGGCGTCCAACCTGGTTGGCTCCAACAGTCAGTAAACTGGCTGACAATATCATGGTCAATATCAATAATGCTGCAGCGGCCAATGCTATCAATTTATGCACCACGGCATTATTGTCATCACGTCAGCGGGCACTTACCCGCGAGCAATTGATTGAGCAGCTGGATTGCTATCTGCAATTACTGCGTAATGTGCCTTACACTGACGATATCACCGTGCCAGACAAAACAGCGGAAGAGTTGTTGGATCATGCTTTGTTGATGAATAAGTTTGAGGTCGAAAAAGACAGTCTGGGTGATATCATCATTCTGCCACGCGAAAGCGCGGTATTGATGACCTATTATCGCAACAATATCCAACACTTGCTGATCCTGCCATCCCTGATAGCCAGTATTGTCATGCATCATCGTCGTATTAGTCGCGGTGAATTGCTCCGGCAGGTCGCGTTGATTTATCCGCTAATCAAGAAAGAGCTTTTCATGCGTTACAGCAAGGAAACGCTCTCCGGCGTCGTCAATACTCTGGTCGATGAACTGGCGAGCCAACGCCTTATCTGTAACAAAGAGCAAGAAATGCTGGTGCTGAACCCTGCACGTATCCGCCCGCTACAATTGCTGGCAGCTGGTATCAGAGAGACACTGCAACGTTATGCCATTACACTTTCTTTATTGAATGCCACTCCTGAAATCAGCCGTGGTGTACTGGAAAAAGAGAGCCGAATGCTGGCACAGCGCCTGTCAGTGTTACACGGTATCAATGCACCGGAGTTCTTTGACAAGGCAGTTTTCGCTTGCTCGGTTAATACACTGCGCGAAGAAGGGTATATTCAGGACAGCGGTGATATGATTTCTACCAGTGCTCAGAAACTCTATCATGTGTTGAGCGAATTGATGTCACCTGAGATTCGGTTGACTATTGAAAGTGTCAGTATGCCACCAGAGCAAAATGAACCTGAACAGTTAGAGAAAGCGGTGTAAGGCTGAGATATAAACGGGCGGTATTCCGCCCGTTATACTGAACATGCTTCACACTAAGCATACACTACATTAAACATAGCTGAAAAAGATACCGAGGAATAAAGTAATACCAACGTAATTATTATTGATGAATGCCTGAAAACAGAGCTCTCTCTCCCGGCCTGCAATCAGTTTTTGCTGATAAATAAACAGTGCAGCAACTAATAATATTGTCCAGTAATATATTCCTGCCAGATTCATCATATTGCCTACTGACACCAAAATAGCCAGCATGGCGAACTGCAAAATACCGATAATCAGTTTGTCAAAGCGCCCAAAAAGTACGGCTGTCGATTTAACACCGATTTTCAGATCATCGTCGCGATCAATCATTGCGTATTGTGTATCATAAATTACTGACCAAATGACGTTAGCCAAAAATAACAACCAGCATTCTAAAGGTAAGTACTCACTCACAGCAGAAAATGCCATCGGAATCGACCAACCGTAAGCTGCCCCCAATACAACTTGTGGCAAATGACTAACTCGTTTGACGAAAGGATAAGTCCACGCCAGCGCTAAACCCACAACCGACAATGCAATTGTCATTTTATTTAATGTCAGAACCAGCGCAAAGGAAATAAGTACCAGTGTGGCAAACAAGATTTTGCTTTCTTTTTCAGTAATATCACCACTAGGGAGAGGACGAGATTTTGTCCGCTCTACATATCCATCAAATTTTCTATCTGCGAAATCATTAATGCAACATCCCGCTGCACGCATCAAGAATACACCGATAGTAAATACTAACAATACGTACAAATCCGGTATCCCCTTTGCGGCGATCCATAATGCCCAATATGTTGGCCATAATAGTAGGAATGTACCAATGGGTTTATCGACACGCATTAAACGGCAATAAGCACGCCATTTACTCTGCGTCATGCTGACCTCCAATCTATTTCTCCCCTTCTGTTATGTTAATTTTATATACAGGTGATTCCGGCAGAAAAACCTCTGTGAGTAGAAGTGGCTTACCTGATAATCTCAATAAAGAACGGCGTACCCAGCAATGATTCTGCTGACCTATTTGAATATAATCCCGTGTCAGATTATTACCACTAAAAAGATAACGTCCGAGTGGAATAGTACCTACATCCACCAATTTTCTGTCCGGGCCGGTTAGTGTTTCCTCTGGAATCACGGTACGTCCTAACAACCACGGGATGTTATCCCCATATAAAACAATTTCACGCAACCAGTATTTTTCACTTACAGGTAAGTGATCACTTTCATCTCCAAGCTCTTCTGCTGTGATAAAACACTCCCGAAAAGGGGCAACCGATACCTGTTGACAATATTGTTCAAAGCGGCGGGTCATTGAGCCAACTTCCATCAGCCAATCTGAAATAGATTCAGGAAAATCAAACTCATCAGTCAAAAACCAATGAATGGGTGTTGAAGTTAATATTGTGTTATCTGCCATGTCATTTTCCCATTGCGGAGCCTTCAATTTCCCCGACAGCACAATTTTCCCGACAGAACAATGATGGGGAGTGAGGATATCATGTTGCAGGTCAATAAAATAAAAAGTTGATAACAAATTATAGAAATTGCAAAAAACCTTACCCTAATAATCATCTTTATTAAGGTAAGGTGGAATAAAATAAGATAAAAAGTCAGGTTAACGCCATTCTTTGAATCGGTTAATCAGGCCATTTGTGGAACTATCATGACTATTCACCGCGTCGGAATCGTGTAATTCAGGCAGGATACGATTTGCCAATTGCTTACCTAATTCTACTCCCCACTGATCAAATGAGAAAATGTTCAGAATGGCACCTTGAACAAAGATTTTATGTTCATACATGGCAATTAATGCACCCAAACTGAATGGGGTGATTTCGCGTAATAAAATGGAGTTGGTCGGACGGTTCCCGTCAAAGACTTTGAACGGCACAATATTTGCTACGTCCTTAGCATTTTTTCCAGTCGCTGCAAATTCTGCTTCCACTTGCGCCTGTGTTTTACCAAACGCCAATGCTTCAGTTTGTGCAAAGAAGTTGGATAACAATTTGCTGTGATGATCACTAACCGGATTATGGCTAATTGCCGGTGCAATAAAATCACAAGGAATGAGTTTGGTTCCCTGATGAATAAGCTGGTAGAAAGCATGCTGACCATTGGTACCCGGCTCACCCCAAATAATCGGCCCAGTCTGATAACTTACTGGCTTGCCGTTGCGGTCAATGTATTTGCCGTTTGATTCCATGTTCCCTTGCTGGAAGTAAGCGGCGAAACGATGCATGTATTGATCATAAGGCAGAATCGCTTCAGTTTCTGCGCCAAAGAAATTGTTGTACCAGATGCCGATCAACGCCAACAAAACAGGGATGTTTTGTTCAAAAGCAGTCTGCTCAAAATGTTTATCCATAGCATGGGCACCACTCAACAATTGTTCGAAATTGTCATAGCCAATGGAAAGCGCAATGGATAAGCCTATTGCAGACCAGAGTGAATAACGCCCACCGACCCAATCCCAGAATTCAAACATATTTTGCGGATCGATGCCGAATTTACTGACTTCCTGTTCATTAGTCGATAATGCAGCAAAATGTTTCGCAACATAACCTTCATCAACGGCACTTTTCAGGAACCAATCACGCGCGGAATGTGCATTGGTCATGGTTTCTTGCGTGGTAAAAGTCTTGGAAGCGATCAGGAACAACGTGGTTTCTGGATCGAGGCTTTTTAACGTTTCTGCGATATGGGTGCCATCAACGTTGGAAACAAAATGCATATTCAGATGATTGTTATACGCTTTCAGTGCTTCAGTCACCATATAAGGACCAAGATCGGAACCACCAATGCCAATATTCACCACATCCGTAATAGCCTTGCCGGTATAGCCTTTCCATTCACCGCTAATAATGCGTCCACTGAAAGATTTCATTTTCGTCAGTACGGCATTAACTTGCGGCATCACATCTTTCCCATCCACCAAAATCGGGGAATTACTGCGGTTACGCAGAGCAATGTGAAGCACCGCACGATCTTCAGTACAATTGATTTTCTCACCGGAGAACATACTGCGAATTGCATTAGTCAAATCGGTTTCTTTCGCCAGCGCCTGTAATTTATCCAGTGTTTCAGCAGTAATGCGGTTTTTGGAATAATCTACAAGAATCTGCTGACCGAATGTCGCAGAAAATGCCGTAAACCGCGCTTTATTCTGTTCAAACAGGTCTCGCAAATGCACATTCTTCATCTGTTCAAAGTGCTGCTGTAATGCTTTCCAGGCTTCAGTCTGGCTAGGGTTAATGTTTTTCATGGATGATGCTCTCTATCAACTGTCGATAAACAATAGGAATGCACAGATTGTAACGGGTTAATTCTGTGATGAATCTCTCTTTCCTTGTAATTACTGATATTGGTCAAAATAGCCTGTAATTTCCAGCTCTAATTGTTGAGATAAACAAAAAGTTGAGATAGGCAAAAACGATAATTTTATTTCCATCATGAAAATTATTTATGCTTAATTGCCAACCATTGACTCACTGCGTCTAACCCGATATTTCTAAAAGCCTATTCTTCGAACAAAAGGTTATTACCCATGTATGCTGTTTCATCTCCTAATTCGCAGTATGTTGTAGCAAAATTCGGCGGTACTAGTGTGGCAGACTTCGATGCCATGAATAACTGTGTTGATATTATTTTGGCAAATGCCAACGTCCGCATAGTTGTTCTGTCAGCTTCTGCTGGCGTGACCAATTTGCTGGTTGCATTGGCGGCAGGCTGTGACAATGATAAACGGGAGAGCTGTCTGAAACAGATTCGTGACATTCAATATGCAATTATTGAACGATTGAATACAACGGATGTGATCCGAGAAGAAATCGATCGTCTGCTGGAGAATATTGAGATGCTGTCAGAACCAGCATCACTTGCTACTTCAGATGCATTGACTGATGAATTGATTAGCCACGGTGAAGTCATGTCAACTTTGTTGTTTGTGGAACTGCTTCGCCAACGCAAGACGGATGCGGAGTGGTTTGATATCCGTCGTATTATGCGAACCGACGGTATTTTTGGGCGGGCAGAACCAGATACTCTTCAGCTTCATACCTCGGCAAGGGAACATCTTCACCCTCGTCTGAAAAATACAATCATCATCACGCAGGGTTTTATCGGCCGAGAAGAAAAAGGTCGCACAACTACGTTGGGACGAGGTGGCAGTGATTATACTGCCGCCTTATTGGGGGAGGCACTTGGATTACAGCGCGTTGATATCTGGACAGATGTTCCTGGCATTTACACGACCGATCCACGTGTTGCACCTGCTGCCAAACGTATCGATAAAATTGCTTTTGATGAAGCGGCAGAAATGGCAACATTTGGAGCCAAAATTCTTCATCCAGCTACATTATTGCCAGCGATACGTTGTGGTATTCCGGTATTTGTTGGCTCCAGTAAAGAACCAGAAGCAGGGGGAACCGTCGTTTGTGACAAAACCAAGAACCCACCTCTGTACCGTGCACTGGCGCTGCGCCGTAAACAGACATTGCTGACACTCCATAGCCTGAAAATGCTGCATGCAAGGGGTTTTCTGGCGGGGGTCTTTACTCTGCTGTCACGCCATAATATTTCTGTGGACTTGATTACCACCTCAGAAGTCAGTATTGCCCTGACACTGGATACAACTGGCTCCACCAGCACCAATGGCAGCTTACTAACTAATGCTTTGCTGACTGAGCTTTCCACATTATGTCGCGTTGAAGTGGAAGAAGATATGGCACTGGTGGCAATTATCGGTAATGAACTTTCACAGGCCAAAGGATTGGGCAAAGAGATTTTTGGAACACTGGAATCGTTCAATATTCGTATGATCAGCTATGGTGCAAGCAGTCATAATGTCTGTTTGCTCGTTCCCGGTAAAGATGCAGAACAGGTGATTCAAACGCTGCATCGGGGTTTGTTTGAAGCATAATAGTACAAAAAAACCGCTCAATGAAGTGAACTACTTAATATTAGTCACTTCATATGGCGGTTTTTTTGATTTTGTAAAGAGGATATTAGTCAAGATTACGAATGTTTTGACAGTTCACGTCGTGCCAATTCTGCAAAAAATCCACTGCGGCTATGATATTCTCTATGTGAATTCACATAATCATCTATTCGGGCTAAAAGAAACTGTGGCAAAGTGATATTTAACTTAGTCGTACGTCCTTCATATTTGCTCAAATCTATATCAACATAAGCCCAAATCCCACCAGTACAATCTTCATCATTAAGATGGTCAGCGACTGTTTTAGCATTTACTGGTAATTGCCCTTGTTCGTTCAGATACTCAAAGTAAGTGCCTAAGGCATTAGCTGCATCAACAATTGCATCATCGATAGTATTACCTGCAAAGTAACAACCGACAACGTCTGGCAAAAATCCGGAAAATGATCCATCATCGGCCTGATGTAGATAAATTGGATATCTCATGGTTGTACCTTTTATAAATCTATAGGAAGTTCATAAAGCGGCCATATGACCGCTTAGCTATTTTCATTTTAGTCCAGCTTGTTTTAGTAATTTATTCAGTAATTTATTCAGCGTTCCTATCGCGATATCCTTACGCGGATGAGGAATAACTAATGGGAAACGTTCTTCTGATTTTTCAAAAACATGGTGCGAACCATTGATTCTCACCAACTCCCATCCACACGCTTTTATTTGTTTAATTAACTCCCCGCTGCTCATCATCTCCTCTTTTTCAAAATCGAGGAAATTATAGCCACAAGAATACCCACTATCAACATTAATACCCACTATCAATATTAATAACCACTATCCATACTGTAGAGCTCTTTTTGTTTGTCCACACATCGGATGTGTTTTTACCCTCTTTATCGTCCATAATAAGAAAACGAAAATAAGTTTCATTTTTTTATCACAGCGATTATTGCTGTAAACAGATGATGATTCAGAGGGTATATTTATGAGCACAGCCGTTGCCAGCAAACGTATAAAAAAAGCCAAAATGACAACAAACAGTGCCGCTGCCGGCGGTCAGGTGCAATCTTTAAGCCGAGGGCTAACGCTTTTGGAATACATTTCTGATTCTCTTGTCGGTGTTGCTTTGACTGATCTGGCAATTCAGGCTGGTTTGCCTAATTCTACCACTCATCGTCTTTTGACTACTTTGCAACAGCATGGCTTTGTTCGCCAAGTCGGCGACTTAGGATTATGGGTGATCGCTTCCCATGCTTTTGTCGTTGGCAGCAGCTTTTTGCAAAGCCGCAATTTGATGGTGTTGGTTCATCCGATATTGCGCCAGTTGATGGAAGACTCCGGTGAAACTGTCAACCTTGCTATCCTTAATCTTGATGAATATGAAGCAGTGATTGTCGATCAAGTGCAATGCAATGCACTGATGAGAATGTCCGCACCCATCGGCGGCAAATTACCAATGCATGCATCTGGTGCCGGAAAAGCGCTGCTTTCTACACTGTCTGAACAGAAGCGGCTCCAACTGCTGCACAAAAAAGGCATGCATACCTATACCCAGCATACCTGTACTACAGCCGCTGCTTTGGCAAAAAATCTTGAACAAATTCGCAAACAAGGCTTTTCATTTGATGATGAAGAACATGCGTTAGGGTTACGCTGTATTGCAGCTTGTATCTACGATGAACACCATGAAGCTTTTGCCGCTATCTCCATTTCTGGCCCTGTATCACGAATTTCTGACGATCGTGTAACTGAACTTGGTGCTTTGGTTATGCGGGCAGCAAAAGCGGTCAGCCGGGAATATGGTGGGATTAAGTAATCTCCACCATTATCACTTTTTACAACGATATGCTTTTCATCCACAAACCTTGCTTTAAAGTGGTGATTGAACGGTTTGGCACGCTGAGAACCCAACTTTCGGGTGCAGGACGACAAGGGGCATGTTACATACATTTTAAAATGAGGGGATTAAATTCCCTTGTGTTCTGATTCAATAAGAGAAACTGCTGATGAATAATTGGAAAACAACCGCAGAACATATCCTGGCTGCTGGTCCAGTCGTTCCTGTTATTGTCGTCAATGAAATCGAACATGCCGTTCCATTAGCAAAAGCGTTGATTGCTGGTGGGATCTGTGTCTTAGAAGTGACATTAAGAACGGAGTGTGCATTAGAATCCATTCGTCTGATAGCTCAAGAAGTTCCCGAAGCAATTATCGGCGCGGGTACGGTCATTAATCCTGAACAGCTGGCTGCTGTTACTGAGGCTGGTGCTCAATTTGCTATTAGCCTAGGATTGACAGATAAGCTGTTAGAAGCTGCCATTGCGGGTTCAATTCCTCTTATTCCGGGTATTACCACTGTGTCTGAGTTGATGTTGGGAATGAGTTACGGCCTGCAATGTTTCAAATTTTTCCCAGCAGAAGCTAACGGCGGAGTTAAAGCCCTGAAAGCAATTGCTGGCCCATTCCCGAAAGTACGTTTCTGTCCGACTGGCGGCATTTCCCCTGAAAACTATCGCGATTATCTGGCATTGAATAACGTTCTTTGCATTGGTGGTTCATGGCTAGTACCGAGCGATGCATTAAAAAAAGGGGATTATGCCCAGATTACAGAATTAGCACGTACTGCACTTACTGGGGCAAAAGATAACTACCATTAGCATGCTTATTTTTAATATGTAGAATATCGCCGTATAAAAGGACGTTAGCCATTATTTCCTTCCGAAATTTTATTGAAAATGAATAGTTGTGATTTTTATTTATTACTTTATTCATTACGTTGGCTGAATCGTTGCCTGCGGCGATAAGCAAAAACATCTTCTACGTACCCGTTTTTAATACGCTTCTGCAATGCTTGCCAATAGTCTGCTTTGAATAGTTCGCTGTGGCTTTCTTCAAAATAACTCAGGGTACGCTTATCAGTACATAAAAAATGCCGAAATTCTTCTGGGAAGACATCATTACTGGCAACACTGTACCAAGGCTCGCTTGCCAGCTCATCTTCAGGATAGCGCGGGGGAGGAATATTCCGAAAATTGACTTCTGTCATATAACAAATTTCATCATAATCGTAGAAAATCACTCTGCCATGACGTGTAACACCAAAATTCTTAAACAACATATCTCCGGGAAAGATATTTGCTGCCGCTAATTGTTTAATGGCATTTCCATACTCTTCTATCACATCTTTCAACTGCACTTCATCACTGATTTGTTCCATATAAATATTCAGAGGTATCATTTTACGCTCCATGTAAAGATGTTTTATTAATATCTTATCTCCGAGATCTTCAAGTTTTTCTGATATCTCTTTTTGCAACTCTTCCATTAATTCAGAACTGATATGACGTTTATCAATAACAAAATTTTCAAACTCCTGTGTATCAGCCATTCTTCCCACACGATCATGCTCTTTTACCAAACGGTAACATTCCTGAACCCGTTCCTGAGACACTTCTTTCTGTGGCGCAAATTTGTCTTTAATAACTTTAAAGACACAATCAAAAGAAGAAGATGCAAAAACCAGCATCACCATTCCTTTCACACCTGGGGCAATTGTAAACTGTTCTTGGGCGGAATTGATGAATGTAAGATATTCACGGTAATATTCTGTCTTGCCATGCTTCTGGCAACCTATCGCCATATATAACTCTGCCGTGGATTTTGTCGGCAAAATTTCACGTAACCACTCTACTAAAGCCACCGGCAGAGGTGCATACACCATAAAATAGGAACGGGCGAAACCAAAAACAATGCTGGCATCATCATGGTCGGTAAGACAAGTATCAATAAAAATATCTCCCGATTCGTTGTGATGAATTGGTAATAAAAACGGATAAACAACAGCTCCCATTCTGATTTTGCCTACTAACCATGCCGCTTTATTGCGGTAAAATAATTCATTGAAAATTTGAAATGTGGCATGTAATAAATCATGCAAGCAAAAAGTGTTGTGCAAGTATTGAGTGATGTAATCAATATCCCGTTCCAAATCCTCCCATTTAAGGCGCAAAGGCAAATCACTTAAAATTGTTTGCAACATTGACTTGAGATTATTCTTGGGAAAGAAGTCCCGTGATAATGGGCGAGAAATATCACGAAAACGACAAGCCGGCTGGGAAGAGAAAATAAACAGGTTTTCTGGCTTCAAATTACGGTGCTGAAATAAACGACAGTAAACCGAATTGAAAAAACTTTCTGCAATTTCAAAACGTGGATAATCAGGCAGTAAACGGGTATACACAGCTTTAACTTCAGCGATGTAATCTTCATTCTGTTGCAATGAACCATGAATACACTGTAATTGCTCTACTACCAGTCCAACATGATTATCATAGAGGTTGATTCTCTTTTTCATCGCATTTTGCACTGCGTGCCAGTCCGCCTGTTCAAAGCGTTTCTGTGCGCCAGAAGTCACCTCAAGAAACCGACCATACTGCGCATCAAATCCCTGCAAAATGGTTTGTGCAATTAAATGAGCAAGATCTATTGCCACATTAGCCCCCTTATCGATATGTAAAGGGGGGATTCCTTATGCCCCCAATCATATCTATGGGTATATACCCGTCGTCTTTCAAGTTGCAGCTTTGTTGGCTGCGCTCACTCATCCCAGTCACATAGTTAGCTATGCTCCTGGGGATTTGTTCCCTTGCCGTCGCGCTGCATCTTGAAATCCATTGGGTATATATTTATGGATAGAGTAAATTTAGAATTGCTGTTCTTCTGTAGACCCGGTCAATGCGGTAACAGAAGAAGTGCCTCCCTGAATAATAGTGGTCACTTTATCAAAATATCCCGTTCCCACCTCCTGCTGATGTGATGAGAAAGTATAACCACGTTCAAGGGATGAAAATTCTTGCTCCTGAACTTTTTCAACATAGTGTTTCATACCTTCACCACGCGCGTAGTCATAAGCCAAATCAAACATGTTAAACCACATGCTGTGTATGCCTGCCAGAGTGATGAATTGGAATTTATATCCCATGGCAGACAACTGTTCCTGGAAGCTGGCGATAGTTTTATCATCCAGATTCTTTTTCCAGTTGAAAGATGGAGAGCAGTTATATGCCAGTAACTTTCCAGGATATTTTGTATGAATAGCTGCAGCGAAGCGACGAGCCGCTTCAATATCCGGTGTAGAGGTTTCACACCAGACAATATCAGCGTAAGGTGCATATGCCAACCCACGGCTAATAGCCTGCTCAATACCCGCACGAGTACAGTAGAAACCTTCATAAGTCCGCTCACCTGTAATGAATTCGCTATCGTAAGGATCGCAATCAGAGGTCAGCAAATCCGCTGCATCTGCGTCAGTACGCGCAATTAATAGCGTTGGTACTCCAGATACATCAGCCGCCAATCGTGCAGCTATCAGTTTCTGAATGGCTTCCTGAGTCGGAACTAAAACTTTACCACCCATGTGCCCGCATTTTTTCACTGCGGCCAATTGATCTTCGAAATGAACCGCTGCTGCCCCTGCCTCAATCATCGCTTTCATCAATTCAAATGCATTCAGTACTCCACCGAACCCCGCCTCTGCATCAGCCACAATCGGCAGGAAATAATTAATGTATTCCTGATTGTCAGGATCGATACCACTTGACCACTGGATTTGATCTGCACGACGGAAACTGTTGTTGATACGTTTGATTACATTAGGAACAGAATCAACAGGATACAATGATTGATCGGGGTACATGCCAGAAGCTGTATTTGCATCTGCGGCCACTTGCCAGCCAGAAAGGTAAACTGCCTCAATACCTGCTTTTGCTTGCTGTAGTGCCTGCCCACCCGTCAGCGCGCCAAGTGCGTTTACATAGCCTTTTTTCGATTTTCCATGCAACAATTCCCACAACTTTCTCGCCCCCATTTGCGCTAAGGTGTGTTCAGGATTAATAGAACCGCGTAGTTTGACGACATCTTCTGCATTATATGGGCGAGTAATACCTTGCCAGCGTGATTGTTTCCATTCTTGTTCTAATTGCGCTATTTGTTGTGTTCGAGAAATGGTCATGATGTTCTACTTCCTATACTTAATTAGTCGGATATTTTCATTATTTTTGTTTTTAAATTAATCGATCAGTTGATAACCCGGCAAGGTTAAGAAATCAATTAAATCGTCCTGTGTGGTAATCCTTTCCATCAATGCAGAAGCTTCCATAAAGCGCCCTTGATTAAAGAAAGTTTCACCAATTTCTTGTTTAATAACGTCTAATTCTTCTTTTAACATCTCTCTGAATAGCTCTTTAGTCACTTTCTTACCATTGGAAAGTGATTTTTCATGACGAATCCATTGCCAAATAGAAGTACGGGAAATTTCCGCTGTCGCAGCATCTTCCATCAATCCATAAATCGGCACACATCCATTTCCTGAAATCCATGCTTCTATGTATTGGACAGCAACACGAATATTAGCGCGCATACCTTGTTCTGTTCTTTCTCCTGAGCAAGAAGCAAGCAATTGTGCGGCTGTAATTGTTTCATCTTCTTCACGCAAAACTGCCAATTGATTTGGTTGCTCACCCAGTTTTGTGTCGAAAACCGTCATGACAATATCGGCAAGCCCAGGATGAGCAACCCACGTTCCATCATGACCGTTATTAGCTTCCAGCTCTTTATCTGCTCTGACTTTGTCCAAAACTAGCTGGTTTTGGACAGGATCTTTACTCGGAATAAATGCCGACATACCTCCCATCGCAAACGCACCACGTTTATGGCAGGTTTTAATCAGCAAGCGAGAATATGCACTTAAGAAAGGTTGTGTCATTGTCACCGACTGACGATCGGGTAAAACACGATCTGCGTGATTTTTTAGTGTCTTAATGTAGCTGAAAATGTAATCCCAACGACCACAATTAAGCCCTACAATGTGGTGACGTAAGTGATAGAGGATTTCATCCATCTGAAATACAGCGGGTAATGTTTCAATCAAGACCGTAGCCTTAATAGTGCCTTCAGGTAGATTGAAATGCGATTCTGCAAAACTGAAGATATCACTCCACCACTGAGCCTCCTGATAACTCTGTATTTTAGGCAGGTAAAAATAAGGACCGCTGCCTTTTTCCAACAATTTCTTATGATTAAGGTAGAAATAAAGAGCGAAATCAAATAAGCCACCAGAAATCGGTTCATTCTTATAGAGAACATGTTTCTCAGACAAATGAAGGCCTCTGACCCGAGCAATCAGTACTGCTGGTTCCGGCCTCAATTCATAATGTTTACCCTGCTCGCTGGTATATGAAATAGTACCGTTGACAGCATCCCTCAAGTTAATTTGCCCACTGATGACTTTTTCCCAGGCAGGGGCTAATGAATCCTCAAAATCCGCCATAAATACTTTCACATTTGCATTTAAGGCATTGATGACCATTTTGCGTTCTACAGGTCCCGTTATTTCAACACGGCGATCTTTGAGATCATCAGGTATTCCCTGAATTTTCCAATCTCCATTTCTAATGGAAATTGTTTCCGAAATAAAATCAGGTAATGCTCCGTCGTCTATTTTTTTCTGCCAATCGACACGTTCTTCCAGTAACTTTTTACGTCTGTCAGAAAATTCAACAACCAAATCCTCCAAAAAATCAATAGATTCAGGCGATAACACCTGATTTTCTGCCTCATTAAAAGGCTTTGTAAAAGTTAACTGGGTTGTTAACACCGATTGCATAATTTCCCTCTCCTCATCTTTTAAAGACTACTCGATTAAGATTAATCAATCCTAAAAATAAATCAAAAACCGTTTCCATTATTTTAAATGAGGCTAATTAAACAAATGAAATCAAATGATTAAGTTAATTTAAAGACAGAAAAAAGAGGGGGGTAAATTTCAAAAAATCAAATAGTATAATGTTAACCTTTTGTTATATATGGAAAATAAATAACAACTGATTAATAATGGTGGAGAAAAGAAAATTAATAAAATGAGAAATGACTCGCTTCAGCAAATTCTCATTTTTCTATTTCAAATAGGATCAATCTAAGGAAGGATTCATAAAAGAGAGATCATATGGCGTGATTTGATAAACATAGTAATTTAGCCAGTTTGAAAAAAGTAAATGACCATGACTACGCCAAGATGCAATAGGTTTATTTTGAGGATCGCTATTTGGGAAGTAGTTGACAGGCAATACGGGTTTCAAACCAGCAGTTTGATCACGCCAATACTCTTCGGATAATGTGTCTATATCATATTCAGGGTGGCCTGTCACAAATACTAGTCTTTTATCCTTGCTAGCAAATAAATAAGCACCTGCCTCTTCTGAGCTGGCTAAAATATCTAGATCTGTGTGCTCACGGATCACTGATTCAGGAAAGTCAGCAAAGCGCGAATGGGGAGCAAAAAAAGTTTCATCAAATCCTCGTGTTAATAATGCCAAAGGATCTAGAGTTGAGTGGGAATAAACACCTGATAGTTTAATTGTTCGTGTATATTTTGGAAGGTGATAAAGAACGTTTAAGGCTGCTTGAACAGCCCAACAGACAAAAAGTGTTGAAGTAACATGATTTTTTGCCCAGGTAACAATTTTTTCAATTTCCTCCCAATAGGTCACGTGCTCAAATTCAACAAGCCCTAAAGGTGCCCCTGTGACAATAAGCCCATCAAAATTTTGATCTTTTATTGAGTCAAAATCACAATAAAAATTATTCAAATGTTCAAGAGGGGTATTTTTACACTGCCGGTTATCAATACGTAGTAACTGAATATCAATCTGTAATGGTGAATTAGATAATAACCGAATGAATTGGTTTTCTGTTTCTATCTTTTTTGGCATCAGGTTAAGCAGCAATACTTTCAAGGGACGAATATTCTGAATATTTGCCCTTGTTGAGGTCATGACAAAGATGTTTTCATTGCGGAGAATATTTACCGCAGGTAATTCATCTGGTACACGAATTGGCATTGCTGGAAACCTCGACTATTCGAATTTGCAAATTTAGACTTCTAGATAGCTAAATTTAACCAAGAGATGAGAGTAATGTCGAGTTATTGTACTCAAATTGAAATTATTTCATTTAAGATGTCTTTTTCAATTTTCAGGCGCTTCATCTGTTTTTCTAAGGCTTGTATCTGGCGTTGTTCGGGTGTCAGTGCCTTGCTCACTGAGATAATCCCCTGCATTTCAGCCTTATATTGGCGAACCATAGTTATTGGGTGAGAAAATACGCCCGGGCAATTGGTTGAGCTATTCAGAATATGCCTGTGACTCTGCGGGTATTGTTGGATTTTCTGGTAGGTTGGTTTGCCACATCATCTCACTGGCAGCAGTTGCAGTTAATGCTGAAAAGCTGAAGCCAATTTTTCGGGAAATAGGGCGGTCTGTTGTTTTAAATGCTGAATAAAACTTTCTACTGGTTCTGAAGATGGTCGATGTATAGGTTTAATTAAACTCACTGTGAATGGAATTTCGATACTGAACGGCCGGATGCAGATCCCCGAATTTTTATCTAAATAATCAAGGGCAGTGAATGGGTTTACAATCGATACACCAATTCCTTCGTTGATCATGGCACAAATTGAGGCTGCGCTGTGAGTTTCCATTACCATTTTGCGATTGACATGGTGGTCAGTAAATATCGTATCAATGAGCTGTCTATAATTGTCAGTGATTGACAGACTGATAAAATTTTGTCCGTGAAAATCTTCAGGTGTCAGGTCTGATTTTTGGCTTAGTGTATGATTGAGGGGCAAGACACACACTTCATTTAAGGTTATCAATGTTTCTTGCTCAGTACCTGCGGGAGTTTGTAAGTGTTCGGTTAAGCCAATATCGTGACGTTGTGCTGAAAGCCATTCTTCCAATAGGGGAGATTCCTGAGGAATAATGGTTAATTTTGCTTCAGGATAGCATTGAATAAAGCTACTGCATGCTTTGGGCAGCAGCGATTGTGAGAACATAGGCAAACAGGCTATGGACAATTGTGCATGTTCGAATTGACGAATGCTGCCAGCCGCATTGATTATCCTTTCTAGCCCATAATAAGAGCGCTGTACTTCTTCAAATAATCGTAACCCCTGCGCCGTGGGAAATAAGCGTCCTTTGATGCGATCAAACAACTTAAACTTCAGTAATTTTTCAAGGCGCGCAAGTTCGCGGCTCACTGTTGGCTGGGACGTTTTCAATAATATCGCTGCATCAGTCAGGTTATTAGTGGTCATCACTGCGTGAAAAATTTCAATATGTCGCCATGAACAGGAATGCATTTGTTTATCCTCTTGTTGATAAAATAGGCAACTCGATATCATAAATGAATAGACTATAGCCAAATGGATATTTTTATTCCTGTCTTATTATTGACAATAATGGTGTATTCGCTGATTTTGTGAGGTACTCCAATGGCAACAACAACTTCCACTCATGATTTAGGGGGGAATTTTACCCCTGAAAATTTATTTCGATTACCAATTCAATATGGAACGCCGCTATGGATTTATGATGGCGATAATATAATTAAACAAATCAGTAAATTAAAGCAGTTTGATGTTATTCGCTTCGCACAAAAAGCGTGTTCCAATACCCATATCCTGCGTTTGATGAAAGAGCAGGGAGTGAAAGTAGATGCTGTATCATTGGGAGAAATTGAGCGAGCACTTTATGCCGGTTTTCAGCCGGGACGTGATAAATCTGAAATTGTATTCACTGCGGATGTCATTGATGTGTCAACTCTTAATCGTGTTATTGAGTTGGATATTCCGGTCAATGTTGGCTCTATTGATATGTTGGGGCAGATTGGAAAACGCCAGTCCGGTCATCCTGTCTGGTTACGCATCAATCCCGGATTTGGTCACGGACATAGCCAAAAGACGAATACTGGCGGTGAAAATAGCAAACATGGGATTTGGTATCAGGATCTTCCTTCGGCGATTGAGAAAATTCACGCGTATGGGTTGAAATTAGTGGGTTTGCATATGCATATTGGTTCGGGTGTGGATTATCAGCATCTTGCCAATGTATGTAATGCGATGCTGGAGCAGGTCAAACTGTGTGGTGAGGATATTCAGGCCATTTCGGCAGGAGGTGGGTTATCAATCCCCTATGAAATCGGTGAGGAAGCAGTAGATACTGAACACTATTACAGCCTGTGGCATGAGATTCGTCAGCGTATTGAACAGCATTTGGGGCATCATGTTGAACTTGAGATTGAGCCTGGCCGTTTTCTGGTTGCTGAGTCGGGTATTCTGATGGCGGAAGTACGGGCGGTAAAATCCATGGGAAGTCGCAATTATGTGCTGGTGGATGCGGGTTTTAATGATTTGATGCGTCCTGCGATGTATGGCAGTTATCACCATATTTCAGTGTTATCTATAGAATACGATGATAATAATGCAAATTTACAGGGAATAAGTCTACAGGAAACAAGTCTACAAGAAACATTGGTAGCAGGGCCATTATGTGAGTCTGGTGATGTTTTTACTCAACTGAAAGGGGGAGAGGTTATGCCACGAATGTTGCCTCAGGTTAATATCGGGGATTATCTGATTTTCCACAATACTGGCGCTTACGGTGCATCAATGTCTTCGAATTATAATAGCCGTCCTTTGCTCCCAGAAGTTCTGTTTTCTGAAGGGAAAACTCGCTTGATTCGGCGTCGACAAACAATAGAAGAATTGTTATCGCTGGAGTCTTTTTGAAAAAAATACGGGACATTTTATTGCCCCGTATTTTATTCAGGTTATATACCCTTCGTTTTTCAAGTATTTTCTTGTCAGCATCTGGCTACTTTAGTTTAATGCTGATTTTCAGGCTTTTTTGCTGAATTCGGTACAGCAAATGCATCCGGTTCAAATTCATCAACATTAATTGAACGCAGGCGGCTGTTTTCAGCACGTTGCAGGATATCTGCCTCTTCCTGAGAAATTTTGTGCTCTGCTAATGCTTGTTCGGCTAATTTATCCAGACGGGTAAAACTCAGCTTCTTACCTGCTTCGTGGCTCAAGCGTGCATGGATTGGCTCCGCAGCAATGATATCGAGCAGTGCTTCTTCCAGTAACCCATGAGGATTGTATTCGCTTGGAGTCAGATACTGCCCACGCCCGATCCGGCTACGCGTTGCGGAAGGAGTTTGTAATATCTGAGCCAGTTTGTGATCCAGTTTATCGGATGGAGCAGTATGTGAACGACCCAATGGGAAGATAATCATTCGCATTAAACCAGTCACCAAGCGATTAGGGAAATTGCGCAATAAGTCGATCATGGCCTGTTCTGCCTGATGCAGACTATCTTCAACTGCCCATTGTACTAATGGTAGATCTTCTGTCGGACGGCCTTCGTCTTCATAGCGTTTCAGTGTAGCGGAAGCTAAGAAGATTTGACTCAGAATATCTCCCAGACGAGCTGAAATACGTTCACGACGTTTCAGGCTGCCACCTAATACGCCCATTGAAACATCAGAAAGCAGGGCAAGGTTGGCACTCAAGCGATTAATATGCTGGTAATAACGGCGTGTTGCATCATTTACTGGAGAACCACTGGTTCTGCCTTTGGTGATACCGAGCCACAGGCTGCGCAGAGTATTGCTGGCGACATGCCCCAAATGACCAAACAGTGCTTTATCAAAGGCTTTCACATCATTACTTTCTGCCGCAGCAATTTCAGCCAATACATAAGGATGGCAACGGATTGCACCTTGGCCGAAGATAATCATACTACGGGTCAGGATATTCGCACCTTCTACGGTGATAGCAATAGGTGCGCCTTGGTAGCTTCGGGCAAGAAAGTTAGATGGTCCAAGACAGATACCTTTACCGCCAGCGATATCCATTGCATCAATGATGGAACGTTGTCCTCTGTGGGTACAGTGGTATTTCACAATCGCAGACAGAACGGCAGGTTTTTCGCCGAGCATGATACCGCTGGTAATCATGGTTGCAGCCGCATCCATCAGGTAAGAGTTACCTGCAATACGTGCCAACGGTTCTTCGATGCCTTCCATTTTTCCGATTGGCAGTTTGAACTGACGACGAATGTAAGAGTAAGCACCAATTGCCATAGCAGTACTTTTCAATCCACCTGTTGCATTTGATGGCAGGGTAATACCACGGCCAACAGACAGACACTCAACCAGCATGCGCCAGCCTTGGCCCGCCATTTTCGGTCCGCCGATGATGTAATCAATAGGAACGAAGATATCCTTACCACGGGTTGGGCCATTCTGGAACGGGATATTCAGAGGGAAATGGCGATGACCAATTTCAACTCCGGGAGTATCAGTTGGAATCAGGGCACAGGTAATGCCCAATGATTCGATATCACCCAGCAGATGCTCAGGATCGTACAGCTTAAATGCCAAGCCCAATACGGTAGCGATAGGAGCAAGAGTAATGTAACGCTTATTCCAGTTCAGACGCATACCCAGAACTTGCTCACCTTGCCATTCACCTATACAGACAACGCCTGTATCTGGGATCGCACCAGCATCTGAACCGGCTTCAGGGCTGGTCAGGGCAAAGCAAGGGATTTCTTTGCCGCGGGCAAGACCCGGCAGATAATGTTTTTTCTGCTCATCAGTGCCATAGTGTTGCAGCAATTCACCGGGTCCCAAAGAGTTAGGTACACCGACAGTAATTGCCAGAATACCCGAAACACCTGCCAATTTTTGTAGTACCTGAGATTGTGCGTATGCGGAAAATTCCAGACCACCATATTCTTTCTTGATGATCATGGCGAAGAAGCGTTGTTCTTTCAGATAAGTCCAAAGTTCCGGAGGTAAGTCGGCCAATTCGTGGCTAATTTGGAAATCATTTGCCATGCGGCAGGCTTCTTCCACTGGACCATCGATAAAAGCCTGTTCTTCAGCGGTTAACTGTGGTTTTGGATAGTTATGCAGTTTTTGCCAGTCAGGATTACCACGAAACAGTTCGCCTTCCCACCATGTTGTTCCGGCATCAATGGCTTCTTTCTCTGTTGTAGACATGCTTGGCATAACTTTACGGAAGGCTTTTAGGCCCGGCGCAGAGAATAAAGAGATACGCGTTGGTGTAAAGACAAGAGGGAATAGGACAATGGCAAGTGGTAACAGCAACCAGTAGCTCCAAAGGCCCGTTACACCCATCAATACAGTATAGGCAACAAAGAGTAAGCTACTGATAGTCAGGCTGACTTTGCGATAACAAAGCCCGCCAATCAAGACTAAAAACAAAATAATGCTGAGAGCGGTCATAGTAAAACTCCTGTAAATCTCAGGTTGACTTGTCAGAGGTCTGACCTGTTGTGATGTCCTTCTGTTTTAGATGAGGAAAATGTATTTATCAATATCTTTACATCCTAATTACAATCTAGCTCACAAAGTCATTTCAGTTTTGCACGAGATAATTTCACCGAGATGTGATGGTCTTCTTTCAAGGGGGGGAATCCGTTACACTGAGTGACTGATGTTATTAATCCCGAAGACCTTTCAGGAGTATAAGTTTCATGTATCAAGATCTGATCCGTAGTGAGTTATCTGAAGCTGCAGAAACGCTGGCTAAATTCCTTAACGATGATACAAATATTGACGCCATTCAAAAAGCCGCTGTTTTGTTGGCGGATTCGTTCAAAGACGGAGGAAAAGTGCTTTCCTGTGGTAATGGTGGTTCGCATTGTGATGCGATGCATTTTGCAGAAGAACTGACAGGCCGTTACCGAGAAAATCGTCCGGGATACCCTGGCATCGCAATTTCCGATCCCAGCCACTTATCCTGTGTGAGCAATGACTTTGGTTATGATTACGTTTTTTCTCGCTATGTTGAGGCTGTTGGTCAGAAAGGCGATGTGTTGTTGGGTATTTCAACATCCGGAAATTCGGGCAATATTATCAAAGCAATAGAAGCCGCTCGTGCCAAAGGCATGAAAGTTATTACTCTGACGGGTAAAAATGGTGGAAAAATGGCAGGAACAGCAGATGTTGAAATTCGAGTGCCACATTTTGGGTATGCGGATCGTATTCAGGAAATTCACATTAAAGTGATTCATATTTTGATTCAGTTGATTGAAAAAGAAATGGTAAAAGCCTGATTGTTGTTTGCCAGGCGCCCTTCCAATTGGTCAGCTGTATTTAAGTTTAGTTTATTGGATCTTTGGCTGACAAATTGAGGAAAAAAGGTGTTTTCAATATGCTGTTGTCAGATGGGCAGTTTGTCATGGCTTATTGCTCGACCTATTTGCATTGGATTACTCGTCGGGCGCCTTTTGGTTGTGCCAAATTGCTTGATCAGGATGTAAATCTAATTTATGGTAATCAATCATATGTAATAGTTCCAATATGATATAAGTTTATTTTATATATAAGGTTTTTGATATTCTCGTATAGTGAGAGTCATTTTAAAAATAAGTATTTCCTCTCGGAGAAATAGAATGAAAACCATACTAACAATCTTATTGGCGGGTATTGTGCAGTTTGGTCTCCTCCATCTCGCGTATGCGCAATCTACTCTTGATAAGATCCAATCCACAGGAATATTCAAAATTGGAACAGAAGGTGCTTATGCTCCATTCAGTTATCATGATGCTTCCGGAAAATTGACTGGATTCGACGTAGAAATCGGCCGTGAAATCACACTGCGCATGAAAGTGAAGCCTGAATTTATTGAAGGTAAATGGGATGGTTTGATTGGTGGCCTTGATGCCGGACGTTCCGATGCGGTAGTGAACCAAATCGCCATTACGCCAGAGCGTGAAAAAAAGTACAGCTTCTCCCTGCCCTATGTTATTTCAGAAGCGGTACTGATTACCCGCACAGATAACAGCGATATTAAAAGGTTCAGCGATCTAAAAGGGAAAAGATCAGCGCACACCCTGACCAATAATTTTGCCCAGATCGCCAGACATTACGGAGCAGACATTATTGGCACCAATGGTTTTAATCAGGAGGTCGATCTGGTGAGCACAGGCCGTGCAGATGCAACAATCAACGATAAACTCTCTTATCTCGATTACAAAAAACATCGCCCGGATGCGCCGGTAAAAATTGTTGCCGCTGATACTCAGGCATCACAAATCGCCGTACTTCTCCGTAAAAATGATACTGAATTAAAAGCCGCAGTAAATAAAGCCATTACTGAAATAAAAGCAGATGGGACTTATCAGAAAATTTGGGATAGATATTTCTCTGAAGAAGATGCTGAATAATTAGAAAAAGAGCCTCATGGAGCAGGCTCTTAGATTATATTCGGAAAGCACAATATTACTGTTTTCTCGCCTGTTCATAACAATCTATCAATAATACCAAAAAAACCAAACATATCTGTTATTACTGAATTTAAAAACAAATTATCAGTGATGAAAATACAAAAAATAATTCCAATATTATAAACAAAATGAAAAAGTGAAATTCTCTCTATTCTTTTATTGATTAGAGTTGAATATACCAACAAAATGTGATATATCACCCTTATCTTCGACAAATGATTCAATCCTTCCAGCTGTTGGTCGAGGTTAATCTGGACAAATTTTTTTCTCAGTATTCGCCATATTTTCCCTCAACATTTCTTTTTCAACCTAATTTCCGTCTATTCTCAACTATCCTTAATACCATTCTTGAATCACTTCGATACAAGGTATGTTTAAAGATTGAAATCTGGACGTTCATGATGCAATATCTCTCAATGGTTATCGGCGTAACCAGTCTAGACCCACAAATGATCTCAATATGAGATCAATAATAGGATGCTAACAACTGTTATCTGTGCTATCAATGAAAAACACCAATATTGAGATCAGGATGGGGGCTGATAGTGGGGGAAGACCCGCTATTGAACGTCTTGTCCGCGCGTATGGATTTAAATCACGTCAGGCCCTGAGTGACCATTTAGGCGTTTCCAAAAGTACGATGGCAAACCGCTATCTGCGTGATAGTTTTCCTGCGGATTGGGTCATCCAGTGTAATCTCGAAACTGGTGCTTCACTGCTGTGGTTGAGCACAGGTCAGGGAGAAATGTTTCCAGATGGAGAAAATGGCAAAACAGAACGGTTGGAAAATATAATTGCTCCGTCGATTTCTCGTGTAAAGCTATCGGGAGGTAAATTGAATGAAGCCACTTCTGTCATTCTGGATAGCGAATTAATTTCCAAGGAACTTGGAAATCCACTGGTTGTTGATGATGGTACTGCATGGTATTTGCTGGATACTCAGGAAGATAGTATTCAGGACGGTTTATGGCTGGTGGATATTGAGGGCATGCACAGCATCAAAAAGATTGCCAAAATTCCGATCAGTAAGATTCGGGTCAGTGATAATGATGTTACTTTTGATTGTGCAATCAGCGATATTCAATTCATCGGCCGCGTTGCTCTGGTTATTTCCAAACAGTAACTCTGAGCGGTAATTACACAATGCCCCCTTGAATTCAGGGAAAATTAATCGGCAATAAAAATAAAAAATGCCGGAAATCATACTCGTTTTCCGGCAGTAAAACATGGAATTTGATGTTACGAACAGCTATCAAGCGCTATTTTTAGTTTTTGATTTATCTCCTTGATTATCCTTGATCGAAACAACTCGCTCTATCTCAGGCTTTTTCTTATTCTCAACTTGCTCAGACTGCCCAACAAATAGCCCACCACGCCGAATTGACATGCTTCCACTGCGGCTGATTCCCCGTAATTCCCCATGTTCAAGAATATCCAAAGTTTCCGCACAACATGTCCCTTCGACATGGCCATCAATAAAGATTTCAGGTGCGTTAAGTTCACCTTCAATTTTGCCGGCATGCATAATACGAATGGCGCCACCCTTCACTCGGATATTGCCGATGACTTTACCCCAAACCTGAATATCCCCTTCCATATCAATATCCCCCTTAAATACAGAGTTTTTAGCGATAATGGTATTGGGGCGAGCATCTGCAATAGGTGCTTTTTTCTCTTCTGTCTGTATTGGTGTGATTAGTGTAGTAGAGCTGGCAACAGGTGCCTCAGTTTTTTTTCCAAACATAGCTTTTATTCTCAATTTCATTTTTGTGAAGTAAAACACTAAAGCTAAAAAAGATAGAATTGCTGTTATGGCACAACTAAGTTGATGATCATAAAGGTATAACCCTAAAGCAACACTCCAAAGAAGCCATACACTACATAAAATAGTGTTATCTGAAAAACGATACTCTTTCATATCTTTCTCGTTTTTGAGGTTTTTTCTTGTATTTCATTAAAAATATATCTCTGAGTTTTCCTCAGCGAATCATGGAAAAAAGCCAGTGAAAACACATCCTACTATTTTACTAGTATAAAAAACAAACTACTAATCTATAACAGAGGTATTTATAGCGTTATTATACGGATAACGCTGTTATTTTAGTTTAACACTCTGAATTATCATGAGATTATCTCACACTTTCAAAATAAGAAAATCTATCATGATAATTTTATTTTCTGACAAGACCCTATTAAATTAGCAATCCTAACATTAACTTTGGGTAAATAAGAATTAAAAACATTAGATAAATTATCAGAATTATACTTTTGGTATAGAGACCTTTTAGTATAGAGAAAAAGCAATGGTAACTAAACATAGATACCATTTTGCCTTTGAAAGGTATAACTAACTTTTGAAATATCTCAACAGAGTCTTAATGTTAATTTCCTTAAGTAACTACAAATAAAAAAACAGCTAAAAATCTTTAATGGTAATAATCACTATAAACCATTCAAAATAATTACATAAATATTAAACAAGGAAAGACAAAAAACAAACAAACCACAAACAAGTTTTTTTCAATCACATAAAGATATGGAGGATAAATTTATATAAAAAATTTTCACACTTAAATCTAACACAAATATTTATTTAGATATATAATACCCAAAGTGATTTAATTGATGTTATGCATTAACTTTCAAGATCTTTCAATAATGTTTAAATCAGCGTTCGATTTTATCAACATAATCTGAAGAGTTAGAGAAGTTTTTTCAACATTCATTAACTAATAAAATAAATATACCATGCACTCATCAAAAAAAATGATTACTCATGATACGGAACATTAGGAGTATAAAATGAAAAGGACGACAGGATCAAATCAAAAGAGTATTTGTACTCTCCAACTAACCATACCAGATTTCAATATCCTGGAACATAAACAAAGAGGGCTGTATATTTTACTCGATGGTGAAATGGAGTGGAAAGATTGCATCAATACATATCATATCACGTCGAATCAGATTCTTTTTACCCATCAGGGAAACTATGCGGCCAAAACTAATACGGAAAATTGTCAGGTATTATGGATACCATTGCATATGGAATTTCTGCGTAGTTTCTTAAAACGTTTTGGATCATTACTGAGTAAAATAGAGCGGCAGGATTTTCCTGCTTATAGGTTGATCCCTTTTAATCATTCTCCTCTACTGACGGAGAGCATTCGTGGACTTGCCAACCTACTGGCTCATGATTCTCCCCCATCGTTAATTCAATTAAGAGTTGAAGAATTATTGCTGTTGCTTTCCTTGGGTAAACAGGGAACATTATTAATGTTTATCCTCAGGAAACTAAGCAATCGTCAAGTAGAACGCCTGCAAACATTTATGGAGACTCACTATCTCAAGGAGTGGAGGCTGAATGACTTTGCACGGGAGTTCGGCATGGGGCTAACTTCTTTTAAGGAATTGTTTAACAGTGTCTATGGCACCTCTCCTAAAGCATGGATCAGCGAACAGCGCATTTTGTATGCCCATCAATTATTATTAAATAGCGATATGACTATTGCCGATATTTCAATGGAATCAGGTTTTTCCAGTCAGTCCTACTTTACTCAGAACTATCGCCGACGTTTTGGTTGTACACCGAATCGTGCCAGATATGGCAAAGATTAGGGCATGTTGACGTTTTGTGAATGGAATTTGAACAGCATGATGATTTGGTATAATCAATTTCGCCAAAAACTCACTAAGCCTCACCATCATGCTACGAACTGTTTGGGTTTCAGATGAGTGGCTCAGTGTGGTGCCAGTTGCTCCCCCACGGGCTTTAAATCCCTAGGAGTTATCGGGCTGCACACACCGTGCCAAATCTAATCATGTTTATATTGTAATCAATTTTCAAGATACAAGGAGTTACCTTGTTTTTACTGGTTTTTGTCTACTCAAATCACTATAATTTCGCGCAACTTTTTTCCGCAAAAAAACGCTTTTTTGAAATATTCTTAGTTTCCAGGATCAAATTTTATGAGTGAAAAATATGTTGTAACGTGGGATATGTTGCAAATACATGCCCGTAAATTGGCGCAACGTTTACTTCCTGTAGAACAGTGGAAGGGTATCATCGCAGTTAGCCGTGGCGGCCTTGTGCCGGGAGCATTATTGGCTCGTGAATTAGGGATTCGCCATGTCGATACTGTTTGTATTTCCAGTTATGATCATAGTAATCAGCGTGAATTGACCGTATTAAAAAAAGCGGAAGGTGACGGTGAAGGCTTTATCGTTGTTGATGATTTGGTTGATACTGGTGGTACTGCGAAGGCAATTCGCGATATGTATCCTAAAGCCCATTTTGTAACTATTTTTGCGAAACCTGCCGGTTGCCCACTTGTGGATGATTATGTTGTTGATATTCCCCAAAACACATGGATTGAGCAGCCATGGGATATAGGCGTAATGTTTATTCCACCTATTTGTGATGAGCAGTAAGATTTTTCTTTTGTCATGACTAAAAAAACCTTTCAGAATCGTTGATGTTGTCAGTGTGTTGGGAAGATGAGATTTTCAGCCCAAGAAAAGACTCAAAATTGATTGCAATGTCATCAATGGATGGTTCGTTGAAGGCAATTCCTGCTAAGTCAATTTATGGTGGTTTCAATAAGGCGTTACACGAAATAAGTGTATGGCTGAAAGATAAAGTTTTATAAAATAAAATTTATTACTTGATATTTTTTAATCATTTGATACAAAGGTGATTCTGTATATAAGGAGACCTTTGTATGACTTTACCCGCAAGTTATTCTAAAAATAAGTTGTTAAAGCGTTTTTCTGCATTAGGGCCGTATGTACGTGAATTAAAATGCCAAAACGGTTATTTTTTCTTTGACTGTTTAGCTGTTTGTGTCAGTGCAAAAGTGGTGCCGGAAAAACGTGAATTTTGGGGATGGTGGTTAGAATTAGAAGAACAGGGACAGGGCTTTGTTTATAATTATCAGATAGGCTTATTTGATAAAAAAGGCGAATGGAATTCAATGAATATCAGAAAAAAGGCTGATCTTGAACACCTTGAATCAACTTTACAGGCATTCCATAAACGTTTGGCCGATTCTTTCGATACTCTCAAACTTACTTTGGTTCCATCTGAAAACACCATCACCCTCCAAACTCAAACCATGGTATGAGTCTTCTTTCTTTAAATTTTGCGTTATGCCAGTTGGCATAACGCTTCTCTCCTGTTAAAACTGAATATTGTTTTTTAACGGTTCGTCTTTTTAAGCGAATTGTTTTTTAAACATATTGATTTTCGCAAATTATTTTTCAAATAACTGTAATGGCAGAAATATGATGAATGGCAGCCAAACGTTGGTTGTGAAACTGGGGACGAGTGTATTGACCGGCGGTTCTCGTCGTTTGAATCGTGCCCACATTGTGGAATTGGTTCGCCAATGTGCTAAACAGCATGAAAAAGGCCACCGCATTATTATTGTAACTTCTGGCGCAATTGCGGCTGGACGTGAGCATTTAGGATATCCGGATCTTCCTGCAACAATTGCTTCGAAACAGTTGTTTGCAGCGGTTGGACAAAGTCGCTTGATTCAATTATGGGAACAGCTTTTCTCAATTTATGGTATTCATGTCGGACAAATGTTGCTGACTCGTGCAGATTTGGAAGATCGTGAACGTTTTCTGAATGCGAGAGATACACTGCAAGCATTGCTTGATAATCACATTGTTCCCATTATTAATGAAAATGATGCCGTTGCTACAGCAGAAATTAAAGTTGGTGACAATGATAATCTTTCTGCGTTGGCCGCCATTTTGGGCTGTGCGGATAAATTATTGCTCCTGACTGATATTGAAGGTCTTTATACTGCTGATCCCCGTAGTAACCTTGATGCAGAATTGATCGCAGAAGTGCATGACATCAGCGATGAGTTGAAAATGATGGCCGGAGACAGCGTTTCCGGTTTAGGTACGGGAGGAATGGCCACAAAGCTCCAGGCGGCAGGGGTGGCCGGGCGTGCGGGAATTGATGTTATTATCGCTGCTGGTGACAAGCCGGATGTGATTTCCGACGTTATTGAAGGAAAACCAGTTGGAACACGTTTTCATGGCTTGTCTAGCCCGATGGAAAACCGTAAGCGCTGGATTTTTGGGGCACCTCCGGCTGGAGAAATCATTATTGATCATGGCGCAGAAACGGCCATTCTTCAGAAAGGCAGTTCTTTGTTGCCAAAGGGGATCAAAAAAATCAAAGGTAATTTTTCCCGTGGTGAAGTTATTCGCATTCTAAGCTTATCCGGCAAAGATTTGGCTCATGGCGTTTGCCGTTATAATAGTGATGCTTTACGTTTGATAGCTGGGCATCATTCACAACAAATTAGCCAGATACTCGGTTATGAATATGGCGCCGTTGCGGTTCACCGTGACGATTTGATCGTAAGTTAATTAATTGATCATGAGTTAAGGATTCCACCATGCTAGAACAGATGGGAAAAGCAGCCAAAGCAGCATCATGGCAGTTGGCACAATTAAGTACCAGCCAAAAAAATCAGGTGTTGAATCACATTGCTGATTTGCTTGAAACAGAAAATGAAGTAATCCTTGCAGCCAATCAACAAGATATGGATCACGCTCGTGGGCAAAGCATGAGCGAAGCCCTGCTTGATCGGTTACTGCTGACACCAGAACGGTTGAATGCCATTGCAAATGATGTACGTCAGGTCTGTCGTTTGGCTGATCCGGTAGGGCAGGTTATTGATGGACAATTATTGGATAATGGATTGCAATTGAGCCGTCATCGAGTTCCTTTGGGTGTCATTGGCGTGATTTACGAAGCCCGTCCTAATGTGACCATTGATGTGGCATCACTGTGCCTGAAAACGGGTAATGCAGTAATACTGCGCGGTGGAAAAGAGACCCACCATACCAATCAGGCTATGGTTAAAGTTATTCAGCAAGCGTTGGAACAAAGTGGTTTACCTGCTGCGGCAGTTCAGTCTATCAATAGACCAGATCGCGAGCTGGTGGCTGAATTACTGAAAATGGATCGTTATGTAGATATGTTGATCCCGCGCGGTGGTGCTGGATTACATAAACTGTGTCGTGAACAATCTACGATCCCAGTGATTACCGGAGGCATTGGTGTTTGCCACACTTATGTAGATGAAAATATCAATACTGAAAAAGCATTAGAAATCATCACCAATGCAAAAGGTCAACGACCAAGTGCCTGTAATTCACTGGAAACCCTGTTGGTGAATGAGAAAATTGCAGCTGGTTTCCTGCCAATTCTAAGCACCAAAATGAAGGAACAGAGGGTGACACTACATGCGAGTGCATCAGCAATGGTATTGTTGAAAGATGGCCCAGCGACTGTCGTCGAAGTAGTGGAAGGGGATTACTGTGATGAATGGTTATCGCTGGATATGAATGTGGAGATTGTCAGCGATATCTATCAGGCTATCGATCATATTCGTACTTATGGTACTGCTCATTCTGATGCAATTTTGACTGAATCTTTGCAGCAGGCAGATTATTTTGTGCGTCACGTGGATTCTGCTGCTGTTTATGTGAATGCAAGCACTCGCTTTACTGATGGTGGTCAGTTTGGTTTGGGGGCTGAAGTGGCTGTCAGTACCCAGAAATTGCACTCCAGAGGCCCAATGGGGCTTGATGCTCTGACAACATATAAATGGATTGGCTATGGCGATTATTTACCCCGCAGCTAATCAAATTCTATTTTAATTAGAATTCATTCAACTATGTTGAGTCACACTTAATTTAGGTGTGACTTTTTGTTTGATGAAAAAATCATTTACATTATTTACATTAGTGTAAACTTTTAGTTACTATACTTTATATTTAAGCTTAATTTTATATCACCTTCAGGAAAGCAACGAAATGAAACAGACTCTATTTATCGTAGGCGCACGAGGTGCAGGGAAGACGACAATAGGTAAGTTGTTGGCTGAAGCATTGTCGTACAAATTTATTGACACTGATGACAGTATTCAAGCCTCCAGTAAAATGACTATCTCCGATCTTGTTGAAGAGCATGGCTGGGAATATTTCAGAAGAGTGGAAAGCCAGATATTGAAAACGGTGAGCCAAAATGAATGTACTATTTCAACGGGAGGGGGAATGGTATTGTCATCGGAAAATCGCCATTATATGCAACAAAATGGTATCGTGATTTATTTACAAGCATCCGCAGAAGTTTTAATCAAACGATTATCCCTCAACCCAGAAAACTCACAGCGCCCCAGCCTGACAGGGAAATCTATCATTGAAGAAATCAAGGGCATATTGGTTGAAAGAGAACCATTATACCGTGAGTGTGCTGATTTCATTGTAGATGCCAGTTTAGCGACAGAAAGTATCGTATCCAATATTAAGGCTTATATTTTAACGCAAGAAAATAAACTAATTTGATATATTAAAGTAATTTTAATTAATTATATTTGAGATATGGATATGCTTTTAAATTTTATTCGGCTACTTGTTCGTGTACTTTTTAGGGTCACGGTAGAAGGTGCTGATAAGCAGCTTAAACACCTTAAATGTATTATTATTACACCCAATCATATTTCGTTTCTGGATGGTCTTCCCATTGGCTTGTTTCTTCCGGTAAAGCCTGTATTTGCTATCTACTCTAATATTGCGGCCAGTCACTTTCTCAAATTCATCAAACTTTATGCGGATGTTGTCCCTCTAGAACCGACTAATCCGATGGCAGTGAGGACTCTGGTTAAAGAAAGAGAAAGGATGTCCTATCGTGAGGCGGGTTATGGATTTGGGATATGCTTCGGAAAAATTAATTTCTTATAGAGTTGAAGGCTTGTTATGGGTGAAAAAATCCTGAATCAGCTTAGTATTGAACTGGGTGATAAATTAAAACAGAAGAAACTATCTATAACTTGTGCAGAATCCTGCACAGGAGGCTGGATTGCCAAAGTGATCACAGATATTGCGGGAAGTTCAGCCTATTTTAATCGTGGATTCGTGACATACAGTAATGATGCCAAGCATGAAATGTTAGGGGTTTCATTGGACTCATTGGCACAATTTGGTGCAGTAAGTGAACAAGTTGTAAAAGAGATGGCGACAGGGGCGTTAGAAGTTGCCAAAGCGGATTTTGCTATTGCTGTCAGTGGCATTGCCGGACCGGACGGAGGCAGTGAAGAAAAACCGACTGGCGCGGTTTGGTTTGGGGTTGCCTTCTATGTTAGTGAGAATATACAGGTTTTGACATATCGTCAGCATTTTGCGGGTGATCGCAAAGCCGTGCGTTTGCAGGCTGTTATTTTTTCTTTAAAAAAATTGCTGGCAGAAATCACAAAAAATTAGCTTGATGCTGTATGATTATACAGTATACTCATACGGCACTTTGGTATCAGAAACAGTTTATCAGCAGTGGGGCAGCACCTTCATTGCTTGCGAAGGAGTAAACATGGCTAACGATGAAAACAAACAAAAAGCACTAGCAGCAGCATTGGGTCAGATTGAGAAACAATTTGGTAAAGGTTCCATTATGCGTTTGGGTGAAAATCGTTCAATGGATGTTGAAACCATTTCTACCGGCTCTCTGTCACTGGATATTGCGTTAGGCGCAGGTGGCCTTCCAATGGGGCGTATCGTTGAGATATACGGGCCTGAGTCTTCCGGGAAGACGACACTGACATTGCAAGTTATTGCAGCTGCTCAGCGTGAAGGCCGGACGTGTGCTTTTATTGATGCCGAACATGCCCTTGATCCAGTTTATGCCAAAAAGCTGGGTGTAGATATTGATAATCTGTTGTGTTCTCAGCCTGATACAGGTGAGCAGGCATTGGAAATCTGTGATGCTTTATCACGTTCTGGTGCGGTTGATGTCATCATTGTTGACTCTGTTGCGGCATTGACACCAAAAGCAGAAATTGAAGGTGAAATCGGTGATTCTCATATGGGGCTGGCAGCACGTATGATGAGTCAGGCTATGCGTAAACTGGCGGGTAATTTGAAAAACTCGAATACCCTGTTGATTTTTATCAACCAGATCCGCATGAAAATTGGTGTGATGTTTGGTAACCCTGAAACTACGACTGGTGGTAATGCACTGAAATTCTACGCATCTGTTCGCTTGGATATTCGTCGTACTGGCTCCGTGAAAAATGGCGATGAGGTTATTGGTAGCGAAACCCGTGTGAAAGTGGTCAAAAACAAAGTTGCAGCACCATTTAAACAGGCTGAATTCCAAATTCTTTATGGCGAAGGTATCAATACTCTCGGCGAGTTGATAGACCTCGGCGTTAAACACAAGATGGTGGAAAAAGCGGGTGCATGGTATAGCTATAACGGTGACAAAATTGGGCAAGGTAAAGCCAATGCCACTATTTATCTGAAAGAGCATCCGGAAGCTGCGGCCGAATTGAACAAAAAACTTCGCGATCTGTTGTTGCATAATACAGGGGACTTCAGCAGTGCAGCTTCAGGCTATGTGACAGATTACGAAGATAATGCTGAGGAAGTGAAAAACGAAGAATTCTAATTTCTTTTCAATCATAATTTTGTTTTTTAAACCACATCTATATAGGGTGTGGTTTTTGTTTTTAATGAGGAAATAAACATTCTTGAAATAGACGTATCGAAACTGGCTTAACGAACAGACTTTCAGAAAATGCCCAGACGAATTACAATGCTGAAAAGCGAATGGATTTATATGGGATTTTACTTCTTACGGGAGACACTCTATCTTAACCCTATTTTAATTTATTCGTGAGTTGAAATGGTAATGCGATATACCATCTCAATCATTCACACATCTGTTTTTCAGCTTGATTTCGGGACAATTATGAGCAAAAGCACCGCTGAGATCCGTCAAGCGTTTCTTGACTTTTTTCATACTAAAGGCCACCAAATAGTACCGAGTAGTTCGCTGGTACCAAACAATGATCCAACATTGTTGTTCACCAATGCAGGGATGAACCAGTTCAAAGATGTATTTCTAGGATTGGATAAAAGGCCTTATTCTAGAGCAACAACGTCTCAGCGCTGTGTTCGTGCTGGTGGTAAGCATAACGATTTAGAAAATGTGGGTTATACAGCCCGTCATCACACTTTCTTCGAAATGTTGGGTAACTTCAGTTTCGGCGACTATTTTAAACAAGATGCAATTAAATACGCATGGGAACTGTTGACCAGCGAAAAATGGTTTAATCTGCCAAAAGAAAAACTGTGGGTTACTGTCTATGAAACAGACGATGAAGCCTATGATATTTGGCATAAAGAAGTCGGTGTTCCAGCAGAAAGAATTATTCGCATTGGCGATAATAAAGGTGCCCCTTATGCGTCAGATAACTTCTGGCAAATGGGTGATACTGGTCCTTGTGGCCCTTGCACCGAAATTTTTTATGATCACGGTGAGCATATTTGGGGTGGCCCTCCAGGAAGTCCAGAAGAAGACGGTGACAGATATATTGAAATTTGGAACATCGTTTTCATGCAATTCAACCGTCATGCTGATGGCACGATGGAACCGCTGCCAAAACCTTCAGTTGATACCGGAATGGGATTGGAGCGTATTGCAGCAGTTTTGCAACACGTCAACTCCAACTACGAGATTGACCTATTTCAACATTTAATTGCTTCGGTTGCAGAAGTAACAGAATCGACAGATTTTACTAATAAATCTCTGCATGTTGTTGCAGACCATATCCGTGCATGTGCATTCTTAATCTGTGATGGTGTCATTCCATCCAATGAAAACCGTGGATATGTACTTCGCCGCATCATTCGCCGTGCAGTTCGCCATGGTAACATGCTGGGAGCAAAAGAAGCTTTCTTCTATAAACTCGTTGCACCATTGATCAAAATCATGGGCGCAGCTGGTGAGGACCTAAAACAACAGCAGGCTTTGGTTGAGCAGGTATTGAAAACAGAAGAAGAACAATTCGCCCGTACTTTGGAACGAGGTTTGCAGCTTCTGGATGACGAGTTGTCTAAATTATCTGGTGATATTCTCGACGGTGAAGCCGCTTTCCGTTTGTATGACACTTATGGCTTCCCTGTTGACCTTACTGCGGATGTTTGCCGTGAGCGTAACATCAAAGTGGATGAGGTTGGTTTTGATTTGTCTATGGAAAACCAGCGCCGCCGTGCTCGTGAATCCAGCGGTTTTGATACAGATTACAATGAATTAATCAAAGTCGATGGACAAAGTGATTTTTGTGGTTATGAACATAATTCTCAGCGGGCTGCTGTTATCGCCATCTTCCGTAATGGTGAATCTGTTGAACAAATTTATGCAGGTGAAGAAGCGATCGTTATACTTGATAAAACGGTTTTCTATGCTGAATCTGGTGGACAGGTTGGTGATACGGGTAATTTATTGAATGGCAATGGTGTATTTGAAGTACTCGATACACAGAAATATGCTCAGGCAATTGGTCATGTTGGTAAATTGATAAGTGGCACTTTGAGCGTTCATCATACTGTTAATGCTGAAATTGATGTGGTACGTAGAGGTGCGATCCGCTTGAACCACTCTGCGACTCATTTATTGCATTCAGCATTACGTCAAATTTTGGGAGAGCATGTTGCCCAGAAAGGCTCTTTGGTTAATGATAAGTACTTGCGTTTTGACTTCTCTCATTTTGAAGCAATGCACCCAGAACAGATCCGTCAGGTAGAAAAGTTGGTGAATGAAGAAATTCGCAAAAACTCACCAATTGTTACAGAACTAATGGAACTGGAAGAAGCAAAGTTTAAAGGTGCCATGGCACTGTTTGGTGAGAAGTATGATGAGAAAGTACGAGTACTGAGCATGGGCAGTTTTTCTACCGAGCTATGTGGTGGTACTCATGCGAGTCGTACTGGTGATATTGGGTTATTCCGTATATCCAGTGAGTCAGGTACAGCTGCAGGAATTCGCCGCATTGAAGCTACTACAGGGCAAACCGCGTTGAATGCAATCTATCAGCAAACTGATTTACTGCAAGATATTGCTCATTTAGTGAAAAGTGATATTAGTAGCCTGAATGATAAAGTGAAAACGACACTAGACAGAACGAAACAGTTGGAAAAAGAGTTGCAACAATTGAAATCTCAGCAGGCAGCTCAGGAAAGTTCTTCTCTAGTAAATCAGGCTAAAGAAATTCAAGGTGTTCGTTTGTTGGTAACGCAGTTAGGTGATGTTGAGCCGAAAATGCTCCGCACGATGGTTGATGATCTGAAAAACCAATTAGGATCAGCAATTATTGTGCTTTCTACAGTGACTGGTGATAAAGTCAGCCTAATTGTTGGTATAACAAAGGATTTGACTGCTAGAATAAAAGCAGGTGATTTAATCTCTTTTGTTGCTCAACAAGTCGGGGGTAAAGGAGGAGGGCGTCCTGATCTGGCACAGGCTGGTGGAATGGATGTAGTCGCTCTTCCTTCAGCACTAGCTAGTGTAGAAGAGTGGGTAGCACTGCGGTTATAGTTGGTATTGCCGTGACAGCAGCGGCATTGTGAAAGAATTTTTTATGATGCCGGATGTTTTTTGTTGTGAAATTGTTGAAATGTTGGGCACATACTTATATTTTAGCTATCCTATAGATATAGGAAATGTGTTCAAAACTGCTTATACTTTAAATAGATATCATTGCTTTACGTTTTCACGGTGTTTGATGGATAATAGCGGGGAAACCTAGAGACCCGACTCTTTTAAATTTTCAAGGAGCAAAGAATGCTTATTCTGACTCGTCGAGTTGGTGAAACACTCATGATAGGCGATGAGGTAACAGTCACAGTACTGGGAGTTAAAGGCAACCAAGTTCGCATTGGTGTAAATGCACCCAAGGAAGTTTCTGTTCACCGTGAAGAAATTTATCAACGGATCCAAGCAGAGAAATCTCAGCCTACAACTTTTTAATTCAAGAATGGCGTCCATGCTTTTTTAAGACTTGGGCGCTACTCTACTTTTATTTCCCTTCCTTTCTTATGAACCTAGCTGTTACATCCTTCTTGTTAGTCTAATTCTATTCTCTCACGTCTTTTTATTTTCTATCTGTCGAAAAGACATTGTTCATGAGGCTATAGCGATGAATAATTATCTTCATAAATTTTAACGGCGTTTATACCTGTCGTCTTTCAAGATGCAGCTTTGTTGGCTGCGCTCACTCACCCCGGTCACATAGTTATCTATGCTCCCGGGGATTCGTTCCTTGCCGTCGCGCTGCATCTTGAAATCCAATGGGTATAGATGATTTCACTGTTGATAAAACAGACCGTTAGATGTTAATCCAAGCATTTTGCGTGCTAAGTGTTCAAATGGAAAAAAGTTGCGAAAAATTGTTTGACTTATCAGGCAGGAAAAGTAATATGTGCGCCATCGCAGCGACGAAGAGCTTAGAGAAGAATTTTTGAGTAACATTAAAAAATAAAACTTCAAAAGCTAAGAAGTTAAAACTTCCGAGTTGTAATTCTTTAAAGCGAATGTTTTTAAAGATATGGTGAGGTGGCCGAGAGGCTGAAGGCGCTCCCCTGCTAAGGGAGTATGTGGTTAAGAGCTGCATCGAGGGTTCGAATCCCTCCCTCACCGCCATGCTTTATAAGCAATGCATCCGTAGCTCAGCTGGATAGAGTACTCGGCTACGAACCGAGCGGTCGGAGGTTCGAATCCTCCCGGATGCACCATATTCAATATCGTGATTTTATCAAGATATTTAGATTTTGAGGAAAGACAACAATATTGTCTGAAAAATAGTGTCTGAACAGAGATAGAAAACTGATAATGCATCCGTAGCTCAGCTGGATAGAGTACTCGGCTACGAACCGAGCGGTCGGAGGTTCGAATCCTCCCGGATGCACCATTTTAAACCCCTGCCCTATTAAGGCAGGGGTTTTTATTTTTACTCTCTTTCCAACTATAATATTTTCTCATTATTTCTCTTGTTTGAAATTTAATCGGTGGTACGGCGCTACCTATATGTAATCAGCGACAATTTGATTTGTTTAATATAAAGTAAACTCTTAGTAATAATCTTTTAAAACTCCACGGGAGGTCAAATTGATCCCGGATGTATCAAAAGCATTGTCATGGTTAGAGGCAAACCCTACCGTGTTAGACGGGATTTGTCGCGGTATTGAACGTGAAACATTGCGTGTTACTCCAGATGGTCATTTAGCTAACACGAAGCATCCAGAATCACTTGGCGCTTCTTTAACGCATAAATGGATTACAACTGATTTTGCTGAATCTCTATTGGAGTTTATTACCCCTGTTGATAATAATATAGATAGAACCATTGATTTTCTTAAAGATTTGCATCGTTATACTGCGCGGAATCTGGATAATGAAAAAATGTGGCCTCTGAGTATGCCATGTTTTATTGATAGAGAAGAGAATATCACTCTAGCACAATATGGTACGTCTAATATAGGCCGTTTTAAGACCTTGTATCGTGAGGGATTAAAGAATCGTTACGGCGCATTAATGCAGACGATTTCTGGTGTACATTATAACTTTTCTCTGCCAATAAGTTTTTGGCAGGCTCGGTTAGGTGTTAAAGATGTAGAAACTGGAAAAGAACAGATTTCGGATGGTTATCTTCGTTTGATCCGAAATTATTACCGCTTTGGATGGGTGATCCCTTATTTATTTGGCGCTTCACCAGCGATCTGCCCCTCTTTCCTGCGCGGACGAAACACCGCATTATCCTTTGAAGAAACGGAACAAGGAACTTGTTATCTACCTTACGCGACTTCATTAAGGATGAGTGACTTAGGGTATACTAACAAATCACAAAGTGATCTGAATATTACCTTTAATCATCTCCATACATATGTCGAAGGCCTGAAGAAAGCGATTCATAAACCGTCAGCAGAATTTGCGGCAATTGGTATCAAAAAAAAGGGAAACTATTTACAGCTCAATACTAATGTCCTCCAGATTGAAAATGAATTGTACGCACCTATACGGCCCAAACGTGTTACTAAGGAGGGCGAGTCGCCTTCAGATGCCTTGCTGAGAGGTGGTATAGAGTACATTGAAGTTCGTTCTCTGGATATCAATCCTTTCAGTGCAATTGGTGTGAATGAAACTCAGATTCGTTTTCTTGACTTGTTCTTGATATGGTGTGCTTTAGCTGATGCCCCTGAAATGGAAAATAAGGAGCTTGATTGCTGCCGTCAAAACTGGAGTAAGGTTATTTTGGAAGGGCGTAAACCAGGGCTGAGTATTGGCATTGGTTACGATATTGAACAACAGCCCCTTAAAGTTGTGGGACAGAAGTTATTCAGGGCATTAGAAAGAGTTGCTGAAGTCCTGGATACATACTCAGGAACGCAGTATCAATCAGTCTGCAAAGAGCTGGTGACTATGCTCGAAGATCCATCACTGACATTTTCAGGCCGTGTACTGGATAAAATGAAAGCTCAAGGAATCGTAGGTTTTGGATTGGAGTTAGCAAACGGGTACCATCAGGTATTGATTGAAGAACCTTATTCAATTTTGAATGAAGAAAGTTTCTCCATTCAGCGTGATGCTTCTGTATCGCTTCAACACAGTATTGAACAGCAAGACAGTATGAGTTTCGAAGACTATCTAAAACTTCATGCTGGGCATTAAAAAAAGAAAATGGCCACCACTGGTGGCCGAATAAAGTATCTTAGAGAATAGGAATGATAACAATTTGCGCGTCTTCATATATTATGACCAGCCGCAAATGAAAAGGTTTCATTTATCTGGAAAAACTTTCGTAAAAAATCTGATGCCTTAGGAGGTAGAGTAATGCCTTTATTGGATAGTTTTACAGTTGACCATACTCGCATGTCTGCACCTGCTGTTAGGGTTGCCAAGACAATGCAAACACCCAATGGTGATATCATCACGGTATTTGATTTACGTTTTTGTGTTCCCAATGAAGCAGTGATGCCAGAAAAAGGTATTCACACACTTGAGCACTTGTTTGCGGGTTTTATGCGCAATCATTTGAATAGTGATGGTGTTGATATTATCGATATTTCTCCAATGGGATGCCGTACTGGTTTTTATATGAGTTTGATAGGTGCTCCAGATGAACTGAGAGTCGCTGAAGCTTGGAAAGCTGCAATGGCTGATGTACTGAAAGTTCAAGATCAGAGCAAGATACCTGAATTGAACATTTATCAGTGCGGTACTTATGAAATGCACTCATTGAAAGAAGCTCAAGATATTGCTCAGAATATTCTTGATACTGATGTTCGTGTCAATCATAACGATGAATTAGCATTACCTGAAGAAAAGCTCGTGGAGTTACAGGTATAGGCTATTTGTAAGGGGAAAACCTAGCTTATATTGTCCACTAGCCTATATTTTCCAGAGGGCTGGTTTTGCTGGCCCTCTGTTATTCACTTTATTTTGTGTTTTTATTTATCGGTGTGACACGAACCTGCTTGATAACATTGTCATGTACCGCAAGAATCTCAAAGTTATATTCATTAATCTGCACCTGAACGTGCAATTCAGGAATCTCACCTAATTCTTCCAGAATCATTCCATTCATTGTTCTTGGACCATCCTCAGGAAGCGACCAGCCAAATGCTTTATTTAATTCGCGGATATTGGCTGTGCCATCAACCAGAACGGTTCCGTCACTTTGAGGAAGCGCTTCTTCTGCCAGAGTGGGAGACGTGGATGTAGTAAAGTCACCGACAATTTCTTCCAGAATATCTTCGACAGTCACTAGCCCTTGAATATCGCCATATTCGTCGACAATCAAGCCAACTTTTTGCTTGTTGCGCTGGAAGTTAACTAGTTGAATATTTAACAGGGTGCTGACAGGAATAAAGTAGATTTTATCTGCTGCTTTGATCAAATTTTTTTTCGTGAACTCTTTTTTCTCCGTCATCATTCGATAGGCTTCTCGAACTCGCAGCATACCAATCGCATCGTCCAGAGAGTCACGGTAAAGTACAATTCGTCCATGTGGAGAATGCGTTAACTGCCGAATAACGGATTTCCAATCAGAGTTGATATCAATGCCGACAATTTCATTACGAGGTACCATAATGTCGCCAATAGTCACTTTCTCAAGATCCAATATTGAGATCAACATATCCTGATTACGGCGTGATAGATTGGTATTTGATTCGTTTACTATTGTGCGTAATTCATCTTTACTGACAGCATCATTGCGAATATTTGACGTTTTGATGCCCAGGCACCTCATCAGCAGTAGACTGATTCTGTTAAATGTCCATACAAGAGGCAACATGATTTTTTCTAGTGGACGTAGCAGAAAACTACTGGGAAATGCCACTCTTTCTGGATAAAGTGCTGCAATAGTTTTTGGCATCACCTCAGAGAAAATGAGAATCACGAAAGTGAGTATACCTGTTGCAATAGCAACACCTGCATCCCCATAAAGGCGCATACCGACAATAGTAGCGAGAGAAGAGGCCAAAATATTGATGAGATTATTGCCAATAAGGATAAGACTGATAAGCCGATCTGGATGACGGAGCAAAGATTCTACTCTTCGTGCAGGAGTGCTTCCTTGTTTAGCTAAATGACGTAAGCGATAGCGATTGATGGTCATCATGCTAGTTTCTGAAGCAGAGAAGTAAGCCGAAACGATAACCATGACAACAAGAATGATAATTAGTGTGCCTGTTGAGACGTGCTCCAAAACAGAATTCCTTCCTAATATTTATACGAACTGGATACAGAGAGCTTTTAACGGCTTAATAAACCACAATTTCCTGCAATAGTCGGCTACCAAAAAACGCGAGTGTTAAAATAAACGCACCAATCAGATTAAACCAAATAACGAGCTTACCACGCCATCCTTCATGATAGTGTCCCCAAAGTAAAATAACGTAGACGAACCATGCAATGATAGACAAAATGGACTTATGGATGTTTTCTTTATTAAAAATATCATCCATATACATGATGCCGGTGCATAGCGTCAATGTTAGTAAAATTACACCAACTTGGGTAATGTGGAACATTTTGCGTTCAATGACCATTAGCGGAGGCATGCCAGAAGTAAAGGTGAGCTTTTTCTTTTTAAGCCGATAATCTAACCAGCCAAGTTGTAACGCATAAAGGGCTGCAATGAGCAAGGTGGCGTATCCAAGCAATGCCAGCCCAATGTGAATAAATAGTTCAATACTGCCTTCAAGGTGCGTAATAAATTCTCCCGGCATCAGACTGGTCAGTATCAAATTTATCATGGAAAAACTGTAAACTATTGGCAATAAAAACCATGCTCGACCGCAGAATGCTACGATTGTCATAATAATGGACATCAGCAAACTAACAATTGAACCTAAATTCAATAGGGTAAGATTCTGACCACTGCTGACATAAAACACTTGATATTTCAATGCAATCGAATGATTAAATAATGCTAGTATTGCGAAAAAAAGAGCCAGTTTTTGATAACTGTTTTGTTGGCGCAATAAACCTGGCACGATGAGCATCAGGCTAATGAGATAGGTAAGTAAAGCAATAATTGAAAATACCAGCATAACGTTTATCGTTTTCGCAATAATAATGTTTACCCTCCATCTTTCAAACCGTAGCTTTTTGAAATCTATTGGGTGTGGATTGAACTTAAAATTTAAGTATACCGCTAGCTGGGGTAGCCTCCAACCGTTGTTAATGATACTTGGGAATCTCTTTGCAGTGATCACGTGATCATCGTGTTATAATTCGTAAAATTTGCCTTACAGGTAGACCCACTTGTAGATATCTGAGCTGAGACAATGTTTGATAATTTAACTGACAGACTATCGCGCACACTGCGCAATATCAGCGGTCGAGGAAGGCTGACTGAAGATAATATTAAAGATACGCTGCGCGAAGTTCGTATGGCTTTGCTCGAAGCGGATGTTGCATTGCCTGTCGTGCGTGATTTCATTTCACGAATCAAAGAGAGTGCAGTGGGGCATGAGGTTAACAAAAGTCTGACACCTGGACAGGAATTCGTCAAAATAGTTCAGAATGAACTGGTGACGGCAATGGGGGAAGTTAACAGTGAATTAAACCTTTCTGCACAGCCCCCTGCTGTTGTTCTGATGGCCGGTTTACAAGGTGCCGGTAAAACAACCAGTGTTGCCAAATTGGGTAAGCTTCTAAAAGAAAAAAATAAGAAAAAAGTATTGGTCGTCTCTGCTGACGTTTACCGTCCTGCGGCGATCAAACAACTTGAAACACTGTCTGAAACGGTTGGAATTGATTTCTTTCCTTCAGAGCTGCAAGAGAAGCCAGTTGATATTGTCAACAAGGCAATTCAGCATGCCAAACTGAAATTCTATGATGTGTTGTTGGTCGATACCGCAGGTCGTCTGCATGTCGATGAAGCTATGATGGATGAAATTAAAGCGGTTCATGCAGCTATCAATCCTGTTGAAACCCTGTTTGTTGTTGATGCAATGACAGGTCAAGATGCTGCAAATACGGCAAAAGCATTTAATGAAGCATTGCCATTAACCGGGGTTGTCCTAACTAAAGTTGATGGTGATGCGCGTGGCGGTGCTGCGCTTTCCATTCGCCATATTACTGGCAAGCCGATTAAATTCCTCGGGGTTGGTGAAAAAACAGATGCGTTGGAACCTTTTTATCCTGATCGCATCGCATCCCGTATTCTCGGCATGGGAGACATGCTTTCACTAATTGAGGAAATTGAAAGTAAGGTTGACCGTACTCAAGCAGAAAAATTGGCATCAAAACTGAAAAAAGGCGATGGTTTTGATTTAAGTGATTTCCTGGAACAGCTCAAACAAATGCGTAACATGGGTGGAATGACCAGCATGTTGAGCAAAATGCCTGGAATGTCACAGGTTCCTGATGCCGTCAAATCTCAAATGGATGATAAAGTTCTGGTTAAAATGGAAGCAATTATTAATTCCATGACTCGCAAAGAGCGCGAGAAGCCAGAAATTATCAAAGGTTCCCGTAAGCGTCGTATTGCTACGGGATCTGGTACGCAAGTGCAGGATGTTAACCGTTTATTGAAGCAGTTTGATGAAATGCAGCGCATGATGAAAAAAATGAATAAAGGTGGCTTGGCGAAAATGATGCGGGGCATGAAAGGCATGCTGCCACCCGGATTTATGGGTCGATAATCGATAAAGTTGCGAAAGAAAATGTTCTTTGGATTGCTTTTTGTGCCAAAGTGAGTAAAATTTTCGGGCTTTTAAATGGACAGCCGGACTCCATTCCCCGATGAAGTCTGGTTGTTTTGCTAACTAATGAGGATGTTATGGTAACAATTCGTTTAGCTCGTGGTGGCGCAAAAAAGCGTCCGTTTTATCAAGTAGTCGTGACCGATAGCCGCAGTGCGCGTGACGGTCGTTTTATTGAGCGTGTTGGTTTTTTCAACCCAATCGCTTCAGGAAATGCAGAAGCCCTGCGTTTAGATCTAGACCGTATCGAACATTGGGTTGGTCTGGGTGCATCTATGTCTGATCGTGTTGCTGCACTGATCAAAGACGCTAAGAAAGCAGCTTAATCTGTCACGGTGGTAGCAATGAGCAAACAATCTGGCCTAAAGCACCCTGTTGAGCCAATTGTATTGGGGAAATTAGGATCGGCGTATGGCATTCGTGGTTGGCTCAGAGTTTTTTCTTCCACCGAACACACCGAAGACATTTTTGAATATCAGCCGTGGTTTATTCAACGTTCTGGCCAGTGGCAGTACGTTGAGCTGGAGGCGTGGAAATATCACAACCAAGATATTATCGTCAAAATCAAAGATATTGACGATCGGGATGCGGCAAATTTATTCACCAATTGTGAAATTATTGTGAATTCTAGCCAATTGCCAGAGCTGGAAGCAGATGATTATTACTGGAAAGACCTTATTGGTTGCCAAGTGATAAATACTGCGGGTTATGACCTTGGAACCATCAGTGACATGATGGAAACAGGTTCTAACGATGTGATGGTAATAAAAGCAAATCTGAAAGATGCATTCGGTATCAAGGAGCGGTTAGTTCCGTTTCTTGATGGGCAGGTTATCAAGAAAGTCGATCTCGCTACCAAATCTATTGAGGTAGATTGGGATCCTGGTTTCTAATCTCCGGTAAAAACGGTTTAAATGAGTGGGACGCAGCATGTGGATTGGGGTTATTAGCCTGTTTCCTGAAATGTTCCGCGCAATAACCGATTACGGGGTAACTGGTCGGGCAGTCAAGAATGGCCTGTTGAGTATCGAGTGCTGGAGTCCAAGGGATTTTACCTACGACCGACATCGTACTGTTGATGATCGTCCTTACGGCGGTGGTCCAGGCATGCTGATGATGCTGCAACCGTTAAGGGAAGCCATTCATGCAGCCAAAGTTTCGGCAGGTACCGGCGCAAAGGTGATTTATCTTTCACCTCAGGGACGCAAACTCGATCAGCAAGGAGTTTGTGAACTGGCAACAAATGAGAAATTAATTCTGGTTTGCGGTCGTTATGAAGGTATTGATGAGCGGGTAATCCAAACCGAAATTGACGAAGAATGGTCTATTGGTGATTACGTTCTTAGCGGGGGAGAACTTCCTGCAATGACAATGATTGACTCGATTTCTCGGTTTATTCCAGGAGTATTGGGGCATCAGGCGTCGGCAGAAGAAGACTCATTTTCTGATGGATTATTGGATTGTCCGCACTATACTCGTCCTGAAGTATTGGATGGAAAAGAAGTTCCCCCTGTTTTGTTATCGGGAAACCACGCCGAAATAAATCGCTGGCGGATGAAACAATCACTTGGCCGAACTTGGTTACGAAGGCCCGAACTTCTAGAAAGCCTAGCTCTGACTGACGAGCAAAGGATGTTGCTATTTGAATTCCAACAGGAATATCAAGAGTAAGCAACAAATTAATCCAGATATGTCCTGTAAAGGAATGTCTTTGATATATCAGTTTACCTAGGGTAAGAGAGTTATTATGAGCAACATTATTAAACAAATTGAACAAGAGCAGATGAAGCAAGACGTACCATCATTCCGTCCGGGTGACACCGTGGAAGTTAAGGTATGGGTCGTTGAAGGTTCTAAAAAGCGTCTGCAGACATTCGAGGGCGTGGTTATTGCGATTCGTAACCGCGGTCTGCACTCTGCATTCACTGTTCGTAAAATCTCTAACGGCGAAGGTGTTGAGCGTGTATTCCAGACTCACTCCCCAGTCGTAGACAGCATCAACGTTAAACGTCGTGGTGCTGTTCGTAGAGCTAAACTGTACTACCTGCGTGAGCGTTCTGGTAAGGCAGCTCGCATCAAAGAGCGTCTGAACGCGAAATAATACGCTTTCGCTACATCCGAAAGTTATCGTTAAAGGCCAGCACATCTGCTGGCCTTTTTTACATGCCCTCTCTGTCAGCAAAAGTGGTACGAGCGTTGAAATGCCAGCAGGCACAGCAAACGCCGCAAGGTGAAGTGTCAAATAGCAGTCATGAGTTAATTATTTGGATGCAGAAAAGTTATCTGCTGAATATTTCAAACAGAAATCGTAGCAGTATGAATGTGGTGTGTGAGAATAATTTTGTGGTCTGGCGTGAAGAGCATGATTAAATGTTCAATGCGCTTAGGTGACAGTATAAAAACGCCCTTTTTTGGTATTTCTTAGTTTAAAAAACCTTCATCGTTAGACAAGGGGTTTATGTCTGACAATATCTGCTTCCAAAAGTGCGCAGATGTACCGCATTACAATGCTCTCCCTTGCAGGCTACAGGAGTTTTTATAGCCGTTTTTCATGACTATATTCCCATCTATGATGGTGATATAGTCAGTTCAGATTAGCGAATTCTTTGAAATTCGACAAGAAGAGTTTTTACTTTATCGAAATGCAAATAGATTATTATTAATAAAATTTATAGCGACACATTTTTTAATATGGACCGCTATAAATAAAAACCAAATCAAAACTCAAGTATAGCTATATGTGTTAATCGTTTTCTCATCTAAGAAAAAATCACTCGGCTATATGAATACAAGTAATTTACTTATTATCTGGCAATAACAACCTTCCCATCAATAATGGATAAATATGGGTCATATGTAGAAATATACTCAGTCCCATTCTCATCCATTATTATTGGAGAACGACCGAAATTCCCTTTTTCTAGGCGAAATAGCCGTCCCTCTTTATACTTCACTAATCTGTAATCTTGCCATTTAGGGGACATTCTGGGGGTATATATTTTGCTATCAGTTAACTCTTCAAAATCCATTGAATCAAAAAATATTTTGGCGCTACTATTATCAGCCATTGCCCATTCTTCCCATGCAGGTTTACTTATTTTCCATAATTTATCGAGATCCTTATGTACAAGAATATTAATAATTTCTTGGTAGAAATTTTTAATTTCAGGGAGGTCATTTTCTGTTACCGGACGTGCTTTCGTCCACATCCAGTCAGGTAATCCATTCAGGTTAAATGATTTTCTTGCCTTGTAAAAGCCTTCATCACCAGGAGTGGTTGCCATCCCCGTGAATGCAAACTCTGACCCTGTTCTTCCTATTTGATTGAGAGACTCTGATGTCAGGGTATTGCCCTCCTTATCGACAGTCAATTTGATATGACTGATTATTTCCTCGTCACCGAAAGCGGATACTTTTTTTAATGTGGTTTCACACCGGGCGTTGGGATCAAATTTACTTGAGTTTTCAGATGTTCTGTCGCTAAAAAGTAATTCTATGGTATTAGTACCATTTTCCAGAAAAGCAGTTGCATTTAGACCACTGGATTGGACGCCATGGGTACCCGCACCGCGATTATCCATAGCCGGCATACCATTTACGCTTAAATAGCAAAAACTTTCTTGGATTCACATATTAAGCGCAACACCGTAATGGACGAAGTAAATGAGTGGGTATTCCTTTAAATAACTCATTCGGTGTTTTGTAATCTCGTGTTTTACGAGGGCGATTATTTAATCGGTTTGCCACAAGGTTAATCTCCCGCTCTGATACCTTATTAAAATCAGTTCCTTTTGGGAAGTAATCTCGGATTAATCCATTCGTGTTCTCATTTATCCCTCTTTCCCAAGGGGAATAGGGGTGAGCAAAATAAATTTTTGTCTCTAAATTTTTACTGATCCGTTCGTGTTCGGCAAATTCTAGGCCGTTATCAACGGTGATTGTTTTAACTTTATGTTTTATCATCGATAAATGTCTTGTTGCCGCTTTGGCGACACCTTCTGCTGTTTTATCTTCCAGTTTAATGATAATCGTAAATAACGATTTTCGTTCAACTAAAAATAATGCTTATCTGAATAAAATTACTGACATTCATTTTATAAATAGTAATTTCTTTGAGTCTGTCGAAGGTAAATATGATTACATATTCGCTAATGGACCAATTTCTCCTGAATCTTGGCCAGAAAAAAGCCTTTCAGGACATACCATATCAAGTTATGGAGAAATCCTTTTTAGCCAATATCGTAATTATCTAACAGATGAAGGGGTAATGTTTATGATATTTGCAGAATTTGGCCCAATGGAGGCATTCTACAAAACACTTCAAAAGTATTCCGTTATACACAAAGAAAAAAGAGAGAAAAAGTTTGAGGTATGGTGGAACTTTCATGAAATAATACAATAAATTTGATAAACAGCATAAATGTTATTAATCGATTCATTTTCAGTAAGACTCATGCTATCGCCCCGTCGAACGTTTTGTGCACAAAAGCAGTGGTTGTACTTACTAATTCAATACAACCACTTTCACTTTATACAACTTTAACAAATTTAAGAATCCAACACTTTTGAAAGCATCTCTTTAAACTGAGAAAGTGAAGCCACACCAACCAATGCATCAACGGGCTTACCATCTTTGAATACAACAGTAGTTGGGATACTACGAATACCATAACGTGCAGCAATGGAAGGTGCTTCATCAATATCCACTTCTCCGAATGTTGCACTTTTGCCCATATCTTCGGATAGTTTCTCGAATATTGGAGCAACCATACGACATGGACCACACCAAGGTGCCCAAAACCGGACAACAGAAATTTTTGTGTTTGAGGTCACTACATCATCAAAATTGTTTTCAAACAGTTCAATTAGATTACTCATCATTTCTCCACATAATGTCATTTATGACTAAAAATCCTTTTGGTTCAGTATGATAAATCAGTAACAGAGTTTATCCGTCAGACTGATGTTATCTCAAACAAACTTTATTCAATTATTCTATTGAATATCAGGATAATATCAACTATTGATCGTTCGAATTTTTTACTCTTTCCGTGAAAATTTTTTAGTTATTATTGAGAAACGATATTTTAAAAACTAAAGAAAAGCACTGGGTCTGCACTGCCCGCTTTTGACAGAGTTGAAACAAAATGTCAGCCCCCCTGTTCCGTCAAATATATTGTTAGTTGATTTATTGAAGGAATCATCAAAAAAAATGGCTTTTGATCACGTAAAAACTGGGTAAAATCTACCATTCTGGTATGTTATTTATTTTTTAGATAATTCCCTTTTGTTGCAATAACCATTTATCTAGTTCATTTGCGAACCGCTGGCGATCACGTTGGTTTAAAGCAGCAGGTCCTCCAGTTTGAATTCCACTCGCTCGCATCGTATCCATAAAATCACGCATAGTCAGACGTCCACGTATTGTCGCTTCACTATAGCGTTCTCCGCGCGGATTGAGTGCTATTGCACCTTTTTCGATCACTTCAGCAGCAAGAGGGATATCTGCTGTAATCACTAAATCACCGATTTCTGAGTGACGAACAATTTCATTGTCAGCGATATCAAACCCAGCTGGGACTTGTAACGTACGTAAAAAAGCGGACGCAGGTATACTTAGTCGTTGATTTGCCACGAATGTAACTCGTACTTTTTCACGTTCCGCTGCACGATATAATACTTCTTTTATAACCTTAGGACATGCATCAGCATCTACCCATATAGACATAACAGATTCCTCTTAATTTCAAATCATTAGTAATATGTGACTTCTCACCGCCCTATCGGGCGATGCTTCTTATTTCGTTAGCCGTTGCTCGATAGTATCGAGACTGACGCAGCTTCCATAAGCAGAGACG
>NZ_FPBJ01000082.1 GCF_900116635.1 Xenorhabdus koppenhoeferi | reverse complement strand
GCCGATGGTAGTGTGGGGTCTCCCCATGCGAGAGTAGGGCACTGCCAGACAATTATTTGCCAGAGAAGCCATCCTTCACCGGATGGCTTTTTTGCATTTGTAATTCACCTGCATCTTAATTTAAAGTAAGGCTCCGGTGAACTCCCTTGCGTTGTCAGATAACAACAAAATGGGATATTAACTAAAGGGATGAATATTTATTATTACTTGGATTCGCATATTAAGTGCAACACCGTAATGAACGAAGTAAATGAGTTAGAATTTCTGTAAATAACTCATTCGGTGTTTTATAATCTCGTGTCTTACGAGGTCGATTATTGAGTCGGTTTGCCACAAAGTTAATCTCCCGCGCTGATACCTTATTAAAATCGGTTCCTTTTGGGAAGTAGTCTCTGATTAATCCATTCGTGTTCTCATTTATCCCCCTTCCCAAGGTGAATTCGAGGCCATTATTGCGTATTACCATCCAAGTAGATCACCCAATACCCCCCCCCAGTGTCAGCATAGTTATTGCCCCAATTTTTAAGGAGAATGACTATGCCTGTACATGCAGTACCGATTGATGTTAAAGAACAAGGGATTATTTGGCTTCTTCCTCCCTATTGCTGGTCCCACAGACAGATAGCCCGTAAACTGGATATCAGCCCTTCTGTTGTATCAAAATGGAGATGTGAACTGGTGGAGCGCGGTTTATTACCTGAAAACGAAAAGGCTTCCTCTGCTGACAGTGATGAGTGGATGCCTGAACGACGATTTTCAGTTGTGCTTGAAACAGCAACATTGTCGGAAATGGAGTTGGCTGACTATTGCTGACGTATGGGACTTTTCGTCGAGCAGGTCAAAGAATGGCAGGTTATCTCCATTCAGGCCCATGAGATTAAACTCACAGAAAACCGTCGTGCCGATAAGGAACTGCGTGAAGCCCGGAGTAAATTACGGGAACTGGAGAAAGCGCTTCGACGCAAGAATAAAGCGCTGGCTGAAGCTGCGGCGCTCCTGATATTAAGGGAAAAGTTCAATGCCCTCTGGGACAACAGCGAGGAAGGCTGACACCTCTTCCAGAGCGGCAAAAAATAATTTCGCTCGTCAGCGACGCCGTTACACAAGGGGCGAGTAAAACCTGTGCATGTCAGTGCATAAGTATCTCAGTCAGAACGCTTCAGCGCTGGGTGGAATCGCCAGACGGGCAGATACTTGCCGATCGCCGTCCCGAAGCGATTCATCGGCTCCCTGCGAATAAATTATCGGAGACTGAGCATCAGCAGATTATGGATATTTGCAACTCGCCTGAGTTTGCTGGATTGTCACCAAATGTCATTGTTCCCGCACTTGCTGATAAAGGAATTTACATCGCTTCAGAAGCAACCTTTTACAGGATACTTAAAGTGAATAAACGACTGACCCGAAGATGTCGGGAAAGCCAGTATAAGCGTCCTGACGCATTAAAAGCAGTATCACCAAATCAGGTCTGGAGCTGGGATATCAGTTACTTGCCTTCATGGATCAAAGGTCAACATTTTTATCTTTACATGATTTTGGACATATATAGCAGAATCATAATACTGTGTCATAATACCTAAATCCCAATGACAAGGTAGAATTGAGATGGGTTACAGTCTAGATTTTCGAAGAAGAGTACTGGCATACAAAGACAAGCATGCA
>NZ_FPBJ01000026.1 GCF_900116635.1 Xenorhabdus koppenhoeferi | reverse complement strand
TCGTCTCTGCTTATGGAAGCTGCGTCAGTCTCGATACTATCGAGCAACGGCTAACGAAATAAGAAGCATCGCCCGATAGGGCGGTGAGAAGTCACCCATAATCAGATTGCTTCCCCAGAAGATCAACCAACCACCACGCACATTGGCCTGCCCGACACCGGCTCTGGGTGAATTTCAGCTTCTACGCTAAACACGGTTCTGAGTAGTTCTGGTTGTATGACCACTTCCGGCGTTCCCTGTGCCATCACTTTGCCGTCCGCCAGCACCACCAAATGATCACACCAGCGGCTGGCCTGATTAAGATCATGCAGAACTGCCACAACCGTTTTCCCCTGCGTTTTTAGTTCGCCCATAAGTCTCATTAACTCAACCTGATGGTTGATATCAAGATAAGTGGTAGGCTCATCCAATAACACCACAGGTGTATCCTGCGCCAGCATCATCGCCAGAAACGCCCGCTGGCGCTGACCGCCAGAGAGATCGGTTAACCGCCATTGTGCCATATGTTCCATATCGGTTTTTTCCATCGCAACTTCCACTCGCATTTTATCCTCTACAGAGAGACGTCCCCATAGTGACAGCCACGGGCTGCGGCCATAAGAGACCAGCTCCCGAACGGTAATGCCTTCCGGTGTCAGATGATGTTGAGGCAATAAAGCAATGCAGCGTGAGAGTTGGCGGGATGAAAACGTTGTAATAGGTTGATTGTTAAGCAGTATAGTCCCGGGTTTCGTCGCTAACTGCCGAGAAATACACTTCAATAGCGTCGATTTACCACAACCGTTAGGGCCTAAAAGTGCGGTGATTTTTCCAGGCGGCAGGACGAGTGACAGTGCATCCAGAACAGGGCGGTTATTATACCCGATGGTCAGATTATCTATATGTAATTTCATTTAACGCATTCTCACAAGCAGCCATACAAACCACGGTGCGCCAATGATTGCGGTCAGCACACCTGCCGGCAATTCCAGAGGCGGATGAATTGTTCGTGCCAGTAAATCCGCGACGACCAGCAGCAACGCACCTGTCAGCGCGGAAACGGGCAGTAGCCAGTGGTGACGTCCGCCCGTGATTTTTCGCACCATATGAGGAACCACCAGACTAATAAAACTGATAGGGCCACATACGGCGACGCCGGTCGCCGCGAGTGCTACCGCCAGTATCAGCCCCCAAAGCTGCACGCGCGGAACCGCAATGCCGAGCGTTCCGGCTCGCGCATCGCCTAGCGCCAGCAGATCGAGGTCGCGACAAAAACACAGGCTCAGCGGAATTAAGACAGCCAGCAGTGGTACTGCCACCGCAACAAAAGTCCACCCCCGCCCCCATAAACTGCCCGTCAGCCACAACAGAGCGTTGTTTACATCCTGCGGACGGGAAAGCATCAGGTAATCGGTTATACTTGCCCAGCAGGCGGAAAGGGCTACACCCGTCAACGCAAAACGCATGGGAAACGAGGTATTCACCAACGCACGTAGCAGCACCAGCGCGGCCATACCGCCGGCAGATGCCAGCAACGGTAGCCAGATAACCGACAGCGAAGGCAGCAGAAGCAGCGCGCCGACCGTCGCCAGACTGGCGGCGTGGTTTACACCGAGAATATCCGGCGAAGCCAGTGGATTGCGTACGATGCCCTGCACCAGTACGCCAGAAACAGCGAGCGCCGAGCCAACAAACAGCGCCAGCAAAAGCCGTGGCAGGCGATACAACATCAGTAAGTAATCGTGTTCACTGCCACTGCGCCAGTCCGTCAGGAGCGCGTGCCACGGCAGTGGGGTAGCCCCCATCCTGAGCGACAATAGGGAACAGAACGCCAGCACCAGGGTGATACAGATTAGAAACACGATTTTCATCCGCGTTTCCTCACCAGCCAGACAAAGCAGGGTGCACCGAGCAGTGCCAGCACTGCGCCCGCAGGCAGCTCACCGGGGAAGGCCAGAGCACGGGCGAGTATATCGGCCAGTAGCATCAGCGTCGCGCCCAACAGCATACTCATAGGCAGTACGTTGCGCTGGTTGTAGCCAATCCAGAACCGTGCCAGATGCGGTATCAACAGACCAATAAATGCGATGGGACCAGCAACGCTGACGCAGGCACCCACCAGCAAAAGCACCAGCGCATTAATCCCCAGTCGCAGACGCGGCAGGTTTACGCCAAGTGTGTGGGCGGTGCTGTCGCTGACGTTAAGCAGATTAAGCTGGTTGGCCAGCAGCAGTACGATGGGCGTTGTCAGCACGACTATCGGGAAAAGTTGCCAGAACTCCTGCCAGCGTGCATGTGAGACACCGCCTGCCAGCCAGTAAAGAGTGCCATACGCATGATCTTCTGCCAGCAGCAGCGTGATGCGGGTCAGCGCCATGCAGAGCGCTGAAAGCGCGATACCGGCGAGGATCAGCTTGTTGCGATCCTGTTCTTGCCGGAAACCGCCACCCGCCGCCATCACCAGCAGCCAGCTTACGCCACCACCACAGGCGGCAATAAATGCGATGGAAAAACCCTCGATCAGTGATGGGCTGAGTGCACTGGTCAGCGACATAGCCAGCGCTGCACCGCTATTGATGCCAAGCAAAGAAGGCGAGGACAACGGGTTATGGGTGAGGGTTTGCAGCAACGCCCCCGAGAGTGCCAGACTTGCACCAATGGCAAGGGCGAGCAGGGTTCTCGGCAGACGCAAGTTTTGCACCAGTGCTTCGGGCAATGCTTCGGGCAATGTTGGCCTGTGCCCCGGCACCAGCGCGTGCAGCGCATCAAACGCAGAAATAGGAAGGGCTGAGTAGCAAAACAGACTCAGCCAGAAAATAGCAATAAGCGCCGCAGCAGGGATCCCCCACAACAGCGCCGGGTGTTGAATACGCTTCATTTCGTATCAGTAATGCATCTGATGGTGAAAGATCTTTACTGTATCGCTGGCAATGCGCTCTGCCGCGAAAATCCCACGCATCCGCGCCCAGGCATTGCTGTTGACCACCGCGACTTGCTGTTTTTGCGCGGCCGTAAGAATTTGCCACAGCGTGTCCTGCTGCCAGCGTTTCACAATGCTCTCCTGACGATAATGTGCCACCAGTAGCCATGACGGGTTGATCGACAACAGTTGCTCAAGGTTTATTGACGGCATCGATGTCTGACCGGCGGGCGTGGGAACCTTCAGTCCGAGCGCTGTCAGCACTTCGCCGGTATATGTTCCGCTGGTGTGCAGATTGAATTGTTGTTCACGTGACGTGCCGAATGCCACACTTGTACCTTCAGGCAGCAGGCTCGCCCACTTTGCCATCCGCTCGCTGTGCAGTTTGAGTCGCGTCTGCATTTCCGCGATTTTTCCTACTACTTCGCCAATAATTGCTGCCGATTGCAGGTTTTCTTTGTATGTTTCATTGCGTGATTTGAGCAACAGAACCGGGGCAATTTCCTGCAATGTGGTATAGATACCTGCATGACGGCTGCTGTCGGCGATAATCAGATCAGGTTTCAGGGCGCTGATGGCTTCAAGGCTAGGCTGCGCGCGCGTTCCGACCGATTGCCAGGATTTCAAATGGGCGCGCACATCCGCCAGAATGCGATTCGGATCGTTGTCGTCAGCGATCCCCACCGGACTGAGGTCCACCGCCGCCAACGCATCGGCGAACGACAGTTCCAGCACCACGATGCGTTGCGGTGTTTTATTGAGTGTAAAAGTGCCATGCTCATCCTGAACAGTAGCAGCAAGGGACTGGCTTGCGAACACAAACAGACTTGCGAAAAAAATGCGAATAAAAGGCAAAATATTCACTCCACAATGTTTTCAATACACAATGTTTTCAAATACACAAGGTTTTCGATACACACAGATCCTGTAGACCAGATGACATTGCGCTTACCCGGCGCTGCAAAAGCGCCGGGCATTAACAATTAAAACTTCACGGAACCCTGCATATACAGCGTGCGGGGCTGTCCGGCATAGATACCTTTGTTGTTGTCGTCATAAGAGCGGGTATAGTACTCACGGTCGAAGATGTTCTTCACACCGAACGCCAGATTCAGATTGGCCATTTCCGGTCCGAAGTCATACGATACGCGCGCACCCCACAGCATATAGTCAGGAATACGGCCAGTGCTGCCATCGGCGCTCTCTGTAACGGTATTGGCGTTATCCGCAAACTGGCTGGATTGGAAATCACTGTTCAGGTTGAACGTCCAGTTGCCCGGTTTGTAGTCCACCCCAAAAGTACCTTTGTGTTTTGGTGAGAACGGTACCTGATTTCCGTAGGTGTCGCCACTTTCGCGGATCTCTGCATTTACATACGCATAGCTTGCATAGGCGGAGAGGTTTTTCAGCGTTGGCATCAGATCGCCAAGATCGTACCGCATCTGGGTTTCCAGCCCGGTGTGACGGGTTTTACCACGTGCGGTCACCGTGTCGTTGGTCTGGTTGGAGCTGTACTGATTATTGAAGTTAATCAGGAACAGCCCCATTTCCGCAGTCAGAGCGCCGTCGTCGTATCGGGTGCCGACTTCCCAGGTTCGCGCTTTTTCTGGTTCCACACTGCCGCTTTTCACAGCCTTGCCAATTTGGCTGTACTGGACGGTGCCAAAGGAGCCTTCTGTGTTGGCATAAATATTCCAGTTGCCAGTCACGTGATAGAGCACATTCAGCGCGGGGAGCGGCGCGTTATATCTCACTTCATTATGCTTATGCTTCAGGTTGTTGTTCTGGTATGAATCGATATGTTCGAAACGCATACCGGGTGTGATAGTCCAGTTGCCGATATCGATTTTATCATCAATATACCAGGCGTGAGCCTCGGTAACTGAACGCGTATCGCGGTCGTACGGGCTGGACGTTGAGGGCAACTGACCACTGGTTGTTGCAGTGTAGTAACGCATTTCATGAGTTGATTCATTAACATAGCGATAACCTATTCCCACTTCATGCGCGGATGAGCCCATCATAAAGCTCTGGCTGTAGCGAGGCTCAATACCACGCACCCAGTAGTAGCGTGGGGAAAGGGTGATGCGTTTTCCCTGCTCCAGATAGCCGCTGCGCAACGTGCGGGTGTAGAAGCCCTGAATATTGAATTTGTGCTGATTGCCCGGCTGATATTGATAGCCGAGGCTTGCAAGCTGACGACGGCCCCAGAAGCGGTCATACGGGCGGGTGGATTGCCAGCGATCGGCATCGTAATTCGCACGTGACAGACCGCCAGGCATATCGGCTTCGCCATCATAGTATTGAAGCAGACTATTAAAAGTATGCACGTCGTTGGGCGCATATTTGCTTTTCAGCATAACATCATCAATGCGGGTGGCGCTGTGCTCGCGCCAGTCGCTGCCACGGGATCCAGAGTAAAGCAACGCTGAGCCAAAACCGTTATCCATCGTACCGCCCACCATCAGGTTGTGCGTCTCCTTCGGATTGTCTTGTGAAGAAACCTGACTCAACTGGCCTTCGACGCCGGCTTCAATGCCAAATCCCTGCGGGATAGCGCGGGTGACAAAGTTAACCACCCCTCCCACACTTTGCGGCCCGTAACGCACCGCGCCGCCACCGCGCACCACGTCTACTGCGTTCATGTTGCCCAGAGATAAGGGGGCAAGCGAGAGCTGCGGCTGACCATAAGGCGCAAATGGAACCGGAATACCATCCATTAATACAGTTGAGCGGCTGGCAAGGCGTGGATTGAGTCCACGAATACCGAAGCTCATCGCCAGATCGTGACTGCCAGTACCATTGTTTTCCGGCGCGCTGACACCCGGAATACGATTTAACACGTCACGCATGGTAGTGGCACCCGTTTTGGAGAAATCTTCACGGTTGATCACATCACGTGCGCCGGCATGTTCGTACACATCGTTTTCACGTGCGTTACCCAGCCAGTCGCCCACCACGACGAGCGTATCCGCTTGGGAGATCGGAGCTGTTTCCAGCGTCCAGCTATTATTACCAAGCGACTTGAGCTGTAATTTGCTACCAGCGAGCAGCGCCTTCAGGCCCGTTTCCACGTCGTAGTCGCCGTACAGCCCGTTGCTCTGTTTACCGCGCGTCAGGCTGGCATCCACCGACAACGTGATCCCGCTGCGCGCTGCATACTGATTGAGTGCTTTGTCCAGATCGCCGGCTGCGATGTCATACTGTGCAGCGAATGCAGACAGGGAGCTTAGGCCAACCAGCGGTAGCAGGCTCAGGCGAATAGCCGTAATCAAAGGTGTTGTTTTATGAAAAACGCATAAAGGGGTCATACCATCTCCATCATCATTTTTTGTATCCATATATGAAGTCGAATGAGCAGGGTGTAGTGGCAGTATGCTCAGACATGGCTAAATGTATTATAAGTTAATTATCACGCAGCCATATTAATATGAGAATGGTTATCATTACAATAAAATAAAAATGAAAGAGAGTCGTTATGGATATATATACCCAATGGATTTCAAGATGCAGCACGACGGCAAGGGAATGACCCCCCAGGAGCATAGATAACTATGTGACAGGGGTGAGTGAGCGCAGCCAACAAAGCTGCAACTTGAAAGACGACGGGTATACACAATGGATTTCAAGTTGCATCGCGACGGCAAGAGAGCAAATCCCCGGGAGCATAGATAACTATGTGACCGGGGTAAGTGAGTGCGGCCAACAAAGCCGAGACTTGAAATTTATTGGGTAAGTTGTTAATTAAGTTATTATAACTCTATTTTGCTGCATCCAATGCCTGTGCAAGATCAGCAATAATATCATCGCTGTGCTCAAGCCCAATGGATAGGCGGATTAAATCCTGTGATACACCAGCATCTGCCATTTCTTTATCGCTTAGCTGACTGTGGGTGGTTGATGCTGGGTGACATGCCAGAGATTTAGCATCACCGATATTGACCAGTCGTACAATTAATTGCAGGGCATCAATAAAGCGTATACCTGATTCTTTTCCTCCCTTGATACCAAAGGACAAAATAGAAGCTGGCTTTCCGCCCATATAACGAACAGCCAAACTATGTTCTGGGTGTGTAGATAACCCTGCATATTTAACCCATGATACCTGAGGGTGTTGTTCTAAATATTGGGCAGTTTTCAAGGCATTTTCTGTATGTCGCTCCATGCGAAGTGCCAGTGTTTCGAGACCCTGCAAGATCAAGAAAGCATTAAAAGGAGACAATGCTGCACCCATGCTACGCAGTGGTCCAACACGGCAACGGGCAATAAAGGCCGCTGCACCAAAGTGTTCGGTGTAGTTTATTCCGTGATATGAAGCATCCGGCGTGTTTAAAATCGTAAAGCGATCTTTATGTTCCGCCCAAGGGAATTTACCTGAATCAACAATCATCCCGCCAATAGAAGTACCATGACCGCCGATATATTTAGTCAGGGAGTGGATGATAATATCTGCGCCATGTTCAAACGGACGGCATAGGTAAGGCGTTGCAACGGTGTTATCGACAATAAGAGGAAGACCGTGGCGATGGGCGACTTCCGCCATTGCTTGAATATCAACAATATTTCCACTGGGGTTTGTGATTGATTCGCAAAATACTGCCTTGGTTTTTTCATCGATCATCGCTTCAATGGCTTCAATATCGTCATGCTCTACAAAACGAGTTTCAATCCCGATACTCGGGAAAGTATGCGCCATTAAGTTATGTGTTCCCCCATATAACTTTGCTATGGAGACAATATTATCTCCCATAGTGGCGATAGTCTGGATTGCGTAGGTAACTGCCGCCATGCCAGAAGCAACGGCAAGTGCACCAATGCCTCCTTCCAGAGCAGCGACACGTTTTTCCAATACTTCATTGGTTGGATTTGTTATGCGAGTGTAAATGTTACCCTCAACTTTTAAACCAAAGAGATCAGCACCATGCTGGGAATCATCGAAAGCGTAGGAAGTTGTTTGGTAAATCGGGACAGCAACTGATTTAGTTTTAGGATCAGGTGAATAACCGGCATGGATAGATAAGGTTTCTAATTTCATTGTCATTTCCTTTAGTTAAGTGATATTTACTCTCGAGACTGACAATCAAAAATACTGGTGCACTTGTTTCGATTGATCTGGAATTCCTTTATTGAATTGAAGAGTGAATCAATTTATTTCGATATTGTTACTATTAATTGATTATTTTATCTATAAAAGATAAATATCATTATTATGTCCTATTTTATTGTTAACTTACTAAATCAGAACAAAATTTGCACCTAATTTACAAAATAACAATATAACAGAGCAATATCAAAAATAAATATTAATATATATCAATTTGATATCAGATTGAAACAAAAGTTAATTTTATTTTGCATGTACTATACACAATGGATTTCAAGTTGCAGCCAACAAAGAGCAAAGCTGCGACTTGAAAGATGACGGGTATATGCTGGTTATGACGGTTCATCAGGAAAATATGGTGGTGATAACCTCAGTATTAATGGTTTTAATGTCGGCATAGGTTATCAGTTTTAAACTGAAAGCCCGATATACTGAAATCTATATTTATTAATTTTTTATTTATATTTTATCCATAATATAATCATTTATCTGTTCTGAGTGAACATTAAAAAATTCACTGGTTTTGGGTTATGAATTCTCTTTTTGGATAATTTATTATTTCCTCTCAAATCTTCATCACATATCTGCACAGAATGGCAGCAGGTGGTTTGAAAAATTATGCAAAGCTGCCATTGAAGTACCGGGACCAGAGATCCTCTTGTCTCGCTGGAGATTACCAAGCGATTGAACAGCAATGTGAATCTTATTGTGGCTTCTGCTTGCGTACAAATGCCTTCTTTAGCTTCAGTATCCCTGATAGAAGACCGTGTGGGATTGCCGGTTATTTCCTCATCTGTTGCGACAACCTACATGATATTGAAACAGCTTGGGCTGGATACATACGTTCCGGGATTTGGCTCACTGTTATCAGGAAAATATTGATTAGATAACCGTTGTGGCGTGTTTTTCGCGGATTAACCTTTTAGAATCGGAAGACAAAAACCTTCCTAAGATAAAAAGGGTTGTTCAACTTATGCCAGATTCAAAAGTGTTTGTTGACAATTACTTGCCGGCCTTGCTTGGTCAGGCATGGATGTTGGTTTCGTCTGAATTTCATGACATTGTTGAAGCGCAGGGGCTGTCTGTGCTGGAGTGGCGAGTATTATCAACGCTGGCGGGGAGTGGACCGATCAGCATTAGTTTTTTGGCACAAAAAACGGTCAGTAAACAGCCGACAATCACCCGCGTTTTACAGCGTCTGGAATCACAGGGATATATTGCACGTTTTTCCAATGGTGGAGGTGATCGCCGTATTACATTAGTACGCTTGACTGAAACGGGGCAAAAAGTAGTAGAGGAATTACTCACTGAGGCTGAATTTCATGAAAAAAGTGTGCTGGAGCCATTGGGTAATCGCAAAAGTCAGTTATTGAAAGAAGTTCTGCAAGAACTGATCAAGCGGCATACACCGATACGCCGGATATTGGGAAGATTGGATAAGTAATTATATCAATAATAGGATTAGAATTTAGGAATATACACAATGGATTTCAAGTTGCATCGCGACGGCAAGAGAGCAAATCCCCGGGAGCATAGATAAACTATGTGACCGGGGTGAGCGAGCACAGCCAACAAAGAGGCAGTTTGAAAGACGAAGTGTATACATCTTTCAATTAGGTGTATTACTTATTTAATCAATAAATTCTGCTGATTGTCTTCATATCGGGCATTTTCTGCCAGCATTTTGAAATCTTTCACTGTCCAATATTGCATTGGAACAGATAAATTTCTCATCTTATTGGTTGGTAATAAGCGGAACTCAGCCAGCTTATCCAATGAAAAATGCTGATAACACTCAGGGAGGGATAAACGCAAAGCAAAGTCTTCTTGACCTGATGGCATTAATGGATAGCGATTGTCTTGGGTATCATAATTCCGTTGCAGTACTAAAAACTTCTCGGGGATACGTTGATAACTGTTCCACCATAAGCCATCCACACTATCAAACATCTCTTTTGTGCCTGACTTAGAATAATCCCCTAGCTCACGTAAAGCTATTGGCAAGATCTTCGCCATTGCAGCCGAAAACTGAGACACAGAAGAGGCATGACCTTCCAAAATCAGCGTGAGTGCCAACCGTGCGCCCAGCAAATTTGAATAGAGATCTTCCGGGGAAAAAGCAGAAACCCCTTCTGGAAACCCGGGAACGGATTGATAGCCGTACCATTGTGCAATTTCATGCCAGACTGCAAGCTGAAAAGCCAGCTTAGTGGCTAAATAGGCGCTCAAAGTATAATGTTTCGCAGGATCTTCCGGCAGAGTAAACGCAAAAAAGTGAATTTTGCGTGCGGCAAGTTCATTATTCAGGCTTAATTCCCACTCTTCGCCGAGACGGGCATAAATTTGGCTGAATAAATAGAGCGTATAATCCGCAGTATCCCTCACATGGGAAATATCAATAAATCCGCCCTGATGAGTATAAAGCAACCCGATTTCTTCATTGCTTATCCCCAACAACGCCGCGCTTGCGCCAAACACACTGTCATTGTAGTGATGTTTACCCAATTTCCCGGCTTCAATAATGTTATCAATACCATAGAAAGGGATCGGGATATTCCATAGCTGGACTTTGAGGTTATAACCGAAAACACAGCAGGCCCTTAAACCTTCTGGAGGTTTAATCGGAGGCAGCGCAGGCCAATTTTCCAGCGATTGTTCATGGGTGTCACTGGTCAGAACAGGTCTTACGGGGTTAACAGATTCTGGTTTACTTTGGCATGCTATCAACAGAAAACTAAGGCACAGTGTGACTAATAATCTCAAAACGCTTCCCCGATCTGAAAGTAAAACCCTGTGCTGCCGTTACCAACTCCAAAATCTAATCTGACATTCATACGTGGCTTAAACTCAAAACGATAGCCAACACCAACAGAAGGGAACCAATGCTTTGTTCCCAATTTTGCAGGTGAATCACCCAGTGTGCCTGTACCTATCCAACCGACTATACCATGACGCCAATCAAGTTTGTGCCTTAGCTCCAGTTGTGTCGTGAAGATATTGTTGTCACGATAGCGACCTTCATAGTACCCGCGCATCCGCTGACTATTCCCGAGTAACGATAATTGATTCCACGGAACATCACCGACACTGAAACGGGCATAGTTATCAAAGGCCAGTACAGTCTTATCGGATAATGGGTGGTAGGTTGAAAACTGGAACTGCGTGGTTTGGAAACGGTGGTCTCCCCCGAATTCCGGGGAAAAATAAGTATAAACGATCTCAAATACCTGACCGTGTTGTGCATTGGGCAAGAAATCCCGCGTATCGTAACTGAAGTGGGCACTGACACCGGAACTGACAACTGAACGCCCGCCGACGGATTGTTCAAAATACCGTTTTGCACCGGCATCCGGATCACTGGCGTTGACGGATGAGAAATTCCAGCCTGACCCCATATAAATGGCATCAGCGACGCGATAGAGCAGGCGGGGACGGATATCAAATACCTGAGAGTTGTATTTCTCTTTATTCCCTTTATCCCTACCCGCGTCATAGCCGTTGCCCCAATAGTAGGTCGGGGTGTCATTTACTGTACCGGAAACAAAGAACCGCCATTGGTCATTGGCAAGAAAATTGTAATGGGTAAAGTTCAGGCCAAACGCCCCGGTAGAAGAGCCGAACCCACTAAGTCCCAGAGAAGAAGTCTGGCTGATATGATCTGAGCTATCAGGACGATATAAACCCACCACGGCAACCCCAATTCCTATACCCATTTCAGGGGTGTAGAAAGGACCGGGCAATACACCCCAATCAATTTTCTTGCGGGCGTCAAAAGAGTTACTGCCGCCTAATTCATTTAACCAGCCATCAATTTTTTGCCGTTCTGGCAGGATATCAGCGTGCGCGGCTGAAACAGTAAAAATAAAGAAGCTGGAAATCACCAGCCTTTTGAAAGTTGCAAAACCAAACATTAAAAACGAAACTCACCGGAAATAAAGAAGGTATTTCGGTTTCCAAAGCCAACTTCGGAGATTACGTTGAAATTACGGGTAACTTCGAAACGTGCGCCAACGGTATTGTTCCATTTATGGGCAAGGTGTTGTTTGACATCGAATTTGATGTCTGTATCAGGACTTATAGACTTTAAAATATTAAATGCGCCATTTAAATCAGATGGTAGGCTGAGTTTACTTACATCACCTTTAAAGCGTTGAGTAATATCTTGATACATAGCGCCTACCCACACCTGAACTTTGGTATTACCTTGACCTGCAATTAATGGGTTAAATACAAATTCGTAACCAAGACGAGGTGTCAGAACAAAAGCACTAATATTACCATCTAAAATATCCAGATTAGTGCGGGTATAATTAGCATCTAATGTGGCAAAAAATTGATTATAGCCAGCCGCAAGGGTTGCTCCACCACCAAAAGTTTTTCCTTTGAAATTCAGTTCGAAAGGAATATTTTGCATATAATGCGTATCTGTTAAAAAGGCAATATTATCTATATTTGTGTTGGACTTACCTTTGGTTTTTCCATAGACACCATAAACATTCAGGAAGGGAAATACCCATGAATCAATCTTAAGCATATGGGTTTCACTTTTTTGGCGAGTCTTGCCAGCATTAACAGTGAGTGCTTTTTCTAAAAGTTCCTTTAACTGTGGGTCAGTGTTAGTGAATTGAAACTTAATGCTATCTACGACAATATCCTGCCGCATATTCATATAACTATAACTAGCACCAAACGGCTCAGGCAGATCGTAGCCTTTCTCCCGTGCTTTATCGCCCCAAATTGGCAGAATACGCGATTCAGATTTGGCAGAACGGGATAAGCTACCGTCATTGTTGGTTTGCGGTACGCCTGATTCTGTCATGGTCAATGAGAAAAGCGGGCGATCACTATCTGCATAGCTGTATAAAGCTGTAAAACATAAGGTGGCAGCTAACAATTTGCTGGTGTTAGTTAAGTTCATAAATTAACTCGCTTCCTATTGACAAATAAATTGTCTACCAAATCAACAATAAGGGGATAAAAGGCGGCGTAGATTAGCATAGCTGTTTTTGGCAATCATTAACGAATTATGCTCGGAGGCAATTTTTTGCACAATTTGGAGTTTTCGTTTGTTTTATTACCAAATAAAATGAGTTTCCTCTCTCTTATATGTTAATAAATCTAATCATTTTTAGCTGTAATTATTAATGAGTTTTTAATCCATTGAAAACCAAGCGTACTCCTTGTATAAAGGGCTACGCTTTTCCCACATACTGCTGGGCTAACTTACTTTTACATTGCCAAAATAATTATCAGAAAACACATGAACCTACAGCACCATTTCCTTATTGCCATGCCTTCGCTCTCTGATCCTTATTTCAATCGTTCTGTAGTTTATATCTGCGAACATGATCAAAACGGGGCAATGGGATTAGTTATTAACAGACCAATCGCCCAAGTTTCTATCGAAAGTATCTTACAGAAGTTAGATATTTCCCCTGAAGACAGAGACGATACTATCAATCTCAATAAACCTGTAATGGCAGGTGGGCCGTTGTCTGAAGAACACGGTTTCATTCTGCATACACCGCAATCAGGTTTTAGTTCCAGTATTCAAATCTCTGATCAAACCATGATCACGACATCCAAAGATATGCTGGAAGCACTGGGGACGCCGCGCCAACCGAAAGATATTTTGATGACCCTCGGCTATGCAAGTTGGGAAACAGGGCAATTGGAAAAAGAGATTATGGAAAATAGCTGGCTGACTGTCAGCTCAGAACCCTCTATCATTTTCAATACACCTATTGCCGATCGCTGGCATGAAGCTGCGGCTTTACTGGGGATCAATATTTATAATCTCGCTTCACAAGCAGGACATGCCTGATGAAAAACCGCACTATCATTGCCTTCGATTTTGGTACTCGCAGTATTGGTGCCGCCATTGGGCAAGAAGTTACAGGTACAGCCAGAGCACTATCTGCTTTTAAAGCCAACGAAGGCTCCCCAAATTGGCAACTGATTGATAAACTGCTCAAAGAGTGGCTGCCCGATCTGGTTATTGTTGGTCTGCCACTCAATATGGATGGCACTGAGCAACCTGTCACTGCACAAGCCCGTAAATTTGCCAATCGCCTGCATGGGCGTTTTGGTGTTCAGGTTGAACTTCATGATGAACGGTTGACTACTATCGAAGCTCGTTCCCACCTATTTGATCATGGTGGCTACAAGGCACTCAATAAAGGTAAAGTCGATGCTGCTTCTGCTGTCATCATTCTGGAAAGCTGGTTTGAGCAACAGTATTCCTGACAAACTCCTGTAGAAACAACATCGATAACGATACTATTTTCATGTTTGTAATGGCCATATTCATTATGAAAAATAGCTGTTACTGCAAAAACAATTGTTAACCCCTATTCTGCCAGTAATCCCGATGTCTTACGCTGTTGTCGGCTTTGTTCGTAAGTTTGCATACCACAGGCGGCGCCAGTCTGCATTAATGTTGCTATCTGATGGTTTTTACCTTCCCTGATCAAATGGCTGATGGCCTGATTAACGACTAAAATTTCATGGATAGCCACCCTGCCGCCGTCTTTGGCTGGGATCAGCTGTTGAGAAACAACCGCTTTTAAACTTCCCGCCAATTGGCTGCAAATCCAGCCTTTTTCTTCCGCGGGAAAGACATCAACTAGGCGATCTATCGCCTGAATCGCACCACGGGTATGTAATGTTGATAAAACTAAATGCCCCGTTTCAGCCGCCGTCAGAGCCAACCGGATTGTCTCTTTATCACGTAACTCCCCCAGTAAAATCACATCAGGATCTTGCCGTAATGCACCTTTCAGGGCTGTTTGGTAATCCGGCACATCTTTACCAATCTGCCGCTGCTGTATCAGGCAATTCCGGCTTTGATGCACGAATTCTATTGGGTCTTCCAGGGTAATGATATGTTTACTTCCGCGGCTATTAAAAGCATCAATCATGGCTGACAAAGTCGTAGATTTCCCGCTTCCTGTCGCACCTGTCACTAATATCAGCCCACTCACTTCCTGCAAGATAAGATGTTGGATGATATCAGGTGCATATAATTGCTCCAGAGTCGGGCATTTATCTGTAATCAATCTCAACACCAATGACAAATGAGACTGCTGATAGAACAAATTTCCCCTGAGCCGTTGTTCATCCGGCATTACCAGAACAAAATCGACATGACCATGCTCTTGTAATTGCTGTTTTTGCACATCCGATAATATTTCTTTGCTCCATTCCTCAAGAGCATCCAATTGAATTTCATCCAATTGTATCTGTGGATATAACCCACCATTGATGCGCAAAACCGGAACTTGCCCCACACAAAGATGCAGATCGGAAGCATTATGCTTTACACTAAGAGCCACCAATTTTTCCATATTCATTTTTTTATCTCCTGAGTCACTTATGAACAATATTGAACAAAATCTTCACGATGTCAGGAACCGCATTGCCCTTACTGCGCAAAAATGCGGGCGTATTCCAGAAGAAATTACGTTGCTTGCAGTCAGTAAAACCAAACCTGTGGATGCCATCGCAAAAGCGATAGCCGCTGGTCAGCGGGAATTTGGGGAAAATTATGTACAGGAAGGCGTTGAGAAAATTCAACACCTTGACAACCATAACGATTTGGTTTGGCACTTTATTGGCCCATTGCAGTCCAATAAAAGTCGTCTGGTCGCAGAAAATTTCGATTGGTGTCATACCATCGATAGATTGAAAATCGCTGAGCGATTAAATGAACAGCGCCCTGAAAATATGGCACCGCTCAATGTACTGATCCAGATTAATATCAGTGGTGAAGACAGTAAATCAGGCATTCTGTTAGAAGAGTTAATAGACTTGGCAGCAAAGATTAATTCTCTGCCTAATCTGGTATTACGTGGCTTGATGGCAATCCCTGCACCGGAAAACGATTTTGAGCACCAACTCGCTGTTTTTCGCCAAATGGAACAAGCATTCATCAAACTGAAAGGGCTGTATTCACCAGTCGATACACTTTCAATGGGTATGACAGATGATATGGAGGCCGCCATTACCTGTGGTTCTACACTGGTTCGGATTGGAACGGCAATATTTGGCGCCCGTCAATACCGTTCTTAATTTAGGCCGGAATTGATACCTCAAATTAACTGATTAATATGCGAGATTGTTCAATGGAAAACCGTAAAATTACCTTTATCGGTGCAGGAAATATGGCTCATGCCATTATTGCTGGGTTAGTCAGAAAAGGTTATCCCGCCCAACTCATCACGGTCTGCTCCCCAAGTACAGCTCGTCGTGATGTGCTGGCAGAAAAATATGGTATTCACAGTCAAAGCGACAACATTCGTTACGCGCAGGAAGCTGATGTCGTTGTGCTGGCCGTTAAACCACAAATGATGGCCGAAGTGTGTGAATCTCTGCGTCCACAAGTCGATTTCAGTCCAAAGTTGGTTCTTTCTATTGCTGCCGGTATTCCGGTTAGCCGTTTTTACGCACTTTTGCAGGATAATCTCAATATCATCCGCATCATGCCAAATACACCTTCACTTGTCGGACAAGGGATCAGCGGACTATTTGCACCTGAACATGTTGCTCAGCCTGATCGTGAATTTGCAGCATCATTGATGAGCAGTGTTGGTAAAATCTGCTGGGTAGACGATGAAAACGGCATCAATGCTATTACCGCTGTCGCAGGCAGCGCTCCGGCCTACTTTTTCCTGTTCATGGAATCTATGCAACAAGAAGCTGAACGTCTCGGATTTAACAGTGAAATTGCCAGAGAGCTTGTCCTGCAAGCCGCGATAGGTTCAGCTAAACTTGCTGAAACGCAAAAAGATCTTCCTTTTGCTGTCTTGCGTGAGCAGGTAACATCTAAAGGCGGTACAACGGCTGAAGCACTGCGCATTTTTTACGAAGGCAACCTGCCTGAAATCGTATCCCGTGCCATGCAGGGAGCAATCCGCCGGGCGCAGGAAATGGAAAAGTTATTTTAATTTAATTGTGTTAATTCAATCAGGGCTGCTACATGCAATTCTTAAACTTCATCTTTTTTACAGTTCTAGATTTATATATTTCTGTTCTTCTCCTGCGGGTCTGGATGCAGTGGGCACGTTGTGATTTCTATAACCCATTTGCACAATTTATCGTTAAAGTCACCCAACCTGTGGTGAGGCCATTACGTAAGTTCATTCCTGCTATTGGCCCCATTGATACGGCATCCGTATTGCTGGCCTTTTTACTCATTATCTTCAAGATAATGGCCCCTACGTGGCTGATGACAGGGCAATTCTTACCTTCGATGATATTTGTCATTCCAATGAATCTGGCAATATCGCCATCATTTATTCTTCCTTTCAGTCTGCTTGAACTGCTGACCACAATCGGCAAATTAGTGTTCTGGCTGGTCATTGCCCGTGCATTATTAAGTTGGATCAGTCAGGGAAAAAACCCTGTTGATTACGTTTTGATTCAATTGACCGAGCCGTTAATGGCACCGATCCGCCGGATTATCCCGACTATGGGTGGCCTTGATTTCTCCGCTATGATTGTCATGTTAATCCTTTATGCACTGAATGCCCTGCGCTATGACGTGCTGGGATGGTTAGTTTCAATGTTCGGTTCATGAGCTACATAATTATTTGAATACATAGGTTAATTAGATAAATGGCAAAGCAAAAAGTTGTTCTCGCCACGGGAAATGCAGGCAAAGTACGTGAACTGGCTGATTTTGGCTTAGATATTGTGGCTCAAACTGAGTTGGGCGTTGATTCAGCCGACGAAACTGGTCTCACATTCATTGAAAATGCCATCATTAAGGCTCGCCATGCCGCGGCAATCACTGGCTTACCGGCTATTGCGGATGATTCAGGATTATCGGTTGATGCGTTAGGTGGTGCTCCGGGCATTTATTCCGCCCGCTATGCAGGTAGTGAAGCATCCGATCAAGACAATCTGGAAAAACTACTGGAAGCGATGCGTGATGTTCCTGACGAACAACGTCAGGCACAATTCAACTGTGTTCTGGTCTTTTTACGCAATGCTGAAGATCCGACTCCTCTGGTATTTCATGGTCGTTGGTCAGGTATGATCACCCATGAACCCGCCGGAGGAGGCGGTTTTGGTTATGACCCTATTTTTTATGCGCCAGAGTTTGGCTGTACAGCAGCACAACTGAGCCGTGAACAGAAAAATATGGTTTCGCACCGCGGTCAAGCATTAGATATGTTGTTGGAAGCTATACGTAATGCTTAAGTTGCCGCCTCTGAGTCTGTATATTCATATTCCTTGGTGCGTGCAAAAATGCCCTTACTGTGATTTCAACTCACATGCCTTAAAGGGAGATGTACCACATCAGGAGTATGTCGATCATCTATTGGCAGATTTGCGTGCTGATTTGCCGATGATTGGTGATCGCGAGGTATCAACGATTTTTATTGGTGGAGGAACTCCAAGCCTGCTCAGTGCTGAAGGGATGCAGCGATTGCTTGACGGAGTGAGAGATTCACTCCGGCTTTCTCCACAGGCAGAGATTACAATGGAAGCCAATCCCGGAACGGTTGAAGCCGACCGTTTCAGTGCCTATCAACAAGCTGGCATTAATCGCATTTCCATCGGGGTACAAAGTTTCGGTTCAGATAAATTGATCCGTTTGGGGCGGATCCACGGCCCGGAAGAAGCCAAACGGGCAGCAAAATTGGCTGACGGACTCGGGTTACGCAGTTTCAATCTGGATTTGATGCACGGGCTACCCAACCAAATACTCAACGAAGCGTTGAATGATTTGCATCAGACGATTGAACTCTCTCCGCCACACTTATCCTGGTATCAATTGACGATTGAACCCAATACCAGTTTTGGCTCCCGTCCGCCGGTTTTACCGGATGATGACGCATTATGGAATATTTTTTCCCGGGGTCATCAATTACTGACGGCAGCAGGTTACCAGCAATATGAAACCTCAGCGTATGCCAAACCGGGCTATCAATGTCAGCATAACCTTAATTACTGGCGTTTTGGCGATTATCTGGGTATTGGTTGCGGCGCACATGGAAAGATATCGTTTGAGGATGGTCGTATTCTCCGCACGGTGAAAACCAAGCCCCCACGCGGTTATATGCAGGGGCGTTATTTGGATCAAAAAAATCAGGTTGATCATGAAGATCGGCCATTTGAATTTTTTATGAACCGTTTTCGGTTGCTGGAACCCATGCCCCGTCAGGATTTCAGTGATTTTACTGGGTTGCCAGAAAGTGCCATTCGCCCACAACTTGATGAAGCACTGGCTAAAGGTTATATCACCGAAAACGATACACACTGGCAAATTACTAAACACGGAAAGCTATTTCTCAATTCCTTGCTGGAACTATTTCTTTAAAAACAAACTGCACCCGGAAATTCACAGGTGCAGTTTATAACGAACATTTATAATCAACGTTTATAACCAACATTTATAACCAATAGCATTAAAGAATTATTTAATCCTTCCCGTTTCCCGTGCGTAAGAAAATAGCCCACCAGCAGTAACAATGTTAGCAAGTTCGCCAATCGGGTCAGTTTGATATTGCTCACCCTGTTTCAGTAATGTTACGGTTTGGTTTTCAACATCAATCTCAATGCAATCACCGGTGACTAATTTGTCACACAAGCGCTCCTGAGCAGCAATGGGCAATAATTCTCCGGTTGATACACAATTGCGGAAAAATATACGTGCATAAGATTGAGCAAGCACCACTTTCACTCCTGAAGCACCCAATGCTGCAACCGCATGCTCACGCGAAGAACCACAACCAAAGTTCTGCCCTGCCACAATAATCGGATATTTCGCTTTGCCTTTGTTTTCATCAATGAAAGGCAGTGAGCCTTCCGGCAATCCACACATCGCCAGTGAAGCCAATTGTGCGTATCCCTCAGGCGTTGAAGGGTTTATCTTGAGATATTCGGCAGAAAGAATCTGGTCAGTATCAATATTATCGGTCAATACATAAACCTCACCCCGAATGATATTTTCCTTTAACTCACTCATAAGAACTCCTCAGGATTGGTGATCTGGCCAGTAATCGCTGCCGCAGCAACCGAATACGGGGAAGCAAGATAGATATTGGCGCGCTTATGCCCCATTCTGCCGACGAAATTGCGGTTAGTTGTCGATATCACTGATATCGGGTCATTGACTCGTCCAAACGTATCCGATGGGCCACCAATACAGGCTGCACACCCTGATTCAGAGGAAAGTTTCACGCCAGCATCACTTAAAATCTGGTAGACAGAAATCCCCTCAATTTGCGTCGTTATCGTTTTATGGAAAACCTCTTTTGTTGCAGGAACGGCATAAGTTGGGATCTTAACTTTATGCCCTTTTATCACACGCGCCGCCGCGACGAAATCTTCCAGCTTGCCGCCAGTGCAAGAGCCAATATACGCCTGAGAAATGGCAACATTGGCAACTTGTTCGACAGAAACGACATTATCTGGCGAATGAGGTTTAGCAATTTTCGGCTGCATATCAGTCACATCTATGTTCAATACACGGCTGTACTGCGCATCTTCATCAGGATAAATAACCTCAAACGGGATATGGTTGCGTTCCTCCAAATAATCCAAAGTCGCCTGATTGGGAACCATAATGCCATTTTTCGCCCCGCACTCAACGACCATATTACAAATCGTCATGCGCTCTTCTACGGATAACTCATCAATTACATTACCGCTAAATTCGATAGCCTGATAAGTCGCCCCATCGACGGTTAATTCTGATAACACTGACAGGATCATATCCTTAGCCAGAACATGGGCGGGTTTGGTTCCGGTAAAATTAACCCGAATCGTTGTCGGTACCTTAAGCGGGATTTCACCGGTGCCTAACGCATAAGCGGCATCCGTAATGCCCAGACCAATAGCAAATGTACCAAAAGCGCCCGCCGTAACAGTATGAGAATCTGTTCCCAACAGCACTTCACCAGGACGAGTATGTCCGCCCTCTGCAAGCCCTATATGGCAAACACCTTTATAGTTTGGGGTTCCGACATCGTAAAAGTATTTTATATTCTGTTCAGCAGCAAATTCACGCATTACTCGAATATTTTGATTAGCTTGCGGATCTGCCGAATAAACAAAATGGTCAGGGATCAGGATAAAGCGTTCGGGATCCCATATTTTTGCATCTTGCCCAAACTCTTTTTTAAATACGCTGGCTACACCCGGAGTGCAGGGATCGTGAGACATTAGAATATCCACTTTCGCCCAAACCACTTCACCCGGGGTGACGTATTTACGCCCACTTGCTCGTGCAAGAATTTTTTGTGTCATAGTTTGGCTCATCTCACATTACCCCTGAAGATTAAAACAGACCAGTTAGATTGTTATCCTAGCAAGATTACGGCTCTTTAACGTAGGGAAATACGATGATTAGTTCACTGTTTCTATTATGGGACAGTCGTTCGTAAAATGGAAAACTCCCACTCTTTGAACCTGATACCTATCTCACCGCACAAACAAGGAATATTGGCTTCTCCCTACAGGATATGTGGTATGTTATACCGCGGTTCTCCCGAGTAAATCATCAGGTTAATTCATGAATAATATTGATAATCTCACCTCTATGGTGGTCTTTGCCCGCGTAGTAGAAACGCTGAGTTTTACCGAAGCCGCAAAATCGTTAAGGCTGTCGAAGTCTTCGGTCAGTCGCGAAATTGCACAGTTAGAAATCAGATTGGGAACCCAGCTACTTAACCGTACTACACGTAAAATCCAGGTGACTGAGGTTGGGATGAGTTATTACCAATACTGTCACCGAATTCTTACTGAAGCTCAAAATGCTGAGTATTTTATACGTAATTTTCATGAAGAACCGATGGGAAGTTTACGCCTGATTGCGCCAGTATCCTTTGGCAGTCAATGTATTGTTCCCGCCCTGAATCACTTTATTGCCGGAAATATTCATATCAGCGTTGATCTGGAACTGACAGACAGAACAATTAATATGAGTGAAGATCAATGCGATATCGCAATTATTATAGGGCGTGAAGCTCCTCATCATCCACTTGTTATGCCTCTGATTGATATTACCTGGGGGCTTTACGCCACACCTGATTATCTGCGTCAATTTTCAAAAATAGATAAACCAGAAGATCTTCCCCGTTATGATTACCTGCTATTTCGAGGCCCTGCCCATACTATCTCACTGCCGTTTCATAAAGAGAGGCATAAGCTGGATATTGAAGTTCGCAGCCGGTTTCGCATCAATAATAGCGTCGCATTAATGAGTTCTGCATTAGCGGGAGCCGGCATTGCTTACCTGCCAGATTATGTAACTAATGAAGCTGTTGCGGAAGGAAAATTGGTAAGACTGCTCCCTAAATGGAAAATGGATATCTATCAAGCCTGGATGTTATTTAAATCAGAAAGCACACTCTCTGCACGCGTACAGCACTTTGCCAGCTCTTTGCAAAATAAGCTGAAACAAAATCTGGTAAACGGAAAAAAGGCATAATCCGTGCGGGTACAGTTGCACCCGCAAAAGACCTGCTTATCGGTCAATAATAATTACCGTGGCGGTAATCCCAAGTCGTGAAGATATCAGACATTATCGCCATGATCCTATTCAAATACAGCCCCTTACGGATAAACACCGGGCATGGCGTAATATCACGCTGGTTATTTTGCTGCGGCACTAACTTACCGTTTTCATCTACCATTGAAACCATAACGCCTTGTTCATAGCGAGTTTGCTCAGTTTCATTGGGTTGGATAGATTTAACATAGTCATTGGCAGCAATAATCAAATCAGCCTGACTTTCAATTCTCTCACCAATACATTCCACCAATCCACGATTGCCTTTGCCTGACGGATTAGCCGAGCTGGCAAAAGAAAACTTGCCATGTTTTTCCCAAAGCTCTTTTGCCAGTATTTCGCCGGGTTTACCAAACTTAATCACGAAACAACTTGTACCACGATGATCCATCATCAATTCTTTGGAACCATCATCAGGAATGCGGGCTAACGCTTCCTCTTTCCAGGGCAGGATACAGCCCAGCAAGACATCTTCATCCCAAGTTTTTTGATAAAGCGCTTCAATTTCCGGATTAAGCTGAGCCAGCTCTTTCAACTGCTCCAGCGATCCACACAAAACAACACCGGGCTTATTACGATTCCGCTGCTTGGCTTCAAATTTACGTTCAAGACCTCGTGCATCTGATGTCATAATGATATAGCCAACTTTAGTCGGGCAAACGATCATTCCACCGTCACTAGTGAGGATCTCTACCGCTTCCGGCTGTACCCCATAGTTCCATTGAATTTTTTTGTTGCTCATATTGATACCCTTTACTGGAAACGGAAGAATTATTAATCAGTTAACGCTGGTAGTAACTGGTGATGATAGCGGTTGCCAAGGTATTGGCCTGAATTATAAAACGCGCAACCGCGTTTGTCGTTTCAGCATCAATTCCCAGTTTTTCCACCGATAAGGCAGCTGGCACGTCTGTCCAGACCCGTTCAGGTGAACGATTATCTCCATTGCCACCAAATTCATTAAATTCATGCTCTTTCAGTAAGAAGTCATTATTCTTAAATTCAGTTGAACTGATAATCATCATTATGTTCCCCCATTAAGTGCCTTTTGAAATATCCTAACGCAGTTTTTCTATGCTGCAAGATCAGGTTATCGTTTTGCCTGATTGTTTCAATTTGGGAACAATAAGTGAGTTACTGAATATTTTTGTGGATCTACCCCAAAACCTGAATATTCAGGTTTTGGGATAACTTAGGAAGGAAAATGAATATTAATCTGCAAAATTATAACGCATCAGCAATTGCATTAACTTGTCGTGTCATACTGTCCAAACCACCACCAGACAAATACCAAAGATCAGATTGCAGATAAACTATTTTGTTATTTTTATACGCATTGGTTGATTTGACTTGATCATTTTCGAACTGAGCTTTTGTCAGCTTTCCGGCACCAATCGCTTCACTACGATCAATAATAAAAATCACATCAGGGTTTGCCTGTGCAATCATATCCGCAGTTACAGCTCGACTTTTACTTTTATCTGATTTGGTGGGTAATTCTGCACGTGAAGCCTGAACCACATTATAAACAATGGCTTGATTATTGGGATATAACTCACCAGCATTGTGCAACAATACCAGTACCTTACTGTTTGCTGCCTGTGCTTTTTCCTGCGCAGATGCGATGGTTTTCTCTAAATCAGCAATCTGTGTTTTAACAATATCCTGCTTATTAAATAACTCGCCTAATAACTTAAGATTACTATTAACAGATGGCAGGTAATTTTTATTGTCAGTGCCTAAATTAACCGTTGGTGCTATTTGTGATAAACGATCATAGAAAGAACCTTGACGCCCTGTTATCACCATCAGATCCGGTTTTATTTCTGCTAACTTTTCCAAATCCGGCTCTTTCATTCCACCTGCATTATTCATATTTTCAGACAGATTACCACGTACATATTCAGGCAAACTACCCATAGGTAACGCAATAACTCGCTCGGATAAACCTAGTTTTGCCATCGAATCATAAGTACCGAAATCAAACAGAACAACCCGATGTGGATCTTTTTTAACCTTAGTTTCGCCAGAAAGATGTTTTACTGTGACATAATCACCAGACTTCACCGTTACTATATTTGGTGTAAATAATGTGGATGATTGACTAAATGCAGAGTAGCTGGCGACAGAAAATAGTGATGCGATAACAATTGGTAGGATTTTTTTCATTGTTACACCTGAATTAAGCATATTGGTAAGAAGTAACCCGCATTCTAGGTGGCAACATTAATATGTCAACTAAATAAGAATCAATTTCATATTGATTCTTATTTATAAGATATGCATTGTGATTTACTTAATCAAATTCATAAGAGCTATATACTGTTGTTCTAAGCCGTTGGCTTTACTACAAACGTCTTCTTTCAGGCGCTTCAACTCTTTTTCCTGCTTTTTCCATTCAGCATCAAAACCATTTTGCACTCCCTCCAAACCTCCAAGAAGAGATATTAACATCTGTTTGCCGCCACCATTTTGATCGCTCTTTTTACTGCTCATTTCGTTAATGCTATCCTGCAAGATACCACCGAGACTCTGTTCGACGAGTTTCTTGCCTTCAGATTCTACCTGCTTGACTGCCTGAGAGTTGAATGTAAAACCATTAGCACGAGTTTCAATCACTCTATCTATTTGCTTATAGAGACCAGATTCCAATTGGGACAAACGGTTACGCACATTACTCTCTTTCCCCATCGTATCAACAATCACTTTATCCAGTGATTGACGTGCACTTGCCAAATGGCTTAAGGCTTCCTGCTTAACCCACGGTAAATCTTTACGGATCGTCTGTTGATACTTAACGGCTTTACTGCGTTGTTCTGCATTCAATGACAACGCCTTTCCATCACGAGTTATGGAGCCATCAGGCAAGATTTTCAGGTTTCCATCGACTCCAACAACTTGGACAGATTTTGGCGTGACAATAATGTCATCATTAAATGTCACCTGACAGTCAGAACTTGCCTGTGCTTGAGCTACGATCATCTGAGTTGCAAATAATTGAGTTGCAAATAATATTGTAGCAATCGTGATTCTGCGTGACATACGTTCTCCTGAATTTCCTTTGCTTGATGACTTTCTCTCTGCACGGATACCATCAGCACGGACGAGATTAAAAAATAGAGCGACCAATACGCCCAGCCAGTTTTTCCAGTGCTGCACAACCCGCCAATGAGTTACCGGATTTATCCAGTTCAGGAGACCACACCGCAACGGTGAATTCACCCGGAACAACACAGACAATTCCCCCGCCAACACCTGATTTCCCCGGCATACCTATTCTGAAAGCAAATTCTCCAGAACCATCATACATACCACAAGTCAACATCAACGCATTAATCTGCCTTGTTTGTCGAAGGCTCAGAATTTGCTGATCGGAACCAATCATACGCCCTTGGCTGGCTAAATAAATAAAACACTGAGCCAGTTCAACACAATTCATTTTCAAGGAGCAGTAATGAAAATAGGTTTGCAGAACCGTCAAGACATCATTTTCAAAATTGCCGAATGATTTCATCAGGTAGGCAATCGCTGCATTGCGGCTTGAATGATCCATCTCTGAACGGACAACGATATCATCATAAGAAATATCTTTTTGCCCTGTGAGGCTGCGAACAAATTCCAGCATTCTATGCTTAGGTGCGCTCAAGCGTGATTGCAGCATGTCACAGATTATCAGTGCTCCCGCATTGATAAAAGGATTCCGGGGTATTCCCTTTTCCAGTTCTAATTGAACCAATGAATTAAAAGGCTGCCCGGAAGGCTCCGTACCAACTCTTTGCCAAATATCATGCTCTTTATAACGAGTCATCGCCAGTGTCAGGCTTAACACCTTAGAAATGGACTGTATAGAAAAGCGCTTTTCTGCATTTCCCGCTTGGAAAACGTGTCCATCGACTGTACAAATGGCCATTGCCAGATTATTTACCGAAACTTCCGCCAGAGCGGGAATATAATCTGCCACTTTCCCCTGGCCAATCAAAGGGCGTACTTCATCTAAGATATCTGCCAATAACGAATTAGAGAACCTTACCTTCACCACTTCTTCTCCAGATAGACAGGGGCTCCTTTGGAACCCCTGCATACAGCACTATTTCTGTATATTTTTCTGTATATTTTTCTGTATATTTTTCTGTATATTTTTCTGTATATTTACCCTTCATGTTTTCAAGTTAACGCTTGTTAGCAACAACTTGAATCCATTAGATATCAAAACGCTACATGTTTATATAACAGCAAATCAATCCCACCACACATCAAACAGTTCTGATATAACAACATCTTCCATGTTGCGATCTTTCAGCCATTTTTCAACTAACTGGCGGTGTTCTTCGGTACATTTACCAATTTTTTGCAGGCAGATCAGACCTTCCCACTGCAAGTAACCACTGGCATCCAAAGCCAAGCCATTTGGCTCTATCAACTCTTCAATTAAGGCATCAACCGTGCTGTCAACAACATCAACGGATGTATTGGCCGGAAAACCCCACTTTATGGAAAATCCTAACTCTTGAAATTCATCAATACGCATTTTTTTACGCAGACGGCGACTACGATTTTTAGCCATTATTCTACCCTCTCAAAAATTAGATCCCATACGCCATGCCCTAAACGCTGACCGCGCATTTCGAATTTCGTGACTGGACGTGAATCAGGACGTGGTACATAATCATCGTTTTCTGATAAATTGCTATATCCTTTGGCTTCGCTCATCACTTCCAGCATATGTTCAGCATATGGCTGCCAGTCAGTTGCCATATGGAAGGCACCACCGGTTTTCAGCTTATTTCTGATTAGTTGAGCAAATTCAGGCTGTACAATCCGACGCTTGTTATGGCGGACTTTATGCCACGGATCAGGGAAGAAAAGCTGAACCATATCCAAACTTTGATTTGGGATCATATTATTCAGCACTTCAATAGCATCATGGCACATAACACGTAGATTACTCAGGTTTTCCTCTTCTGCGGAAGCCAGACAAGCACCTACTCCCGGCACATGAACCTCGATCCCAAAAAAGTTTTTTTCTGGGTTCTGACTCGCCATCGTAACCAATGATGCCCCCATGCCGAAGCCAATCTCCAATACCACTGGGGCCTCACGACCAAAAATAGCTTCCATATCGGACAGTTCTGGCTGATAATCCAAACCCATTTTCGGCCACATATTATCAAGTGCTTGCTGCTGACGGCTCGTTAACCGTCCCTGCCGACGAACAAAACTGCGGACACGGCGCAAGACCCTGCCATCTTCATCATATTCCGGTGAAATTACGTTATTTATCATGGTGCTTTCTATCAGTTTTAAAGGCATTTGCTCAGGCGACTGGAGCTTAATATACCGCAGGGTTGCCCAAAGAGAGCGCAATTATGCAAAGATGGCTGAGTTTATCAAGTTCAATGCCCATAAGCACAACTTTAATACTAAATAGCAACTAAATTGCGTAGCGCTTCGAAATAAAGTTCGGGTTTACACTGGAGTTACACTATGTTGCAATCCTGCTCACAAAACAATATCTGATATAAAGACAATTATTCTAATGATGGAAGCTGAGCAATTTTCACAGAGAGTACTTGAATGGTATTACCGTTATGGTCGTAAAACTCTGCCGTGGCAACTGGAAAAAACTTCCTATCACGTCTGGCTTTCAGAAGTGATGTTGCAACAAACACAAGTCGCGACCGTTATTCCCTATTTCCAGAAATTTATTTCATGTTTTCCTGATGTTGCGTCTTTGGCTGCTGCACCACTGGATGAAATTCTCCATTTGTGGACAGGCTTGGGATATTACGCGCGCGCCCGTAATTTACATAAAGCAGCGCAACAGATAGTGACGTTACACAATGGCAAATTCCCGACGACATTCGATGATGTTGTTGCCCTGCCGGGAGTCGGCCGTTCAACCGCTGGTGCTATTCTCTCGCTATCTCAAGGCAAACATTTTCCGATTCTTGATGGTAACGTGAAGCGTGTTCTGGCCCGCTGCTGTGCCGTTGACGGCTGGCCGGGAAAAAAAGAAGTTGAGAACCAACTGTGGGATATCAGTACTCGCGTAACTCCCGCGCAAAACGTCGAATATTTTAATCAGGCAATGATGGATTTGGGCGCAATGGTCTGTACCCGCAGTAAACCAAAGTGCGAAATTTGCCCGCTCAATACAGGCTGTATTGCTTATGCCAATCATAACTGGGCAGATTATCCGGGCAAAAAACCGAAACAAAGCATTCCTGAAAAAACAGCCTACTTTTTATTAATGCAGCATGGTGATACGGTCTGGCTGGAGCAGCGGCCACTTTCTGGCATTTGGGGGGGCCTGTTTGCCTTCCCACAATTTACTGATCAAGCTTCACTGGAAAAATGGCTGCAAGATGCGGGCATTTCTCACAATAAACCTGAACAATTGACAGCATTTCGCCACACATTCAGTCATTTTCATTTAGATATTGTTCCCATTAAAATCGATATTTTATCTTTTGATTCCTGCATGGATGAAAGCAAGGGACTTTGGTATAACTTACGCCAGCCAGCAACTGTAGGATTGGCAGCTCCCGTTGAATACCTTTTGCAACAATTGGGTTAATTTGCCCATTTTATTTTGAGGATTAATTATGAGCAGAACTATTTTTTGTACTTTTTTGCAGCAAGAAGCCGAAGGCCAGGATTTTCAGCTCTATCCGGGGGAGCTGGGCAAGCGCATTTTCAATGAAATTTCTAAAGAAGCATGGCAACAATGGATGAGCAAACAAACCATGCTGATTAATGAAAAAAAATTAAATACTATGAACCCAAACGACCGCAAATTGCTTGAGCAAGAGATGGTGAAATTCCTGTTTGAAGGGCATGACATCCAAATTGATGGTTACACACCACCAGAACAATAATTTACCACTCAACTGGCATAAATAAGAGCCATTTTGCATGGCTCTAACTACTGATGGCATATCAATATCCAACGGCTCTTTAAGATGAAAAAACTGCTGCCTCTGATTCTTCTTACTCCGCTCCTGATTTCCTGTTCTAGCAAAAAAGGCATTGAATACAAAGAAGAATATGTAAAAGATACAAATGGTTTCGATATTTTAGTGGGGCAATTCGCTCACAATATTGAAAATATTTGGGGTTTACGAGAAGTATTAATTGCAGGTCCGAAAGATTACGTGAAATACACAGATCAATATCAAACCCGCAGCCATATCAATTTTGATGCGGGAAGTATTACGATTGAAACAATATCACCAGTCGAACCGACTGAACGGTTACACAAAGCGATTGTTGGCACTTTATTGATGGGAGATGATCCCGGCTCAATCAATCTTTATTCTGATTCCAACGATATTCAGATTAGCAAAGAACCATTTCTTTATGGACAAGTTCTGGATAATAGTGGTGAGTCCATTCGCTGGGAGTGGCGCGCACGTCATTTTGCTGATTACCTGATTCAGAATAAATTACAAAAACGTCAATCAGGATTGCATGTCATTTGGTCGGTCACCATTCAATTGGTTCCCAATCATTTGGACAAACGTGCCCATAAATACCTCCCTATTGTTCGAAAAGCATCCATAAAATACGGAATTGATGAATCGCTGATCCTTGCCATCATGCAGACTGAATCCAGCTTCAACCCTTATGCCGTCAGCCACTCTGATGCGTTGGGTCTTATGCAAGTTATGCAACACACTGCCGGAAAAGATGTTTTCAGAATGCAAGGAAAATCAGGCCATCCCAGCCGCAGTTACCTTTTCGATCCTGAAAACAACATTGATGCTGGCACGGCTTATCTCTCGATATTACAAAATACTTATTTAGGCGATATCGAGAATATCACTTCACGTCGGTATGCCGTCATCACAGCCTATAATGGCGGTGCTGGCAGCGTATTGCGTGTATTCTCGAATGACAAAAAGAAGGCAGCTCAGAAGATCAATTCAATGGAACCTGGTGATGTTTATGAAACATTGACAAATAAACACTCTTCCGCTGAGTCACGCCGTTATCTGATAAAAGTGAACAAAGCACAGAAAAATTATCGTCGATAATTTATAGTAAATTCATTGATAACAAAGAACCGATGGAGAGTATAGAAGCAATCCTCTCTCCATTTTGTTTAGATTTATAGCGTATTGGGCAATTTAAAAGCATACAGATAAAATTATGCAAAAAATGTTTGACGGATTGGGCTGAATACGGTTTAATGCGCCCCGTTAGCCCGGATAGCTCAGTCGGTAGAGCAGGGGATTGAAAATCCCCGTGTCCTTGGTTCGATTCCGAGTCCGGGCACCAAATTTTCCTAGCACGAACGTTGAACCTGAGATAGTCAACGGTCGGTTAAAAATCGGGAATCCGAAAACTCATCATGCCATTGTTAGTTACACGCATGGTTGAATGTAGGGTTAGGGTATCTCAAGACAGGGCACTTTTGCACAAATGCCCTGTTCTAAATTCTATTTTTATACACAGAGTTAATGGTTTCGTCAACTCTATGTAAATTATTTATATATTTATGACTGCCGCATCACAGAAACCAAACGGTCATGCTCTCCGCCTAATCCCATGCTTAAATAATCAGATAACTCGTTCTCTAGCATATTAAGTGTGCTATGGATATCTTGATCTATGTATTCCATTGTCGAAGACAGGCTACGATGCCCCAAAACATTTTTTGTCAGTTGCATATTACGCTCAGGGCTACGCATTAATGTAGTTGCCAACGTATGGCGAAAACGATGAGGGCTAACAGGAAAACCACATTCTCTTGAAAAGCGCCGAAAAAATGATTTTATTGGTTGAAGTTCAATAGGCTTTTCTCTATCTACATCTCTATCTGATAGACGGTGTACATTAAATAATACATCATTAGACATAGCCCCTCTTAATATCATTTCATCCACTAATTGCTTCAATAGTGGCTTTAACTTACCTAATACGGCTGCTTGATATTCACAATGATTTTTGCTGCTCTCACTGCATAACATGATTGCATTTTCTTCAAAATCAATGTCACAAATGCGAACATGAGCCAATTGATTTAAACGCATCCCTGTTAATCGAAACGTTTCTATTACAACAAGCCAGAATCGTGTCGGATATAACGCACAACAGCGGTAAGTAGCTTGCTGTGCCGACGATTCTTTCTCTAACTGTGTAAATCTCTCAAAAACACGATACATAGTACGAGTCTGTGCTTCAGTATAGATTTTCTTTCTTTTCTTACCTGGTTCAATCTGACTCTCAAAAAACGGATTCTCAATCTCTTTTAATAAACTTTTTTTGATCCAAAAACTATATAACACCTGCATATGACGCGCTTTTGTATTCCAAGTTCGTTCCGCTACAGCTTTAATATTCAATTCATGACGACGCCAACGCAAAATTTGTCTGTGTGTTACTTCTTCTGGTGTTATATCTGTTATATTTTCTATTTCTTTTAAATAGCGAAGAAACAATTTCAATACTTTTTCATAGGTTTTTTCTGTATCTGGTCGCAAAACTTTTGCATAAAAATATTCATGCAATAACTCATACCAAACAGGATAGTCTTTTTCTAGGTTAAAAAATGTTCGTTTTTTCATAAAGGATACTCCTATATTTCCTCTATCTCACCCTGATGTAAAATCTACGAAAGTGCTGTCTGAAGGTACAGATGTTCCAAATATCAAACTTGCTTTTACTAAATAACCGCTAGCTCGTATAAATTTATTCTTTTTTTGTGTTTCTTCTGTAATTTTTATAATAGGGATTGGATATATTTTACACACATAATGATACTTTCTTTTACCTCCCTTTTTTTCAATACGATGCACATTCAATGATTCGAACGCCGATAATAATGTATGATGGTCAACATCTAAACTAGGATGTTCTCGCAAGAATAGGAAAAAAATCGCTGGAGTTTGTAAGAATAAAAATCCTGCAACGCTGTGTATCTTTGCATCTGCTGTATTAAATTTAATCTCACTGTCCTTTAATCCTTTTTTAAGCCATTCCCAAAATTTCGTTTTTAATGACTGATCTTCATTTTGCTTTTGGCTATTCAACTTTACAGTTTCGCTAATAATTACATCTTTCTTTACAATTTCAACTGAATTATTTTCATAAAGTGAATTATATCCCAGTTTATTTTCACCATAGGTTATTTTAACTGCATGTTGTTGGTCTGATATATCATTTAATGAACAAAGTTCAATATTTTCATCTTGATGAACCATATCTGTTTCTATGCCTAAAAGCGACATAGCGGTTTGTAGATCATCGTCAATAACCTCTTTCATAGATTCTGACAATATTTCTTGTTTCGATGATTCCAGAGTAGATATTTCTGATGAAAAAACATTCGGCTCTAAAATAATGGAAGTTGTGTTTTCTTCTTGAATATCAGTTGATATGCTCAACCCATTTTTTTCAATCGTTTTTTGCAGGTCAATATCCACATATATAGAAGGTTGTATAGTTGGAGCACTTTCAACAATAGATGAACTACCTGCTTCATTTGAAGGTACATCCATTTTCGGTAATTCTGGTAACTTACTAATCGCTTCATCAATCAATAAACTGATGTCATTTTGCCGCCCCATAGTACAATTCACCAACGCATGTAATGCCGCAGGTGTTTCACTTAACCAACAAATCGATTTCTCCGGTAATAGGGTATAGCTCATAAGTGCCCCTAAAACGCAGCGTAAATCAGCTATAGCCACATTATCCGATTTAAAACGAAAGCGGTAAGCCCTCTCAGGTATTGTTACTCCAGGAATCCAACTACGCTGATCAGCATATTCCCCTTCAAAGTGCCCCATTAGAGGAACCCAATGCAGCATAGCAGAGTAAAATACGACCGCGTTCCAAGCGCTACTTTGGTTAGCTTGGTCTTCTGGTAATCCTCCTATTGGTAACATCCTCTTCTTTGCTAATCTGACTGAATACACCATAGTAAGTAGCGTTAAATCAAGCAATCCACCTGATTGGGAGAATTCACCTTGAGAGAACGCAGGTAAATTTTGCATCCTTCCTGCACAATTCCGTAAAGGCGATAAAAAAAGCTCTTCATATTGAGACTTAGGTAATGAAACATTTTCCCAGAGTTGTTGCAGGTAAACTTTACGGTAGGGTATGTCTAATAAATCACATGATAACTGAGGTAAAAAATAACCATCTGGTGCGACAGGAGTAGATTTCTCTTTCTTGTTTCCCCCCGAAACACTCAGCTTATTCCTATAAAGCAATTTTTTAAGCATCTTCATGCAAACCGTCCTCTAAAGAATGTACCTCCAAATCCTTTTTTTCTTCTTTATCCTTTTTCCTTTGATTTATTAAGACGTTTTCAATAATTTCATTAATAACCAGTTTCCTACGTGCGCGAGTCGCAGCAACATAAAGCAAATTGATTTCATCCCGTCGATCCAACTCTGTTAACTTAGGATCAAATAAATCTGGAAAATCATTATTCAATACCACAACTAACCATTCCAATCCCTTTGCTCTGTGTGCCGTTGATACTGTTAAATTTGCTTTATTTTCATCTGTTACAGCAAATGTACGCATTTTTTCTAAATTTTGCGGAAAAGGAAAATACCTATCTAATAAACGGATAGATTGCATCATTTCAATATCTTCCGTTGCCTTAGCTATCCGACAATATTCATCGTAATTTTTATAGTCATGTAACAATCGGGAATTTTGTATATTCTGAGACATATCAACAGAAAACCAATATAGATCCTCCAATTCTTCAGTACGATAACTTTCTATACCCCCGACCCAATATACTGGTTTTTGGTTCTGCGCCGCTGCTAGTGCAATATCAATTACACCAGCTACAGTGCGGCTTAATACCGCCTTATGAGGTTCGTTTAATTCTTGTGACGATAAAACCTCATCCTCCCCCCCCCAATCCAATAACTTGATAAGTTTCTCCATCTAAAGCAAGTAACGCATTCGCAATTTCAGCAACGTGAGGGCCAAAACGAAAGCTATGTGTCAACCATAGACGCTCAGCTTCAGATAATTGTGGCGCATCTAGCGCATTATCAGCCCCCCGAAAACGGTAAATTTGCTGATGCCGATCACCAACTAAAATAACATTAGTTTTTTGATTAAAAACAATTGCATGTGTTACAGGGTTTGCATCTTGGGCTTCATCGAACAAAATTGTTTGATAATGACGAGATAAATCTGGTTCAGATAATTGATATAATTTCAAATACGTGTCATGTGTAATTGGAAATGAATGCCCCATATCTTTCATTAAATTCCAGATATAATTTACTCCTTGGATTACTCTAATTGGATCAACTCCTTGGATTACTTCTTGATCTGGGCAATGAAAAAGTTTTATCTCTGAATCAGAACTGGATAAAAATCGGTTTAATGTGCTTTGGACTCTCTGAGTAAATGACCAGTGTCGGGTATTTAGTGCCCTAGCAATATCAGTAATACGTAATTGATTAACCAAACGATTACGGTAATGACGCCCCTCTGTAGACCAGGCTAATTGATGAGACGTTTTGCACTCAACATTAAATGGAAATTTACGTTCTGCTTCTTCTCTGACTGCTCTGTTAAAAGCTAAATAAAGCATTGATACATCTGGATTAGCTAACGCATAATTTACTAATGTTGATGTTTTCCCTGTTCCTGCGAAAGCATTTACTACCAATTTAGAGCCATTCCATTTTATAACAGCCTGTTGTTCACCAGTTGGCATAAACATAATAATAACTCATTTAAAAAACAGGAATTGTATTTTTGGCAAACTCTTCATTAACAAAATAAATTTTACCATCAGGACAACGATAACCGTTTAAAACATATAATTTGTCACTGAAACTAGAACTTGAATTCATATTAAGTAAATATAAATCACAATGAGTTTTAACTCTCATCACATAGGTTGCATATAGTTCTTTTGCTTCATTAAATTTATGATTTTTATAAAAATCAACGCAACCAGAAACAAATAAAAAACCAATAATAAAAAAATATTTTTTCATCTTCTGACTCCTAAACAAATCGGTGCAATAATCTTAATAATGAAAAATACGGGGACTTATGTATAGAGAAAACTCTTTTTCCAAATAAAATAAAAAACGCCTCCGAAGAGGCGCTTTTATAGTTAATAGGAAATTGAAATTTCAGATGGTTTTATTGGTATTCCTATTTGGTTAATAGCTTCTACAGGTGATATACCTTCCTCAATGAAATTTTTTATCTTTTCATCATCACACAAGATTGTATCACTCAATGTCATACCTGAATGTTGCATTAATAGCATATGTGACAATAGCTTAAAGCGAACGATATCATATCTCATATATACCCCTACGCTGCTTTAGCTGTGTTGTGGGCTATACGAAAACTTAACAGATATTCATTTGCTTCTCGGGCTTGTTTGCAAGCCCGAAACAAAGCTTTTTTATCCGCTTTTAAAATTGACAACCAATGCTCAATGTAACTTTCATGGTTAACCTCACCGAATACTTCAAGATGTGCACAAAGAAAAGCGCTCCCCATTTCAGCTACCAATTCTTCGAAACTATATACAGGATCTCCGAATTTTCGGTTCTTGAGTGTGATTCCTTCACGGTTCAATCTATTTGCATGTCCGGTGCTATGCACCATTTCATGTAATAACGTAGACCAATAATCAGCCTCCGTAAAAAATTGACCAGACAAAGGCATCACAATACGATCACTAGCTGGTGAGTAAAAAGCTCTATTCTGTGCAACTGAAGCTAAGTTCACACCAGTTGCATCTAACATTGTGTGCACTTCATGACTAATTTTAGGTGATAACATATCTTCAGGTATTCGTTCGCCTTCTTGTAATAAATGTTCAGGTAACCCATCACATTGGATAACATTAAATAAAGGGTTAGCTTTCAACATCACTCTCTGTTCCATCAAAGGCTTCCCTTTATCGTCAAACAATAGATTATCTTCTTTATCTCTTGCCTGAACTTCAAAGGGCTTAAATATTACAGCTAAAGTAGACTTCTCTCCTTTACGAACCTGACCACCTAATTGTTGAGCCTGGCGGTATGTTAGCCAACGGTTAACATTACACCCTATTTCCTCCGCAGCTATCCATAACAATAAGATATTTACACCATTGTAATGGTTTCCTGTTAAAGCGTTCGCAGGTAACATTCCTCCATATTGTTTAACCGCAGAACGCCAAGGTTTTTTCCACGGAACAGTGCCTGTTTCCAATGCACTGATAATCTTATCAGTCACTTGTTGGTAAATATCCTTTTCTACTTCAGATCTTTTCTGCATTTTGGTTTGTTTCTTCATAGAGAATACTCCTAATAAAAAGGTGTACTCCCCCCAAACGGTGAAAGTACACCGTCTGGTGAAAAACAAGTAACGTTAGGCTGTTAAACCTGCTAATTCGCGTAAATCAGATAGGTTCAATGTTTTTATTAATCCAATTAAAAAGAGCATTGAATTCATGAAAATCTCCTATCTTGGATTTTTTTATCATAAGTTAAAAAGTAAATATCAAGTCCCACTTCTTAATCCTTATAAGTAAAAGCAAGGACTTTCCCGCAAGGAAAATACCTTGCGGGTGAAAAAAGTAAGGCTAAACTCTTAAGGTAGCTCGTTCGCGTAGTCGTTCAAATCCAAAGATAATGCTATCCCATCCTTCAGTTAAACCTATATCCCACGTTACATAGTAATTGACGCTTACTCCTGCCGTTACTGACTGACTAAGAGTAAATTCTACTTTTTCTCGGCTGCCATTATTCACGCCATAGCGTTCATCAGCTAATTTAAGTATTACCGCTAGTTTTTGTTGTTCTGAACTGGTCATAATCAAATTACCACCATGCCCAGAAATATAGATTTTGATTTTCAAAATCAAAGCTACTGAGTATCCCTTTAACCCAGTTTTTTATCGTCTCAACGTCAAACCAATAATACTTATCGTATTCCGTTGAACCAAAGAAAAACCCCTCTCGGGTAGGAAATAACTCTCGACAATTATCAGGTGTCAAATTATCCAGAACTAATGCTAACTCCATCAGAACATCTTTAGAGATCAATATAGTCGTACAATTATCAATAGGTTGAACTTTAGTCTCAATCCAATCAAAAAGAGAATTAACTTTACGAAAATATCCTACCTCAGTTTTTTCATTCACATCATTCTGAATATCGTTTTTGTCGTCAGCTAAAAAGTGAATATCAAGTCCCATTTTCTAATCTCCATAATTAAAAGCAGGGACTTTCCCACAGGGAAAATACCCTGCGGGTTAGTTAATAAAATTAACTATTATTGATTGGTTTCTGTCTGCACAGGGAGTTCATCCCATGACACATAATAGTTATCACATAAATAATAAGCTTCGGCCTGAATTATTCCATGATGCCCACAGTCCGCGCAATTTTCATAAAATCCTTCTTTCTATAAGCATTTATACTTCTCTTTCAATGAAATAAGTTCAGCTTCCTGTGTGATAGAACGTGCCCAAGTAATCAAATCACCATGTAACTCACCGCCTAACACTTTTTTATTATAACGGTCATAAACCATTACCGTTCTAGGAAAGAAATCAAGTGGCCCTACATCATGTCCAAGATCAGAATCATAGTAATCAGCATCTTCATCTCGAAAAGACCAATTATCTTCCCGATATATGACTTTGAGTTTATTAAAAGCTTCAGTTAATGTGGATGATTTGCAAACAGTCAAAGTTCCTTCAGTTTTATAAGTACCATACATCGGATCATCCTCAGGATATTCAAGCATACCAGTTACTAAAACGGTAAACTGACTATGAAAAATGTCCCAACGTAATGAAACGCCTGGTTCATAAGATGAAGGTAAAAAACTTGATTATTCATAAGACTTCTCCATTTAAAAAAGAGAAATCTTCCCTCGGGGAAAATTTCCCCATTGGGTGAGATAAAATAGTGAAGAGCTTCTTAATCACCTAAGTGATCCCTGTTTTCAAAGAATAAACAGGATTACCCAGCGTGTTTGCTGTCTGCCTTTTCAGGTATGGCAGATAATATAATCACCCGAAGGCGTTCCTCTCAGACTATTGAAACATTAATTACGTAGTCACTCGAAAGCGCTTCTCTCAGACTACTGAAGCATTATTAGGCTGCATAAAGCAACGTTAAGAACAATCTTATTTTGTACCTAGCATTACTATCTGTCAACCATTAATAAATAAAACTATATAAATAATTTCAAATGCTCTACAACCAAATTAGCGCCATATTTAGTTATATGAATACCATCGCTAGTTCTAATTTTTTTACCATCTAGAATATCTGAATACCTTTCACCCAACACAGCATCTTTTGTTATATCAAAATAAATAACACCTAATTGATTTAATGTACTCCTAACAATATATCGTGTATTACTCAACAAAATATCATGTTCTTTATTTTTTAAAAATGGTGGGGAGATCCAGATAATTCTCGCATTTTTATTTTTATTTCTAATTCTACCAATAAGTTCAAAAATAGAACGAGAATAGTTAACTGAGGTTATTTCCCTATTGAAATCGTTCGTACCAATACTTACAATCACCAAATCGTATTTGTCAAAATTCACACTTTCAACAGCAGAAAACCAATCGTATTTACTTCTATTTAAAAGTCCTGACCCTACCTTATAAACAACATCTGCATCTTTACTGATTATAGATTTATATGCCTCACCATAAATATACGTTAGTGAATCGCCTAACAATAAAGCTTTACAAAATCCACTTGATGAAAAAAACAATAATAAAAAAATAAATTTTATTAAATTCCTAATTTTCATTCATCAACCCCATCTATATTTTTATAATATACCTGATTAATATATCTCCCTCTTCCGTCACCATGACCTAAATCCATAGACACTTGAGCCAATACTTCTTTATTAGAAAAACCTGCTTCTTGATAATGTTTACTTAATTCTTTAGCAACATGGTAACGAACACTATGAGGTGCTTTTTTTCCTGTTAATCCAACTGAACGAACTATATTTCTATAGCGATCAACTGCCTGATGAATACTCGGCTTATCAATTAATTTTCCCTCTCTCTCTTTCATTATATTTTCAGCGTAATGAATAGCGGATTTAAGCTGTTCGCGATCTAAAATTGTTGTATCTCTTGGACGACCCCCTTTTGTACCAAAAACAATTCTGACAGAATGATGCTCATTATTTAAAGAATTTTTCCAAGTCTGTACCGATTTACATGCCTGAACAGCTTCTTTCGTTCTTAATCCTAAAACATATGCCAATTGTAATGTAGCAGCTACACCCTTATCTATTTTTTCTATTTCTCTAAATGCCTGCTTAAATTCATCTGGTGTTAGTGCAACTTTCGTTCCTATACGGCTTGCCCCTGATATTCCAAGTGAGCGATTATTTAAACGCTCATTATCTGGATCGGCTAATTTGTGTTTTCCTGCTTGAGAAAGTATTCCTCGTAAAGCAGACATTTCATTCTGAAGAGTCCTGTTACTAATATTTTCAGCTTTACGTTGCGTAATATAACCTTCAAAGTATTTAACTTTTAAGCTATCCAATTGACGCAGTTTAATTCCTGAATAGTTCAAATAATTCAGAAACTGTTTAGCTATCCGTGTACGATCTGCAACCGTAGCAAAGCTACCACCCGCTTTACGTGCACACGTAATAAAATCTTTCTTAAATGATTCTACCTTTGATCTTGATGTTTTTTGAATCATAAAAACCCCAATAGAGTTAACATTATGAATAATAAAGATTATTCATAATACCACTGCATCCAGATTATTAGTTTTCCGTCATTACAGACGTTCCCTGCGTGTCGGTTAAGTTTGTCATCCTGACAGTCAGATATTGTGTAGCAGGGCGAGGCCATGTTGAGTTATTACAGGAGCGCGCTCTGTGCTCTGCACTGCGCTTTAATGCTCCCCGTTCAAGCCTAAAATTAGGTTGAACGCCTCAATATCTTGACTATTTTTCCCCCATTTATCAAAAAGTTAGTTTTATTAATTAAAACTAGAAGTTGAAGTTGTCCTACAAGCGTCCGTTAGTAAACGGGCGCGCAGGACGCTTTGTTAATCGTTAAAACATTCCTTCGACAACATTCCGAAATACGTCAAAATGCTGTCTTCATTTGGTAAAACCGTTTAAAAAAATGTTCTAACGTCAGTTGTAATGCGATCTGGAAGTTTTACGCCTAACGGCGTCACTTGGTAATCGCTACGCTTTTACACAAGTGACGCCGTTCATCTTTCTGCTCTCAATGCCGCTATTCGAAGATGCCGAAGATGCCAAATGTTCCAAATGGCATACCGTCATATCGAAGCTGGCAAAGGTCGCACAAAGCTAAAGCTCTCGACGTGATAAAAAGCGCACTGATAAAGACGTTTGATGTTTTCATCAAACTGAAGGTTGGTAAATTCATTAATATCAAGCAATTAAATGAATTTAGCGGAAGGCTTCTTAATCGCTTTAGCGATCCCCGTTTTCAAAGAATAAACGGGTTTACCCAGCGTATTTACTGTCTGCCTTTTCAGGTACGGCAGATGATGTAGTCACCCGAAAGCGTTCCTCTCAGACTATTGGAACATTGATATTGCAATCACCCAAAGGCGTTCCTCTCAGATTGCCGGAACATTAATTGGCTACCATAAGGTAACATTACAGCGGTAAAAATCTTACACTGGCAATCTATTTTCGTCAATGATTCAAAACCAGCCTAGAGAAATACGCCGCAAGCGGCGGGGAATTAGACCCGGAGAGATTAAAGGGCGTTATTTGAAGGGGCCAACACTTTTGAGGTTGGGGCTATTTTTGTGCAACCGTAGGACAGTTAACAGAAGAAATAATAAAGAATTATTTAGAGTATTATTTTGAACCGAATCCGAATGATAATTTCAGAATGGATAATTGACGCGTATCCGGACTTCCAGGCCGTTAATCACTAACCCACCTACTTCGGTCGTGACATCAATTTATTGAATCATGTATAATCTGTCTATTTGGAAAACATTCAAATGGCAAAAATTGATGTAACTTGCCCCTCTTGTTCCGCAGTGAAAGGGATCCATCGCAATGGGCGCTCGCGTTCTGGTCACCAACGTTATCTTTGCCAATCCTGCCGTCACTCCTGGCAACTGGAGTTCACTTATGCCGCTTGTCGTCTCGGTACCCATAAGCAAATCGTCGATATGGCTATGAATGGAATGGGATGTCGGGCAACAGCACGAGTGATGGGGATCGGCCTGAATACCGTACTTCGGCATTTAAAAAACTCAAACCCAAATCGGTAACAGAAGCGATAAAA
>NZ_FPBJ01000009.1 GCF_900116635.1 Xenorhabdus koppenhoeferi | reverse complement strand
GACCCGTTACGCCAAAAACAGTGCATCGTTTCTTGCCGCAGTCCAAATCCGCTGCCTTGCTCTTTGGTTGAGTATTTCATGACGACGCCATCTAACAATAATGACGGCATTAATCAGTTTTTCTTACTCCATTAAAGAATTAACAAAATTAGATCCATCATATATATCTATGTTCATTAGTTTTCTTATATCTGTTACTTTTCTCGTATTATTCATCCGCCGACAGCAACGAAGCCCACATCCTCTAGTTGATTTTAAGCTTTTTAAAAGCCCATTATTTTCATCTGCGGTTATAGCCAGCTTGATTGCATCTGCTTGCTTAATGGGAATTAACCTAGTTTTAAGCCAGAGATTACAGCTTGTATTATCATTTACCCCTTTGCAATCAGGATATTACTTTCTTCCTCTATCTTTAGGTGCAATTATAGCAAGCCCATTGAGTGGCTGGATTCTTCCACGTACAAACAGTGCTAAATTCCTTATTACATCCTTATTAATGTATGCGTGCGCAATCAGCGCGCTTATGTTCAGTTTTTATGGGCATCTATATACTCAGATATTGTGTTTATTTGTATTGGGAATATGTGTTGGAGCAACAATAACAGCGGCTTCCAATACTATTATGCAAGCAACTCCCCCTAATCGAGCTGGTATGGCAGCCTCTATTGAAGAAGTTTCTTATGAACTTGGTGGTAGCTTAGGAATTGCTATAATGGGCAGTATAATGTCCATAACATATACCTATATAATTAAATTTCCTTTTTATTTTGCAGGTGAAAGCATTGCTCAAGATAGTATTGATGGTGCCTTAGATGTAGCAACAGGCATGGAACATAGTGCAGGGTTAGTACTTGTAAATTTAGCCAAGTCAGCCTTCGACAAAGCTATTTTCTCTGTTATGGGAATTGCAATCATACTCCTTCTGGTTGTTTCGGGGTTAATATGGCTCAATTTTCGTCGAAGTTCTAAATGTCGGTAACAATATAACCCTTTGTCTATACGTTTGTCTGATTGTACAGCGTCAATCAAGGTGCTACGCGCTTGGCGCACCACTACAAAAAAAGCCACTGTAGATTTTTTACAGTGGCTTTAAATACGATCAGGCATGCAAGCCGTATTTTGTCGATTAAGTGACTTTTAAGATCGTTTATCTATCAGGATCACTCAGTTGCTTGCTTGGATTTCTGCTTAGATGGCTCTTTCATATAACGGAAGAAATCGTTATCTGGGCTGAGTACCATAATGTTACCGTCATTATTGAAGCTCTTTTCGTAAGCACGCAGGCTACGGATGAATGCATAGAATTCAGGATCTTCACTGAATGCGTCAGCAAACAGTTTGGTCGCTTGTGCATCACCTTCACCACGTAAAACCAATGCCTGGCTGTTTGCTTCAGCTTTGATTTCAGTCGCTTGTTTATCAGCAGTTGCACGGACTTTCTCCGCTTCTTCCAGACCTTGTGAACGATGACGACGAGCCACAGCTTCACGTTCCGCACGCATACGCTGATAAATTGCACCGGAGACTTCATCTGGCAAATTTATTTGCTTAATACGAACATCCACAACTTCAATCCCCAGAGCCGCCATACTGTTCGGATTCAGGACGGGTTGTTTACCTTTCGTTTCTTTCTCTACACGTGCCGCAGCTGAAGCAATATCGCTATCTGCGCTTGAGTCACTTTCATCTGTTCCCAAGTTCAACGCATTACGGACATCTGTCGTCAAACGACCACGAGAATCGGTTACGATCCCGCGCACATCCAGACGACCAATTTCAGAACGCAGACGGTCACTGAATTTGCGTTTCAACAACAGTTCAGCCTGAGAAATTTCTCCATTACCTGTTGCCAGATAATAGCTACTGAAATCTTCAATGCGCCACTTCAGATAAGAGTCAACAATCAGGTCCTTATTTTCACTTGTCAGAAAACGGTCAGCTTTGATATCCATAGTCTGGATTCGGGCATCAAGTGTTTTAACTGTTTCAATAAATGGCATTTTGAAATGCGGGCCGGGCTGATAAACCAAAGGTTTATTTTCAGAGTCACGCATCACTTTACCAAAACGCAGCATAATGCCACGCTGACCTTCATACACGATAAATATCGACGAATACAACACGACCAATACGACAGCAATAACAAAGACGAATGACTTACGCATGATTATGGTCTTCCTTGTCTTTGCGTATCACCACGCAGGTTGTTTGAATTTCCGTAGCCAGAGCTGTCATAACCAGAATTGCCATTATAACTTGAGTGCCTTTGTGTCGATGTTGAGTGCGTCGTATGGCCCTGCTCCGAAGTTACCTTGCTTCCTGACTGAAATTTTGGCGCTCCAGCCTGATGACCCAGGATTTGCTCCAATGGCAATACCAACATGTTATTGCTCTTTTCGTTCGCAATAATTTTGCGGGTATGGCTCAGAACACGCTCCATTGTTTCAATGTAAAGGCGCTCACGAGTAATTTCTGGTGCGGCTTTGTACTCAGGCAGGATTTTGGCGAAACTTGCCACTTCACCCTGAGCATTCAATATCGCACTCACCTTATAGGCTTTAGCTTCTTCAATAATGCGTTGAGCATTACCCTTAGCGATTGGCAGAACAGAGTTTTTGTAGGCTTCTGCTTCACGAATCGTTTTTTGCTCTTCTTCACGGGCGGCGATAACATCGTCGAATGCAGCTTTCACCTCTTCCGGTGGACGCGCTGTCTGGAAGTTAACGTCCAGCAGTGTGATACCCATCTTGTACGGGCGAATAGTTTCTTCCAGTACTTTCTGAGTGTCATTACGTACAATGGTACGATCTGCCGTCAGAATTTTTTCCATTGTGTATTTGCCAACTACCCCACGCACTGCGCTGTCTGTTGCTTGACGCAGACTATTGTCAGGATTGGTGACATTGAAAAGATAGGCCGCAGGGTCAGTTACACGGTACTGAACGTTCATTTCAGCACGCACAACGTTTTCATCTGATGTCAGCATGATACCGGTTGTCGCCAGTTCACGAACAGATTCAACGTTAACGGCACGAACCCGATCGATAAACGTCATTTTCCAGTTCAAGCCAGGCTGAACAATATGGGCAAATTTACCCAACCGAGTAACCACACCACGCTCTGTTTCTTTAATCGTATAGAAACCACTTACAACCCAGACAACAACTGCAGCAGCAACGGCAAGGCCAATCAGACGCCCACCAAATTTAGGGGTCTGTTCAGAACCATTTCCACCTTTGTTTCTACCGAAACCACCGAGTTTTTCGCTCAGTTTACGGAACAGATCGTCGAGATCAGTTGCCCCACGATTGCGACTACCTTTATTGTTGCTATTGTTGCCGCCGGAGTTGCCGCCATTATTATTGCTGCTTCCCCACGGGTCGCGGTCCTGTCCGTTATTACCGGGCTGATTCCACGCCATGTTTTAGCTCCACTTTTTAGTTTTTCACTGGTTTTTCAGAGGTGACTGCTCTCCACCCAAACGGGTGAGGCTTCCCACTTCCCAGGCCGTTGCCTATCCCGGACAGGTCTGACAGCGGCCTCAATGGGCAGAAACGACAAACTTCATCGTTTTTGTAAGCAACCAATATTATTGGGTGATACTTTTGGCAGTGCTGATCCTATTACTGCAATTCTGGCACAATCATTTCACCACCGCCATTCCATCACCGCTACTCCATGACTATAAGCACCTTGAAATAGCAGATAAAATAATACCTTGTTTGTTGCTCTGAGCCAATCAATCAGACAATATAGTCAGTTAAATTTGGCTCTTGTTTGCACAGTCGGTACCAATCTACCATCGGCATCCTGACTTCTATACCTACTTGACCGTCTTCTTCCATCCATTCACGTTCAATAGATTGAAGCTGGTAGAAACGGCTACGCAAGCGGCCCGCTTCTGGTGGAAGATGCAATTCATAGTGTGCGATTTCACCTGAAAGGCGTTCAGTCAATGCTTGCAGTAATAATGGTATACCCTCGCCTGTCTGTGCAGATAACCAGACTCTGACAGGCTGATTTTTCTCATCACGGTCAATGCGAGGAACAAAATCTTCCAACATATCGATTTTATTCATCACCAGCAGAGAAGGAATCTCATTCGATTCTATCTCTTCCAGGACACTGTCAACAGCGATAATGTTTTCATCCAGACGATTATCAGCCGCATCAACAACATGCAGCAACAATTTTGCCTGTCGAGTTTCTTGCAAGGTGGCCTTGAAAGCTGCCACCAAATCATGGGGTAAATGACGGATAAAGCCTACCGTATCCGCCAAGACAACGGTGCCAACATCATTGACATCTATACGACGCAGCGTCGGATCGAGGGTGGCAAAAAGCTGATCAGCAGCATAAACTTCGGCTGACGTTATTTTATTGAATAAACTTGATTTTCCCGCGTTGGTATAGCCGACAAGGGAAACAGTTGGAATATCGGCTTTATTACGTGCCTGACGCCCCTGTTCACGCTGTTTTTCAACTTTGCTGAGGTGCCCTAAAATCTGTTTGATTTTATCACGCAACATACGACGATCACTTTCCAGCTGGGTTTCTCCGGGACCACGCAGACCAATTCCACCTTTTTGGCGTTCAAGGTGAGTCCAGCCCCGTATCAAGCGGGTAGACAGGTGACGTAACTGCGCCAGTTCGACTTGCAGTTTGCCTTCGTGTGTTCTTGCCCGCTGAGCAAAAATATCCAAGATCACCCCAGTGCGATCAACAACACGACATTGGCACAAGCGTTCAAGATTGCGTTCTTGAGCAGGGCTGAGGGTATGGTTAAATAGCACCACATCTGCGCCACTGCTTTTGACAGCATCGGCAATTTCCTCTGCCTTGCCCTCACCGACAAAATATTTCGGATGAGGCGCCTTCCGGCTTCCCGTTACAATCTGCACAGGAGAAACACCTGCGGAAGTCACCAATGATTCGAATTCATTGAGATTTTCCGTATCCTTTTCCTGTGAGAAAAAAACATGCACCAGAACAGCTAATTCTCCGCCTTCATAACGATCAAACAACGGTGCAACCCCTCAGACTGAGTAAAAATCCATAGGAAAAAACATAGGTAAAGTCTCCCTACCTATGTTTTTATTTACGTCAGTTGCAGCCACTGATTTACTCAGTGACATCACTTTCCTGTTGTACTGCTGGATTAGTGCCAGCATGATAATTTCCAACGCCACCTGTCGCACCCTGGTTGCTACTGTGGTGAGAGACTGGACGGGAAGGCACAACAGTAGAGATGGCATGCTTATAAACCATCTGACTGACCGTGTTTTTCAGTAAAATAACAAATTGATCAAAAGATTCAATCTGACCCTGTAATTTGATGCCGTTGACCAGATAAATAGAAACCGGGACCCTTTCACGCCGCAAAGCATTCAGGAATGGATCTTGCAAAGATTGCCCCTTAGCCATTCTATATTTTCCTTATTTGTTGTTTTTAACTAAGAACCTATTGGTTCGAAAAAGTAACTACTCAAAAATGACGCTTGTACTGATCAATTGTACACAATCAATGAATTTATGTACTAATAACCTGTATGACGGTGTTTAGTGCTTGTTTAGGTTGCTCACTATTCAACCACGTCACATTATCCCAACCCCTGAGCCACGTGATCTGACGTTTCGCCAGTTGGCGTGTCGCACAGATACCACGATAAACCATCTCATTATGAGATATTTCGCCTGCTAGGTAAGACCACATCTGACGATAACCAACACAACGAATGGAGGGTAAATCTGTATGCAAATCGCTACGAGCATAAAGGGCTTTCACTTCATCTTCAAACCCTGATTTGATCATTTGTTCAAAACGGGCGGCAATACGCTGATGCAAAATTTCACGGCTTGCAGGTGCGATCGCAAATTGATGAACGCGATAAGGTAACATTTCTCCAGACGTTTCAGTCAATTCAGTTAGAGTTTTACCCGAAATTCGAAAAACTTCCAGTGCACGAGTAAGACGTTGTGGATCATTGAGATGAATCCTTGCTGCTGCAACCGGATCAATCTCCCGTAATTGCTGATGCAAAGCCTCCCATCCCAGTTCCTCGGCCTGCTGCTCTATCTGCGCTCTGATTTCAGGATTTGCAGAAGGTAATGGAGATAATCCTTCCAGTAATGCTTTGAAATATAGCATAGTTCCGCCCACCAGAAGTGGAATTCTCCCCGCCGCCGTAATAGCTGTCATTTCTTTCAAGGCATCACGGCGAAAATCGGCAGCGGAATAAGTCTCAGCAGGATCGAGAATATCAATCAAATGATGAGGAGCCAGTGCTTGTTCTTCTGCGGAAGGTTTGGCTGTCCCAATATCCATGCCACGATAAATCAACGCAGAATCGACACTGACTAATTCAACCGGAAGATATTGACGCAAAGCGATCGATAACGCTGTTTTTCCTGAAGCCGTTGGTCCCATAACGAAAATGGCTGTCGGAAAATGTTGAGTTTTTAAATCACTCATGATTAAGAAGTGCCACCACTGCTTGTAAGTCAATTAACTGTAATAATCCTGCTGGCGGCGATCCCACCAGCTGAGGACAAAGACGCTCGACATCAGCCAAAAGCTGGACAGCTTGTGCGATGTTCCACGTTTCATGTTCGCTACCCACATGACGGGAGAGCCAACTTGCAACCTGCCCGGCAGAAGCTGCTGGCTGTTCACCAAGATAGCCCAACAGTTCCGGCAGAAGTTTCGGCAGGTTCTGTTGACGCAAAGGCAACGATACCGCATGAATGGTTACTTTTCCATGCGCGACTGTAGATTCAACGCCAAAAGTCTTTAATAGCTCACTATTCTGCTTCAAGACGCTCATTTCTGCCTGATTGAGAGCAAGCTTCAACGGAATCAGCAATGGCTGCGATTTAAGCCCTTGTTCCCCCGGTGTCAATTGAGCCTGCTTCAACCAACGTTCTGCAACCGACAGAGAGAGCAACCCAATTCCTAACGGAGATTCAAGAAAAGCATAGCAGCCGGCATAGATACTCAGTACTTTTCCAAAGCTATAGTGACACAAACTGGCACCTTTTTCTGATGCAACAGGGATCGTTTTACCCGATGCAGCTCCTCTTTCGGGAAACAAAGGATGCCTTTCTTCCGGTGCACACTGAATCAATTTCTGGTACAGCTTTCCCTGTTTTTTCTGATAGGTTTCCCCATGAAGCAATTGCTGTGCCTCACGACCAGATGACGGCTGTTTTTCTGATCCCCGCGGCCTGATATTGTCATTAGCATGAGGTGGGGAAGAGACCGAATCTGCTGGCGCAATACTCTTCCTGAGAAAATGGTTTTCTCCGGCAGAAAGACGATTCTCCGGCACCCAGTTTTCAGCCACTTCCTGACAACCAAGAGCTAATTCATCTCCCTTGCTTCGCTGCTTCAATACCGCAGCCACACCTTGATAAATAAAATCGTGCACCAAACGGGCCTGATGGAAACGTACTTCATGTTTCGCAGGATGCACATTCACATCGACCTGATACGGGTCTATCTCAAGATACAGAACATAAGCGGGCTGTTGCTCGCCCTGAATCAAGTCTTGATAAGCTTGACGAATCGCATGGTTAATCAACCGATCCCGCATCATGCGCCCATTGACATAGCAATATTGGATATCACTCCCCGTTGCAACACTCATGGGATCAACAACCCAGCCCTTAATAGACAAAGAATCATGTTGCCATGACAACGCCAAAGCCTGCTGTACAAACGCCATACCACAAATCGCAGCCAAGCGCCGTTCATGCTGGGATTCTTCTTTCGCTGGACGATACTGACGCACTAACTTTCCGTTGTGATTTAGGTTGATGGCGATATCCAACCGCGCCAGTGCAATTCGACGCACCACTTCATCAATATGGCCGAACTCCGTTTTTTCCGTTCTGAGGAATTTCCGACGGGCGGGCGTGTTATAAAACAGATCCAACACCTCAACCGTTGTTCCCACAGGATGGGCAGCTGGTTTAACCGTGACTTCCATATCCCGGCCTTCCGCATAAGATTGCCATGCTTCTGTCTGGCTTTCAGGACGGGAAGTTAACGTCAGCCGTGAGACAGAACTGATACTGGCTAGCGCCTCTCCTCGAAATCCCATACTGACAATTGCTTCCAAATCATCCAATGAAGCAATCTTACTGGTGGCATGGCGTGCCAGTGCCAATGTGAGATCCTGCTGACTAATACCACAACCGTTATCGCGGATTCGGATCGACTTTGCACCACCGCGTTCAATATCAATATCAATGCGGGTAGCACCAGCATCAAGGCTATTTTCCACCAATTCTTTCACTACAGATGCAGGGCGTTCAACCACTTCACCAGCAGCAATCTGGTTTGCCAATTGTGGGAGTAATATCTTGATAGCCATATTCGACCTTCATTTACAATTTATTGCCTGCTTAGACAGGCATATATGAGTTACTTCGGCGCTGTCTGTAACGGATTGGCCAGAAAATAGTGATGCAATCCCAAATGAATCGCTTGTGCCAATTTTTCCTGATACTGATTGGAACCCAACAATTTTTCTTCAGACAGATTACTGATAAAGCCTGTTTCCACTAAAATAGACGGAATATCCGGTGAGCGCAAAACACCAAGGCTTGCATGTTCAGGCATTCGTTTATGCAGAGAACCCATTCTGGTTAGCTGAGTTAATACCTGTACAGCAACATCATAACCGACCCGCTGGGAATGACCGAATTGCAAATCCAGCACCGCCTGACTCAGAAAAGGATCTGTCCCATTGGCAAGGGCATTTCCCGCACCACCCAGCAATTCCGATTGTTTTTCATGTTTCTCCAGCCAACGTCCCAATTCACTGTTTGCACGACGATTAGATAGCACCCACACAGAAGCACCTTTCGCGCTGTGATTAGGAGCAGCATCAGCATGAATCGATACCAGCATATTGGCCTTATGCTTACGCGCAACTTCGGAACGTCCGGCTACTGAAATAAAATAATCACCATTCCGGGTCAATACAGGCTTAAACATAGGATCATTGCGTAAAAAAGTCTCCAGTTTACGTGCAACACTAATAGTTACATTTTTTTCCTTCAACCCTTTTTGCCCAATCGCACCGGGATCTTGCCCTCCATGTCCGGCATCAATGGCAATAACAATTGGGCGTTTACCTTTTCCTTGCTTAGTTTTGGCGACCTGTGCGCCATTAGATTTCAGGGTAATCACCACCTGATATTGACCAGACATGTTTTTCACCACTGAGGTAGACGCAGATTTATCCGCCAGCTCCAGCACCAATCTCTGATGATGGGCATCAGGGGGCTGGCTGGAACGTACCAGTTTTACCAAATTCTGACCGGACAAACGCATCGGCAATCCAGTAATTTTACTAGTTTGACGAATATCCACTACCAACCGCTCAGGAGAATACAGGGGAAAAAATCGATAGTCAGGGTTCCCACCAGAGAATTTCAACGTTACTGTCGCTTCAGATGGGCTATTAGCCACATGAATATCAGATAACGTTGCTGCTGCGGCTGTCGTCATGACTAATTGGTTCAACATGGCAAACAAGGCACAAACCATCACCCAATGGGCACGCCATTTTTTGCTTATATTCACGCTTATATTCACAAAAAGGGCATTCATGAAAAAGGCATTCAGCATGGTCGGGTATTCCTTCAACAGGACTTCAAATTATCCAACAAACTTTCACCATAATCAGATAATGCGACAAAACGCGCCTGTCGCCCTTCACTGTCATAACTTAAGTACAATTCAATATCAGCATCAGGTAAAACACCCGTACCTTGTTGAGGCCATTCCACCAAGCAAATAGAATCCTGATGAAAATAGTCACGAATCCCCATAAACTCTAATTCTTCGGGGTCAGCCAGACGGTAAAGGTCAAAATGATAAACAGGCCGTGGTTGCAAGGCGTAAGGCTCGACCAACGTATATGTCGGGCTTTTTACATGTCCTTGATGACCAAGAGCCTGTAGGAAACCACGACTGAATGTAGTTTTTCCGGCACCAAGATCGCCATATAAATAAATAACATAGCCGCGATTGCTGATTACTGCCACTGCATTGCCCAATGCAACCGTAGCATTTTCATTTGGAAGTGATAAAACGAGTTCTTTCATCGAAAAATATCTATTTTATTTATTGAGTAAGAGTCAAAATAATAGGCTTATCAGTTAAATATCCAGCTAATCACCATAACATAACCCGGATACGGGTATTTAACACCTTCTGCCTTTCTATAACACTACACGCCGCATTTTTGTATTCAATCCACACTGTGTTAAGCTATATTTCTTCTTGGCGGCAGTAAATTGTATTCCATGGCAGTCCCTCTCGATCTGAATCTTCTGGCAGTAAATATCAAACAATGGGGACTCTCCCTTGGTTTCCAGCAAGTCGGTATCTGTGACACTGATTTATCGACAGAAGAACCAAAACTACAGGAATGGCTTGATAAACAATACCACGGCGAAATGGACTGGATGGCCCGTCACGGCATGATGCGCGCCCGCCCTCATGAATTATTGCCCGGGACTTTACGGGTTATCAGCGTACGCATGAATTACCTGCCCGCCAAAGCGGCTTTTGCCAGCACACTTAATAATCCACAAATGGGTTATGTTAGCCGATATTCGCTGGGCAGAGATTATCATAAACTGTTGCGCCAACGCCTAAAAAAACTGGGTGATCAGATTCAAAGCTATTGTAGCGCTCATGAATATCAGGGGACTCTGAATTTTCGCCCCTTTGTCGATTCTGCACCGATTATGGAGCGACCACTGGCGGCTAAAGCCGGGCTAGGATGGGTTGGTAAACACTCACTTATATTAAATCGAGAATCCGGTTCCTGGTTTTTTCTCGGCGAATTGCTGATTGACCTTCCCCTGCCTGTCGATGTTCCCCAAGAGGAACAGTGTGGGCGTTGTGTAGCCTGCATGACAACCTGCCCGACGGGCGCTATTGTTGAGCCTTACACCATTGATGCCCGACGCTGCATCTCTTACCTGACCATTGAACTAGAAGGTGTGATACCGGAAGAATTCCGTCCACTAATGGGAAACCGGATTTATGGCTGTGATGATTGCCAGCTGATTTGTCCCTGGAACCGTTTTTCACAACTAACTGATGAAGCTGACTTTAGCCCTCGCGCAGCCTTGCATGCTCCTGAATTACTCGATCTGTTTAATTGGAGTGAAGAAAAGTTCCTGCGTATTACGGAAGGTTCGGCAATCCGCCGGATTGGTTATTTACGCTGGTTACGCAATATTTCCGTTGCTTTGGGTAACTCACCTTATCAAGATGACATTGTGTTAGCATTGGGAAAAAGAACCGGCTTGAGTGATGTTTTGGATGAACATATCCATTGGGCTATCGACCAACAAATGGCTCGCCGCAATGCTAATGTAATTGAAGTTCAAACTTCACAACAAAAACGTCTGATACGGGCAATTACCAAAGGCCTGCCTCGGGATGCTTAATAATTAATCATCTTAATATCTTATTAAAAAAAGCATCTATTTCCTTGTGAATAAAATAAAAATGCTTTTCTGCTCAACAGATAAAATGTGAATAAATATTAATCAATATGTTTTTAAATCAGGTTAATTATTTTAAATAATCAAGAAGTTAAGAAAAGACTATTGCTTAGAATAATAAAGCTAAAAATTCAAATATAGAGAGACGCCCTGTGGATAACTCTGTGTAACAAATTAAGCATCATCAGGTAACCCAATACGGCAATAATCTTCAATACTGTGGATAAAAAACAAGAATTGAATTCTTTTAGAAAAAATCAGAAATCAGCAGGAAAATAAAAAATATACATCCACTTCAGGAAGCAGTGGAGAAATTTTCCTCTGCCTCTTCAAAAATGAGGCGGCATTATCGACTTGTTGCGGAAGGATAGCAAGGGCTTTATCGACAATTTATTTTGGATTATTTGGGGTGGATTCTTTTGGGTAAGACGTGCGGGTAAAAAGTGCCAACGTCAGCATACTGGCACTCTTCCGCTACCGGGACAACTGCAATGATAGTGAGATAAAAACCCGCTTAGAACGTTTTAATCTTTTCAACCAACTCTTTAGATGCCCCCCAGTCATATTGATTGTAAAGACGTCCCAGTGTCTGATACTCAGCACCTGCATAAAACAGTTCATATTGATGATGCCTTGAAGCAAACTCAGATCCTATTACATCCCATACCAATTTCATCATCCTGACCCTTTCAATTGGGGAAACAACTGAAGAATACTGAGCTTTCTCAATGATGCCTAAAATCTCATTATTTTCTAAATCTGCTTCGCTTGATGGCAGCATCAAAACACCTCCACCAGCCAATTTCCTTATCGTTTCCAGTACCTTTGGATATATTGATTGCGAGATAACACGATACGCATCAAGCTGCATTTTATCCGGCAAATAGAACCCGTTATGCACTGTTGGGCAATGGAGTACACTATTGAACAGCGCCTCAACATTCATTGCATAACAGGCCAACTGTGCAAGGGATTCTTTAACTGCGGGGAGCTGTGCAACGCCGTTTACCTCAACCATGGATTGAGCCAAGCCCGCCAGAAAATGTAATTTCACCGCATAACGGGCCAGGCTTTGGATATCCATCATCGCTTCTGACGCCGTTAAATCCAGCTGGTTGACAACCATCTCAATGTCTTCGAAAACAAAGACTCTTTCCCAAGGCACCAGCACATCATCAAAATAGATCATGGAATCAGTTTCATCGAATTGAGACGATATCGGATAATCCTTGGGATTTACCCCGAATTCGTAAGATTTCCTTGAAATGATTTTGATACCTTTCGTATTGAGCGGCAGAGCAAATGAGAGCGCATATCGTTCATCAATACCCTGCTTAAGTGGCCTATGTGAACCAACCAAAACTTCATCTGCCAGAACAGCCCCTGTTGCCAGCATTTTGGTGCCTCTGACAATCATGCCCCTGGCACTCTTTTCCACCACACCAAGCGTGTGATAAATATTCTTCGTGTGCTCACCAGGTGTTTTTGAACGATCGCCTTGTGGATTAATCAGTGCATAAGCTAAATAAAGATCGTTTTCACTCACATAGGAAAAATAATTTCGCAAAGCATCAGCACGTTCTTGGGAGTAAGATTCAAACAGCTCAATATGCGTTATCATTCCTGTCAGTGCCGAAGCGACATAATCGGGGCTTCTTCCCAGCCATCCCATTGTCTGTTTAGCCCATTCATAGGCGGCATGACCACGGGCAATTAACTTTTCCGGTGCAGACGGCAATTGCCAGTACAGACTAAGTTGATTACCTGTTTCTGTCTCAAAAGTCATACTATCGGCATGGGAAATTTTATAATCATATAAACTTGCAACCGACCTGATAGCGTTCTTAAACGCAGGATGATCCACATGATTTGTGATTTTCTCTCCATTAATAAAAATGGTTCGTCCGTCACGCAGATCATCCAAATATTTTTCTCCGGTTCTTATCATCTTTTCCTTACTCCTGTCGCCAGTTACGATTTTTAAAGGCCAAGAAAAGAGGCCTTTTAATCAGCACTATTGATTAATATACAAAGATAATTGCCCTTATTTAGAATGGGTATAACAACAATATTTATGTTGAATATGATAAAGAGTGAGAACCGATTAATTAGACTGTCATTATTCTACAGACGCAGATTCTCAGTGAAGTTCATGGAGAACATTATCTTCCCAGTGCTAACAAAAATTTTATTTTTCAAAGCACTGAAATATATTCCTGTGGATCTACCTGAAAAGCGATATCAAATTTCTGTGCTATCGTGATAGCTAATAACAAGTCAGTTAGTTTAATCGAAGGAGGTGATAGTTTAAATCCGATTTATTACAATTCAAAATGCCCCAATGTAATTCCAAGCACAATAATATAGGAAAAGTGCCAACATCACCCGCCAGCACTTTTATCCTCACAAATAAAGTGAAAAAAACAAAAAATAAGACTAGGGTTCCTTCAGGGGTTTGGATAGGAACACCCGCTTGTTGTAATTTATGACCCAGATATTCAACCTGAGCTATTCGGCTGCGTAAATGATCTTCATTCAATGCTTCTTGCAACCCAATAGCCATTGCTGCCATATCCCGTCCCGCTAACCCTCCGTATGTTACGAATCCTTCCATCGGGACACACCTTAGCTGCGCTTGCCTAAACAAAGATTCATTATTACGAAAACAACATAATCCACCAATATTCACCATACCATCTTTCTTTGCAGACATAGTAAATATATCTGCCTCACTAAATATTAGTTTAACTATATTGGATATGGTTTCGTGAAAAAACTCACTATCTCTTTGCTTAATGAAATAGGCATTTTCTGCAAATCTTGCAGCATCAATAATAACAGGAATTCCAGAATCACGAGCTATTCTTGCAGCCGAGCGAATATTTTCCATAGAAACTGGTTGCCCACCCACACTATTACATGTAATTGTAATAATAATGGCAGCAATATTTTTCTGGTTACATTTAATTTCATTGGATAATTCATTTAAATCAAAATTACCTTTCCAGTCATCCACAATTTCTGTTTTTAAAGCAGAAGCACAAATGAAATTCTTAGCCTTGGCTCCTGCCATCTCTATGTGAGCTTTTGTCGTATCAAAATGGTGATTGGATAAAAATACAGGCTCGGAAGCCCCTTTTTCTTTTGCTAATTCCACAAGTAATGGAAATAATATTTGTTCTGCTCCCCTGCCTTGATGTACAGGGATTGTATATTGGAAACCAAATATCTCTTCAACGGCCTGTGATAACTGGTAATAACTCTTACTACCTGCATAAGATTCATCACCTAAAAACATACCTGCCCATTGTCTATCACTCATAGCCCCTGTGCCACTATCCTCTGGCACAGATCTCGACATAACTGTTGCCCTCAAATAATAATTATTGTTGTTAAAATACTATTGATGCATTAAGTATGATTTCAGAACTGCAATTTGTTCATCATTAAGACCGATTCTTTTATTGTTATTCAACATATTTTTTATAGTATTCAAACCACGATCACCATATTTATGGATATATTCTTTGATATACTCTATTGAGTCTGAAAGAAATGCTATATCAAATTCTAACATTTCTCTGACAACTAATAATGGTACCGGTGAACGTAAAGGATAAAAGTTTGAATTCCGTAATCCTCTTTTTTCACAAGAACTAAAAAACTCTCCCAGCATTAATCCCTCATGTAAAAATATGGGTTTCATTTCATAATGCAGACGAGCAATATCTTCTTCCGAATAAATATCATCCCATATGCTAACAATAGTCTTAAATTGAGTCGCTTCACCAGTACGAGGTTCTTGCTCATGGAATAGATAAGAAAGACTAATAATATCCTGCTTGATTTCTTCTTCTGTTCTACCTTTAGTTTTTATTTCAGTAAACCAAAATGTTTCTTTTTTCATAGAGGTAGGAGAATAAGGACAAACAACGCCAGATCTTCCTAATTCAGGATGTGGATTACATAAATAATCAACACACCATTGAGCTATCACCTTCAATGCACTTGTATTTAATTCATAAGACGATAACACATCTGATAACGGAATAAGTTTTGGAGCACAATATGGTTTATTTACTAATAGAGTTGGATTTGTATTCATAATAACACCCCCAGCCAAATTTTTATCAAACACTTTATTTTTATAAAAATTTTATTACATCCACACTAATTAGAATGTACAGCTATTCGATCATTTCTCAAAGTCACAAAACAAATAGCAGCTGCAAATAATGTTATTCCCATCAGGGTATAAATTAGGATACTGAAAGAACCACTATAAATGCTCATTAGCTTCTGTGTTGATAAACTACTGAATAATCCTTTGGCACTCTCAAAGTTCCCTGTTGTCAGATTATTCGCCGCAGTCGAAATTACGCTTGAAGATTGTTGGGAAGCCTGTCCCAACCCCATATGCAGAAGGAAATTCAACATTGCCAATCCTCCCGCTACACATATCGCTTCACCACAAGCCCGCATGGTAGTGAAAATACCCGTCGCCATTCCCGCCCGTTCAATCGGAACGACCCGGATTGAAAGATCATCCATTAATCCCCAAGGAAAACCCGTACCAACACCAATGAGAAGCAATGGGAGCATTAACATTGTCGGTTCGGTTCCAACGGGCATATTTGCTAACCATGCCAGACCAATCGCTGCGCATAATAAGCCCATGCAAGAAAGTATCGGTGATGAAATCCAACGGGTCAGTAATGCCGCCAGAAAAGGAACAAAAAGCATTGGGGCCGATAGAGCAATCATCATCTTACCTGCCTCAATTGCGCTGTAACCCTCAATCCCAATCAGACGAATCGGAAACAATATCAGTAATACAATAAAGCAAACTGCGGTTGCCAAAGGTAAAAACTGCACTCCAACAAATTTTTTGAACCGGAAAAGGGAGATATCCAACATTGGGCGCGCATGGGTTAGCTCACAGACAATGAAAATAGCCAACATAATTACTGCGGTACTGAGCAGTAATATAACAGGGAGACTACCTATGCCACTCTGTGGAATCTGCATAATGCCAAATGTTAGCAATACCAGAAATGCCGTAAAACTCAGTAGCCCTTTAATATCAAGTTTAGCTGCATCGGGATCACGCGAGTCCCGCATATAAAGACCACCGATTATCAGTGCAACTCCACCAAATACAGCCCCCAATAGAAAAACAGAACGCCAGCCCAGAGTCTCGACTAAAACTCCTGAGATTACAGGCCCGAATGCCAATCCGGCACCGAAGGCCGTTCCCAGCAAACCAAACGCCTTGGTTCTTGCCCTTCCTTCAAACTCTTGCGCCAGAGAAGCATTTCCTCCCGCCATAGTTAAAGCTGCAAAAAACCCTTGAACACCACGCACTAGATCAAGAAAGACCACATTGTTAGCGATACTGACGACGACAGAGAATAGAGTAAAGCCTGCTATGCCGATCACAAACATCTTCTTGCGCCCATACTGATCAGCCAACGCCCCGGCCGCCATCACGGCACTACCAAAACTTAAGGCAAAAGCATTAATGACCCAGGACAACGCAATTCCGCTACCTCCCAGTTCAGCTTGGATCGCAGGTAAAGCGACGGCGGGGCCTGTATATTCCAAAGGTAAAATCAGCCCTGCCATGCAAACAGCCGCTAAGACCCAATAGCGACTCCATGATTTCTTCTCCACCATCTGCATGCCATGTTCTCCGCAATATGTCTCAGGCAACCTTTTAAAGAAATGCCTCTAGATAGTATGATTTTACTTATGTAATATCGGCAATAATATTGCTAGATACTCAAATATAAATTGCGGAAATAGCATGAATTATGATCTGACACTCTGGCATCTCTTTTTTCGTATTGTCGAGAGAGGAAGCCTGACAAAAGCAGCAAAAGACTTGCGGTTAGACCCATCTGTTGCCAGTCGACGTTTGGCAGCCCTTGAACATCAGCTAAAAGTTCAATTGATTAACCGTTCAACTCGAAAACTCAGCCTAACGACGGCCGGAACTATGGCATATGAGCAGATGCGCCCCTTATTGAATGAAATGGATGGCATATTGAGTGATATCAGTAATAAATCATTAGCTGGTAAAATCAAAATAACGGCGCCAGTCAATTTGGGGGAGCGCTATGTCACGCAGTGGCTGACGCTTTTTCAGCATCAACATCCCGATATTATATTTGACTTAGTGCTTTCAGATAAATGTATGGATCTTCGGCATGAAGGTATTGATCTTGCTATACGTATTGGAAAATTACCCGCTTCTTCTTTGGTTGCCAAAAAATTAGGTGATATGGTCGGAGTATTATGCGCCAGCCCTGAATACCTGCAAAAACACGGTACTCCGGCGCATCCACAAGACCTGAGCCATCATAAGTCGATTATTTATTCTCTCTATCAAAATTCCCATCCTACCCGCCTGCTATTTCACCGCGATCATGTGACGGAACAGGTGGAGTTATCCGGCAATTTTTACCTGAATAATGCTGGAGCCATTTATCAAGCTGTCTGCCTCGGAGCGGGAATTAACGCAGGCCCTGCCTGGCTGTTCAATGAAGACATTCTCAGCGGAAAATTAGTCAGACTGTTACCTGACTGGCAATTTCCAGAATTACCTGTCCACTTGGTAAGAATAAAAAGCCACTATGTTCCTAGCAAGATATCGGCATTAATGGATTGGCTCGTGCTGTGTTGGAAAGAAATAGAGGAACAGGTATGACACTGGTTTAAGTCTTGAAGAAAATGAGTCTTGAAGGAAATTTCTGAAGTAAATGGAGTTTTGGATTTCATGAACTGGAGCGGGAAACGAGACTCGAACTCGCGACCCCAACCTTGGCAAGGTTGGGCTCTACCAACTGAGCTATTCCCGCGTCGCTGACGGCTAATCTTAGCCTGAGATATTCTGAATGTTGATTACAAAATGCTTGTTAACCGCATGAACAACAAGACAATTATTTTAACCTACATATCAGGAATGCGCGTCATTATGAACATGTTCAGATAAGATGGCAAGCCCTTTACTTGCATCTCAGTATTAAACGCTCAAAAGATATTCTCCCCATACTGATACAAAAAGCACACACGTGCTTCCAGCGGCAATCTAGAATAGACCGACATCACAAAAAACAACATTAAATAAACAAATAACTAACATCTAATAAGATTTATGCTTGTCGTAAGTATTTTAGGGAAATAGATTAACATCAATTTTGATTAAAAATTAGATAATTATTCTCTTCAGAGAGGGTCAAAAACATGGCTCGATATTATCAATCTAAATTTGTCACAGGCACTGAAGCTCTGGCTGACCTTCTGCTCACTCAAGCTGAGCTGGATGAACTCAACAATCTCAACACAGCAGGTTTTGTTTCAGGCTATCGAGGCTCTCCCCTGGCCCGTTTAGACCAAGTATTATGGCAACGCAGTAAAGAACTTATTCGGGCCAATATTCGCTTTCAACCTGCGATCAATGAAGATCTCGCGGCAGATGCATTGGTAGGCACGCAAAAAGTAGAATCCGACCCGGACAGACAAGTTAATGGTGTCTTCGGAATGTGGTATGGCAAAGGGCCGGGGGTCGATCGTTCTGGTGATGCCCTAAGACATGGCAATGCCTATGGTTCCTCACCACACGGCGGTGTACTGGTTATTCTCGGGGATGACCACGGTTGTGTCTCCTCCTCAATGTCCCATCAGTCTGACCTCAGTTTAGTGGCGTGGAGTATGCCTATCCTGCATCCGGCATCGGTTGCCGATTACCTTGATGTCGGTTTATGGGGCTGGGCTGCATCACGCATAAGTGGTGCATGGATAGGATTTAAGGCCATCAGTGAAGTCGTAGAAAGTGGTGCGGTCAGAGAAAGTAAGCCACTCCCTGATTATAAAATTCCCCAAGTCGATCCCGGCCCTGATGGGCTACACTGGCGCTGGCCTGATCTCCCCGGCCCACAACTAGAGAAACGCTTGGCCTACAAACTTAAAGCTATTGAAGATTTTGCCAAACTTAACCCTATCGACTTTCTCCTTGCCCCCTGTGAACACCCGCAAGCCCTATTGGTCACGGTTGGCAAAGCCCACCAAGATGTCATGGAAGTTTTGCGGGCCGGAGGCCTAACTCCTTCCGAACTGGCACAACAAGGCATCGCTTTGCTTCATGTCCGTCTGGTTTATCCTTTATCCCCGCTTCTCATTGAGCTAGCGGCACAAACCGCCGATATTTTTGTCATTGAAGAAAAAATGGCTGTCGTCGAAATGCTGCTCGCCCATCATTTGGTTAATTTACAAAAAAATGTCAGATTAATAGGTAAGCATAACCATCTTGGCCAAAAACTGTTGCCCGCAGATGTTGAATTACGCCCTTCTCGAGTAGCTGCTCCGTTGGCCGGATGGTTACAGCAGTTTAATCTGTCTCTCTCCATTCCGCTGGAATGGTCGTCTGCCATCACTGCGCACGATACGTCTTTACCAAAACGCACACCTTATTTCTGCGCAGGGTGTCCCCATAGCACTTCAACTCGCTTGCCAGAAGGAAGCCAGGCCCAAATTGGCATTGGATGTCATATCATGGCAGCCTGGATGGATCGTAATACGGGAAGCGGTCTCCTGCCGATGGGAGGAGAAGGTATTGACTGGATGGGGCATTCTCCTTTCGTTAACCGTTCGCATGTATTTCAAAATATAGGCGATGGCACCTATTTTCATTCCGGTCATTTAGCTATTCGCCAATCAGTAGCCGCCGACAGCCACATTACTTATAAGTTACTGTTTAATGATGCCGTGGCAATGACGGGTGGACAGCCTCTGGATGGAAGCATCAGCATACCGCAAATTGTTTCCTTGATGCTTGCTGAAGGAGTGAAGGAAGTCGCAGTCGTAACAAATGAGCTTAATAAATATAAAGGAAAAAATATCTTTCCTGCCCAAGTGAAACTTTATGGGCGGGATTATCTTGAAGATGTGCAGAAGCGCTTTAGAGAGATCATTGGCGTAACAGTGATTATCTATGATCAAACCTGTGCTACAGAACTGCGCCGCAAAAGAAAACGTGGTCTGGAACCAAAAGCAGTACGCCGTGCCGTCATTAACGAGTTGGTTTGTGAGGGATGTGGTGACTGCCAGATACAATCGAATTGCCTTGCCGTCATCCCAGTCAAAACATCGTTAGGGACTAAGCGCGAGATAGATCAGCATACTTGCAACTCAGACTTGTCTTGTCTGAAAGGGTTTTGTCCCAGTTTTATCACTATCGAAAATGCTAACCCACGCTCTGACCTCAGCAAAATCATTTCACAGGCAGATTTAGATAAAATTATTCCCACATTACCACTGCCGACACTCGCTAGTACGGAAAGACCTTATGAAATTCTGCTGGTTGGTATCGGTGGTACAGGAATCGTTACCGCCGGGCATCTACTTGCAAACGCCGCTCAGTTAGATAATTGTGCCGTCAGTGTACTGAATTTTACCGGCTTCGCTCAAAAAGGAGGAGAAGCCATCACTCATGTCCGATTGAGTCGTGATGCGAATAAACTACATCAGGTCAGAATTGATCGGGGACGCGCCAATTTGGTTATTGCGGCTGATTTAGTTGCCGCAACAGGGCGGAACTCACTGGAAGTGATGTCGAGAGGTTCAACAAAATGCATACTGAACACTCATGAAACTCAAATCGGTACAATGCTTCGAGCCCCTATGTTGGATTTGGATCAGCCCAAAATGCTAAATACCCTTAACCAACACATCCAAACATTACGTTCCATTGATGCAGAGATGATGGCAACCCACCTCGTGGGAGACAGGGATCAAATAAATATCATCTTAATCGGTTATGCCTGGCAACTAGGCAAACTTCCATTTGCGTTATCTTCTATCGACAGAGCGATTCAAGAATTGGGGTTCTCCGCTAATAATGCTCGGCGGGCTTTCCATATAGGCCGCATCGCTGCGGAACAGCCAGATATCTTGCTGAATCATCTGAATATTCACCCTTCAGAAAACGTAACAAGTCTAGACGACCTCATTATGAACCGATATCAATTGCTGGTTGATTATCAAAATGAACGCTATGCCATGCGTTATCTCAGCCGCATAACTCAGGTTCAAATGGTCGCCCAGCAGATTAATGCAGAAGAGATTACTAAATCCATTGCTGAAAACTTATTCAAACTGATGGCATATAAGGATGAGTATGAAGTTGCCCGCCTCTATGTCAAAACAGGTTTTTTCGATAAGCTCCGCTCAAAGTTTGATAATATAGACAATATTCGTTTTCACCTCAGTCTTCCTCTTTTAAACCGTAAAGATCCGCGAACAGGGCAACGTGGAAAACAAGAGTATGGCTCATGGATCATTCCTTTATTCCGCTTCTTAGCCGCATGTAAACCACTTCGCGGTACTGTTTTCGATCTTTTTGGCTATCAAGAAGAACGTAAGCAGGAAAGGAATTTACTGCTTGAATATGAACGACTGATTGATTTTCTGATTGAGAAAATGGATCGCAATAATTTGGCAATCTGTCAGCAGCTCGCGGAACTCCCCAATCAGGTGCGGGGTTTTGGTCATGTGAAGCAAAAAGCGATACAACGCATGTTGGTAAGTAAAGAAGAGTTGCTGAAAGCGTTATAAAAACAGACTGATAATCTATTTGTTGATAACGAAAAAGGCGCCTTTCGGCGCTTTTTCTATGATTTGCAGACTTGCAGACTTCAATAAATCTACCGTCCTGAATTTGGAGCGGGAAACGAGACTCGAACTCGCGACCCCAACCTTGGCAAGGTTGTGCTCTACCAACTGAGCTATTCCCGCATCATTGATGGCTATTACCAGCCTTAACTGTCCCTATATCAGAAATTTTATTATAATCACTGTAACTTATTGATTAACAATATTTTTATATAACAGGACATCAAGATGGGCGCCATTATGGCTTTGTTTGGTAATCATGGCAAGTACTTTGCGTACAATCAAATTTCAAACGCTCAAAATAAACTCCAATTAACACAATAGATATCCTTTCTTCCCCTGATGCAGTCCCATTATTGTATGTTATTTATACAACAAATAGCCTTGGTTACTAGTCATTGACGAAAAGCCAAAGTCATATTAATCTGTCATTCAATCATTAAATTGAATGTGTTATTTTGGTGAGGTCATCGTGTTTTATACTGCGTTTTTGTCAATCAGGAGTTTGCATAATGTCGCCAAATAATTTGCCATCCAGAAACAACGATCAATCGCAACCAACAATGCCCAAAAATAGTACTCAGCGTCCGGCATTCACGATCCTGGCGATCGTTCAAACCACGTTGATCTTCACAATTGCATTGATCACCGTTCCACTTCCAAAAATCGCGATAGAATTCAATATCACACCTGCCGATTTACTTCTTGTACTCGCTGCCTACGGGCTTCCATTCAGTGGCTTGCTACTTTTTGGTGGGCGGTTGGCAGATAGATTTCAGGGACGACGGATGTTAGCTATTGGTTTATTTATCTTCGGTATATCCTCCGTGATTGCCGGCATTGCCCCCAATTTCAAAGTGCTTGTCGCCATGCGCTTTGCTCAAGGAGTGGGTGGCGCCCTGATAGCACCAGCAGCAATGGCAGTGCTGCGGGCATTGTTCCCAGAACCCAGTGCTTTTGGCCGGGCAATGGCGACGTGGGGGGGCGTTTCTGTTCTCGGTGCCGTCTCAGGATTTATTCTTTCAGGGGTAGTAACAACCTGGATTTCCTGGCGGTGGATGTTTGCTGTTCCGGTTATCGTTTCAATCATTGGCTTAATAAGCATTCGCATACTTCCAGCCGGAATTGATGAATCTCAACAACATCGGCCTAAACTGGATCTGATTGGTGCGATACTTGCCACATTCGGCATTTCCTTAAGTAGCTATGGACTGATATTAACAGGCGATCATTCATGGACATCATCAGTCGTTCTGACCCCCTTGCTGACTGGTCTTGGCTTATTAATTGCCTTTGCTTTGATCGAACGTCTTGTCCGTAATCCCCTTCTTCCACCGGGATTTGTTTTTGAACGATACCGTCTCACCGGGTTGTTTGGCATGTTCCTTGCTGCCGTTGGATCGGGCGTTATCAACTTTATTTTGTCACTCTATCTCCAGCAAGAGTTGGGATGGACACCATTGATGACCGCCACCGCATTCCTGCCGTTCGCAATCGCACTCATCGCGACAGGACAAATGGCAGCACCTCTGGTTGGTCGCATCGGAGCAGCACCAGTGACGAGTGCTGGTCTACTAATCTCTGCGCTCGGTTTTGGATTGTTGGTTGGTATTGATAGAAATACAACTTATATTGCTGGATTACTGCCAAGTCTAATTTTGGTAGCAATCGGTATGTCACTTGCTTTTGCAGGCGCTGCCGTACTTTCTACAATGAATGTACCACAGCATCAGGCAGGACTTGCCGGCGGGGTCATGAATACAGCTATGGAACTCGGCCCAACCGTTGGTCTTTCAGCATTAATGGCTGTGGCTGCAACACAAATAGATACCATTGATGGCTACATATGGGCATTCGGAACTGCTGCTGCGGCTTATGCTATTGCAGCGTTGATAGCGCTTTTGCTTACAAGCCGAAGTTCTGTCGTACCAGGCAAACCTCGCCATGAATAAAGTTCAAGACGATATTCATACTCACGACCTCTGAATTTATGGTCGTGGGTATGATGATGCCATTGTTGATGGAGGTGTTTGGCGTCACTGTTGCAGATATTGGCTATTTGATCTCACGTGATAACACCTTCTTGAAGTCATTGCGTAAATAAAAAAATTCCGCACTTTAAGCTAATTCAGTACTGGCTGCCCAAAACGGTTTCATCATATTAAAAAATTTACTCTTAAATTTGTTCTCTATCCCGATGTACTGGAGAATGTCCCCTTCCCACATCATTAATTATAAAATTCAATTTATTTATTGAATTATAAAACTGTATAACACCCACTACTTTACCAATCACAAAGCAATAAAAAAATAGAAAAAACAACAATAAATACTTTAAATTCAATCGAATATAATTAAACATTTCATGTACCACATAGATGAAAACTTCAAGTTGACAGACTCAAATATGCCCACATATTATTCAATCAAAATTTTGAATATTTATATGTTAAAGGTAAAAAAACAGTTCTAGAGAATCGTACTTGAGAATGCCTTGTTGCCATTGCTACGCAGAAAATGTGTACAAATGGCTGTTTCAAAACCCGCGACGGGAATTTATAAGGAGCAATATCATGAAATACGATGTAATTGTTGTAGGCTCAGGTGCAATCTCCAGTTCGATTTCCTATGAACTCGCCAGCAGAAAGTATTCAATCTGCCGCGTCGGTAGTCTGGATAGAAGTAATGCCGCTTCCAACGCGGCAGGAGCCATGAATGGCTGTTTTGGTGAAGTCACAACAGGTCTAATAGCAAGTCAGCATGGAAAGCTGAAAGTCAGTATGGATTTCAACGCCAAAAAACGATGGCCACAATGGGCTAAAAGGCTCGCAGACTCATCCGGCAACCATCAATCACTTTTTACTGCACAAGGGACACATGTCATTCTTAACACTGCCGGAACAGACGAAATAGATACTGATAATTTTCATGCAATCGAAGATGTTCTGACCACTTATAACGAACCTTATGAAACGGTTGCCCCTAAACAAATTACTTGGTTAAAACCCAACGAGCTTGTTCGGCCGTTAATGAGTCTTTACATCCCCGATGAACACGCCGTAAATTCCCATCTGCTGCTCGATGTGCTGGATTCTGCTTTTGTAGCTGAAGGGGGGACTATCATCGCAAAAAATGCCAAGCGCGTTCTATCAAAAGATAAAATTATTACTGGCGTTGAACTCGAGGATGGCGAAACGATTTTGGCCGATAAAGTCATTATAGCGGCAGGTGTGCATTCACTGGATATCCTTGCTGATATGCCAGACATCACAAAACGAATTCCACCGCTATTCTCAGGCAACGGCATTTCCATATTACTTAAACTTCCAGAAGGCATGGAATTGCCATCATCTGTCATTCGGACACCTAATCGTGCGTTCGCATGTGGTTTGCATTGCGTACCAAGAAATGACGGTATTTTATATATCGGCGCAACCAATATCTTAAAAAATAATCCCCGGACTCAAGCAGCCGTATCAGATGTACAGTTCCTGCTTGAGTGTGCGGTTGAACAGCTCCATACAGATTTGTACTATTCTGAGATAGTCTCAATCCAAGTAGGCAACAGACCAATATCGGCAGATGGTTTTCCGCTTATTGGAGAATGTGGAATAGATGGACTCTGGCTTGTGACCGGCACTTATCGGGATGGACTGCACCAATCCCCCTTACTGGCTGACTATATCGCCAATGCAATATATGGGGAAAGCAATGCGGATATCGATCTCAGTGATTTTACCCCTATACGGGCACCATTAGCCGGCCTTTCCCGAGACGTGGTAGCAAAAGAAACTACGTCGCAAATGCTGGGCATGGGTTATGAATGCCTTTGGGATATCAAACCGAATTGGGAACCGGTGATTCAGGAAGGACTGTTACACCGTTATGAGAGTTTGGTGAATTCTCTCCACCCCCACTTTACACCACCTCCGGAGGTTATCGCTTTCTCTCACTACGATGACAAGATTAAAAAACGCTTGCTAGAGTACTATGACGTTTGGTCATAAATAATAAGCAATGCCTATTTAGATGCATTAAATAGCATAACCGGAGGTAGCGTGCGTAATTTACCATGCACGCTATCTTTTTCTCGAATCGATATGCATTCACAGTTATTTCAGGGAATTTGCTTAAGGCTTTGGTGGCTGTGGCTAAGGAAGAGATAAAATCATAAATCGAGATAAGATTTGGAGCGGGAAACGAGACTCGAACTCGCGACCCCAACCTTGGCAAGGTTGTGCTCTACCAACTGAGCTATTCCCGCTTAAATTTTGGTGTGCTGTACTTTCGAAATTTTCTCCGGTACGGGGAGCGCATTATACGAGGAATTATTCTTCTGGCAAGCCCTAAAACACAAAAAATCATTTTTTCTCTCTGGCTGATGATTAAATCAGCAAAATATCAGCTTAATCATCAACACAGAGACGACTTAGATACGAATTTGTACCACACTCAACCTCTTATTTCTGGATAAAATGCTCTCGGTAATACACTAACTCAGCAATAGACTCCCGAATGTCATCCAATGCCTGATGGGTGTTTTTCTTGCTGAAACCAGATAGCATCTCAGGCTTCCAGCGACGACCCAATTCTTTAAGCGTACTGACATCCAAGTAGCGGTAGTGAAAATATTTTTCCAATTCAGGCATATAACGGAACAAAAAGCGACGATCCTGCCCCACACTATTGCCACAAATCGGGGATTTTCCTGCCGGCACCCATTGTTCCAGAAAAGCAATGGTGGCTTTTTCTGCTTGCTCATCACCACATTGGCTCTGCTTTACTCGTTCCACCAACCCACTGGCTGTGTGTGTCCGTACGTTCCAGTCATCCATCAATGCCAGTTGCTCATCGGACTGGTGTACCGCGATAACAGGACCTTCCGCGAGGATATTCAATTCCGGGTCGGTAACAATGGTCGCAATTTCAATTATGCGATCACGCTCTGGATCTAGCCCAGTCATCTCTAAATCTATCCAGATAAGATTGTTCTCACTTTTTGACATGATATATCCTAGTTTCCTTCAAAACAGGTAGTCTGTATCCGTGATGTATCATAACGTTTTTGATAGCTCACAGCGATAATCAGCAAGATAGATGAAATAAGTGAGGTTCGGTGGCTAAAAATAAACTCTCCAAAGGGCAGCAACGCCGTGTACAAGCCAACCATCAGCGCAGGCTGAATAAGAAGGCTGAGTCCAATAAACCAGAAGTGGATGACAGCCAGTTTGGCGAGCCACAGGAAGGTCTGGTAATCAGCCGATTTGGGCAACATGCCGATATCGAAGCCGATGATGCTTCCATACAGCGTTGCAATATCAGAAGAACAATCCGTTCATTAGTCACAGGAGATCGCGTTGTATGGCGCCCTGCGCTACAACTGCAATCTGATGTCAAAGTTAACGGGATAGTCGAAGCAGTTCATGAACGTACCTCTGTTCTTACACGCCCCGATTACTACGATGGCATCAAACCCATTGCGTCAAATATCAACCAAATCGTGATTGTTTCCGCTATCTTGCCAGAACTCTCTCTGAATATTATCGATCGTTATTTAGTTGCTTGTGAAACACTCAATATCGAGCCTTTGATCGTCCTCAACAAAATTGATTTACTGGATGCAGAAAGCCGTGACTGGGTTAACAGCGTCATGGATATTTACCGTCATATCGGCTATCGCGTATTGGAAGTTTCCAGCTATACCGGAGAAGGTATCCCTGAACTTATCTCACTGCTGGCTGATAAAATCAGTATCTTTGCAGGACAATCAGGGGTTGGAAAATCAAGCCTGCTCAATACATTACTGCCGGATAATGCAGAAAATATTCTGGTCAATGAGGTCTCGGACAATTCGGGGCTCGGTCAGCATACCACCACCACCGCACGTCTTTACCATTTCCCTCTGGGCGGAGATGTGATTGATTCTCCAGGTGTTCGTGAATTTGGTTTATGGCATTTAACGCCAGAACAAGTTACACAAGGCTTTATTGAGTTCCGTAAATACCTTGGCAGATGTAAATTCCGCGATTGCAAACATCAAGATGATCCAGGCTGCGCCTTGAGGGAAGCATTGGATCAAGATGATATTGCAGAAGAACGTTTCGAGAATTATCAGCGAATCTTAGAAAGTATGGCACAGGTTAAACCACGCCGAAATTTTACAGACAGTCAAAAATAAGACAATAATTAACGATACACTGACATTAAAAACAATGGCAGGTACAATGGTAGACTTTTGTCCAATTTGCCAAGAAAAAATCCAAGAGGTTGACGTGCTGGATAATATTAAAATCAGTTTACAATATTTACTGCCAAAACAATGTATTACACATTTAGCAGGCTGGTTTGCCAATAAAAAGGCGGGCTGGATGACACAGCTCGCCATCAAGGCTTTTGCCAAAGCCTATAAAGTAGACATGAATGAAGCAAAAGATCCTTCATTCACCGCTTACTCAACATTCAATGAGTTCTTTATCCGTCCTTTAAAAGAGGACGTACGCCCTATCGTCAATGAGACTACTCAATTGGCTCTGCCCGCAGACGGAACCATCAGCCAGCTTGGGGCTATCCGTGAAGATCAAATTATTCAGGCCAAGGGCCACTATTACACTGTAGAAGCGCTACTGGCAGGGCAGTATCAACTGGCAGAGCAGTTCCGCAACGGTCAGTTCATCACGACTTACTTATCACCAAAAGATTATCACCGTGTCCATATGCCATGCGATGGTGTGCTAAAAGAGATGATCTATGTCCCGGGCGATCTGTTCTCAGTCAATCCATTGACAGCAGCTAATGTTCCAAATTTGTTTGCACGTAATGAGCGTGTCATCTGTTTATTTGATACAGAATTTGGACCGATGGTGCAAATTCTGGTTGGTGCGACAATTGTCGGCAGTATAGAAACCGTCTGGAGTGGTTGTATCACACCACCGCGTGAGGGCATCATCAAACGCTGGACTTACCCAACAGAGGGTCAGGAAGGTGCTGTTCCCCTGAAAAAGGGAGAGGAAATGGGGCGCTTCAAACTCGGTTCAACTGTCATCAACCTGTTTGCTTCCGATCAGATTCATTTTGCCAATAATTTATACAGTGGTTCACAAACCCGTATGGGGAGCTTAATGGCTCAGACAGTGGCATCAGAAGAACCTACTGTGAATACAGAGAATCAGTGAATTAAAGATATCGTCAGCGAATTTTAAAGCCAAGGAGCCCCTTATTGTGCACCTGATTATCAGTTTACTTCTCAGCTTGCTGATTGCAAATCCAGCTTTTGCCGCTATAACACAGTTGGATGATACCCAACTGAAAAAAGAGCTGAAGCAGGTTGAAGACAATAAGAATTCTCATGATTCTGAAATCGCGCAATCACTTCAAGGGGCTATAAATTGGGTTAACGATACAAAATCTGCCAACGAGCGTACTCAGGAATATCAACAGTCGATTGATAATTTTCCTTCTATCATCAAAGAGCTTCGCCAGAAAATTATTGCTGAAAGTGATACTGTTCCCCCTATTCCTGCCAATCAATCTATCAGTAATCTGGAACAACAGATTATTCAGACCAGTAGCGAATTGTTGGAACACGGGCGCCAATTACAGCAAGAACAAGACAAGATCCGGGATATCAGTGATTCTATTAATCAGTTGCCTCAACAACAAGTTGAGGCAAAACGTCTGCTGACCGAGGCGATTTCCCGTCTCCAATCTTTGGGTTCTCCTTCTACTCCATTGGCGGAAGCACAATTGACTCTGGCTCAGGCAGAGATCAATGCCCGTAAGGCAGCAACCAATGAACTGGAAATAGCCCAGCTTTCTGCCAATAATCGACAAGAAATTGCCCGTGTTCGCGCTGACTTATTCAAAAAACGCTACCAACGACTGGATCTTAAACTCCAGCAACTGCGCAGTCAGTTAAATAGCCAACGCCAGCAGAAAGCAGAATCAGCACTTGAACATACCGAAATGTTGGCGGAACAAAGTGGCGGGCAACTCCCTCAGTTTTTGCAAGATAAACTTCAGCAAAACCGCCAGCTCTCACAAATGCTCAACCAGCAAACTCAAAATATGGATGCCATTAGCTCACAGCAACGCAAAGCCGCCAGTGATATTCTGACTGTTCGCCAGACGCTTAATACCATCCGCGAGCAGGCACAATGGCTGAGCGATTCCACCGCACTAGGAGAAGTGTTAAGAGCACAAGTCACCCGTGTTCCTGATATGCCGAAATCCCAGCAACTTGACAGAAGTATTGTCGAATTGCGAGTCGAAAGGCTGAAACATGAAGAAATGCTGGGACATTCACAACGGGATACCAACCAAAATTTACCAACGTACAGCTCACTGACACCGGCACAAAAGAAAGTCTATGACTCACTTATCCGTACAAGAAAAGAGCTGTTAAGTTCCCTGCTTTCAGGATATGACAACGAAATACTGGAGCTAACAAAGCTCAAAGTCTCCACCAGCCAGTTAAATGATGCCCTAAAAGAAGTACAGGATGCGACTCACCGTTATCTGTTCTGGGTTGCAGATGTCAATCCCATTTCACTGAAATACCCATTGCAGGTAGTACAAGATCTGACACGTCTGCTATCCCTGGATACATTTTCGCAACTGGGTGGTGCAATCCACAGTATTCTGACCACACAGGATACCCTGCTCTATTTGGTGGGTACTTTACTGCTGGTGATTTTCAGTATTAGCTCACATCGCCAATATCATGCTTTTCTTGAGCGCTCCAGCAACCGTATCGGCAAAGTAACACAAGACCATTTCACCCTTACCTTGCGTACCGTTTTTTGGTCTATCGTCGCGGCATTACCACTGCCAATGCTCTGGTCAGCCATTGGTTATGGCCTGCAAAATGCCTGGCAGTATCCGATGGCTAATGCAATCGGCAATGGTGTACGTGAAACAACGCCGGTTCTGTGGGTCTTTATGCTGAGTGCAGCGTTTGCCCATCCCAATGGCTTATTTATTGCCCATTTTCGGTGGCCGGAAGAACGCATAAAACGGGCAATGCGTTTTTATCGTCTTTCCATTTTCCTGATCGTGCCTCTCATGATGGCACTGATCACCTTTAATCATTACAGCGACCGGGAATTTACCACAACCCTCGGCAGGCTCTGTTTCATCATGCTCTGTATTTCCCTGAGTCTGGTGACCAGCAGCCTAAAACGCGCCGGTATTCCGCTTTACATGGATAAACATGGTTCAGGCGAAAATATCGTTAGCTCCGTTTTATGGTGGATACTGCTTTCTGCCCCAATATTAGCGGCATTTGCTGCGATCCTCGGCTATCTGCAAACCTCACAAGCTCTGCTGGGGCGTTTGGAAACGTCTGTCGCCATTTGGTTCTTCTTACTGGTCATTTACCACATTATTCGTCGATGGATGCTGATCCAAAGGCGTAAAATTGCCTTTGAACGTGCCAAACAGCGCCGCGCTGAGATATTGGCCCAACGTGCTAAAAGTGAAGAAGACTCAGCCAATATCAATAGCAGTGTAGAAGGCGCAATCGAAGTTGAAGAACCCGTCATCAATTTGGATGCAATCAGTGCCCAATCGTTGGGATTGGTCCGTTCGATCCTGACGATGATTGCCCTCGTTTCACTTATTCTATTGTGGTCTGAATTGCACTCCGCCTTCTCTTTTCTCGAGAATATTCAGCTTTGGGACGTTAGCACAACCATCAATGGTGTCGATAGTGTCCAGCCAATTACTATGGGTTCAGTGTTAATTGCGATCTTAGTTATCATCATTACTACGCAGCTTGTCCGTAATCTTCCCGCACTATTAGAACTCGCACTCTTACAGCATTTGGAGCTGGCACCGGGCACAGGTTATGCCATTACGACACTGACTAAATACAGTATCACTCTCGTTGGTGGTCTGGTTGGTTTCTCGCTGGTAGGCATTGAGTGGTCGAAACTCCAGTGGCTGATTGCAGCAATGGGGGTCGGGCTTGGTTTTGGTTTACAAGAGATCTTCGCCAATATCATTTCCGGCCTGATCATCTTATTTGAAAAACCGATCCGGATTGGTGATACCGTGACTATCCGGGGCCTCACAGGCAGCATCACGAAGATTAATACGCGGGCAACCACCCTGTCTGACTGGGACAGAAAAGAAATTATCGTTCCCAACAGGGCATTCATTACAGAACAATTTATCAACTGGTCACTGTCTGACACTATCACTCGTATCGTTCTGACCATTCCTGTTCCGGTAGATATTGAATCAGCAAATGCCACTGATATATTGATGGCCGCAGCAAAAAGCTCACCGCTGATTCTGGATAATCCGATACCGGAAGTTTATTTAGTGGATCTACAGCAAGGCATTCAAGTTTATGAATTGCGCGCTTATGCCGCAGAAATGGGGCATCGTATGCCTGCACGCCATGAAGTGCATCAACACATTTTGCAGGAATTCCGCAAACACGATATTACTTTGCCATTCCCACCATTTCAGGCGCGTGTTGATATTTTTGGGCAAGAAATCCGCAGTTCCACAAGTAACATTTCGGGCCGCAATCCACCACGTAAGCCGGGAGAATTATAAAATGACGCTAGATGTTGATGACATTTTAGTTGCTATTTGAAATAATTTACAATATTAATGAAGTTGTTAATAACAACTTTAGGTAATAGATGATGAAATCACCTCTACTGGTTCTGCTTGCATTTTCTTTAATTTCTTGTGCTTCAAATGATCAGCCAGGCTATCCCATAATGATAAGTGATAATGCCAAAGAAAAAATCAATAATATTATTGATAGTGAAATAAAACCGAATAAAAATCTTACTCAAGGTGAATTGGTTGATCGTGTATCAGCTTCATTTTTAGGGACTCCCTATCTTGCTAATACGTTAATAGGAAGTCCTGACCAGCAAGAAACACTCGTTGTTAATTTCGATGCCGTTGATTGTTTCACATATCTTGATTATGTCGTCGCTCTGACAAAATCAGAAAATGAAACCTCTTTTCTTAATTCATTGGTCAATACGCGCTATAAGAATTCGGATGTCAGCTATTATAAGCGAAAACATTTTTTCACGGATTGGTATGCGGTATCCCCGCGAAATGCAATTGATGTTACGTCAACGCTCAGTCCTGATGCTATTACAGTAGAAAAAATGTTAAATCAAAAATCAGATGGTAGTGAATATATCAAAGGATTAGGGGTCACTCCTCGTATGGTAACCTATATTCCGGGGGAAGCAATAAACCAAAAGGTTCTTGATAATATGCAAGATGGAGATCTTGCAGGTGTTTATTCTCCAATAAATGGATTAGATGTTTCTCATACGGGTATTGTTATTAAAAAAGATAATCAAGTTTTGTATCGTAATGCTTCATCTTTGTCTAAAAATAACAAAGTTGTAGATACACCTTTTATTGAATATATGAGTTCTAAACCAGGCGTTATTGTTTTACGCGCAACGAAATAGCTAAATAAGGGCTTTGATGAAGCCCTTTACTGATGTTTTATTCTGTTATTTTTGCAGACTAGCTCTAAATTCGGTCATGTATTAAATAGTTAGTTGCTATGATATGCTTCCGGCTTCTTAAGCGTGAAGTATGGTCAAAGTTGATGTCTGTTGCCGTTAGTGTCACAAATAAAAGAAACCGCATCCTGTCGGATACTGTTCTCAAACGATTATTGCCTTAATTTTTCAAGCTATTGCGTTGTGTTCTCACTGATGCTGAAATTTATTGGATAAATTCAATTTATCAACATCAAACGTGGTACATTTTCCGCAGATAACGAGAAACTGCATCATCAGCATTGGAACCAATAACTTCCATATCCGGTAAAATGTCTTTCAGCCGCTGATGAGCGCCTTGCATAATGCAGCCCTTGCCTGCCACACTTAGCATTTCTTTATCATTCATACCATCACCAAAAGCAATGCAGTCGGTTAATTGATATCCGAGAGATAGACAAACCTGTTCCAGAGCATGGCCTTTGGAAACACTACCCGCCATCACTTCCAGACAATTTCTCAGTGAAAAGCTGACATTAACCTTTTCTCCCCAACGCGCTTTAATTTGTTCTTCCAAATCCACCAAGTAATTATAATCTTCACTGGTGTAATAAACCTTGCATACCCCATCTGTCGGGAAGCTATCGCGTTGGAAGAGTTGATAGTGAAAAACAGATTCCTGAAAAAACTCTTCTTGCTCAGACTCTTCACGATTCATCAGCCAATCATCATTGTTAAAGTAGTTAGTCAGAACATCAGGATTATCAAATTCCAATAGGCATAAATCATGAGCTATCTCAGGATCTAAGTTGTGGCTGAAGACTAGTTCATCCTGAGTATTATGAACCCTTGCTCCATTGGAGGTGATCATATACGCATCAATACCCAACCCATCACGGATTTGCCTCACATCAACATGATGGCGCCCTGTCGCGAAAATAAAATGAACCCCTTGTTTTGTCAGCAAGTTCAGCGTTTCCTTGGTATATGGCGTTAATTTATGGTCGGGAGATAACAAAGTGCCATCTAAATCTGAAGCAACAACATGATACATAGTTATAGTTCCTAAACTAAATCAGTTTTGATCAAAAAAATCACAAATTGCATTGAGAGCCTTCGCCCGCAACATATCTTTTTCGAACAGGATTTCGTGATTAGCCCCTTGGATAACCAGAGACTTTTGTTTTTCTTTTCCCATTCCCGCTTTTTGACGTGATCTGCAAAAAGCCAGTAGCTCCCGATTACTAACTACCTTATCTTCACTCGCCTCCAACACAATGAGCGGAATTTGAATTTTCTCTGCATTCTCAACCAAATAATCGCCCATCAACATACTTTCACGCATCCAATGGTAGGTCGGCCCGCCAAGGCGCAATTCAGGATAATCAGCATAATAGCGTAAGTATCGCTGATAACGCGCATAACTGTGGGTTAATATATTGATCAAATAAGGTAATGGCCGCCATTGCCCGGTTGATAATGCATATGCGTTGCGTGTTTTAACATTAGGTTCAGCTTGATTAACCAGAAAATTAGCCAGCCAGCGGGGCATCGGTAAATTGATTCCAAACATGGGAGCACATAATGCCACCGAACGAAAAATGGGTTCTTTATGACGCAACAGGAAACAGCTCAGGATCGCCCCTCCCATCGAATGGGCAAGAGCATAACAGCGATGAGGCAGACGAGATATCACTTCTAGTTCAACAAATTTGGCAAAATCATCCACATAATGATCAAACGCTTCGACATGGCCTTTTTGTCTATCATCCAACAGCCGCCCTGAACGCCCCTGACCACGATGGTCAATAATGAAAATGTCATAACCCAGATGGTAAAAATCATAGGCCACTTCAGAGTATTTTACGTAGCTTTCGCTGCGACCAGGTAAGATCACCAATGTTTTGTCATGATGAGGGGAACAAAAGGAGACATAATGGATCGGCACATCATCAACACCCATAAATTGGCATTCTTTCCTCGTTTGCCAGAAATCCAGCAATAATCCATTTGTAAAAGTAGAGAACTGAGGTTCGCGGTTTAACCAGCTTTCTTTCAATATCTCAGGTGCCATTCATCTTCCTTTGTTATCTCCTTCATCTTTCAAGTTACCTCTTTGGCGGCACTTATTCATCCCAACCACATAGTTAGCTGTGTGGCTGGGATTATTTCCCTTGCCGCCGCAAGCGGCTCAAAATCTATTGGATATTAGTACTCTTCGGTTATTCAAATCCTTCAAAATGATCGCGTATAAGTGCCATAAATGCGTCCCCAAAACGCTCCAGCTTACGTTGCCCAACACCATTAATCAGCAAAAGTTCATCCGGAGTTATCGGGCACTGCTCTGCCATCTCAATCAATGTAACGTCATTGAAAACTACAAAAGGTGGAATGTTGTTTTCATCAGCAATGGATTTACGCAATTTACGCAATTTGGCGAATAATTTGCGATCATAGTTCCCGCTGTAAGATTTGTTTTGCTGATTGCGGCTTTTCAAGTTTTGGATGCGGGGCACCGCAAGCTGCAATGGAACGTCTCCCCGCAACACTGGCCGCGAAGCCTCTGTCAGTTGCAATGCAGAATAATTGGCAATGTTTTGGCTAATCAATCCCAAATGAATAAGCTGACGCAAGACGCTCATCCAATGTTCTTGACTCTGCTCTTTGCCAATGCCATACACAGGCAGTTTGTCGTGCCCGAAGTCTCTAATGCGTTGATTATTCGCGCCGCGAAGTACTTCTACAATATAGCCAATCCCAAAACGTTGTCCAACGCGATAAATACAAGATAGCGCTTTTTGTGCCTCGACCAGACCATCGTAACGCTTGGGAGGATCAAGGCAGATATCACAGTTACCACAAGCTGTCTGGTGACTTTCCCCGAAATAATTCAGCAGTACCAGACGCCGGCAAGTCTGCGCCTCCGCAAATGCGCCCATAGCATTGAGTTTATGCCGTTCGATATCTTGTTGCTCACCAGCCTGCTTTTCTTCCAGACAGCGGCGCAACCAAGCCATATCCGCAGGATCGTAAAATAACACTGCTTCAGCGGGTAAACCATCCCGTCCTGCCCGGCCGGTTTCCTGATAATAGGATTCGATATTACGGGGAATATCAAAATGCACGACAAAACGCACATTGGGTTTATTAATTCCCATACCAAATGCAACTGTCGCCACAACTACCTGTAAATCGTCCCGTTGAAACGCATCTTGTACCCATGCACGTTGGTTGTTCTCCAATCCCGCATGGTAAGATGCGACGCTAAGCCCCCGCTTTTGCAGGCGCTCCGCTGTTTCTTCTACTTTAGTGCGGCTGTTGCAGTAAATAATCCCACTTTTTCCTTGCTGACCACGAACAAATGACCAAAGCTGATCGAGCGGTTTATATTTCTCCACTAACGTATAGCGAATATTGGGACGGTCAAAGCTGCTGATATGGATAATTGGTTCATGCAGTTCCAGTAAACGCACAATATCCTGACGGGTAGTTTTATCCGCCGTAGCTGTCAATGCAATCACGGGAAGATTAGTGAATCGGCGACGAAGCTGCCCCAACGCCCGGTATTCTGGGCGGAAATCATGTCCCCACTGGGAAATGCAGTGAGCTTCATCGACAGCCAGTAAAACAGGCTGCCAATCGTGAAGATGCTCAAGGAAGTTATCTGTCACCAGCCGTTCAGGGGCAATATAGAGCAGTTTAATGCTCCCCTGACGACAACGCTGAATAATATCAAATTGCTGTTCGCGGTTTTGAGTTGAGTTCAGGCATTCCGCTTCCACTCCATTCGCCCGTAACTGATCAACCTGATCTTTCATCAGTGAAATCAAGGGAGAAACAACCAGCGTCAGCCCATTTTTAACCAGTGCGGGAATTTGGTAGCACAACGACTTGCCGCCTCCCGTTGGCATAACTACCAGACAGTCACGCCCGTCAAGAACGGCGTCGATAACCTGCTGCTGTCCCGGGCGGAATTGCTGGTATCCGAATGTTTTTCGTAATGCTTGTTCAGCCAGCGATGCCGTGCTGATGAGTTCTGCGGTAGACACGCCTTTCCCCAATCTTTAGAAAAAACCTTAAAAAAGGCCGTAAAAAATACAGACACGATCTAAACGCCTGTACATTGCGATATCTCACTACCATGTTATATCAACCCATGTTATACCACCCCATGCTATCTCACCGCCGGAGCAATTCTTATAGTTATAAAGTAAAAATTATCGCTTATTTTACACACTACATGGTTATTTTTTGTAGTCTGTTTTTTTCAATGAACTGTTTTTCGGAATGCTTCACAGACTGGTAAGGCTAGTAATAAAAGCATAGACTTAACAAGTTATTAACTATAAAGATTCATTAAACATCTGAATATTTACTTTTTATTATCAGGAAACAGACTCATGGAAAATAGATTGCGAGCAGACAAAGCATTAACACCGGAAGAAGCCCGTAAACTCATTGGTGAAATTTTTATCTATCAGATGCCATTTAACCGGCTTCTGGGGCTTGAGCTGCTTCGTTTCGAACAAGACTACGCAGAACTGCAATTTCGTAAGGAAGAAAAGCTGGTCGGTAATATAGCTCAGAAGATCCTACACGGTGGAGCGATCGCCTCTATACTGGATGTTGCTGGAGGATTGGTTTGTGCAAGCCATGCTCTGACAACGCTGGAAACTCTCACAATCCCAGAGATACAAAAGCGACTGGCGACACTGGGCACCATTGATTTGCGAGTGGATTACCTGCGCCCCGGACGCGGTGAGGTATTTACAGCAAGCGGCAATATAATCCGAGCTGGCAACAAAGTATCAGTCGCCAGAATCGAACTGCACAATGAACAACAGATACATATTGCCAGTGCGACGGGCACTTATTTAGTTGGCTAAAGATGATATAGCTCAGCTATGTTTAGGAGCGACTACTGCCGGAACAGAAAAATATGAAGCAGAGGTAGATTATATAAATATAGATAACTCTTTCTTTCCTGAGCATAGCAATTTAGCAAAAAATGCTATTTAGATACGTGGTGTAATTTAATTTATTACTCATGCTATTAACTACTTGTAAATCATGCTACCCGATGCCAAATTGTATAGGTTCATGGGCCGAATACCCCTGCATCTCTTCTTAACTATCTAAACATTCAAGGATATTATGAGTAACCAACAGACTGTCAAAGGTATCCTGTATGCCTTGGGTGCCTATATTATTTGGGGGTTGGCTCCCATCTACTTCAAGAAAATACAACACGTGCCACCCGATGAAATTGTGTCGCATCGTGTTATATGGTCAGTTTTTTTTATGGTGCTGATGCTGACGGCAACCCGTCACTGGCATCAGGTTTTAACTGCCATCAAACAGCCGAAGATCATGTTACTGTTAGGCATCACGGCCTTTACGATTGCCAGTAACTGGCTGATTTATATTTGGGCAGTTAATAATAATCATATGCTGGAAGCAAGCCTTGGGTATTTCATCAATCCGTTAGTAAGTGTGCTGTTCGCCATGATATTCCTTGGTGAACGATTCCGTCGCATGCAGTGGATCGCAGTGGGGTTGGCATTTACGGGAGTATTTATCCAGATATGGCAGTTTGGCTCTATACCGGTGATTGGTCTGTATTTAGCAACAACTTTTGCTCTTTATGGATTGATTCGCAAAAAACTGGGAGTAGATGCACAATCCGGTATGTTGATTGAAACAATCTGGGTGTTTCCTGTTGCGTTGGTTTACCTGCTGTTTTTCACGCATACACCAACCAGCAATATGCTGAATAGCTCCCTATCTCTGAATCTGTTATTGATTGCTGCGGGTATAATTACTACAGTGCCGTTATTATTTTTCACCGTTGCCGCTGGTCATCTGCGTTTGTCCACACTCGGATTTTTCCAATATCTTGCCCCTACTCTGATGTTCTTGCTGGCAACATTGGTTTATGGCGAAAAAATTGGTCCAGATCGTTTGGTTACTTTTGGGTTTATCTGGGCGGCATTGATCCTGTTTACACTGGATGCGCTTTATACTCAGCGCCGCTTGCGGAAAGGAAATAAGTAAAGCTAATACGCCCTTCTGTGGGCGTATATATCTATACACTTCGTCTTTCAAACTGCCTCTTTGTTGACTGCGCTCGCTCACCCCGGTCACATAGCTATCTATACTCCCGGGGATTTGCCCTCTTGCCGTCGGCGATGCAACTTGAAATCCATTGTGTATACACCGTTCTGTACTGGAATTGAAGAGGTTTATTACAACCAATTTTTCCGTTTGAAATAGAGATAAGGCGCCAGTCCCGCAGCTATCATCAACCCGATGGCCGCAGGGTAGCCGAATGTCCAGTTTAGTTCCGGCATAAATTCGAAGTTCATCCCATAGCTGGATGCCACCAGCGTAGGAGGCAGGAATACCACGGAAACAACGGAGAAAATTTTGATAATGCGGCTCTGTTCGATGTTGATAAATCCCATCGCCGCTTGCATCAGAAAGTTAACTTTCTGGAACAAGGATTCATTGTGCGGCAGCAGGGATTCGATATCTCGCAGGATTTCACGGGCCTGTTCAAGCTGATTTGCCGGCAAACGGGCACGGCGTACAAGGAAGTTCAAAGCACGCTGACTATCCATCAGACACAAGCGAACTTTCCAGCCGATGTCTTCCTGCTCTGCCAGGTTAGAGAGAGCAGAGTCGAATTCATCCCCTTGCTTACCTTCCATAATAACCCGGCTCAGGGATTCCAGCACACTGTAAATGTTTTCAATAACGTCAGCCAACTGTTCGATTTTGGTTTCGAACAAGTCCATAAGCAGTTCATAGGCATTCCCATCAACCATGATCTGGTTACGGGCGCGCATTCGGTATAATCGAAATGCAGGGAGTTCACGCTCTCGCAATGTGTAGAGACGACCGTCACGAATGGTAAACGCGACTGTCGAGTTACCAGCATGGTCTTCGGCATCTTCAAAGTAGAAAAATGAGTGGACGTGCATGCCATTTTCATCTTCAAAAAAACGTGCCGATGCTTCAATGTCATCCAGTTCAGTGCGGGTTGCCAGAACTTGCCCAAGTTCATTTTGGACACGGAGACGATCATCATCCCCCAATCCAACTAAATCTACCCACATGGAGTCGGATAACTTATCACCTTCTTCAAATTCAAGGCGGAGCAGGCAATTATTCTCTAATTTAAATGCGTTCAGCATGTACCATAAGTCTCCTGAAACTCCCTACGTTTGTCGTAAGGCGCGAATGTTACGCTTAGAAGAAAAAGCCTGTCAACATTCGACCGGATTATTGGCCGGTTTTAAGTCTGGCATAGGCGGCTACCAGCCATTTGATGCCTTCCCCTTGAAACGCGATTTGTAAGCGGCAATGTTCCTTATCGCCTTCTATATTGATAATCGTCCCTTCACCAAATTTGGGGTGACGTACACGTTGCCCAAGTGCATAACCACTATCATTGGTGCTGATGGGTGTACCAAGCCGCTTGTGGCTGACAGGGCGGGACACTGTTGCCCACAGACGAACCTCTGTCACACATTCCGTCGGCAGTTCCCCAATAAAACGAGATGGACGATGATACACTGCCTTTCCGTATAAGCGACGACTTTCAGCATAGGTGAGTGTCAATTTTTCCATCGCCCTTGTGACACCTACATAGGCCAGTCGACGCTCTTCTTCCAATCTTCCACCTTCTTCAATGGACATCTGGCTCGGGAACATTCCTTCTTCCACTCCCACAATGAACACTTGTGGGAATTCCAGACCTTTTGCCGAGTGCAACGTCATCAATTGAACGGCATCCTGACAGGCATCTGCCTGACCTTCCCCGGATTCAAGCGCTGCATGAGACAGAAACGCCTGCAATGGCAGTAGATTTTCATCTTCATCCTGATAACTGAATTGACGGGTCGCCGTGACTAATTCTGCAAGGTTTTCGATACGAGCCTGCGCCTTTTCACCTTTTTCCTGCTGATACATCGCCCACAAGCCAGAATCACGGATAATGCGATCGGTCTGCACATGCAGCGGCATTTCCTGAGTTTCTGTCTCCAGCGCTTCAATCAATTCAATAAAACGTTGTAATGCCGATGCTGCCCGACCCGCCAGCACTTTCTCCTGAATCAGTAACAGACTGCTTTCCCATAAGGTTTTTTGCTGATCACGTGCCATTTGACGCATAACATCAAGCGTTCTGTCACCGATGCCACGTGTCGGTGTATTCACCACGCGTTCAAAAGCGGAATCATCATGACGGTTTGCCACTAATCGCAGGTAGGATAACGCATCTTTGATTTCCTGACGTTCGAAGAAGCGCTGACCACCATAAATGCGGTAAGGCATGGAAACCTGTAACAAGGCTTCTTCCAGAACACGGGACTGAGCATTGCTGCGGTACAGGATAGCGCACTCTTTTAAAGCCCCGCCATTATCCAACCAATGCTTGATACGACCAACAACATAACGGGATTCGTCCAATTCATTGAAAGCGCAGTACAGTGAAATAGGCTCGCCCTCACTCCCTTCTGTCCACAAATTTTTGCCCAGGCGATCACTATTATGGGAGATTAGGGCGTTGGCTGCCTTGAGGATATTGCTGGTGGAACGGTAATTCTGCTCCAAACGGATGGTTTCCGCCCCAGGGAAATCGTTGAGAAACCGCTGGATATTTTCTACCTGAGCACCACGCCAGCCATAAATAGACTGGTCATCATCTCCGACAATCATTACTTTACCGCTATCACCCGCTAACAGGCGGATCCACGCATATTGGATGCTGTTGGTATCCTGAAATTCATCTACCAGAATATTAGTAAAACGTTCGCGGTAGTGCTGTAAAATCTGCGGCTTATTCAACCATAGTTCATGTGCGCGAAGCAGCAGCTCAGCAAAATCCACCAACCCTGCGCGATCACACGCTTCTTGATAGGCCTGATAGATTTTCAGCCATGTCGCTTCCACCGGGTTGCCATAACTTTCGATATGCGGCGGACGCAAACCTTCATCTTTTTTACCATTGATGTACCACATGCCCTGACGGGCTGGCCACTGTTTGTCATCCAAATTCATGGCCTTGATAATGCGTTTGATCAGGCGGTGCTGATCTTCGCTATCAAGGATCTGAAAATCCTGCGGCAAGTTTGCATCAAGGTGGTGTGCACGCAGTAAACGGTGAGCAAGACTATGGAACGTACCAATCCACATTCCTCCCTGACTGGTACCAATCAGGTTTTCAATGCGATGACGCATCTCTGCGGCAGCTTTGTTGGTAAACGTGACTGCCATGATGGAAAACGGGGAGGCATTTTCAACTGACAGTAACCAAGCAATCCTGTGAACCAATACGCGCGTTTTACCGCTACCAGCCCCGGCCAGCACCAGCATATTAATACGGGATGCCGCGACCGCTTCGCGTTGTTTATCATTCAGGCTTTCGAGCAGATAAGAAACGTCCATAATTACCATCAGTTGTGTAAGTGGCACTGTTTTTTTATACAGTTTTTATACAGATTACAATCTGAAATTATAACAGTGCTATCAAAGAAGCCAAATCAGAAATCTCTACATGTGGAACTAAACGCCCCTCAGGTTCCTGCATCAGATTTTTATTTTCAATGTTGAGCCAGCAAGCCTGCATTCCGCTGTAAAGCGCACCTTCTATATCCGTTTTCAGATCATCTCCTATATGCAGGATCTGATTAATGGGCAAATTCAGTCGTTCTGCCGCCAGATAGTACATGTCCGGACAAGGTTTAGAACGCCCATCCACTCCCGCCTTCAATACAAATTCGAAATAAGGGGAGAGACCACATGCTGCGGGTTCTGCATTTCCATTGGTGATCGCAACCAACGGCATTTTTTTCGCCAGTGCAGACAAGGTGTCATGGGTCGATTCCGGCACGGCAATTTGATTACGCCAGTACATAAAACACGCCATAATCTCATCCGTGCCCCGAATCGTTTCTTGATGATCGAAACCATGATGATTAAACATGAGTTCCGCAGACTGTCTGCGCCATGATGTGACGTCATGGTAAATATCAGGCTCCCGTTCAAGAACCGCCTGACGATATACATGCAAATCTTCGCGTTCAAAGTGACGGAACTTGATATTGTACTGCCGGATAAAACACAACACTTCTTTTTCGGTTTTATCGATTACAGGATGATTATCGTAAAGTGTATCATCTAAATCGAATGTCATCGCAGAAAACGGCGCGAGAGGCCGATAAAAACGCATTATGGTTTCCCTCGTTTGGCTCTGGGGTGTGCCACATCATAAACTTTGGTCAAATGCTGAAAATCCAGATGCGTATAGATCTGTGTTGTTGACAGGTTAGCATGACCAAGCAATTCCTGTACCGCACGCAGATCGCCACTGGACTCCAGAATATGCGTGGCAAAAGAGTGACGCAATTTATGGGGATTGATATGGCTGTTCACACCTTGCCGGATACCCCACTGTTCAAATCGTTTCTGTACATTACGGGCAGAGATCCTTTTCCCGCTCTTGCTGGAAATGAAAACCGCGTCACTTTCCGGTTCAAACAGCTCACGCATTTCCAACCAACGCTGCAACCATTCCTGCGCCACACGACCGAAAGGCACTTTACGTTCTTTACTGCCCTTGCCGTGTACCCAGACTTCCCCACTTTCCAAATCTAAATGGTGACAATCAAGACCAACCAGCTCAGACAAACGTAACCCCGCCCCATACATTACTTCAAGCATAGTTCTGTCACGTACTGACAAAGGATCATTAAAATTGACGTTCAGCAGTTGGTTTACTTCATCCACGTCCATATTTTTAGGCAAGTGGCGTTTTTTACGGGGGGCACTGACAGCTTTAGCGGGATTGGCACCCAGTTTTCCCTGCATAACCATCCAATCAAGGAAGCTACGCAAAGCAGAAAGACGCAAGGCAAGACTGGCAGATTCCAATCCTGCCCGACGACTGCGGGAAGCAAATATTCTGACTTTAGCAGGATCAAGCTCCTGCCATTCACGTATCCCCATTTCTAATGACATTTCCGCCATAACCGCCAAGTGGTAACAATAATTGGTGATCGTTAAGGGACTTAAGCGCCGCTCAACCCGCAAGTAGTGCAAGAAAGCGTCCACAGGCTCTAACAGAAGATCGACTAGCTGAGTCATATGCGTTCAATCCAGCGGGACAATAATCCTGGCAACAGCTCCGCCAATTGATCGAGAAGGTCAGTTCCCATGCCATCGTGATAATGTTGTTTATCATGGCTATTGAAAATTACCATGCCCAAATTCCCTTGTGATCCTAAAAGGGAAATCGCCACCGAGCCAACATGACGCGCCTGTGGCATCAACAACAAAATTTCTGGGCCGTGTAATGGCCCAAGATAATGATTACCATCCCCGAACCGCTTAATGCGTACAGGTTCAAAAGTATAGCGGGAAATTGCCAATTCTGGAGAGTTCAGTGGTGCGCCGAGACGCCATCTGTCACTGAACAGCCGAATGTAACTGTTACTTAACCCCAATGTTTTTGACCATGAACTCAGACAGGAGAGAAAATCCTGCAAACTCTTGGCACCAGATAGGTCGGACAGTAATTGCAATAGATGACTAAACAGCACTTCATTCTGTTTAACCTGCTCCATCAAATGAATAAAATCGTCTTTCAGATAACGGATACGTTTCCTCTGACGATTCATGTGCCATTCCATCAAAGAGATGGACTCACGCGCTGGATGGGAAACGCGTATCCTCTCGACCATATTGGCATTGCGGATAAAAAAATCGGGATTATTCAGCAAATAATCCACTACTGTTTGATCATTCAACCTGTTTTCAATATGCAATGGATCGTTTTTTTCACCCATTTTCCAGTGCCCCATATTTCAAGAATGACCCAATAAATACTGAATCAATCACAAATGAATCATACCGTCATAAACGTGGGTTGCAGGCCCTGTCATAAAGAGCGGTTTACCCGGCCCATCCCAGTGAATTTGCAGAGAACCGCCCGGAAGATCAACCCGCACCTGATTATCCAGCAGGTTTTGCTGAATACCTACAGCCACTGCCGCACATGCACCACTGCCACAGGCCTGAGTCTCACCAGCACCACGTTCGAAAACACGCAATCGAATGTGGCCACGGCTCATTATCTGCATGAAGCCAACATTCGTCCGCTCAGGAAAACGTTCATGACTTTCCAACACCGATCCCAGTACGTCCACTTCGGCGGTGTCCACATCTTCAACCTGTATTACGCAGTGGGGATTTCCCATTGTCACTACACCACAAAGCACCGTACGTTCAGCTACACGAATAATATAAGTTTTCTCAGCCTTATTGGCACGAAAGGGAACGCGCTGCGGCTCAAAAATTGGTTCTCCCATATTGACACAGATTTGATCATCATTTGTGATGCTCAATACCATCTGACCGGCCCGCGTACTGACTTTGATATCGCGTTTATTCGTCAGCTTCTTAAGGCGAACAAAACGAGCAAAACAACGTGCCCCATTGCCACATTGGGAAACTTCACTACCATCAGCATTAAAAATGCGATAGTGGAAGTCTAAGTCAGGATCATAGGGAGCTTCAACAACCAAAAGCTGATTAAAGCCTATCCCCGTATTCCTATCGGCCAGACGGCAGATTAACTCTGGAGAAAAATAAACATTCTGGGTTACTGCATCAACGACCATAAAGTCATTGCCAAGACCATGCATTTTGGAGAACTGCATATACGACCCCAATCTCAATCACATTACCGACTCGTTATTATTGGGCACCTATAATAGGTTGCTTCGCATCTGCTGGTTGTACTGTATCCACCTTTTTTACAGAGGGGTGTGCATCTGATGTCTCAACAGGTGGAAAATACAGGGGGCCTTTCAAGCCACAACCAACCAGAAAGAGTAATGTTATGATGGCCAGTGACCAACGGAGTTGTTTTTTCATCATATTAATGCCTGTGATTCATGCGCCAATACTCTCTATAATCGCAGCTAGGCCCTGAAAAGCAAATAGGAAATAAACATGAACGATAGCGAATTTCATCAATTGGCCGATCAATTGATATTTCATATTGAAGAACAACTGGATAATTACGATGGGGATGCAGATATTGACTGTGAAACCAATGGTGGCGTGATGACTCTCAGTTTTGAAAACGGTAGCAAAATCATCATTAACCGCCAAGAACCCTTCCATCAGATCTGGCTGGCAACTAAGAATGGTGGTTATCATTTTGACTATCGGGATAACCAGTGGGTTTGTGACCGTAGCAGTAATGGCTTTATCTCTGTGCTGGCTCAAGCCATTACAGAACAAAGTGGCAAGTCATTCCAGTTTTCGTGATTGCCTTTTATTTTTACAAAACAAGCGCCTGAAAAATAAGGCGCTTAATTCCTTACTCTGAATATGTTTATTACCTGTTCTTAATATCAATAGTGATATAAAGAACGGTAAGGATCATGTGCCCCACAAGCCCCTTCCAGGTGCCCATCAAGATTGAACCTTGTATCCTTGGCTTCCGAATCATCCAATGGGAACGTACCATTCACGAATGGAGTTACATGTGTACGCTCGCCCTTCTTAATAATTTGATAGAACTGCGGTAAGTTGAAATTGATAAAGCTGGAACCATAAGTAAAACGATCGTGCGAAGAGGAATAAAAACGGCTGATATCACGCACCAATTCTTCTTTACTACCTTCACAATGCGAATAAATTTCCACCCGGTTTGACTCATCAAGGATATAGATATTGAACCCTTGTTTCTGCTCAATGTCTTCGAAAAAAAACTGGATAATACCCTCACAGGCAAACCCGTCTATCACAGACGGCAAGTGTTTTTCCTTGGTATCAATCTTTACAGGCAAACCATGTAGCTTGGTATTGGAAATTGCACCATAGAATTCCACAGCATTCTCCAATTTTTGTACCGAAACATTTAACCGCTCGAAAAATAAACCCCATGTTTGGCCTGAAATACGCAACGCCTTAAAACGATTGAGATCTTGGCGATTACTGGACAGGCGTAACTCTATACATTCTGAAACTAATTGCTGGATACGGGTACAGATAAGCCCGCGCAAGTGTCTGCTATAACAGAAAACTTCGACACCAGACGGAGGTGCTGCATCCCGATGCATTTTGCCCAATATTGTCTTCAGTGCTTCTAATACCGATTGCTCACCACTGAAATGCAGAGTTCTCACTTCATTCCATGAATTGCGATACAACAAGTCAATGCTACCCACCAAACATTGCTGTGATTCACCAAAACTGAAAACATTCAGCTTCCTTAAATCAAAATGAACAACTTGGTTGGAAAATTCGGCTGTTGGATCTTTTTCCAAATTGACGATGATCGCCAAATGGCGAATTTCACAAGGACTGTATAACGCTTTTGGCGTAGGTGCAGGTAAACGAATCGGAAAATGGGTAGCAATATCATTCACCAAATCACACAGTTTATGCCTGTCACACTGAGTTTCCCCGTGATGCATATGAATCTGGGTCTCTTTAGTTAATAGACCATTAAAATATGTCCAGGACACTAACTTATTCAGATAACGGTTATATTCCAGAGGTTGATGACCGATGATCGATTCTATCGTTGGGGCATGATTGTAAAGATACCAGCCACTGCGGTTTACACGCCCCGGAGGAACATAAATGAAAGTCAGATCTTGTTCTGACAAATCCGGGGATATTTGAGGATTCACCAGCGTCACTTTACCGGGCAAGGCTTCAAAAGCCGCATACAATTTGCGGGTCAATACACCAATATCCTGCGGGCTGGCACTGACGCTTAAATTGTTACGGCGGGCAAAACGGATCAGGTTGCGATAACTTTGCATCATGGTATCGAGCAATTCATTATGGGCTTCACGCACTCGCTCAATTTTCCATGAATTACGGTTATCCAGCATAGCCAATTTACTGTCATCCCACCCCCAATCAGTTACTAACTGAAATATAATCTGATGACGCCATCCTGTACAACCTTTATCATCTTGATTTTCCAGCAATTTTTCACACACTTTCAGGTAAAAACAGCGGCGCGCCAAATCCAAACGGATGAGATCATTCGTAGCGGTAAGATAACGAGTGACACGCTCCAGCATCATGCTATAAGCATCAAGACCAAAGGAAACAATCGCGCCATCATGGAAATATTGTTTCATTTCCATTGCCAACAGTTTGCCGTTAGGGTATTCCCATGAATAGGCTTCCAGCAACAGGCTTTTCAATACCGCTTTATAAGGTGAGTCTACGCTTTTATAAAGCTGCCAAAGACTCGCCCCAAAATATTCTTCTGCTGACAGTTCACCCAAGCCCCCCAGATCCAGCCACTCGTTTGGTGTCAGAACACCTTGGGCATAGAGGGAAAGAACATATTCATCATAGTGTGCTTCTTCTTCCACCGGAACCATCGCCCACAGCAAACGTTTACCAGCCATACAGACCGCTGTGCGATAAAATTCATCAAGTAAAAGGATATGTTGGGTGGAACCACAATCTTCACCATTAAGGCTGCCACTGGCATTATGGCGAAAGCGGTTTTCATCAATCAGAAAAAAAGTGACTTCAATACCAAGCGAAACGGCCCACTGTTCTATCAAAGAGCATTTTTGTTCCAGTAGTGCTTTTTCATCATGATCCAACCAAGATTGGTGACAAACCCAAACATCAATATCAGAGGAACAGCTTTGCCCGATTGAGGAGGTGCTGCCCATTGAATAAATTCCCGTAATCGGCAATTCACCATTGGAATTATATGATAAGACACCAGAAAGCTGGCCTTCCAGATCACTAATCCAAAACTGCTGTGATTCATCAGGCGTAAAAAAACAAACTCCATGAGGAACGTTGTTTTTGATATAACCTGGCATCATTTGATGATGATAATGTAATAATACTGGAATTAAACTATAAACTTGCTTAAAAGCAGCACTCATTGAGTTAGTAGCGCGCTCTAGCCTAAGTTGGTTAATTGCATCCAGTCGCTGTTTCAGCGTTTCAATATAGAGATACAAGAGTTTCGCCTGATATCTGTTCCAGTGCCCACAGTGGTCCCCTGTTTCCAATAACTTGTCAAAGCAAGATTATTTAAAATTATTTTTACAAACTTATTGTCGGAAACGTGATCAATTTAACACCTTGCAGTCGAAGCGTAAAGTACGCAGTACCACCTTTTCGCCTCCCCTGCAATAGCTAAAACACAATTAACTCATTGTAAAATATTAAGTTAATCACAAAATAGATATCGTGATTTGTTTTTTATAATAAGCATTGTAGTTGATTATTTTTCATATAAAGGATGCAAGGCATTGTAAAACATCAGGCTTCTATAAATATCCCCTCAAATAATATTTTTTATTGTTAAATATTATCCGCAGTTTTTTATCATCAAGTTAAACTCTAAATACTGATTTGCTTTTAAATCAATCTGTTTGTTTATTTTCTCTATTTAAATAAAATATTATTTTAATATTTAAAATTCTTTTTATCTTATAAACTGTATATCCGTAGACTATTTAGCTTTTTTTCTGGCGTTCGCATCACTGGAAAAAAAACCATTGAAATGTTAAAACTGACACTATTTTCTCACTTATTAGTGGCTAACTGGCGGCTAAAAATCCGCCATGCTTAATATAATTATTCATGACAATGAAAACCATTCGCATCGCTACTCGCCAAAGCCCATTGGCTATATGGCAAGCCCACTATGTTCAAAAGCAACTGGAACATTTTCATTCCGAACTGAAAGTCGAGTTAGTACCAATGGTAACCCGCGGTGATATTATCCTCGATACACCATTAGCAAAAGTAGGTGGCAAGGGGCTGTTTGTTAAAGAACTGGAACTGGCACTGCTTGAAAAACGAGCTGATATTGCCGTCCACTCCATGAAAGATGTCCCTGTCGAATTTCCCGACGGTTTGGGGTTGGTCACAATCTGCGAACGAGATGATCCACGGGATGCTTTTGTTTCAGTAGAATACGCCTCTCTCGATGGCCTGCCCGTAGGAAGTATTGTTGGTACATCCAGTTTACGCCGCCAGTGTCAGCTCCGTCAGCTACGTCCAGATCTTGTGATCCGTGACTTGCGCGGAAATGTCGGTACTCGTCTAAGCAAACTCGATAACGGCGATTATGATGCCATTATCCTTGCAACTGCTGGTCTGAAAAGGCTGGGGCTGGAAGAGCGAATCCGCATGCCATTGGCACCGGAATTATTGCTGCCGGCTGTCGGCCAGGGTGCAGTAGGCATTGAATGTCGGCTTGATGATCAGCAAACCCGCGAGTTACTGGAACCTTTGAATCACGCCAGAACGGAAATCTGTGTTCTGGCTGAACGCGCCATGAATTCCCGCCTTGAAGGAGGCTGTCAGGTACCGATTGGCAGTTATGCCATCTGGCAGGAAGATAAAATCTGGCTGCGGGCGCTAGTTGGTGCACCTGATGGCTCGGTGATCGTACGTGGTGAAAGAGTGGTATCACCAGAAGAGTTCCGTCAGTCTGGAGTGGAATTGGCAGAGGAATTATTGGAAAAAGGCGCGCGTCAGATTCTGACCTGCGTATATCAGAGGAATTTATCTGAATGAGTATTCTGATCACCCGCCCTGCCCCCTCAGGAGAGGAGTTGGTCAAGCGATTGCAAACTGTGGGAAAAATAGCCTTCAGTGTGCCGCTCATTGAAATTTATCCGGGGGCGGATTTGCCATTGCTGTCACAAAAAATGCAATGGCTGTCGGCGGGAGATCTGGTTTTCCTGTTATCAAAAAATGCCGTTCATTATGCCAATGAGCAGCTTATTCAAGAAGACCAGTTATGGCCCGATAAGCTATCTTATTATGGTATTGGCAAATCAACTTCCCTGCTGTTTCAGCGACAAACTGGACTGAAAATTTTTTGGTCTGAGAAAGGTGAAACCAGCGAAGATTTACTGCAACTCCCCTCATTACAGCAAATGAGTAATAAAAAGGTGCTATTGCTCCGGGGCAATGGTGGTCGCGAAGTGATTACCTCTACATTAAGAATACGGGGGGGAGACGTGGATTACTGTGAATGTTATTCACGACAACCAGTCAAATACCATGCTGCCAATTTCAGTCGTCACTGGCAGCAATATGGTATAAAAACCATCGTCGTAACAAGTGGCGAAATGCTGCAACTGTTATATAACTTAGTAACTGATCGCGATGGAAAAGCGTGGTTATTGGGTTGCTGCCTGATTGTGGTCAGCGAACGCCTTGCCGATATCGCTCGCTCATTGGGCTGGCAAGTGATAAAAGTAGCCAAAAGTGCAGATAATGACGCCTTAATGCAGGCGCTGGAATAAACCAAGATGGGATGTCCATTATGACGGAACAAAAGCAATCCACCGATGCGGTTGAGACAAAACGCCCTCAGCAGCCTGAAACGGCTCTCCATAAATCCGAACGCTATGGGTGGGTGGGTCATACTCTCTCAATCGCTATTTTTTTGGCAATCGGTGTTGGTGGTTTTTATATTTATTATCACAATAAACAACAGAATGTGGCCTTGAGAACAGAAAATGCCGCTTTGCAGCAGCAATTAACCTCTCTGGCACAGCAGCAGTCTGCCGATAAACAAAATTTTGACACTGATCTAGAAGAGTTAAAAACTTCCTTACAACAAGCCAAAGATAAACACCAGCAGCTAGATAACCATATAGTCACACTTCAAACCCGTGTTTCGGCAATTTCAAATACAGATATCGAAAACTGGCGACTGGCTCAAGCAAGTGCTCTGGTTAAAATGGCGGGCCGAAAAATATGGAGTGAACAAGATGTCCCTACAGCCATTGCCTTGCTGAAAGATGCTGACCAGAATCTTGCTGAAATGAATGATCCCAGCCTAAATTACGCCCGCACAGCGATCAGAATTGATATTGATGATCTGACCAAAATAAAACAACTCGATCTGGATGGCATTATCCTGACTCTGAATCAATTATCCAACCAAGTTGATCACTTGCGTCTGGCTGATGAAGTGAAAAAAACCGGGCCAGAGGTGGCTAACAACCATGATGTCACATCCTCGCTCTCTGACTGGCGTGAAAATCTGACGAATAGCTGGCACAGCTTTATGGATAATTTCATTACTATCGTGCCTCGTGATAACAGTAAAGAACCGTTGCTGGCACCTAATCAGAATATTTATCTGCGTGAAAACATCCGTTCTAAGCTGCTAATTGCAGCACAATCAGTTCCCCGCCATCAGAGTAAAATTTATAAAGACGCATTAGAACACGTTGGAGAATGGGTAACGGCTTATTTTGATACCTCAACTCCAGATGCAGTAGTTTTCTTAAAAAACATTAAATTACTGGTACAACGACCACTTTCTATTGAGGTTCCTGAGCAACTGAGCAGCCAGCCGATATTGGCGGATTTAGTGCGTAAGCGTATCTATAATTTACCGCATTCTGTACAGAAAAAAGCAGAAGATAAACCTCACGCTAAACCAGAAATGCCACCGCAGCAGCCGATCACAATAGAAAAATCTGGTCAGGCAGAAATATCCGTTGAGGAGAGTTGATCATGCTGAAAGTATTATTACTTTTCATTATCCTCATTGTGGGTATCGTACTTGGTCCTGTAATGTCCGGGCATCAAGGATATGTTTTGATCCAGACGGACAATCGCAATATCACCACCAGCATTACTGCTCTGGTAATTATGTTCCTCCTGTTACAGTTTCTGCTGATTTTCATCGGCTGGAGCTATCGTCGATTAAAACGTACCAGCTCATCCACGCATAGTTGGATCTTTGGTGGACATCAACGTAATCGGGCTCGTTCACAAACCAGACAAGCACTGCTGAAATTCGCTGAAGGGGACTTTAAGCAGGCTGAACATCTGATGACACGCAATATTGACCATTCCGAATATCCTGTCGTGAACTATTTACTGGCAGCAGAAGCCGCCCAGCAGCGCGGGGATTATTTCCGTACCAACCAATATATTGAACGAGCCGCAGAAGTTGCTGAAAAAGATCAACTTCCTGTCGATATTTCCCGTGTACGTATCCAATTGGTACAAGGTGAAGTTCATGCGGCACGCAATGGTGTGGATAAACTGCTGAATCAGGCTCCCCGTCATCCTGAAGCATTGCGATTAGCTGAGCGGGCTTATTCACTTTCAGGGGCTTATCAATCTCTGATTGATATCTTGCCTTCAATGATGAAGGCCAAACTGCATAATGAAGACAAAATGCATGAAATACGGCAGCAGGCCTATGTTGGATTAATGAATCAAACTATCGCCGAAAAAGGCTGCACAGGGCTGAAAGTCTGGTGGAAAGACCAAAGCCGGAAAATCCGACATGATATCGTGCTGCAAGTCTCTATGGCCGAACATTTGATTGAATGCAATGAGCACGATACTGCCCAAAAAATCATTCTGGATGGATTAAAGCAGCAATATGACGAGCGCCTCCTGCTATTAATTCCACATCTTAAGGCGAATGATACCGAAGCCGTGCAAAAAACCCTCGTTCACCTGTTAAAACAACATGGTACAACACCTTTGCTCAACAGTACTATGGGGCAAGTTGCACTACATCATGGTGAATGGATCAGTGCTGAAACAGCGTTTAAGGCAGCCCTTGCTCAGCGGCCAGATGCTCATGATTACGCATGGCTTGCCGATGCACTCGATAAATTGCAGAAACGCGAAGAAGCCACCCAAACACGTAGAAAAGGCTTTATGCTGACACTGAAACGCGATAGCAACGCAGAAGCATAAGACGTATTATTTATCCCTCGGCTAACGATAAATATTCAGATTCGCCTTGAATCGTTAGCCGTGGTTCCACCACCATAATCTGGTTGAAAAGCAATCTCCACTTCCTGTAGACAAAAAAAACACCTATCAAAAAGACAGGTGTATAAATACAATCAGGTCTACAGACGGATGGTGCCTCACTCAACGTTGTGTCCGGTTTGTGATGAAAAGACAGTGATACTTACTCATCTATAACGTGGACCATAGGCACCGACAATCAGCTCTGCATCATCCCCAGGTTTATGAAGAGAATACTGTCATAAGGAGTGGGATGAGCATCTACAAGTTTTAGTAATGCATTTAACATGCCAACTTGTTCACTCAAAGTAAATCCTTCTTATCCAGGCAGTAACTGACTTTCCGTTATCAACATTTTGCTTTCACTAGGACATATCAAAAATACCGTCTCTCATTTGAGACGCTCCGCAAGCCCATTGATAATATACATTTAAAATCAATAATTTAAATGTCTTCTATTTGAGACATTTGGAACATGGTTTGTCGTTGAAATACAACATCACTTAAAAATAACCGTTAAAACAATATAAAGAAATCGAAGGGGAATAGACGAGAAAATAAAACGTTTTATAGGCAGGAAAAGAAATAAAGAAGAAGAAAGAAGAAAGAAGAAAGAAGAAAAAGCCCCGCTATTGCGGGGCTTCCTCAGAATCTGGTCGGCGAGAGAGGATTCGAACCTCCGACCCACTGGTCCCAAACCAGTTGCGCTACCAAGCTGCGCTACTCGCCGAACTATGTCTTTCTAAATTGCCTTTCTAAATCTCTTTTTTATGGTGCGAAGAGGGGGACTTGAACCCCCACGTCCGTAAGAACACTAACACCTGAAGCTAGCGCGTCTACCAATTCCGCCACCCTCGCGTTTCATAAAAAAGATGGGGTGGCTAACGAGACTCGAACTCGCGACGACTGGAATCACAATCCAGGGCTCTACCAACTGAGCTATAGCCACCATAACTATTATCTTTACTACACTACTATCTTTACTACTATCTTTTTAAATACTGCTTTTTTAAATACTGCTTACTTTACAACGTATTTCACCACGATAACTCATTGCCACTGCTCTTGCACGCTCTAAATGGCGCGCCCGACAGGATTCGAACCTGAGACCTCTGCCTCCGGAGGGCAGCGCTCTATCCAGCTGAGCTACGGGCGCTTAACGCCGTTGCGGTGGAGGATAGTACGGATTTAATGTCGTACTGTCCAGCGATTTTTTAAAAGAAATGATGCGTTTGATTACGCTTTGTTCATTTAGCTGATAAAGACATCATTTTTCACCGCAACTGATTTTACTGGTTAATAATCAGCCTTAAAAATTCATTTAATTTTTTCTGCAAATCAGTTTCATAAACCAATAGGCTGACGATACAAGCAACAAAAATGCGCCCCCGACCATGAGTGAGAAACGTGTATCTGGATTAATCGCCATGCCGACCAAGACACAACACAGAAAAATCAACGTCAGGTAATTGACATAAGGGAACAGGATCGATTTGAACCGATGCTGCTTTAAGGCTTCCTCATGATGCTTACGGAAACGTAACTGACTTACCAGAATGACAAACCATGGCACCATGCCGGGCAATACGCTGGCACTATAAACGTACACAAAGACCGACTGTGGGTTTGGGATGATATAATTCAGGCTAGAACCCGCGATCAAACAGCCGATAGTGATTGCTATACATTTCACCGGCACCCCATTTTTTGACAATTTCAGCAGTGATGCTGGCAATTGACGGTTTTGCGCCAGGGCATACAACATTCTGCCACCACTGTACATTCCACTGTTACATCCTGAAAGTGCAGCCGTCAGAACAACGAAGTTAATGACTGCGGCCGCGGAAACAATACCCACTTTGGCAAAAGTCATCACAAACGGACTCCCATGTGCACCCACTTCTGTCCACGGGAACAACGTCACAACAATAAAAATAGCGCCGACATAGAAAATCAAAATACGCCATAGGATATTGTTGATCGCTTTTTTAATCGTGACCTGTGGATTTTTCGCTTCACCTGCGGTGATACCCACCAATTCAACCCCCTGATAGGAGGCGACAACAATACAAAGGGCAAATAAAAATCCTTTCCAACCACCGGAGAAAAAACCACCGTGTGAGGTCAGATTATCCAACCCGATAGGTTGCCAGTCATTACCTAAACCGAAAAAAATCAAACCGATGCCAATCAGGATCATCACGATAATCGTCGTCACTTTGATCATGGCAAACCAGAATTCCAATTCACCATACAGTCGCACGGCGGCCATGTTTGCCAAGGCAACCAATCCGACCGCAGCCAACGCAGAAACCCACTGAGGCAGTTCTGGGAACCAGAATTCGGCATATACTCCTATGGCTGTGATTTCCGAGATCCCCACTGAGACCCACATGAACCAGTAACCCCACGCAGTCAGGCACCCCCAATACGGGCTAAGGTACTTATGCCCGAACGCAGCAAATGAACCTGTTACAGGTTCAATAAACAACATTTCCCCCATTGAACGCATGATAAAAAAGACAAAAAGCCCAGCAATAATGTAGGCCAGTAAAACAGAAGGTCCAGCCCATTTCAAAGTACTTGCTGAACCCATGAACAGCCCTACACCGATAGTGCCACCCAGCGCAATCAGTTCAATATGACGTGCCTCAAGTCCCCTTTGCAGGCTCTGTTTTGAATCACTCATAAAACTCCCTATCCACTTTTATGATGTTTATATTTGCAAACAGAAAAAATACAGGCATTGATAATCAATCATTGTAAAAAAGGCTGGGATCAAAACACGTTTTGCCGATCAGTGAAATAAAAAATTATAAAATTGGAACAATGCCAGCTTGATTCGGCACCGTAATCGGGAAAAATAACTCAATCATGGTAATTTTTTGATCTGCCAACAAGGTGATTATTTCACGTTTTTGCCAAATTCCGTTTTGACAAATACAAAGAAGCCGACCGGACAAAAAATAAGAAGTGAGATGAAAACCTGCTGCATATGAATAACACATCATTGAAGCAGCAGGATTAAAACAGAAGCATTACTGGGCTAGAGCTTCCCTCCGTAATAATAACCGAGGAATCTTAATAAGTTAATTTGCCTGCGGATACGGCTTGGTTGTGAAAGCAAACGATACAGCCATTCCAGGCCTAAATTCTGCCAAACTTTCGGGGCACGTTTGATATGTCCGGTGAAAACGTCATACGTTCCACCAACGCCCATATACAGAGCATCATGATGTATCCTGCGGCAATCACGCATGAAGATTTCCTGTTTAGGTGACCCCAAGGCCACAGTAATAATTGCTGCACCGCTGGCATGGATTCGTTCAAACACCGCATCACGCGTCTCTGGCGTAAAATAACCATCCTGACTACCCACAATATTGACGTTCCACTGAGTACGTAATTTGCTTTCAGTTTGAGCCAAGATATCTGGTTTCCCGCCGACCAGAAAGACGGGGGTTCCTTCAAGACCAGCCCGTTCCATCAAGGCTTCCCACAAGTCCGCACCTGCAATACGCGATACATCTGCATCAGGGTATTTACGACGAATGGCACGGACAATGCTAATCCCGTCTGCATATAGGTATTCAGCCTCATCCAGCAACATATTCAGTGCATTATCTTGTTCTGCCGTGAGGACTTTTTCTGCATTGATCGCAACCAATGTGCCTGTTTTTACCTGCCCATCCTGAAAAAGATGATCAAGGAAATTCGACATATTATGAAATCCCCAGATATTGAGGCCACGAATGCAATATTTAGGAATGTTATTTAACACCATTTTTCTTCCTTACATCCAAAACAACAGATGTTTTTTGTGGAGTAGTCAAATTACTGACAACTAACTTTCGAATCAGCCCGGCGCTTTCAAATAACCAATACAGTAAGTTAGCCACAACCAGACAGAGGCCAAATACAATGCAAAAGAACACAGCACGAGAAAAAAAAGAATCCACACCCTCTCGGACAAGAACGATCATGTTAAAAATTGCACCAAAACAGAAGGCTTGTAAAATCGCCGCCTTATAGCGATTACTTTCCTGTTTTCCTGTTTCATAGATCCAATCAAACCATTTGATAATAAAACCGACAATAATCGCCCCCAAAGGGATAAAAAATACTCCCCCCATAACCACAAGCGAGCCAATCAGCGTTGGTGAAATAGCAAGGCCAGAATGATTATTCAGCACATCCCACGTAAAGTAATTAGCCGTATTCCAGATCAAACCAGGCCGCTCTGGCCATAACCAGCTGGGAATAAAGACATAAAAATCACGGACAATCGGTGCCAGCCCCTGAAAATCTATTTTGTTGTAATTATCCAGCAACAGCGCCAAGTTTTCCCACGGCGAAAAAGTATCCCGGGTGAGGTACAGAAAAGTATAAAAAGCTTCTGCGCCACTCACGTCCAGGCTATAGCGTTTCAAGGCCAGCCAGAACATGCCAACGACCCCCATGCCACCTGCTGCAAACAACATCCACAACGTAATCCAACCACGGACAATGCCAATAAACAAGAACAGTGCAAACGCGATAATAATGTTAGCCCGTGTTCCCCCGACTATCACATAAGTCAGAATCCCAAACCCTACCGTTCCTACCAGGAAGCACAACCAACGAATTTTGGTCGGTTTCAGGAAAAATACCACCAACATGGCAGGGATGAAAAAATAGAAGAATCGCTTGAGTGCCACACCGGAAACTTGGCTGGAAAATATCTGGCTGTAAGACTGCAATTTGAACAGCAAAAAACCATTCTGCATAGAAAACAAACCCACTGTAACGATAGCAATACCAGCAAGTAACAGCCAGGTCAGATTAGTTTCCACCCGATTCATGGTAAACAAGGGCCTGCGCGATACCACAGCAGAGGGTGTTTCTGATTCTATATCACTATTACTGCGGATTTTATAACTGAGCCGGGTTTTATAAGCGACATAATAAATAGCATAAAAGCAGCCTGACGCTAACATTGCATGCAGCAAAGCATCCACTGGCACAACTTGTACATCAAACTTGAAAACCAATATGCTCGTCAGCGGGAAGCCAAAATAAAATGTCAGCAGATACAACAAGGAAAAGAAAACATTAAAGTTAAAGCGGACACGCCGAAATTCTTGATACGTCAAAGTCAGGATAAAGACCAGCGAGATCACGTAAACGACAAGTAACCCACCGAATTGTGTCAAGGTCATTGATACTCTCCAGATGCTGCCGATAGGGCAGCTTTCCACCCCTCAATAAAATTGGGATCAAAAAAGGCTATCGCCTTTTTATCGAGGGACAGCATCTGACGCTGTGCTTCCTGCACCCAGAGTTTATTCAGTTCATCACCATCAAACAGAACAGGAACCTGCTGTTCCCTTAAATCATGCCAGAATGGATTCTGGCGGCTCAAAACAAACGGAATACCAAATTGAATCAACAAACAGAGTGTTCCAATACCCTGCTGGCGGTTGAAAATGAAATAACCCAAATCGCATTGGTGCAACAATGGTAAATATTCGCCAAATGCCATTTGATTTTTCAGGATACGGACATTTTGCTCTGGAAACAGTGACAATGCGGCTTGCTCCACACGGTGGATATAAGCTTGGTTATTATCGGGATAACCCATTGGCATGATGACCCGCGCCTCATCACCAAACTGGCGTTGGATCTTATGTAAGGCTTCAATATGGCGGTTGGATTGATCTCCTGAATTTCCTAATAAGATAGTGACCCCTTCAGGAGCGAGTATTTTTTCCGTTACCGTGAGCGCAGAGTCCATGCGGGTTGGGAAATAGAGTAATGATGATGGCGCATCTGATTTTGACTGCTCAGAATAACGGGAAATATGCTGGAAAAAATGCTGAAGATCACCGCGCGTGGCAAAAATATGCCCTACCCGCTTTTGTGCCAAACGACGAAACAAATAGAACAAACGGAATTTCAGTTGGCGGGATTCTTCATATAAATCAGCTCCCCATACATGCCACAAAAATTGATGTCGCTTAATTTTACCCATCAATAGGGCTATCCATAAAGCAGCATTAAACTGACCGTGGAAAAAGAAACGGGTTGTTCTGTTTCCTTGTGCTGTCCCGATCACTGCCCGTGACAGAGCAGATTTGCTGTCATACACCGAGATTGCCAAGTTAGGATAATTTGATAGCCATGTGTGGTCTTTAGATACCACCATAAAACACGGTTTGACTGGGAAGTTCATTTTTCGGGTCAAAACGTCATTAAAAAAATTCAGTAACGTTTGATTATGATGCGGGATATCCGATCCCAAAACGTGAATTAGGGTTGTCATGCTCGCCTGCGATAAATAATAAATACGCTACAACAAAGAATGAAATAAACAATGTAAGTTGCCATATATGACTGAGCCGCCCCCAATGCGCCGTTAATCGGTATCAACCAATGGGAGAACCCCGTCAGCAGAAAAAATTGACTGATTTCAGCCAGTATATAAAAACGCAGAGCAGCTTTCGCTATCACCAAATAACCAAAAACATAGGCACCCACTTTCAGCACATCCCCCACTAACTGCCATACAAACAGATCCCGCATCACGGTAAATTCATCGGAAAACAACAGCCAAATGACAAAGTCACGCAACAACCAGACTGAGAAGCTGGCCGCCGCCACGGCAGGTAAAACAAATTTCAGCGCTTTCACAATTTCGCGGCTGATTTCTTGCTTACTTTCCAAACGAGCGAGTGTCGGCAAAAGATAGACAGTAAAAGATGCAGTCATAAATTGTAAATAAGCATCCGAAATACTGCTTACTCCCTGCCAAATTCCAACCTCTTCCCAGCTATAACGTGCTGCCAGCAGGTTTCGCATCATGATATAAGCGACTGGCAGAGTCATGGAAGTCAACAGCGCCATCAGGGTAAATTTTCCCAAATGGCTCGCAATAGCGCGATCCCACATGGGTTTCAATGCCGAAAAGGCAATAACCTTGCGATGCAGGATCATCATCCCCGCAGGTAAAACCACCAGTGCGGGCACCAAGGCCAACCCTGCTAATGCCCCTTCATAGCCTCCCAACCAATAGCAGAGACTATAAGCAATCACACCGACTAAACTGCCAAGAATAATGGCAAGTGCATTGCCTTGAGCATCTCTGAAACCTTTCAAGATTGCCAGAAAATAGTTGGCGTATGCGATCCCCATTTGAATAAATGCGAGTGCCTGCACAACCGTTTTGTAACGGTTGTAACCAAATAATCCCTCACTGATGGCATCACTGAACAAGAGAAAAATTACTGCCAGAAGGGTCGAAAAACCCAGAATAATCGAGGACGATGTACCCAATACAGATTTAAGCCTTTCTGGTTGCTGATGATATTCCGCAACGTATTTGGTAACACCATTAAAAATGCCGGCGCCAGACAACACCCCCAGTACGGTAATGAGTTGGCGGAAGTTACCTGCTTGCCCCACACCTGTTGGACCAAAAGACACGGCGAGCAGTTTAATGACCAGCAATCCCACACCGATTTTGATCAGTGTGGAACCCGCAGTCCAGACAGAAGCTTTAGCCAGTGACATATCAGGCGAAAAATTCCTTGATGCGGTTTATTACAACCTGCTGCTCTTCGTCGGTAATGTTATAGAACATCGGTAAACGAACTAAACGGTCACTTTCACGCGTCGTGAAACGATCCTCACCGTGGAAATAACCACATTTTTCACCTGCTGGGCTAGTATGTAGTGCAACATAGTGGAAAACACTCAGGACACCATGCTCTTTCATATAACGACTGAATTCACTACGTTCTTCAATCTCTTTCAGCTTGATATAGAACATATGGGCATTGTGTTCCAAACCTTCCGGGACAATTGGCAAAATCAAATGCCCGGCATCTGCCAGTGGTTTCAGTGACTGATAATAGTTATCCCATAAAGCCAGACGGCGTTGGTTGATTTTCTCAGCAATTTCCAGCTGTCCCCACAGGTAAGCCGCTTGCAGGTCAGACATCAAATAGCTGGAACCGATATCGTGCCAAGTATATTTATCTACCTGCCCACGGAAAAACTGGCTCCGATTGGTGCCTTTCTCGCGAATAATTTCAGCTCGTTCTATTAAGGATTTAACATTAATTAATGTTGCACCGCCTTCACCACCCGCTGAGTAGTTTTTGGTTTCATGAAAACTGAAACAACCAATATGCCCAATCGTACCCAGAGCGCGGCCTTTATAGGTAGACATGATGCCTTGTGCCGCATCTTCAACCACATACAGATTATATTTTTCCGCCAATGCCATGATGGTATCCATTTCACAGGCTACACCCGCATAATGCACTGGTACAATAACTCGGGTTTTTTCTGTAATGGCTGCTTCAATGTGGGTTTCATCAATATTCATGGTATCAGGGCGGATATCCACGAACACAATGGTTGCACCACGCAGGACGAAAGCGTTGGAAGTCGAAACAAAGGTATAGCTCGGCATGATAACTTCATCACCCGGCTGGATATCCAGCAAAATAGCTGCCATTTCCAGTGAGGCTGTACAAGAAGGTGTCAGCAACACTTTCGGGCAACCAAAGCGCTGTTCCATCCACGTTTCACAACGTTTGGTAAATTCACCATCACCACACAATTTACCACTGGCTATCGCCTGTTTCATGTATTCCAGTTCAGTGCCGACTACCGGTGGTTTGTTAAATGGAATCATTTCATCCTCTGTATAACCAATATGCGGTGCTCTCGATGATGGCACCACGACGTGTATAAAGACGCAAGGCAGCAATGTTACTGATTTGTGTTGCCACTCTCAGCTGCTGAATCTGATGATGATGACACCACTGCTGCGCCACCGACATTAATTTTTTCCCAATTCCTTGATGATGATTGTCTGGTACGGCTGCCAGTAAGCCAATACGCGCTTCATGGCTACCGATATCTCGTAAGGTGACGAATCCCATCATTTGACCGTATTCATTATTGATAAGCAGGCATTCGTGATCAAATGTGCCCAAAACCGCTTTTTCAACCCACATCGCATAGAACCGGCCGCTGTCACCCGTTTGATACCACGGCGCGCGGAAGCGGCTTGCCTTGAATACCTGCTCCGCAACCGCTTTCAATGCAGGTATATCTTGTGGTTTTGCAGTAATGAGTTCTGAAGCTGAATTTTGTCCGGTTTGAGTACCTGCCAATCCCCCGGCATCAAGCGATAACAGTAAATCTGCCTCACCTTCTACCAGAGAAAAGCCCAGAACAGACAGTTCATCAATAATCGCCGTCTGCTGGGCAGGCACCTTTGCCTGCACCAGTGCATATTTATCCAGATGGGAGGTTATTACCACTGCCGCTTCAGGTGATAAATTCAGGCGGGCGGTGGACAAACCAAAAAACTGGCTATCCCAAACCAGTGGTTCAAGATTAGCGTGAATAGACATTGAGCAAATCCATTAAATATTTGCCGTAACCTGTTTTTGACAAGTCTACGGCAGCCGCTTTGATCTGTTCCGAATTCAACCACTCATTGCGCCATGCTATCTCTTCCAGACAGGCAATTTTGAAACCTTGTCGTTTTTCGACTGTCTGAACAAAAGTGCTGGCTTCAATCAGGCTGTCATGAGTGCCGGTATCCAACCACGCAAAACCACGCCCTAATAATTCGACACTCAATTCACCGCATTCCAGATACATCTGATTAATGCTGGTGATTTCCAGTTCACCACGGGCGGAAGGTTTCACTTGTTTAGCAAAATCCACCACTTTGTTGTCGTAAAAATAGAGTCCGGTCACCGCCCAGTTGGATTTAGGCTGCACCGGTTTTTCTTCAATGGAAAGCACACGATATTGCTCATCAAATTCCACGACACCAAACCGCTCAGGATCCATTACTTGATAACCGAAGACAGTAGCCCCGGCTTTGCGTGCTGCCACACTTCGCAGTTTCGGGCTAAATGACTGACCAAAAAAGATATTATCTCCGAGAACTAAACAGCATGCATCATCACCAATAAATTCTTCACCAATCAAAAATGCCTGTGCTAAGCCATCAGGAGAAGGTTGCTCTATATAGCTGAGATTGATGCCAAATTGCTCACCGTTGCCCAATAACCGTTTAAAAACAGGTAAATCTTCCGGTGTGGATATAATCAGGATATCGCGTATACCCGACAGCATTAAAACTGATAGCGGATAATAAATCATCGGCTTGTCATAAATGGGCAATAGCTGTTTTGAAATACCGCGGGTTATTGGGTATAAGCGAGTGCCAGAACCTCCCGCCAGTATAATTCCTTTCATGTTCTCCCCCTGACGGGCTTATTCATTTCCCAGCCCAAGACGTTCTCCTGCATAAGAACCATCTTGCACCCTGCGCCACCAGTTCTCATGTTCCAGATACCATTGTACAGTTTTGCGAATGCCGGATTCGAATGTTTCCTGTGGCATCCAACCCAGTTCGCGCTCAATTTTTGCTGCATCAATGGCATAACGCATGTCATGCCCCGGACGATCTGCCACATAGGTAATCAGATCCCGGTAATGCATAATACACTCGGGTCTTTCAGGCCATCTTTTTTCAGGACAAAGTTCTTCCAGCAATTCACAAATCGTTTCCACGACATCGATATTTCTGCGCTCGTTATGTCCACCGATGTTATAGGTTTCGCCAGACTCAGCTCTGGTTACGACCAAATACAACGCCCGGGCGTGATCTTCCACATATAACCAGTCACGGATTTGTTCTCCCTTGCCGTAAACCGGCAACGGCTGACCTGCCAGCGCATTCAGAATCACCAATGGGATCAGTTTTTCCGGGAAATGATAAGGCCCGTAGTTATTCGAACAATTGGTGATTACGGTCGGTAAACCATAGGTGCGATGCCATGCCCTGACCAGATGATCACTGGAAGCCTTTGAAGCAGAATAAGGGCTGCTCGGAGCATAAGGCGTAGTTTCAGTGAAGAAACCGTCTTCGCCGTGTAAGTCACCATAGACTTCATCTGTTGAGATATGATGGAAACGGAATGCCAACTGTTTTTCCTGATCCAGCTGCTGCCAAAATGCACGCGCCGCTTCCAGCAAAGTATAAGTACCAATAATATTGGTTTCGATGAAAGCCGCAGGGCCATCAATGGAACGATCAACATGGCTTTCTGCTGCCAGATGCATGACGGCATCCGGCTGATATTGCTGAAACATGCGATCTAACTCGTCACGCTGGCAGATATCAACCTGCTCAAATGTATAACGAGGATGAGCAGCAACCGGAGCCAATGACTCAAGATTGCCGGCATAAGTCAGACTATCGACGACGACGACACTGTCTTCAGTCTCGTTGATTATGTGGCGAACAACTGCGGAGCCGATGAAACCTGCGCCACCTGTAATAAGAATTCGTTTCAACGCCAGACTCCTTTTGTATCAACAACCCATTTTTGTTTTACTGCATCACCACCAATGGCTTTAAACTGTCTGTGATCTACCAGCATCAGCAAAACATCAGCCTCTTCCAATGCCTGCACCACATCTATCAGCTCCACTAAACCTTTCAGCGACTTGGGCAGTTCATGCACATTAGGTTCGACAGCCACGGTTTGCCCCACATGCCACTGTGCAACCATTTCAGTGATATGAACCGCAGGGCTTTCACGTAAATCATCAATATTCGGTTTAAAGGCCAGACCAAAACAGGCAATTTTGACCTCATTCGCCCGTTTGCCACTCTCTGTCAGGCAGTCAGCTACTGCAGCCTTTACTTGATCAACCACCCAACGTGGCTTGCTATCATTTACTAAACGAGCAGTATGAATCAAGCGGGATTGTTCAGGATTCTGGGATACGATAAACCACGGATCGACTGCGATGCAGTGCCCTCCTACTCCTGGGCCGGGTTGCAGGATATTTACGCGGGGATGACGGTTTGCCAGACTGATCAGTTCCCAAACATTGATTCCCTGCTCAGCACAGATCAAAGAGAGTTCGTTGGCAAAGGCAATATTGACATCACGGAAGCTGTTTTCAGTCAACTTGCACATCTCCGCTGTTTTGGCATTGGTGATCACACATTCGCCTTCAAGGAATATTTTGTACAGTTCGCTTGCCCTGCGGGATGATTTGTCTGTCATACCTCCCACCACCCGATCATTTTTGATCAATTCCACCATCACTTGACCCGGCAAAACACGCTCAGGGCAATAAGCGATATCAATATCTGAGTTCTCGCCTGCCAGTTGAGGGAATGAGAGATCAGGGCGTGCCGCAGCCAACCACTCAGCCATTTGTTCTGTCGTTCCAACCGGCGAAGTCGATTCCAGAATAATCAAATCACCTTTCTTCAAGACTGGCGCTATTGATTCAGCAGCAGAACGCACATAAGCCATATCCGGTTCATGCTCCCCTTTGAAAGGAGTAGGTACAGCAATCAAGAAAGCATCCGCAGCTTGTGGTGCAGTCACGGCTTTCAGGTAGCCTCCCTCGACCGCAACCTTTACAATTTTATCTAAATCAGGTTCAACAATATGAATCGCGCCACGGTTAATCGTCTCTACGGCATGTTGATTGACATCAACACCGATGACCCTCTTTTGGCAAGAGGCAAATGCCGCTGCGGTGGGCAAACCAATATAACCAAGGCCGATCACAGAAATTGTTCCAAAACTCATAATGTCACCTGATTTTTCTTCAATGCTTCAAGAATTCGCTGGCAAGCCTGGCCATCACCATAAGGGTTATGGGCATGGCTCATTTGTTGATAGGCGATGTCATCCCTTAATAGACGAGTCACTTCTGCAACGATAGTCTGGGTTTCTGTCCCAACCAATCGCACAATACCTGCATCTACTGCTTCCGGTCGTTCAGTAGTATTACGCATGACCAGCACAGGTTTTCCCAAAGAAGGGGCTTCTTCCTGAATTCCTCCTGAATCCGTCAAGATTATGTAGGCATGGTTCATCAGATAGACGAATGGCAGGTAATCCTGCGGTTTGATCAAAATAACGTTATCAATGTTATGCAGAATACGTTTAACGGGTTCACTCACATTCGGGTTCAAATGAACAGGATAAACAACCTGAACATCAGGATGTGTTCTGGCAATCTGCGCCAATGCTTCGCAAATACGCTCAAACCCCTTACCAAAGCTCTCACGACGGTGGCCTGTCACCAAAATGATCTTCTTATTCGGGTCAATGAAAGGGTAAAGTCCCGCAAGCTGACCATACATCGTTTTATCATTTATGATACGGTCACGTACCAAGAGCAGAGCATCAATCACCGTATTGCCCGTAACAAAAATTCGGTTTTCTGCAATGAACTCTCTTAAAAGATTATTCCGAGAATTCTCCGTCGGGGCAAAATGGTACATTGCCAAGTGCCCGGCGATCTTACGGTTAGCTTCTTCCGGCCACGGGGAATACAAATCTCCCGTTCTCAACCCTGCCTCAACATGGCCGACCGGAATATGCTGATAGAACGCGGCCAGACTGGTTGCCATGGTCGTCGTGGTATCACCATGTACCAACACTACATCTGGTTTGAATTCTTCCAGTACAGGCTTTATACCTTGCAAGATCCGGCATGTAATATCCGTAAGATCCTGCCCTTTTTGCATGATATTGAGATCAAAATCAGGCGTTATCCCAAACAAATGCAAAACCTGATCCAGCATCTCTCTATGCTGAGCAGTAACACACACTTTTGCATCAAAGGCAGCATCCCTAGACAATGCGTGTACCAACGGCGCCATTTTAATGGCTTCCGGCCGAGTACCAAACACAGTCAACACTTTCACAGTGGCTCTCTCATTTTGTCAATCATTGTAGATAACTCTAAGAAAAGGCATGGTTAATTGCTATTTCTATCTCTGCTTCCGACCAATCCGCATACAAAATGCAGGCTGCCGGAAACAGTCATTATTTTCCTATTACCTTAAATAAAATCTATGAGTTATTTAAATACGGCTATTTATTTGAACTGATGGAACGCTGACGCCTTACCAGGGCAAAACCTGCACCAAACAACATGCCAACAGCGCCCCACATAACCATCATGAAAACACGGCGGGGGCTATCCCGGCTAACGGGTTCCTCAGGGGTTCTGAGATAACGGTAAGTTTGGAAAGTGTCTTGCAGGGTTGGACCGACATTCAATGTCGCCAGCATCGCTATATTCTGATCATAATCGATGCTGTAGTTGGCACCAGTAGCTTCTAATGTTTCAATCTGAGCCTGTAACAATGATGTACCCAACATAAACATTTTGGATTCTGACAACTCTTCGATAGGAATGTCTGTTTGATTACGGTGAATACCTTGCTTCTCTGCCACTTTCAGTGATTGCTGCAACACATTCAATTCGCGTGTGTACATTGCCTTGGCCACCATCACCTGACGTTTGACCAACGCTTTCATCGACTGGGTACGCGTCGCCCATGCACCTTTTATTTCATTATTCAGATGTTCGCTCGCCCGCTGATTAGCAAACGCAATATATTTGCGTAGAAGCTGATTGGCATCGGCAGCCATTTCTGCTGTCAATTTAATACTGTCATTCTGCACATTTTTGCCATCACTGTGCATGATATGAATATGATTGATCAATTCATCCAGCAATACAGCATCCGCTTTGGCTCTCCCTTCCTTGCGCTGTTTGTAATAATCAGAATGAAGCCAAAATTCGCGACGAGTGTCATACGCTGCCACCTGCGTCATAAATTCTTTATATGCACCATCCGGTATAGTCGGCAATTGTGCCTCTGGCGAGGCATTGATGTGAGTATCCAAATTGCGCAAAAATTGTTGTTGAGAATAATAACTACCCAAATTATTGGTTGTCGGTAAGTCTACAATAGCGGTTGCGCTCCACTTTTGCTGCATCAGATACGATACAATCAGAGCGACGGCAGCGAAAATCATTGCCAGTGCGATAATCCATATCTTTCCTTTCCATAGAGCACGACATAACGCACGAACATCCAACTCATACTCTATAGCAGGTTGATCCTGTTTAGATTTCGTTTCTGAGTTTATCACTGCACAAAACCTCTTTGATAAGTCAATATATTAATGATGACTTGCTTCCCGACGCATGCGACGTTTGCACCGTTTGATAAAACGGGCTACCCGCCATGCTCGTTTGATACAGTAGCCATACAGCACAAATGCAAGCAAAAATAATGCCAACATCACCCATTCAGGGACGAAACTTAACCGTTCTCCAATAATTCCAACAGATGCCAACAAACCTGCCACCAAAGTAATCAAGACAAATGCCTGACGAGAGGTGAAACCAGCACGCATAACCAGATGATGAATGTGCTGGCGATCCGGAGAAAACGGACTCATCCCCTTGCGCAATCGACGATACATAATGGCAACCATATCTATTAATGGGATGGCGATGATCCATAATGCCGTCACAGGGCTAATAGGACGGTTTTCTCCTTGAGTCGCTTCCGTCAGTAACCAGATAATGGTAAAGCCAATTAGAGTACTTCCTGCATCCCCCATAAATACTTTGAAACGCTTTCCGAGTAACCCAAGGTTGAAAAAAATGTAAGGTAATATTCCTGCAATAACCGTGAAACACCAAAATGCGAGTCCCGTATTACCATTTTCGTACAATAAAACGCCTAGCGCACCGAAAGAAACACAGGATAATCCACCCAAAAGGCCATCAATGCCATCCACCATGTTGAAAGCATTAATGGCGGCCCAGACAGCGAATAAAGTCATAACATAGCTGAATGGTCCCAGTGTCATTTCCCATGGACCGAAAGCATTACCTAAGCTTTCAAGCTTAAGGCCCGCAAAATACATCATACTGATACCAACCAGAGCCTGAATGGTTGCGCGAATCTTCACACTGATATCAAAACGATCATCTAATACACCGATAAAAACCAATACCGTTGCACAAGCCAGATATGACCATTTATGTGGTATAAACTCTCTGGTTATAGCAAATGCAAAACAGACTCCGAGAAAAACAGATATTCCCCCCACCAAAGGGACTAAGCCATGGTGATGTTTTCGGTGATTCGGCTTATCGACCAGACCGATATTTTTTGCCATCTTGCGTGCCACGAACAAAAACACAAACGAAAATATAAACACGCAAAAAATTTCAACACTCATGCTGGGGATATTCACAATAACAGCTCTCTGCAAAAATAATGGTAAGTTATCTATATTGTTTAACTTATGGATAGTTATGACAACGGATACATAAGTTTAGTATTAACACTAGACATCCTACCGTGTATAGGAAATCAATGCATGGTAATACTCACTCGCTCTAACCATAGAATAGATATGAACAATCATTATTTACTAACCATTCTTAAGGTATTAGTTCAGTAAAATATTCAGCCAACCATTCAACAAAGCAATATATATGCCATTTCAGCTAACCTGTAAAAAGATGGATAAAAAAACGCCACAAAAATGTGACGTTTTAACAAAGTAGCTAATTTTGCTGTGTTATGAATTCCCTTTTACAGGGCTATCAATTTATTCACAAAACTGTTAATTCACTCAAGGAACTATGAACGTTTCATAAAGTCGAAGAATTCTTCGTTTGTTTTTGTCATAGCCAGTTTGTTAATAAGGAATTCCATCGCATCGATTTCACCCATTGGGTGAATAATTTTACGTAGGATCCACATTTTCTGTAGCTCATCCTGTACAGTGAGCAGCTCTTCTTTACGTGTTCCAGAACGATTATAATCAATAGCAGGGAAAACACGTTTTTCAGCGATTTTACGGGACAGGTGTAATTCCATGTTACCTGTACCTTTAAATTCTTCGTAAATAACTTCATCCATTTTGGAACCAGTATCAACCAGCGCAGTGGCGATGATGGTCAGGCTACCACCTTCTTCAACATTACGTGCAGCACCAAAGAAACGTTTTGGACGATGCAGGGCATTCGCATCCACACCACCAGTCAATACCTTACCGGATGCAGGAACGACGGTGTTATATGCACGAGCCAGACGGGTAATGGAATCCAGCAGGATAATGACATCTTTTTTATGCTCAACCAGACGTTTTGCTTTTTCGATCACCATTTCAGCCACTTGAACGTGACGAGAAGCTGGTTCATCAAAAGTTGAAGCAATGACTTCGCCTTTTACCAGACGCTGCATTTCGGTCACTTCTTCTGGACGCTCATCAATCAGCAGTACCATCAGAACACAGTCTGGGTAGTTATGAGCAATGTTAGCTGCAATATTTTGCAGCAGCATGGTTTTACCCGCTTTTGGTGGAGCAACGATCAAACCACGTTGACCGCGACCAATCGGAGCAGCCAAGTCCAACACACGAGCGGTCAAATCCTCAGTAGAACCATTACCACGTTCCATGCGCAGACGGTTATTGGCATGAAGCGGAGTCAGGTTTTCAAACAGGATTTTATTGCGGGCATTTTCAGGTTTGTCAAAGTTAACTTCATTAACTTTCAGCAGGGCAAAATAGCGTTCACCTTCTTTTGGTGGGCGGATTTTCCCTGAAATGGTATCACCGGTACGGAGGTTGAAACGGCGGATTTGACTAGGAGAAACGTAAATATCATCGGGACCTGCAAGGTAAGAACTGTCTGCGGAGCGGAGGAAACCAAATCCATCCTGTAATATCTCCAGCACACCATCTCCGAAAATATCCTCTCCACTTTTTGCGTGTTGTTTGAGAATAGAGAAAATGATGTCTTGCTTACGCATACGAGCCAGATTTTCCAGCCCCATATTTTCGCCAAGAGTAATCAACTCAGATACTGGCGTATTCTTTAATTCGGTAAGATTCATAATGGTGGGTTCTTTAACTCGGGGTATATCTCGAACTCTGAACGTGAATGGTATGGCAACGTTATCGGTGCCTGTTTATTTGTACCAGAAACGAATAAAACCTTCTAACATATTTATATTACAAGGCAGTAACTTGAAGTACTCAGATTGATTGCAAAATAAGACTGACAAACTGTCAAAACACGACTGAGATAATAACGAAACGTGGTTAGTTTCAATAATAAGAACTATTTCAAATAAAAACTATCTCAGCATAAGCATTATCTTGGTATGAGCACTGTTTATAACTATACCCGTCGTCTTTCAAGTTGCAGCTTTGTTGGCTGCGCTCACTCACCCCAGTTACATAGTTAGCTATGCTCTTGGGGATTCATTCCCTTGCCGTCGCGCTGCATCTTGAAATCCATTGGGTATATAAAAATTATAACTACAAAAACATCCTGCTTAGAGATGTTCAGTATCAGAACGCTATCAGCGAACTAAGCCATATACTAAATATCCTGTATATAGACTCAGCGAATTTACCAAATGCGATATGCTATCAGATACTTCAGGTGATCCAGAAATAACAGATTTATCAGATACTACAGGTTTTTTAGTATGCAACATGCATAATGTCAACTCTTTACACCAATAAACCTTTATATCAAATAAAAAATTCACTCATGAAATGTTTTATACGAGCATGTAATCGCTAACTTACCATGCTTCGTAGCAGACGTCTAGCGGTCAATAAGATAAATCATCCTATATGCTAAACGCCCGTAATTACTGTGACCTGACTCTAAATTAAAGGTGTGGTTCCAAAAACGCTTTCAGTTGAGTTTTTGACAGTGCGCCCACTTTTACCGCAACCTTCTCACCATCTTTAAACAGAATCATTGTTGGGATACCGCGAATACCGAATTTTGGTGCTGTTTCAGTGTGATCATCGACATTCAGCTTAGCAACTTTCAGTTTACCAGCAAAATCTGAAGAGATTTCATCCAAAATAGGAGCAATCATTTTACAAGGGCCACACCATTCAGCCCAAAATTCAACGAGGACAGGACCTTTTACATTCAGTTTATCTTCGTTGAAATCACTGTCAGCCAAATGAACGATACCTGCATTCACAACTTCATCGTTCACAATTTTTTCATTCATTTTTTGCTCCAAAAGTAAAATCTTTTACAGTGTCAGTGTACCTTAACCAACACTAGGGTGTCTTTATTTCAGCGGATACACTTTCTTAAAGCAATAGTTAACTGATATTCTTACCACACTATGAGCAAAACACATTTGACAGAAAAGAAGTTTTCCGACTTCGCATTGCACCCCAAGGTCTTGGGAGCTCTTGATAAAAAAGGGTTTTCCAACTGCACGCCAATACAGGCGCTAACATTGCCTTTTACTGTCGAAGGCCGAGATGTTGCGGGACAAGCACAAACCGGAACAGGCAAGACGCTGGCATTTTTAGCGTCTACTTTTCATTACTTATTGACTCATCCTGTGGGGAAAGAACGTAAAATCAATCAGCCAAGAGCGCTGATTATGGCACCTACCCGCGAATTAGCTGTCCAGATATACTCTGACGCAGAAGAATTGTCGGAAGTTACTGGATTAAAAATGGGTCTTGCCTACGGCGGCGACGGCTATGATAAACAGCTTAAGGTGCTGGAATCTGGCGTTGATATCGTCATTGGCACAACAGGTCGTTTGATCGATTATACAAAACAAGGTCATATCCATCTTAGTGCGATTCAAGTCATCGTGCTCGATGAAGCAGATCGCATGTACGATTTGGGTTTTATCAAAGATATTCGCTGGCTGTTCCGCCGCATTCCGGCAGCTACGGAAAGAATGAATCTGCTCTTTTCTGCAACACTATCTTATCGGGTGCGTGAATTGGCATTTGAACAGATGAATAATCCTGAATATGTGGAAGTAGAACCCCTGCAAAAAACAGGGCACCGCATTCAGGAAGAGCTATTTTACCCTTCCAATGAAGAAAAAATGCGTCTGTTACAGACGTTGCTGGAAGAAGAGTGGCCTGATCGCTGCATTATTTTTGCCAATACCAAACACCGCTGTGAAGATATTTGGGCCCATCTGGCTGCTGATGGTCATCGTGTCGGTCTTCTGACAGGTGATGTCGCCCAGAAAAAGCGCCTGCGTATTCTTGAGGAATTCAGTCTGGGTAATCTGGATATTTTGGTGGCTACCGACGTTGCCGCCCGTGGACTGCATATTCCGTCGGTGACACATGTATTTAACTATGATCTGCCGGATGACTGTGAAGATTATGTTCACCGTATTGGCCGGACAGGGCGCGCCGGAGAAAGTGGGCATTCTATCAGCCTGGCATGTGAAGAGTATGTATTGAACTTGCCGGCCATTGAAGAGTATATCCAGCACCAAATCCCGGTCAGCAAATATAATAGTGATGCGTTATTACAAGATCTGCCAGTTCCTAAGCGCCGTAATCGCGCACGCTCAGGGGGACACCCACGCCGCTCTAATATGCCGCGCCGTGGAAATCCAACACGCAACCGTCAACGTCCGAGTTAATACAATACGGCGCTGAAATAACACATGTATGTCGGAATAAATACTATGCTGGGTTTTTCTTCGCTCTATGCTGCTATCGATTTAGGCTCAAACAGTTTCCATATGCTGGTTGTCCGTGAAGTATCCGGATTTTTACCGATTGGACAAGATATTCGTGCAAGAACCTTGCACAATATTCAACAACGTTCTCAATTGGATACTGAGCAGGCACAGATGCAGCATCCTCTCAGGGCAGAAGCATTACAGCAAGAAATAAAATGGCAGGGTTATGTTCAGTGGTCTTTGTTCCTTGAAGAACAAAATAATCCCTGTTTAGATTAAGCTTTTACTTTAGTTATTCTGTATTCATTAAGAATACAGAATAACTAAAGGGACAGGTACTTACTTACCTACGTTTTTCTGACCAAGCCCTAAACGTGATTTAATATCTGCAAGACGCGACTGCCCCTGTTTCATTCGCTCTTCCGCACTAACCACGCGTTTACTTTGTGGCCAATCCAGATCATCTTGTGGTAGCTCAAGCAAGAATCGGCTTGGCTCAGGGCGGATCAATTCACCATACTGACGACGCTCTTTGCTCAGAGTAAAAAATAGTTCTCTCTGCGCACGGGTAATGCCGACATAAGCCAAACGGCGCTCTTCCTCAATGTTATCTTCATCAATACTGCTCTGATGTGGTAACAACCCCTCTTCAATGCCAACCAGAAAAACGTAAGGGAATTCCAGCCCTTTGGAAGCATGCAACGTCATCAGCTGAACCTGATCCAGCTCTTCGTCTTCTTCCCCACGCTCCAGCATATCCCGCAGAGTAAAGCGCGCCACTACCTGAGAAAGGCTCATTGATTCATTCAAGTCATTTCCCTCAAGCATTTCGCTCATCCAAGTGAAAAGCTGATTGACATTTTTCATTCTCATTTCAGCCGCTTTCGGGCTGGGGGAAGTTTCATATAGCCAGCTTTCGTAATCCATACCACGCAGTAAGTCCCTTACAGCCAATAACGGTTCACACTCCGTCTGTTTGGATATTTCATCCATCCAGTGAGTAAAACGCTGCAATGCAGCCAAACCACGTCCTGTCAGATACTGCTCCAGTCCAAAATCAAAACTGGCTTGATATAAACTCTTGTTACGTTGATTCGCCCACTCACCTAACTTCTGGATTGTCACCGCCCCGATTTCTCGCCGTGGTGTATTGACGATACGCAAAAACGCGCTGTCATCCTCTGGATTAATCAAAACACGCAGATACGAGAGTAAGTCCTTGATCTCAGGCCGAGAAAAAAACGATGTCCCTCCCGAAATGCGGTAAGGGATCCGGTTTTGCATCAACATTTTTTCGAAGATACGGGACTGATGATTACCACGATAAAGAATGGCGTAATCTTTATATTCTGTTTTATTGATAAAGTGATGGGCGATCAGTTCTCCCACTACCCGCTCAGCTTCATGATCTTCATTGTTGGCTTCAATCACTCGGAGGGGATCACCATAGCCCAATTCTGAAAAGAGTTTTTTCTCAAATACATGGGGGTTGTTGGCTATCAGAATATTAGCTGACTTCAATATTCGTCCTGATGAACGGTAATTCTGTTCCAGTTTGATCACATTCAACTGCGGGAAGTCTTCTTTCAGCAGGATCAAATTTTGTGGACGGGCACCACGCCATGAATATATGGACTGATCATCATCGCCGACCACGGTAAAACGAGCACGATTGCCCACCAGCAATTTCACCAATTGGTATTGGCTGGTATTCGTATCCTGATACTCATCCACCAGCAGATAACGAATTTTATTCTGCCAGCGCTCCCTGACTTCTTCATCACGCATTAACAACAGAGTAGGTTTGGTAATCAGATCATCAAAATCAAGAACGTTACAGCTGTTCAGATGTAAATCATAACGACGGTAACACTCTGCAAATTGGTGCTCCTGCGCCGTACGAACCCTCCTGATCACCTGCTCTGGTGGAATTAATTCATTCTTCCAGTTACAAATACTGGAAATAAGCTTTTGCAATAAATCCTTATCTTCTTCCAACAGATCTGCCGTGAGATCTTTCAGTAAAACCATCTGATCGTGATCATCAAACAACGAAAAATTGCTCTTCATACCCAGAGCTTTATATTCACGCTTGATGATCTCCAAGCCCAAGGTGTGGAAAGTTGAGATCATCAACCCTCGCGTTTCCTTGCGCCCTAAGGTTTGCGATACACGCTCTTTCATCTCGCGGGCCGCCTTATTGGTAAAGGTGACCGCTGCAATATAGCGAGGCAAATAACCGCAATTGCGGATTAAATGGGCAATTTTATTAGTAATCACCCGGGTCTTGCCAGAACCTGCCCCAGCCAGAACCAGACAAGGCCCCGTTACAAATTCAACCGCTTGTTGTTGGCTTGGATTTAATTGCATATTGTTTCGAAAATTATATCAGGATGAAAGTTCAGGGAACGAAATTGTAGCAGAAAGCCAGGCTAAGAGGCGGTTTTCTTTATTTTATACAGCCGCCAGAATAAAACTGTTTTTTCTATTAATTGAAATACATAACATTTTCTTAAGTTCATTAGTGTTATAACAATTATTATTCTTATTAACATTAAGTAACAATTTAAAATTGTAGATCACTTCTTCCCTACTCTTCGCGCTGCGAGGAGTAAGGGTACCTCATAAGTGTGTATCACTATTATGAAAGCCATTTAAATCGGTAACAAGGAGGATATTAATGCAACGTAAGACAGGCTTTTTCTTTGATGAACTTTGTTTCTGGCACAATTCTGCATTACAACATGTCGTCACATTTCCCGTTGGTAGGTGGGTACAACCACCCAGTAATACTGGGCATGCCGAATCCCCCGAAACCAAACGCAGAATGAAAAACTTAATGGATGTTTCCGGTTTAAATCGTTCTCTATACTTACGTAGTGCTGAACCTCTTGATGATGCAACATTAAAGCTGGTTCATACCGAAGCGTATTTACAGCGTTTTAAGTTTATGAGTGATAATGGCGGAGGAATATTGGGGCCTGAAGCACCGATGGGACAAGGCAGCTATGAAATTGCCAAATTATCTGCCGGGCTTACCTATGCAGCAGTAGAAGTCGTGTTGAATGGTGAATTGGATAATGCTTACAGCCTTTCCCGTCCGCCCGGTCACCACTGTCTGCCTGATCGAGCGATGGGTTTCTGCTTCCTTGCCAATATTGCTCTTGCCATTGAACACGCAAAGGAAAAAGTTGGTGTTGGACGAGTTGCTGTGATTGACTGGGATGTTCATCACGGTAACGGAACTCAGCATATTTTCTGGGAACGTGATGATGTTTTGACTATTTCACTACACCAGGATGGCTGTTATCCCGAAGGTTACAGTGGCGAAAATGATATCGGTGCGGGTGAAGGAGAAGGTTTCAATATCAATATTCCATTAATGGCCGGCGCTGGACACAATAGTTATCTCTATGCCGTGGAGCAGATTGTACTCCCTGCCTTGCAACGTTTCCAACCTGAATTGATTATTGTTGCCTGCGGATATGATGCTAATGCTTACGATCCTCTGGCTCGAATGCAACTGCATAGTGGCAGTTTCCGCGAAATGACTCACAAAATACAACAGGCAGCAGATGAGTTATGTCATGGCAAATTGGTTATGGTTCATGAGGGAGGATACACCGAAGCTTATGTCCCTTTCTGTGGTTTAGCCGTTATGGAAGAGTTAAGTGGTATTCGTACTGAAGTCAACGATCCTATACTCAATGCAATTCAATTGCAGCAGCCAAAAGAAAGATTCGAAATGTTCCAGCGTCAAGCTATTGATGAATTGAAATCAAGGTTTGGTTTGTAGAGTCGGAAATATTCTGCCCGATGTTATTTCACCGGGCAGAATAAATAACTTATTATCCGCCGACTGAGATGCGTTTCATATCAGTCATGTAGCCACGTAAAGTATGGCCGATAACTTCAATCGGATGGTTGCGGATCGCTTCATTCACATCACGTAACTGGGCATTGTCGATACCACAATCTGCAACTGATTTTCCTAAATCCCCGGCTTGCAGCGTCGCCATGAAGGTTTCTTTCAGTAATGGAACGGCAACGTAAGAGAACAGATAATTACCATATTCCGCAGTATCGGAAATAACTACGTTCATTTCATATAAGCGTTTACGGGCAATAGTGTTTGCAATCAGCGGCAATTCATGCAGAGATTCGTAATAAGCAGACTCATCAATAATGCCGGAATCCACCATCGTCTCAAATGCCAGTTCCACGCCAGCCTTGACCATCGCTATCATCAGTACACCGTGGTCAAAGTATTCCTGCTCACCGATATTGCCATTGTACTCAGGATAATTTTCAAATGGTGTTTTTCCTGTTTCTTCACGCCAGGTCAGCAAATTTTTATCGTCATTCGCCCAATCAGTCATCATTGTGGAAGAAAATTTACCAGAAATAATGTCGTCCATATGTTTTTCGAACAGCGGAGCTAAGAGCGTCTTCAATTGCTCAGAAAGAGCATAAGCACGCAGTTTAGCCGAATTGGAGAGACGATCCATCATCAGGGTAATCCCGCCTTGTTTCAAAGCTTCGGTGATAGTTTCCCAGCCAAACTGAATTAATTTCCCTGCATAGCCCGGTTCAGCACCATCAGCAATCAATTGGTCATAGCATAACAGAGAACCAGCCTGTAACATGCCACACAAAATGGTCTGCTCACCCATCAGGTCAGATTTCACTTCCGCTACAAAAGAAGATTCCAGAACACCTGCACGATGACCACCTGTTGCAGCAGCCCACGCTTTTGCGATCGCCATTCCTTCACTTTTCGCATCATTTTCTGGATGCACGGCAATCAAAGTGGGAACACCAAATCCACGCTTATACTCTTCACGAACTTCTGTCCCCGGACATTTAGGAGCAACCATCACAACGGTGATATCTTTGCGTATCAGCTCGCCCACTTCAACAATATTGAAGCCATGGGAATAACCCAACGCAGCACCTTCTTTCATTAAGGGCTGAACAGCCTGAACTACCGCTGAATGCTGTTTGTCCGGTGTCAAGTTGATAACAAGATCGGCCTGTGGAATCAACTCTTCATAAGTACCGACTTTGAAACCATTTTCGGTTGCCTTGCGCCATGATGCGCGTTTTTCTGCAATCGCGTCCTTACGCAGGGCATAGGCAATGTCTAAACCAGAATCACGCATGTTAAGCCCTTGGTTTAGCCCTTGCGCACCACAACCGACGATCACCACTTTTTTGCCTTTTAAATATCCCGCCTCGTCAGCAAATTCTTCCCGCGCCATAAAACGACATTTGCCTAATTGCGCCAATTGCTGGCGTAAATTCAACATATCAAAATAATTAGTCATGGTTACTCCGATGTTTATTTTTTCATATGATTTATTTTTCATATGATTTGTGTGTTTGCTTATTTGTTTTGCGCTTCGTTTGTTTTGTGCTTCGCATATTAATTATATGCAGCAACTATTTTTTATTTTTTCTTGACCCTGTCTGTGAGGTCATTTGTATGAAATCAATATGTATGAAAGCAATATATGACATGAAAGCCGTTGCTTAAATTGATATATTCACAAGACTATCTTGCAGTTTATGCAATATACCTTCTTACAACAAAAATCTCTGGGCAAAAGGCTAAAAAGCGATGGATCTACGTGAGTTAAAACTATTTTTACACCTTGCGGAAAGTTGTCATTTTGGGCAAACTGCCAAGGCCATGCATGTCAGCCCATCCACGCTTTCACGCCAAATACAGCGCCTTGAGGAATTATTGGGGCATCCGCTCTTTCTACGAGATAACCGAACAGTCAAACTCACTATTGCCGGTGAGCAGCTCAAACAATTTGCCCAACAAACGCTCCTGCAATATAAGCAGCTACAGAACTCATTAAATCATCAAAGCCCATCACTGACGGGAGAATTACGTCTGTTCTGTTCGGTGACTGCTGCGTATAGCCATCTTCCGCAAGTGTTGGATAAATTCAGGGCAGAGCATCCCTTGGTGGAAATTAAACTGACAACGGGAGATGCCGCAGATGCCGTTGATAGGATCCAATCTGATGCCGCCGATTTAGGCATTGCAGGAAAGCCAGAAAAACTGCCTGATAATGTCAGCTTTACTAAAATAGGTGAAATACCATTAGTATTAATTACCCCCTCTCTGCCTTGTGCGGTGAAAACGCTTGCAATACAAGAGCAGCCAGACTGGAATACTGTTCCGTTTATCCTGCCTGAACATGGGCCTTCACGTAAGCGCATTGAACTTTGGTTTCGCCGGAATAAGATCCTGCATCCTGTTATTTACGCAACAGTTTCCGGCCATGAAGCGATTGTTTCTATGGTGGCATTGGGCTGTGGGACTGCCCTGATCCCTGCAGTTGTTATCGAAAATAGTCCTGAACCTGTACGTAACCGTGTCTCATTACTGGAAAATATTTCGTTGGTTGAGCCATTTGAATTGGGAGTTTGTACACTAAGCAAGCGCTTGAATGAACCGTTGGTTAAAGCATTTTGGGATCTGTTATAGCTTCAGAAACTGTAAATTGAGTGTTTCATCTGATATTACTTACCTCGAATCAGAAACAACCCGTTTGATGGCAGATTATTTCGTCCACTGTTTACTATCAAACACCTCTCCAGATATTCTGGTGCTAAATCGTTGGTTAAATAATACTGACGACGCAATAATCGGGCAAAATAGCCCTCGTATCAAAAGAGCTATTTTGCGATTGGTGGCTTAAGTCAAAAATAATTTAAACGAAGAGTTATGAGTTTCATCATGATATTCATAGCCCAGCATGTCCAAATGACGATCAAAACATATTTCCGGCTCTGAAAGCTCAAAAGCTGCTAATACACGACCATAATCTGTGCCGTGACTACGATAATGAAATAAAGTGATATTCCAATGTGTGCCTAGCGTCTGTAAAAATTTCAATAAAGCCCCCGGAGATTCAGGAAAGGCAAAACTAAACAACCGCTCCTGCAATGGCTTTGCTGGCCTGCCGCCTATCATGTAACGGACATGCAATTTCGCCATTTCATCATCGGTAAAATCAGCCACCTGATATCCCGATACTTTTAATACCTCAATGATTTCACAACGCTCAGCATTCCCGCGACTCAATCGGATACCCACAAAAATACAGGCCTTGTTCAGGTCAGTGACATCCGAATAGCGATAACTGAATTCGGTCACAACACGAGGACCCAATATCTGGCAGAAATGCAGGAAACTGCCCTTTTGTTCAGGAATAGTGACTGCCAGTAAGGCTTCGCGCTGTTCTCCCAGTTCACTGCGTTCAGAAATATAACGCAAGCCATGAAAATTCACATTAGCGCCAGAAAGAATATGTGCCAGTCTTTCTCCCTGAATCTGATGTTGTTGGACATATTTTTTCAGGCCCGCCAATGCCAATGCACCCGAAGGTTCCGCAATCGCTCTGACATCTTCAAAGATATCTTTCATGGCAGCACAAATCGCATCACTATCCACCGTAATAACATCATCAACATATTGCTGGCATAAACGGAATGTTTCGTCGCCAATGCGTTTAACTGCCACGCCCTCCGCAAATAGCCCAACTCTAGGTAAATCAACTGGATGCCCCGCTTCCAATGCTGCTTTCAAACAGGCAGAATCCTCGGCTTCCACACCGATGACCTTCATTTCTGGTACAAGTTGTTTGATGAGAACAGCGACACCCGCAATTAATCCACCACCACCCACCGGCACAAAAATGCGATCAAGGTGGACATCCTGCTGTAATAATTCCATCGCCAATGTTGCCTGACCCGCAATCACGGCAGGATGATCAAAAGGGGGTACAAAAGTGTAACCGTGCTCTTTTGCCATCTCGATTGCTTTCGCTTTCGCTTCATCAAAATTCGCACCGTGTAACAACACTTCTCCGCCAAAGCTACGCACGGCATCGACTTTAATATCCGCTGTAGCTATTGGCATTACGATGATGGCTTTCATACCAACCTTACTGGCTGATAACGCAACACCTTGCGCATGATTGCCGGCAGAAGCGGTAATGACACCTTTGGATTTTTGAGTTTCCGTCAAACCCACAATCATTGCGTATGCACCACGCAATTTGAAACTGTGCACTACCTGACGGTCTTCCCGTTTAACTAAAATTGTATTATCTAAACGGGCCGAGATTTTTTTCATTTCCTGCAACGGGGTAACTTGAGCAACATCATAAACGGGTGCACTCAATGCGGCTTTGAGATATTCCGCCCCTTTTGGTTCTGTATTAAGAGGATAAACCGCCACAATCAATTCCCCAGCTTGGTTTTATCGCGCACTGCGCCTTTGTCAGCACTGGTCGCCAATGAAGCATAGGCGCGTAGTGCAAAAGAAACCTGACGTTCACGGTAATTCGGTGTCCATGCCTTATCCCCGCGAGATAATTCGGCCTGTGTACGCGCAGCAAGTTCTGAGTCATTCACATCCAACTGAATTCTACGATTTGGGATATCAATATTGATGATATCGCCATCCTGAATCAGCCCAATCAAACCACCATTCGCCGCTTCAGGGGAAACATGACCAATGGACAGACCCGATGTTCCTCCTGAAAAACGGCCATCAGTGATCAATGCACAACTTTTACCCAATCCCATCGATTTTAAATAAGTCGTTGGATAGAGCATTTCCTGCATTCCAGGACCCCCTTTCGGGCCTTCATAGCGAATGACAACTACATCTCCCGCTATCACTTTTCCGCCCAGTATTGCGTCTACTGCGTCGTCCTGACTCTCATAAACTTTGGCCAAGCCTCTGAAAGTCAGGCTTCCTTCATCCACGCCCGCAGTCTTGACGATACAACCATCCATAGCAATGTTGCCAAACAGAACCGCCAATCCACCATCTTGGCTGTAAGCATGCGCATATTCACGAATACACCCTTCTTCACGATCAGTATCCAGCGACGGCCAACGGCAACTCTGCGAAAAGGCCTGAGTTGTACGAATTCCTGCCGGCCCGGCTGAGTACATGCTCTTCACTCCTTCATCTGTTGTTAGCATGATGTCGTACTGTGTCAAAGTTTGTGGTAAATCCAATCCCAAAACATTTTTCACATTGCGGTGTAAAAGCCCTGCCCGATCCAGTTCACCAAGAATACCCATCACACCACCAGCACGATGCACATCTTCCATATGGTATTTTTGGGTACTTGGAGCGACTTTGCATAAATGAGGCACCTGACGAGACAGACGATCAATGTCTGCCATTGTGAAATCGACTTCTCCTTCCTGAGCTGCTGCCAATAAATGTAAAACGGTATTAGTTGAGCCGCCCATCGCAATATCCAGTATCATCGCATTTTCAAATGCCGCTTTAGTCGCAATATTACGTGGTAAGGCACTATCATCATTTTTTTCATAGTAACGTTTAGTCAGTTCAACAATGCGTTTACCTGCGTTGATAAATAGGGTCTTGCGATCCGCGTGCGTAGCAAGCAATGAACCATTACCGGGCTGAGAAAGCCCCAGCGCTTCGGTCAGACAATTCATTGAGTTTGCGGTAAACATCCCCGAACAAGAACCACATGTCGGGCAAGCCGAACGCTCAATTTGATCACTTTGTTCATCACTGACATTCGGATTGGCTCCCTGAATCATGGCATCAACTAAATCCAGTTTGATTATCTGATCAGACAGGCGAGTTTTACCCGCCTCCATTGGGCCTCCGGAAACAAAAATAACCGGAATATTCAGACGCAGAGATGCCATCAGCATCCCCGGTGTAATTTTGTCGCAGTTAGAAATACAGACCATCGCATCAGCACAGTGGGCATTGACCATATATTCTACCGAGTCAGCGATCAATTCACGCGAAGGCAGTGAATAAAGCATTCCGCCATGCCCCATCGCAATACCATCATCAACGGCAATCGTATTGAACTCTTTTGCAACTCCTCCTGATGCCTCTATCTGTTCTGCCACCAATTTGCCAAGATCGCGCAGATGTACGTGCCCCGGCACAAACTGAGTGAATGAGTTAACAACTGCAATGATCGGTTTCCCAAAATCAGCATCAGTCATACCTGTCGCTCGCCATAAGGCGCGGGCCCCCGCCATATTACGACCATGTGTTGTTGTGGCAGAACGGTATTTAGGCATTATTTTTACTCCCATATCTGTCTTATCTAATTAACTTCAGCAATCAGCACAGGCGGGGAACGATCGCCTGTGGAATTTTATATTTTTATTAAGAATTAACCGGGTCCAACCAACCCCATTTATCTTCTGTCGTACCATCAAACAGGCCAAAAAACGCGTTTTGGATTTTTTTGGTAATAGGGCCACATTTGCCAATGCCAACCTGAATACCGTCAACGCTACGAACCGGTGTGATCTCCGCCGCAGTCCCTGTCATGAATACTTCATCCGCCAAGTAGAGTGATTCACGGGAAAGAGTCTGTTCACATACTTCCAAACCAAGATCTTGCGCCAATTTGATGATGGCATCACGCGTGATCCCAGGCAGGGCAGATGAAGTGAATGGAGGTGTGAATAGAATTCCATCTTTCACTTCAAATAAGTTTTCACCCGCTCCTTCTGAAATGTAACCATGCACATCCAGTGCAATACCTTCCTGATAACCATGACGTCGGGCTTCACTTCCCACCAACAAAGAAGAAAGATAATTGCCCCCCGCTTTTGCAGCTGTTGGGATCGTATTTGCTGCTACGCGGCTCCATGAAGAAACCATCGCATCAATGCCCTGATCCAAAGCTTCTTCCCCGAGATATGCTCCCCAAGGGAAAGCCGCAATAATAATGTCGGTTTTATAGCCTGCGGGAGGATTTACCCCCATTCCGACATCACCAATAAATACCAACGGGCGAATGTAAGCACTGACTAATTTATTTTTACGGAGTGTCGCACGACATGCTTCCATTAACTCATCAACACTCTGGCTCACAGGGAAACGGTAAATTTTTGCTGAGTCATGCAAGCGCTGCATATGTTCACGATGACGGAAAATTACTGGTCCCTTGTGAGAGTCATAGCAACGAACTCCTTCAAACACTGAAGTGCCATAATGCAGGGCGTGGGACATAACATGAACTTTCGCATCTGCCCAAGGCACCATTTCCCCATTGAACCAAATATAATCAGCTTGCTTTGTCATTCTCAGTTTTCCTTTCATTGCGCCCTATGCGCTTATTAATTGTGATTCTTTGTGTTTGATCTCGACCCTGGCAACATCCACTAATTTCATCAGTTGAGAAAATAGTAAATTGACGGAACTCTGGCTGGATACTGTGAGTTCAATGCTTACATTATCACTATCTGTTATATGATCCATATTCAATGCACATACCTGAAATCCACGATGACGGGTAACTCTCAGAATTCGCTCCAAAATTTCAGGGCAAGATTTCGCCTGAATAGCAAGTTGATGTTGCATCATAATGACTTCTCCAGCATGGTTGCGTTGCTTGCGCCTGGTGGAACCAACGGCCAGACATTCTCTAATTCATCAATGGATACGTGTAATAAATATGCACCCTCGCTGCTGAATAAAGCATTCAAGGCATCATCTACTTGTGACTTATCAGTAATGTGCTGCCCCGGAATATCAAAAGCGCGTGCCAACGTCAGAAAATCGGGATTATCCGTTAAGATCGTTTCGCTATAACGTTCTTCAAAAAATAGTTCCTGCCACTGACGAACCATGCCCAGACGCTGGTTATCCAGTAAGATCATCTTAACTGGCAACTGCTTACGCTTGATCGTGCCTAACTCCTGAACATTCATCATAAAAGAGCCGTCACCAGATATGCAGATAACCATATCTTCCGGGCGAGCCATCTGTGCGCCAATTGCGGCTGGAATACCAAACCCCATCGTGCCCAATCCACTTGAGGTGATGAAATTCTCTGGTTGGCTAAATGTCATGTGTTGAGCAGTCCACATCTGATGTTGCCCAACATCAGTTGTGATTATGGTGCTGGATGGCACACGCTCAGAAACTTGTTTCAGCAGCAATGGTGCGTAAATTTTTTCACCTTGATAGTCGTAACAACATACATGTTCACTTTTTAATTGTTTTACTTCTTGTTGCCAGTTTTGAATCGATAAAGTTTGCTGTAAATGAGGTAACAAGGTTTTTAAATCGCCTAATAATGAAACATGAGTCTGACGTAATTTATTGAATTCAGAAGGATCAATATCTAAATGAATGACTTTGGCATTAGGCGCAAAAGTATTCAATTTCCCCGTCACCCGATCATCAAAACGAGCACCGACAGCAATCAATAAATCACAGGATTGAACAGCTAAGTTGGCGGCTTTGGTGCCGTGCATTCCCAACATTCCTAAGTAGCAATCATGTTCACAATCCGCAGCCCCCAAACCTTTCAATGTGGAAACAACCGGTATTCCTGTTTCCGCAACAAAACGGCGTAATTCAGGTACTGCGCCAGCAATACCAACACCTCCTCCCACGTACAAAACGGGTTTACCAGACGATGCCAGCAGTTGACAGGATTGTTCAATCTCTTGTTTAGGAAGAGATAATTTTTGGGGTTCCGATACCAGGTATGGTGAAAAATCACCTTGGGCTAATTGGATATCTTTCGGTAAATCAACCAGAACAGGTCCCGGGCGACCACTCATGGCAATCGTAAAAGCATCAGCCATAACTTGGGGGATTCTTTCGAGCGAATCAATGAGAAAGCTATGTTTTGTACAAGAAAGGGACATTCCCAAAATATCAATCTCCTGAAAAGCGTCCGTTCCTATAAATTCAGAACTCACCTGACCGGTGATAGCAACAACAGGAACAGAATCCAACAAAGCATCAGCCAATCCAGTGATTAAGTTAGTTGCACCGGGTCCTGATGTTGCAATACAGACCCCCGGCTTACCACTTGCTCTTGCATAACCGATTGCAGCCATAACAGCCCCTTGTTCATGACGACATAGTACATGCTCAATTCCTCCGTCATACAAGGCATCATAAACTGGCATGATAGCTCCACCAGGATAACCGAAAACTTTTTCAATCCCCTGCTCTCGTAACGCTTCTATAACCGACTGTGCACCGTTCATTGCCATCTCCCGTTATGTTTACACTGTGGTTGGTTGTTGTGATGCTTTGTTATGTTTATGTGTCTATCCAAAGTGCCAAAAAAAAAACCCCGCTCCTTTCGGTGCGGGGTTTTTTGAAATCTGGCTGTTTTTCTAGTTTAAGCCTTCCTTCGTCCAAGTGCAGCCCCGCACGGTGGGATAATCACCACCACACTCTCAATAATTAGGCTAATCACTAGGACAAAAGTGTTCATAATACTGTTCGTTTTAACTCGTATGCTTGACGTATATTTAAGAGTTATCACTTTCCATGATTGTTGACAATAATTATTTTTATTTTTTCGCAACAAAATTATTTTTATTTATACTTTTCATTTAGATAGATAAGAAAGTAGATGAATCCACTGAATTTTTCTCGCTTTACACTCAGAAATAACAGGTAACTATCTATTTAATAAAATAATTAATAAGTAAAATTATAAAAAACGATTTAATCGTCTATTAACTAACGTTATCACACAAAACATAATTAAAACCAATTTTGTTTATTAATAGTTATCATAATTAACAAAATACACTCGAATATAACAGAAGATAAATTTATATGTTTAGCTGATTAAATAATTTACCCGTTATACCATAAAAATAGTGCTATGTTGCTTTATCAGAAAGATCTTATTCAATTTCATTATTCATAGATAACATTAAGTTACTATTTAATTAGAATTACAAAATAACTGTCAGAATAACTATAACAATAGATATATTTACGAATCTCCTCGCAAAATAACAAAAGGCTACTTTTTATTATTTTTTATCGATTCATGATATTAGCTTTCTTGCTAAGGAGAGCATCATGACACTTGCCATTATTCATACCAGGGCAACAATTGGTATCGATTCCCCCATCGTGACAATAGAAGCGCATATCAGTAATGGATTACCCGGCCTGACCCTCGTTGGCTTACCTGAAACCACCGTGAAAGAAGCCCGAGATAGGGTAAGAAGTGCACTTCTCAACAGTGGTTTTACCTATCCACCCAAAAGGATCACCGTTAATTTGGCACCCGCAGATCTCCCCAAAGAAGGTGGAAGATATGATCTTCCTATTGCCATCGCGATATTGGCAGCATCAGAGCAAATCGCAACAGATAAACTCCAAAATTACGAATTTTTAGGGGAGTTAGCGCTTTCTGGCGAAATACGGCGGGTCATGGGAGCTATCCCTGCGGCACTGAGTGCCAAAGGGGCAGGAAGACAACTTATTCTCTCTTCAGAAAATAACACTGAACTAGCTATTTTGTCCCAAAACGAAGCATTGATGGCAGAACATTTACTTCAAGTCTGTCATTTCTTTAAAGAAAAAAACGCCAGCCTAGCCTCACCTTCATCCATTGAATTACAGACTGAACCATCTATTTTGGATATGCAGGATATTATTGGGCAGGAACAAGCCAAACGAGCTTTAGAGATCACTGCCGCTGGCGGTCATAATCTTTTACTACTTGGTCCCCCGGGAACAGGCAAAACCATGCTTGCCTGCCGTTTATGCAGCCTGTTACCCCCATTAACGCATCAGGAAGCTCTGGAGGTCGCTGCAATCAATAGTCTAGTCGGGCATTCAGTGAATCCAAAAAAATGGCATACACGCCCATTTAGGGCACCTCATCATAGTTCGTCAATGGCAGCTTTAGTAGGTGGAGGTTCAATACCGAGGCCAGGAGAGATTTCTCTTGCACACAATGGGGTATTATTTCTGGACGAATTACCCGAATTCAACCGAAGTGTTCTTGATGCTTTACGTGAGCCACTAGAATCCGGTGAGATAGTAATATCCCGAGCAAGAGCAAAAGTTTGTTTCCCCGCTATGGTTCAACTTATTGCTGCCATGAACCCAAGCCCAACAGGCTATCATCAAGGTTTGCATAACCGAAGTACCCCGCAACAGGTGCTACGTTACCTTTCTAAACTTTCAGGTCCTTTTTTAGATCGGTTTGATCTTTCTATTGAAGTTCCGCTGCTTCCTCCAGGCATTTTAAGTCATTCATCAGCAAAATATGGAGAAAGTAGCCATGATGTCAAAAAGCGTGTACAAATGGCCAGAAAAATACAAATTGAACGGTGCGGACATATTAATGCTTCCCTCAACAGCAAAAAAACTGAAGATATTTGCAAATTGAAAATGGAAGATGCAGTTTTTCTGGAAAATACTTTATTGAAATTAGGGCTATCCATACGAGCTTGGCATAGAATACTCAAAGTTTCTCGTACAATTGCAGACTTAAAAGAACAAAAAAGAATAGAAAAGCCAGACATTATGGAAGCACTCAGCTACCGAAGTATGGATAGGTTACTTATTCAGCTACAGAAACAAGCTGGATAAATAAGAAAGGGGCATTTTGCCCCTCCTGATGGATGATTATAATATCAATGATGGTATTAATCATCATTATCGGTATAGTCCTCTGCTGGGTCTATTTGCGGTTTTCCGCCAGAAAGAGTATGAAAACGTTTTGGACGACTGATTTTTGTCAAATACTTAGTCCATATTTTTTCTTCTATTGTTACTGGTGCTCGTTCACCGCGGCAAACCGCAACAAACAGTTTTTCTTCTTCTGTTTGCGGTTCACGTTTACCAAGATCCAATTCATTAAACACATGACCATAACGTTCTAATAATTGGGCTTCTTTGATGGTGAAATCACCATGACGGGAAAATCCACGCGGATAGTTTTTATTATCAAAAAAACGATTAGTCGAGATGAAGCTTTCAGCCATCTGACACACTCCTAACTCTAATGTCATACTAATTATGGCGCGGAGTATTAGGGAGGCTTGACATTCTGTAAAACAAAATATTTAAATCTTAACGACAAAAACTATTGGAGATGCATGTGGACACTGAATTACTGAAAACCTTTTTGGAAGTCAGTAAGACTCGTCACTTTGGTCGGGCAGCTGAATCGCTTTATCTAACACAATCCGCTGTTAGCTTTCGGATCCGTCAACTAGAAAATCAGTTGGGTACCAATTTATTCACACGGCATCGCAATAATATCCGCCTAACTGCGGCCGGAGAACGTCTTGTACCCTATGCAGAATCGCTAATGAATACTTGGCAGTTAGCGAAGAAAGAAATCAATTACGTTGCTCAGCATACCGAACTCTCTATCGGCTCTACAGCATCCCTTTGGGAAGGTTATCTGACATCTTGGTTAAATAAGTTTTACCATCTCCATCAAGAAACGAGGATTGAATCTCTGGTTTCTACACGTCAGTCACTAGTCAAGCAATTGCATTCTCGTGAATTAGACCTCTTAATTACTACAGAACCCCCAAAAATGGATGAATTCCAAAGTCAGTTAATCGGTAATATTCAGCTTGTTTTATCAACAACTCAACATAGCCTTGAGAAAGGTATTGAAAATTACATCAAATTAGAATGGGGTGCAGATTTTCATCATCAGGAACAACAGATCTTAAAAAATGATCATCCTCCTATCATCACAACCACATCTGCACATATTGCCAGAGAGTTATTGGATAGTGTAAATGCAGCAACCTTCCTACCTATACATTGGCAAGAAGAATATCCAAAACTCGTATCTTCACCTAATAACGAACTGATAGAACGACCATTATACGCAGTCTGGCTGCAAAACAGTGACCAACAAGCGCTTATCCAACAGTTACTAAAAATTCCTGTTGAAAAAGCGCCCATAACTGCCTGACACTGGCTTTGAGAGGAGATAGAGTGATCAGGAAAGGTCATTCACGCAAAATTCTTAGAATTACGCGGTAAATAATAGAAAAGAAAAAACCCAGCTAAAATTAGCTGGGCTATTAATCTGAAAGCTAAACAAATTATTACTTAGTTGTTAACTGGCAGGGGCGGAGAGACTCGAACTCCCAACACCCGGTTTTGGAGACCGGTGCTCTACCAATTGAACTACGCCCCTAAATACGGTGGCGGTGCGGACGGGACTCGAACCCGCGACCCCCGGCGTGACAGGCCGGTATTCTAACCAACTGAACTACCGCACCACCGAATTTCTTTAGCCCTGCTGCCTTTTGTGCCGGCAACGGCTGTTAAATAATTGTCTGGCAGTGCCCTACTCTCGCATGGGGAGACCCCACACTACCATCGGCGCGACGGCGTTTCACTGCTGAGTTCGGCATGGGGTCA